>NZ_CP109496.1:6152283-6828424 GCF_036231355.1 Streptomyces sp. NBC_01431
CCAAGACTTCACCGACAGCAATCCGGCGCCCCCCATACCCTGGGACGGGGGCTCCTGTAGCTCCCTCGCTTCTCTCTAGAAAGGTGCGGACCGGCGTGGCCGACCGTCTCATCGTCCGTGGCGCGCGCGAGCACAATCTCAAGAACGTCTCGCTCGACCTCCCGCGCGACTCCCTCATCGTCTTCACCGGGCTCTCGGGGTCGGGCAAGTCCTCCCTGGCGTTCGACACGATCTTCGCCGAGGGGCAGCGCCGGTACGTCGAGTCGCTCTCGTCGTACGCCCGCCAGTTCCTCGGCCAGATGGACAAGCCCGACGTCGACTTCATCGAAGGTCTGTCGCCCGCGGTCTCCATCGACCAGAAGTCGACCTCGCGCAACCCGCGCTCGACGGTCGGCACCATCACCGAGGTCTACGACTACCTGCGTCTGCTCTTCGCGCGGATCGGTAAGCCGCACTGCCCCGAATGCGGCCGGCCGATCTCCCGCCAGTCGCCGCAGGCCATCGTGGACAAGGTGCTCGAACTGCCCGAGGGCAGCCGTTTCCAGGTGCTTTCGCCGCTGGTTCGCGAGCGCAAGGGCGAGTTCGTGGACCTCTTCGCCGACCTCCAGACCAAGGGCTACAGCCGGGCCCGGGTCGACGGCGAGACGATCCAGCTCGCCGAGCCGCCCAAGCTGAAGAAGCAGGAGAAGCACACCATCGAGGTGGTCATCGACCGTCTCACGGTGAAGGACTCGGCCAAGCGCAGGCTCACCGACTCCGTGGAGACCGCCCTCGGTCTCGCAGGCGGGATGGTCGTCCTCGACTTCGTGGACCTCCCGGCCGACGACCCCGAGCGTGAGCGGATGTACTCCGAGCACCTCTACTGCCCTTACGACGACCTCTCCTTCGAAGAGCTGGAGCCGCGCTCCTTCTCCTTCAACTCGCCCTTCGGTGCCTGCCCCGACTGCACCGGCATCGGCACCCGCATGGAGGTCGACCCCGACCTGATCATCCCGGACCAGGACAAGTCCCTCGACGAGGGAGCGGTCTCGCCGTGGTCGCTCGGGCACACCAAGGACTACTTCGCCCGCCTGGTCGGCGCGCTCGCCGACGAACTGGGCTTCCGCACCGACATCCCCTGGGCCGGTCTGCCGCAGCGCGCCAAAAAGGCGCTGCTCCACGGCCACAAGACCCAGATCGAGGTCCGCTACCGCAACCGGTACGGCCGCGAGCGCGCGTACACCACCGCCTTCGAGGGCGCGGTGCCGTTCGTCAAGCGGCGCCACTCCGAGGCGGAGAGCGACGGCGCCCGCGAGCGCTTCGAGGGCTATATGCGCCAGGTGCCCTGCCCCACCTGTGAGGGCACCCGCCTGAAGCCCCTGGTCCTCGCGGTCACCGTGATGGAGAAGTCCATCGCTGAGGTCGCCGCGATGTCGATCAGCGACTGCGCGGACTTCCTGGCCGAACTCAGGCTCAATGCCCGCGACAAGAAGATCGCCGAGCGGGTTCTGAAGGAGGTCAACGAGCGGCTGAAGTTCCTGGTCGACGTCGGCCTCGACTACCTCTCGCTCAACCGCGCGGCCGGCACGCTCTCCGGCGGCGAGGCCCAGCGCATCCGCCTCGCCACCCAGATCGGCTCCGGTCTGGTCGGCGTCCTGTACGTCCTGGACGAGCCGTCGATCGGTCTGCACCAGCGCGACAACCACCGCCTGATCGAGACCCTCGTGCGCCTCCGCGACATGGGTAACACCCTGATCGTCGTCGAGCACGACGAGGACACCATCAAGGTGGCGGACTGGGTGGTCGACATCGGCCCCGGCGCCGGTGAGCACGGCGGAAAGGTCGTCCACAGCGGGCCGTTGAAGCAACTCCTCGCCAACAAGGAGTCGATGACCGGGCAGTACCTGGCGGGCAAGAAGTCGATCCCGCTGCCCGACATCCGGCGTCCCGCGGACCCCACGCGCCGGCTCACCGTGCACGGCGCGAAGGAGAACAACCTCCGCGACATCGACGTCTCGTTCCCGCTGGGCGTCCTGACCGCCGTCACCGGAGTGTCCGGCTCCGGAAAGTCGACGCTGGTCAACGACATCCTCTATACGCACCTCGCGCGGGAGTTGAACGGCGCGCGCAGCGTGCCCGGCCGGCACACCCGGGTCGCGGGCGACGATCTGGTCGACAAGGTCGTCCACGTCGACCAGTCGCCCATCGGCCGCACCCCGCGGTCCAACCCGGCCACGTACACCGGCGTCTTCGACCACGTCCGCAAGCTGTTCGCCGAGACGATGGAGGCCAAGGTCCGGGGCTATCTGCCCGGTCGCTTCTCCTTCAACGTCAAGGGTGGCCGCTGCGAGAACTGCTCGGGCGACGGCACGATCAAGATCGAGATGAACTTCCTGCCGGACGTGTACGTCCCCTGCGAGGTCTGCCACGGGGCGCGCTACAACCGGGAGACGCTGGAGGTCCACTACAAGGGCAAGTCCATCGCCGAGGTCCTGGACATGCCGATCGAGGAGGGTCTGGAGTTCTTCGAGGCCGTCCCCACCATCGCCCGGCACCTCAGGACGCTCAACGAGGTCGGGCTCGGGTACGTCCGGCTCGGCCAGTCCGCGCCCACGCTGTCGGGTGGCGAGGCCCAGCGCGTGAAGCTCGCGAGCGAGCTGCAGAAGCGGTCCACCGGCCGGACGGTGTACGTGCTGGACGAGCCCACCACCGGCCTCCACTTCGAGGACATCTCGAAGCTGATCAAGGTGCTGTCCGGTCTGGTCGACAAGGGGAACTCGGTGATCGTCATCGAGCACAACCTGGATGTCATCAAGACCGCGGACTGGGTGGTCGACATGGGGCCCGAGGGCGGCAACGGCGGCGGTCTGGTCGTCGCCGAGGGCACGCCCGAGCAGGTCGCCTCGGTGCCGACGAGCCACACCGGGAAGTTCCTGCGGGACATTCTGGGGGCCGACCGGATCAGCGACGCCGCGCCCGCGCCGGCGCGGAAGCCTGCGAAGAAGGCCGCGGCCAAGAAGGTGGCCGCCAAGCCTGCGGCCGCCAAGAAAGCGGTCCGGGCCCGCAAGAGCTGAGCCATGCGCCCCGCCCCTCCGCTCCCCGAAACCCTCCTGGGGTGGGGAGCGGCGGGGGCCCCGGGACCAGCAGTCCCGGGGCGCTGCCCCTCTCCCGTGACGGGCTTGGTGGTGGCGGGGCGGGGACGTGCGGGCCGGCGGCTGGGTCTGGGCTCCGCCCCCCCGGCCTCTGCCCCGGGGCCTGGTCCTCAAGCGCCCCAGGGGCTCACGCCGGGTGGCTGGGTCGGGGTTCCCCCGGGGCTTCTCTGCCCCCGGGCTTCGGCCCCGGGCAAGCGCCCCAGGGGCTCACGCCCGGCGGCTGGGTGTGGCCTCCACCCCGGGCTTCGGCCCGCCCGGGTTTCCGCCCCCCGGGCCTTCGCCCCCGGGCCTTCGCCCCCGGGCCTTCGCCCCCGGGCCTCTGCCCCTTGGGTTTCCGCCCCCGGGCTTCGCTCTCCCCCCCCGGGCGTCCGTCCTCAAGCGCCCCAAGGGCTCACGTCCGGTGGCGAAAGGTCGGCTGCCGTTGGGGGCTGGGCTCCCTCTTTTGTGCAGGTCAGGGCTGCTGCCCTTGCTGCGTAACGCAGGACCTCGGGCCAGTTCGCCGACGTGAGGGCCGTGCGGGGGGCGAAGGCGTGCAGTCGGTGCAGCAGCGCTGCGTTCACCGTGTCGCCCGCGCCGATCGTGTCCACCACGTCGACCCGCTCGCCCGACACCGAGACCTCGTCGCCGTCCCGGGTCCACACCGTCAGGCCGGCGCCGCCGCGCGTCAGCACCACCGCCTGCGGGCCCGCCGCGAGCCACTCCTCGACCGTGCCACCCAGCCAGGCGGCGTCCTCCCCTGAGAGCTTCAGGAGTGAGACGTACGGCAGCCAGCTCCTGAACCGCGTCCGGTAGGCCTCGGCGTCCGGGATCAGGCCCGGCCTGACGTTGGGGTCGAGCAGGGTGAGGACCCCGCGGCCGGACTCCCTGCGCAGCAGCGCCTCATACGCGCTCGCGCCGGGTTCGAGTACGAGCGAGCACGTGCCGAGCGCCAACGCGCTGACGGTGGGCGGCAGTTGAGGGGGAAGCTCGAAGAGCCGGTCGGCGGTGCCGTCCGCGTAGAAGCCGTACCCCGCGGAGCCGTCCGCGCCGAGCGACGCCACCGCGAGCGTCGTCGGCTCCGGGCCGCGCTGCACCAGCGAGGTGTCGACCCCGGCCGCGCGCAGCCCGCCCAGCAGGGCCTCGCCGAAGCCGTCCGTGGACACCCGGGAGCAGAACGCGGCCCGCGCGCCGAGCCGGCCGAGGGCGACCGCGGTGTTGTACGGGCCGCCGCCGGGCCGCGGCGCCAGCGGCCCCAGCGGATCCCCAGGCTGCTGCGGCACCAGGTCGATGAGGGACTCTCCGGCGACGACGATCACGGCCCAGAACGTAACCCATCGCGGCGTGCGCGGGCAGCCCCCTCGAAGGGGGCTCGATCTGCGCCGGTATCGTCGGTTCCGCAACCCCCCCCCGAGTCGGTTGCGCGCCGACCAGGATCGGCACGCGGACGACCGGCCGAGACCAGTGATCAGTGGAGAGCCCATGACCGGCCAGCCCGCCGCCCGTCGCACCGTGCTGAAAGGCGCCGCCCTCGCCGGGGCAGCGGGGCTCGGCACGGCCGCCTGCTCCACCGAATCCAAGCTGGGCCATGCCGAGACCCCGACCCCGACCGCGCCCGAGCCGCTCGGCTCGCCCGACGCGGTCCCGGTGGGCGGCGCCAAGCTCTACCGCGAGCAGCGGGTCATGGTGGCCTGCCCGGCGAAGGGCGAGTACAAGGCCTTCAGCGCCCAGTGCACGCACGCCGGCTGCCTCCTGGAGAAGATCGAGGACGGCCACGCCAACTGTCCGTGCCACGGCAGCCGCTTCAACGTGATGACCGGCCAGCCCGTGCACGGCCCGGCCACCGTGCCGCTGCCCGCGGTCCCGGTGAAGCTGAAGAACGGCCAGCTCGTCGCGGGACCGGACGCGTAAGGCGGACCCGGGGCAGCGCGAGGAGCCGGTTCGTCGCGGCACGGGATGTGTAGTGCGGGCGGCGCTTGGAGCGGCCGGTTCGTCGCGTCGGACGCGTAAGCGGAGGCAAACGCGGCAGCGGACGCGTCCGGGGGTTCACTCCCACTCCCAGTCGATCCCCAGGATTCCCGGCCGCACCCCCTGCTCCACCAGGTGCACCGTCCGGTGCCGACCGCTGAGGGTGAGGTCGCTGCGGCCGGAGCGGGTGGCGCCCGTCGAGGTCTGGGCGAAGCGGTGGCAGCGGGCCGGCAGGGCCGCCTCGTCGAACCGCACCTGAAGGACGTACTGGCCGCCCGCGAAGCTGAAGCCGCGCACGTACTCCCGGCTCGGGCCGCCGGTGCCGTCCTCGAAGCCGTAGCCGAAGAAGTACGTTTCACCGGCCCGCAGCCGGGCGTCGAAGAGCAGCTCGGCGACCAGCACCCCGCTCCCGGCGTCCCAGCGGACCCGGCCGGTGCGGCAGTTCTCGCCCGCCCGCACCCGCACCCGGGCCGGATCGCATTCGGCGTCCCCGCGGTGGATGGCCAGATAGCGGTCGATGCCGTCGCGGTGGGAGCGTACGACATGCTGCGAGTCGCGGCAGAGCAGTTGCCGGTCCGTACCGATGCGGACCCGTTCGTGGTGGCCGACGGTGTGCAGGCCGCCGTCCACCGGGGACTCCAGGTCGGCTATGAGCTGTTCCACCACGCCCGACGCCTCGACGAGCGAGCGGTAGGAGCGGCGGCCGGGCCGTTCCACTTCGGCCGCCGAGGGCTCGTCCAGGAGCCGGAGCAGGGAGTGCGCGGGCAGGCCGAGCACCTCTTCGAGGCCGCGCACCGCGCGCAGCGACTCGGGGCGCTGCGGCCGGCGCGCTCCCTGCTGCCAGTAACTCAGGCTGGTCACCCCGACCTTGATGCCGCGGCCGGCGAGATGGTGCTGGACGCGCTGGAGCGGCAGGCCACGGGCGGAGAGGGCGGCGCGCAGCGCCAGGTGGAACGGGCCGGTGCGCAGCGCCTGCGTCAGATCGGCCTCGGTGTGGAACATGAGGGGACTCCTCGGTGAACGTTCACGGTGGGGGGTGGGTCCGCGGTGGCGGCGAGCCCGGAAAACCTGGTGGCGGGGAAGGAGTTGTTCACACTCCGGCCACCTCGTTCACATCCGCGTCCCACTCCGCATTGAAGCGCGTTGACCAGTTCCCGACAACGGCCGATGCTCAACCGCAAGCGTCCGGACGCGATCCTCCACCATCCCCACCCCCCACCCGCCATGGGAGGAACGCGATGCGCAACCGAAAGAGACGACTGTCCGCCGTCGCCCTTGTGGTGACGGCCCTGTTTGCCGCCCCCACGGCAACGGCCACCGCAGCCGCCCCGCACCACGACAAGGCAGTGCCCGCCGCAGCCGCCGCGGCGAACTCCAAGCGCCTCAACATCACCATGCAGGCGCAGCAGAAGGACAACTGGTGCTGGGCGGCGAGCGGAAACACCATCGCCACCTGGTTCGGGCGCGGTTACACGCAGAACCAGTTCTGCAACGCCGCCTTCGGCCGCACGCAGGGCTACGACTGCCCCAACTGGCAGGCGGACCTGGGCAATGTGCAGACTGCCCTGAACTGGGCGGGCATCAACTCGGGCTCCTACGTGACGGGTTGGCTGCGCTACCCGACCGTACAGACCGAGATCAACAACAACCGCCCGATCGAGACGCGGATCCAGTGGTCGAGCGGCGGCGGCCACATGAACGTCCTGTACGGCTACGACGACGCCAACAGCTGGGTGTACTGGGGCGATCCGTGGCCCTCCGACAACCGCTACAACTGGGCCGCGCACGACTGGTACGTCGACAACGACTCCTTCTCCTGGACCCACTCGCTGTACCGGATCGGGGCGTGACGACGATGAAGCCGAACCGCCTCGTCCCCGCGGCCGCTGTCGCCGCGGCCCTCGTCGCCCTGGCCGCGCCGCACGCCGCGGCCGACCAGGCGCCCCTCGCCTCCGCGCAGTCGAAGGCCGCGGCCCGCCAGGCCGCGACCGCTCCCGCCACCCTCGACACGCTCTCCCACTTCTTCGCGCGGGACGGCAAGGTCGCGCTGAAGGCCGCCGCCCCGAAGATCGAGGGCGACACGGTGCCCGTCTACATGCTGTCCCCGCGGTTCGTGGCGGGGAAGGCGGGAGCCCCCGTCGCGCAGCTGGAGTACCTCGCCTCCACGGCCGTCTCCTCGGACGGCCAGAAGGCCTCGCTGTGGACGGTTCAGCAGGGCTCCTCGTGGAAGGTGGTCAACATAGCCACCGGCGACGACGAGTCCCGCTACGCCGCGTCGGGTGCCGCCGAACTGCCCGGCGGCACCGTGTTCCAGGAGCCGCAGATCAACGCCTGGTACGTGCAGAAGGGCAACAAGGTGCTGCCGCTGGACGAGGACGCCGTCAAGGCGATCGGCGCGGGCGGGACCAGCCTCACCGCCTATCAGAAGCGCGTCTCGCGGGCGTACGGAGACAAGCTGCCGGGCTCGGCCTACGACCGGTCGGGCAAGGCCGGCGGCTACAACGAGACGGCCCAGGAGAGCCGGGACCAGGCCGCCCAGGCCGCGGCCGTGGCGGCCGGCCACGAGGACACCTCCCTGACGGTGGTCTCCACTGTGGCCGGTGCCGGCGCGCTGCTTGCGCTCGGCCTGACCGGCGCGGCGGCGCTGCGCAGGCGCCGCCGCGCGGCCGGGCAGGCGTAGCACACACCGCGGTGCGGGGGTTCGACGGCGTGCCCCCGCACCGCGGCGTTCACCGGCCGCCCCCAGGGGAGAGGCCGCGTTGTCAGCCCCCGCCAGTAGGGTGGTGGCCATGGCAGACCCCTCCAGCTACCGCCCCAAGCCGGGACAGATCCCCGACTCGCCGGGGGTCTACAAATTCCGCGACGAACACCGCCGGGTGATCTACGTCGGGAAGGCGAAGTCCCTGCGGCAGCGGCTCGCCAACTACTTCCAGCCGTTGACGAGCCTGCACCCCCGCACGGCCACGATGGTGACCACCGCGGCCTCCGTGGAGTGGACGGTCGTCGCCACCGAGGTCGAGGCGCTCCAGCTCGAATACTCCTGGATCAAGGAGTTCGACCCCCGTTTCAACGTCAAGTACCGCGACGACAAGAGCTATCCGTACCTCGCGGTGACGATGAACGAGGAGTTCCCGCGCGTCCAGGTCATGCGCGGCGCCAAGAAGAAGGGCGTGCGCTACTTCGGTCCGTACGGACACGCCTGGGCGATCCGCGAGACCGTCGACCTCATGCTCCGCGTCTTCCCGGTGCGCACCTGCTCGTCCGGCGTCTTCAAGCGCTCGGCCCAGATCGGCCGCCCCTGCCTGCTCGGCTACATCGGCAAGTGCGCGGCCCCCTGCGTCGGCCGCGTCACCCCCGAGGAACACCGCGAACTGGCCGAGGACTTCTGCGACTTCATGGCCGGCCGCACCGGCGCCCACCTGCGCCGCATCGAGCAGCAGATGATGGCCGCGGCCGAGGAGATGGAGTACGAGCGGGCGGCGCGGCTGCGCGACGACATAGGGGCGCTGCGCAAGGCCCTGGAGAAGAACGCGATCGTCTTCAACGACGCCACCGACGCCGACCTGATCGCGCTCGCCGAGGATGAGCTGGAAGCGGCCGTCCAGATCTTCCACGTGCGCGGCGGCCGGGTGCGGGGCCAGCGCGGCTGGGTCACCGACAAGGTCGAGGCAGTCGACACGGCGGGCCTGGTCGAGCACGCGCTCCAACAGCTGTACGGGGAGGAATCCGGCGAGTCCGTCCCCAAGGAGGTTCTGGTTCCGGCGCTGCCGGAGGACGCGGAGGCGGTCAGCGGCTGGCTCGCGAGCCGGCGCGGCTCGAACGTCTCGCTGCGCATTCCGCAGCGCGGCGACAAGAAGGACCTGATGGCGACCGTCGCCCGCAACGCCCAGCAGGCCCTGACACTGCACAAGACGAAGCGTGCCTCGGACCTCACCACCCGCTCGCGGGCCCTTGAGGAGATCGCCGCCGCCCTGGAGCTGGACAGCGCGCCGCTGCGCATCGAGTGCTTCGACATCTCGCACCTCCAGGGCGACGACGTGGTGGCGTCCATGGTGGTCTTCGAGGACGGCCTGGCACGCAAGAGCGAGTACCGGCGCTTCCAGATCAAGGGCTTCGAGGGCCAGGACGACGTCCGGTCCATGCACGAGGTGATCAGCCGCCGCTTCAAGCGCTACCTGGCCGAGAAGGTGCGCACGGGGGAGTGGGGCGAGGAGGAGGGCCCGGAGGGCGGCGAGGCACCCGGTCGGGCGGCCGACGAGCTGTCCGGTCCGGTGTCCGGGGAGGTGCCCGCCCTCCAGGACGACGACGGCCGCCCCAAGCGCTTCGCCTACCCGCCGCAGCTCCTCGTCGTCGACGGCGGCCAGCCGCAGGTCGCCGCCGCCAAGCGGGCCCTGGACGAGCTGGGCATCGACGACATCGCGGTGTGCGGGCTCGCCAAGCGGCTCGAAGAGGTCTGGGTGCCCGAGGAGGACGACCCGGTGGTGCTGCCCCGCTCCAGCGAGGGCCTGTACCTCCTGCAACGGGTGCGTGACGAGGCCCACCGCTTCGCCATCACCTATCAGCGGGCCAAGCGGACGAAGCGCTTCAAGGCGGGCCCGCTGGACGTGGTGCCCGGTCTCGGTGACACCCGCAAGCACGCCCTGATCAAGCATTTCGGTTCGGTGAAGAAGCTCCGGTCGGCGACAATCGACCAGATCTGCGAGGTGCCCGGCATAGGCCGCAAGACGGCCGAGACCGTTGCCGCGGCCCTCGCCGAAGCGGTCCCGGCCGCGCCCGCCGTGAACACGGCGACAGGAGAGATCATTGAAGAGGACGACGGGGGCAGCACGACATGACTGAGCACCGTGAAGAAGACCGAGAAGCGGGAGTAGACGTGAGTACGGGCACGACGATCGAGGCCGGCGGGGCCGATGCGGCCATCCCCGAGCTGGTGATCATCTCCGGTATGTCGGGCGCCGGGCGCAGCACCGCCGCCAAGTGCCTGGAGGACCTCGGCTGGTTCGTGGTCGACAACCTGCCGCCCGCGCTGATCCCCACCATGGTGGAGCTCGGCGCCCGGTCCCAGGGCAATGTGGCCCGCATCGCGGTGGTCGTGGACGTGCGCGGCCGGAGGTTCTTCGACAACCTCCGCGAGTCGCTCGCCGACCTCGACGCGAAGGAGGTCACCCGGCGGATCGTTTTCCTGGAGTCCTCCGACGACGCGCTTGTGCGCCGCTTCGAGTCGGTGCGCCGCCCGCACCCGTTGCAGGGCGACGGCCGGATCGTCGACGGCATCGCCGCCGAGCGCGACCTGCTGCGCGAGCTGCGCGGCGACGCCGACCTGGTGATCGACACCTCCAGCCTCAACGTCCACGAGCTGCGCGCCAAGATGGACGCCCAGTTCGCGGGCGACGAGGAGCCGGAGCTGCGCGCCACCGTCATGTCGTTCGGCTACAAGTACGGTCTGCCGGTCGACGCCGACCTGGTGGTCGACTGCCGCTTCCTGCCCAATCCGCACTGGGTGCCGGAGCTGCGTCCCTTCACCGGTCTGAACGAGGAGGTGTCGGGCTACGTCTTCAACCAGCCGGGCGCCAAGGAGTTCCTCAACCAGTACAGCGAGCTGCTCCAGCTGATCGCGACGGGCTACCGCCGCGAGGGCAAGCGGTACGTGACGATCGCGGTGGGCTGCACCGGCGGCAAGCACCGCTCGGTCGCCATGTCGGAGAAGCTCGCCGCGCGCCTCGCCTCCGAGGGGATCGAGACCGTCGTCGTACACCGGGACATGGGGCGCGAGTGAAGGTGTACCGCCGGCGCACCGTCGGACCGGTGCTGCGCACCGGCCGCAAGCGGGGCGCCCAGCCCAAGGTCGTCGCCCTCGGCGGCGGCATGGGCCTCTCGGCCTCGCTGGCCGCACTGCGCCGGATCACCGGCGACCTCACCGCCGTCGTCACTGTGGCCGACGACGGCGGTTCCAGCGGGCGGCTGCGCGACGAGCTCGGCGTGCTGCCCCCCGGCGACCTGCGCAAGGCCCTGGCGGCGCTGTGCGGCGACGACGACTGGGGCCAGACCTGGTCCCGGGTCATCCAGCACCGTTTCCAGTCCAAGGGCGACCTGCACGAGCACGCGGTGGGCAACCTGCTGATCGTGGCCCTGTGGGAGCAGCTCGGCGACCATGTACAGGCCCTGGACCTGGTGGGCAAGCTGCTCGGCGCCCAGGGCCGGGTCCTTCCGATGTCCGCGGTCCCGCTGGAGCTCGAAGCCCTCGTACGGGGTCACGACCCGGAGCGCCCCGAGGACGTGGACACCGTGCGCGGCCAGGCCACCGTGGCCCTCACGCCCGGCGAGGTGCTCTCCGTGCAGCTGGTTCCGCACGACCCGCCGGCCGTCCCCGAAGCGGTCGCCGCGGTGCTGGACGCGGACTGGGTGGTGCTCGGTCCGGGCTCCTGGTTCTCCTCCGTGATCCCGCACCTCATGGTGCCCGAGTTGCTCGACGCGCTCACCGAGACCAAGGCCCGCAAGGTCCTCTCACTGAACCTCGCGCCACAACCGGGTGAAACCGATGGGTTCTCTCCGCAGCGTCATTTGGAGGTTTTGGGACGACACGCCCCTAAACTCGCCTTCGACGTGGTGCTGGCCGATACGGCCGCCGTGCCCGACCGGGGGAGCCTGACCGACGCCGCCAAAAGGCTCGGAGCCGAGGTCGAGCTGGCGCCAGTGGCCAGGCCCGACGGTTCTCCGAAGCACGATCCGGAGCTGTTGGCCGCCGCGTACGACCGTATTTTTCGGATGCATGGAAGGATCGGCCCATGGCGATGACGCCGGCGGTGAAGGACGAAATTTCCCGGCTGCCCGTCACCCGGACCTGCTGCAGGAAGGCGGAGGTCTCGGCGATTCTTCGGTTCGCGGGCGGGCTGCACCTGGTGAGCGGCCGCATTGTGATCGAGGCGGAGCTGGACACCGCGATGGCGGCACGCCGGCTGAAGCGGGACATTCTGGAGATCTTCGGGCACAGCTCCGAGCTGATCGTGATGGCTCCGGGCGGCCTGCGCAGAGGCTCGCGGTTCGTCGTACGGGTCGTGGCGGGCGGCGATCAGCTGGCCCGTCAGACCGGGCTCGTCGACGGCCGCGGCCGTCCCATCCGAGGCCTGCCGCCCCAGGTGGTCTCGGGGGCCACCTGTGACGCCGAGGCCGCCTGGCGCGGCGCCTTCCTGGCCCACGGCTCGCTGACCGAGCCGGGCCGCTCCTCGTCCCTCGAAGTGACCTGCCCGGGTCCGGAGGCCGCTCTCGCGCTGGTCGGCGCCGCACGGCGGCTCCAGATCGCGGCGAAGGCCCGTGAGGTCCGCGGTGTGGACCGGGTGGTCGTCCGGGACGGCGACGCGATCGGCGCGCTGCTCACGCGTCTCGGCGCGCACGAGTCGGTGCTGGCCTGGGAGGAGCGGCGGATGCGCCGCGAGGTCCGCGCCACCGCCAACCGCCTGGCCAACTTCGACGACGCCAACCTGCGCCGCTCGGCCCGCGCCGCGGTGGCCGCCGGGGCCCGCGTCCAGCGCGCCCTGGAGATCCTCGGCGAGGAGGTTCCCGAGCACCTCGCGGCGGCGGGCCGGCTGCGCATGGAGCACAAGCAGGCCTCCCTCGAAGAGCTGGGCGCGCTCGCGGACCCGCCGCTGACCAAGGACGCGGTCGCGGGCCGGATCCGCCGGCTGCTCGCGATGGCCGACAAGCGGGCGCAGGACCTGGGGATCCCCGGGACCGAGTCCAACCTGACGGAGGAGATGGCGGACGGCCTCGTCGGCTGACCCCCCGCCCTCAACTCACGTCACCCGGCGCCCACTTGGTGGGCGCCGGTTCCGTTTCCGCTCCTGGCCGCCGTATGTCCGGCGCTATTGACATGATCATGAGGAGTCATGAATCTGGCGTCTGTTCACTTTCGTGGCAGACAACAGCAAGGGGGGCTTATGAGACGCGGAGCGAGAGCGGTCCTCGCCGCTGCATCACTCCTGACGGCCGGACTGGTGGCGGCACCCGTCGCCCACGCCGGCCAGAGCTCCACCGACGGCGAGTCCATCGTCGTCTGGGACGCCCAGGTCAGCCGCGCGCAACTGCCGCTGCTCCTGGAGGCCGGCGCCGACGCCCAGGAACTGGGCCCCGAGCTGCCCGCCAAGGGCTCGGCCGGTGTCGAGCTGTACCTCACCGCGACGCAGGCCTCCGCCTTGCGCGCCAAAGGGGTCGCGCTCGCCGAGCACAAGGTCTCCGCCCAGGCGCAGAACCGGCTCAAGGCGGCGGGTGACGGGGTGTTCCGCCCGTACAGCGGCAAGAACGGGCTGAAGCAGGAGATCATCGACACCGGCAACGCCCATCCGGAGCTCACCAAGGTCGAGTCGATCGGCAAGACCGTCAAGGGCCAGGACATCCTCGCCGTCAAGCTCACCAAGGGCGCGAAGAAGTCCAGGGACGGCTCGAAGCCCGCCATGCTGTACATGTCCAACCAGCACGCCCGTGAGTGGATCACCCCGGAGATGACCCGGCGGCTGATGCACTACTACCTCGACAACTACGGCAAGGACCCGCGAATAACCAAGATCGTGGACTCCACCGAGCTGTGGTTCGTGATCTCCGCCAACCCGGACGGCTACGACTTCACCTTCACGCCCGGCCACCGGCTGTGGCGCAAGAACCTCCGCGACAACAACGGCGACGGCAAGATCACCGCCGGCGACGGTGTCGACCCCAACCGCAACTTCCCCTACAAGTGGGGCTACGACAACGAGGGTTCGTCCCCCGACCCGGCCGACGAGACCTACCGCGGCCCCAGCGCGGGCAGCGAGCCCGAGACCAAGGCGCTGGACTCCTTCGAGAAGCGAGTCCACTTCAACTACGCCATCAACTACCACTCCGCGGCGGAACTGCTGCTGTACGGAGTGGGCTGGCAGGTCGCCACGCCGACCCCCGACGACGTCATCTACAAGTCGCTCGCGGGCACACCCGACAAGCCGGCCATCCCCGGCTACCTCTCCGAGGTTTCCTCCGCGCTCTACACCACCAACGGCGAGGCCGACGGCCACGCGGCGAACGTCAACGGAATGATGATGTTCACCCCCGAGATGTCGACCTGCACCACCGCCTCCAAGGTCGACCCGAACGACGAGTGGAACGCGGCCGACTGCCCTTCCGACTTCAACTTCCCCGACAGCGAGAAGCTGATCCAGGGAGAGTTCCAGAAGAACATCCCCTTCGCGCTGTCGGTCGCCGAGACCGCCGCCCACCCCGACCAGCCCTCGTCCTCGGTCGGCATCGACGCCCCCGACTTCACCCCGGACACCTTCGCCACCTCGTACACCCGCGACGACGACCAGGAAGTGGCCGTCACCGTACGCAAGTCGGTGCGCGACAAGACCCTCAACTACCGCATCAATGGCGGCCGTACGCAGACCGAGGACCTGGAGCCCTGGAAGGGCGGCAAGGTGTTCGGCGGGCACGACAACATCCGCTTCGACCAGTACCGGGCCAAGGTCGAGGACGCGGACGCCGGTGACAAGGTCGAGGTGTGGTTCACCGGGCGGACCGCCGCGGGCGCGAAGACGTCCAGCACACCGTTCACCTACACCGTGGCCGACCGGCCCAGGGCGGACACCCTGGTGCTCGCCGACGAGGGTGGCACCGCCCCGGCCAAGAACGCCGCCCTCTACACCAAGGCGCTGGCCGACAACGGCAAGAAGGCCGCGGTCTGGGACGTCGCCACGCAGGGCACGCCCAGCGCGCTCGGGGTGCTCAGCCACTTCAAGAACGTCATCTGGTACACCGGCGACCACCAGTCGGCGGCCGCCACCATGTTCGCCGTACGCGACTTCGTCAACGAGGGAGGCAAACTCGTCGACGCGGGTGAACAGGCCGGCGGCAGCGTCGACCTCGGCGGCGGCGCCCTGTCCGACGACTTCTCGCAGTACTACCTCGGTGCCTACAACAAGGCCGGGATCAAGGCCCCGCCGGCCTTCGCCGGAACCGGACGGCTCGCGGGGGCGAAGGCGTCGCTGGCCGCGGGCCCCGGCAGCCCGCTGACCGCGGCCGGTACGTACACCGTCACCTCCGACACCCTGAAGCCGAAGGACTTCCCGCAGTTCGCGAGCGCCGCCGCCGGTGACTATCCGGGCGTGCGCACCCCGTTCGAGCCCGCCGAGGGGTCCTGGTTCGCCGCGGCGAAGCACCAGGACAACGCGTACATGAGGCTCGCCCGCACCATAGATCTGACAGGAACGGCCGCCACCGCGAAGCCGAGCCTCGACTTCCAGCTCAGCTACGACACCGAGCCCGGCTACGACCAGGTGGTCATCGAGGCCCACACCGTCGGCCAGGACGACTGGACGACCCTGCCGGACGCCCATGGAGGCACCACCACCAGCGTGCCCAGCCAGTGCGAACAGGGCTTCCTGCTCCAGGCGCACCCCTTCCTCACGCACTACCTCACCGCCGGCTCGCCCGCCTGCAAGGCAACCGGCAGCACCGGCGGCTGGAACCGCTTCACCGGATCCTCCAACGGCTGGCAGCAGGTCTCCGTGGACCTCGGCGCGTACGCGGGCAAGCAGGTCGAGGTGGCCGTCTCCTACGTCAGCGACCCGGGCACCGGCGGCCTCGGCGCCTTCGTCGACGACACCCGGCTCGTCGTCGGCGGCACCCCGCAAGGAGCGGAGGGCTTCGAGACCTCGCTCGGGCCCTGGAGCGTGCCGGGAGCACCGGCCGGCAGCCCCGGAAACAGCGGCGACTGGGCGCGTTCCCAGGCGCTCGTCCACTCCTCTGCAGCCGTCACCACCCGCAACACCGTCCTCCTCGGCTTCGGCCTGGAGAACGTGCCCACGGCCGCCGACCGCAAGCAGGTGATCGCCAAGGCGCTCGGCGCACTGCACCGCTGACACCGCGTCGTGGGGCCGAAGCCCCCCGGAGGCTCGTACCCGCTGGTAGGTACGGGCCTCCCGGTCGCTCCGGGCGTCATTTCGGAATCATCCGGACGCGCTCGATGTCACTCCGGCGGCCCCGGGGAGGTAGGGTCGTAAGCGGTCGGGGACATCCCATACAACTCGCCGGCGTCGAAACCCGGCGTACCTAACGAGGAGATCGGTTCGTGACGATCCGCGTAGGCATCAACGGCTTTGGCCGCATCGGGCGCAACTACTTCCGCGCGCTCCTTGAACAGGGTGCTGACATCGAGATCGTGGCTGTCAACGACCTTGGTGACACCGCGACCACTGCTCACCTGCTGAAGTACGACACCATTCTGGGTCGTCTCAAGGCCGAGGTCACGCACACCGCCGACACCATCACGGTCGACGGCCACACCATCAAGGTGCTCTCCGAGCGCAACCCGGCCGACATCCCCTGGGGTCAGCTGGGCGTCGACATCGTCATCGAGTCGACCGGCATCTTCACCAAGAAGGCCGACGCCGAGAAGCACATCGCGGGCGGCGCCAAGAAGGTCCTGATCTCGGCTCCGGCCAAGGACGAAGACATCACCATCGTGATGGGCGTCAACCAGGACAAGTACGACGCCTCCCAGCACCACGTCATCTCCAACGCCTCCTGCACCACCAACTGCGTGGCGCCGATGGCCAAGGTGCTCGACGAGAGCTTCGGCATCGTCAAGGGCTTCATGACGACGGTCCACGCGTACACCAACGACCAGCGCATCCTGGACTTCCCGCACTCGGACCTGCGCCGTGCCCGCGCCGCCGCCGAGAACATCATCCCGACCACCACCGGTGCCGCGAAGGCCACCGCTCTGGTCCTCCCGCAGCTCAAGGGCAAGCTCGACGGCATGGCCATGCGCGTCCCGGTCCCCACGGGCTCCATCACCGACCTGGTGATCGAGCTGACCCGTGAGGTCACCAAGGACGAGGTCAACGCCGCGTTCCAGAAGGCCGCGGAGGGCGAGCTGAAGGGCATCCTCTACTACACCGAGGACCCGATCGTCTCCTCCGACATCGTCAGCCAGCCGGCGTCGTGCACCTTCGACTCCCAGCTGACCATGGTCGACGCCAAGACCGTCAAGGTCCTCGGCTGGTACGACAACGAGTGGGGCTACTCCAACCGCCTCGTCGACCTGACCGTCTTCGTCGGCGGCCAGCTCTGACACGGTCCGGTAGGCACCTGATGTGAGCTACAGGGCTCGGGCAGCGCAACGAAGCGCTGTACGGGCCCTGTCGCCTGTCCAAGTCCTCCCGTCACGTACCTCCAAGGAGTCCCCGTAATGAAGACGATTGACGAACTTCTCGCCGAAGGGGTCGCGGGCAAGCGGGTATTCGTCCGCGCCGACCTCAACGTGCCGCTGGCAGAAGGCCTGATCACCGACGACGGCCGCATCCGCGCGGTGCTGCCCACCATCAAGGCGCTCGTCGCTGCCGACGCCAAGGTCGTCGTGGCCTCGCACCTGGGCCGCCCCAAGGGCGCCCCGGACCCGCAGTCCTCGCTGCTGCCCGCCGCCGAGCGGCTCGCCGAACTCCTCGGTGCCCCGGTCGCGTTCGCCCAGGACACCGTGGGCCCCGCCGCCCACGACGCGGTGAACGGGCTCCAGCCCGGCCAGGTCGCGGTCATCGAGAACCTGCGTTTCAACGCCGGTGAGACGGCCAAGGACGACGTCGAGCGCGGCGAGTTCGCCGACCAGCTCGCGGCCCTCGCCGATGTGTACGTGGGTGACGGCTTCGGAGCCGTGCACCGTAAGCACGCCTCCGTCTTCGACCTCCCGGCACGCCTGCCGCACTACGCGGGCTACCTCATCGCCACCGAGGTCGGCGTCCTGAAGAAGCTCACCGAGGACGTCCAGCGCCCCTACACCGTCGTCCTCGGCGGCGCCAAGGTCTCCGACAAGCTCGCCGTCATCGACGAGCTGCTCGGCAAGGCCGACCGCCTGCTCATCGGCGGCGGCATGGCGTACACCTTCCTGAAGGCCAAGGGATACGAGGTCGGCATCTCCCTGCTCCAGGAGGACCAGATCCCGGTCGTCCAGGAGTACATGAAGCGCGCCGAGGAGACCGGCGTCGAGCTGGTGCTCCCGGTCGACGTGCTCGTCTCCAAGGACTTCCCCGACCTGAAGACCAAGGCCCCGGCGACCTTCCAGACCGTCGACGCGGACAAGATCCCCGCGGACGAGGAGGGCCTGGACATCGGCCCCAAGTCCCGTGAACTGTTCGCCTCGAAGATCACCGACGCCGAGACCGTCTTCTGGAACGGCCCCGTCGGCGTCGCCGAGCACCCCGACTACGCCGGTGGCACCGCCGCCATCGCGCAGGCCCTGCTCGACAGCAAGGGCTTCACCGTGGTCGGAGGTGGCGACTCCGCCGCCGCCGTCCGCAACCTGGGCTTCGACGAGACGAAGTTCGGCCACATCTCGACCGGTGGCGGCGCCAGCCTCGAATACCTCGAAGGCAAGACGCTTCCCGGCCTCGCCGCACTGGAGGACTGAACACCTGTGAGCACCCGTACCCCGCTGATGGCGGGCAACTGGAAGATGAACCTCAACCACCTTGAGGCCATCGCGCACGTCCAGAAGCTCGCCTTCGCGCTCGCCGACAAGGACTACGAGGCCGTCGAGGTCGCGGTCCTGCCCCCCTTCGTCGACCTGCGTTCCGTGCAGACCCTCGTCGACGGCGACAAGCTCAAGATCAAGTACGGCGCCCAGGACATCTCGGCGCACGAGTCCGGTGCCTACACCGGCGAGATCTCGGGCTTGATGCTGGCCAAGCTGAAGTGCACCTACGTCGCCGTGGGCCACTCCGAGCGCCGGCAGTACCACGCCGAGAACGACGAGATCTGCAACGCCAAGGTGAAGGCCGCCTACAAGCACGGCCTGACCCCGATCCTCTGCGTCGGCGAAGGTCTGGACGTCCGCAGGGCCGGCCAGCAGGTCCCGTACACCCTGAGCCAGCTCGACGGCGGCCTCAAGGACGTCCCGGCCGAGCAGGCCGAGTCCATCGTGATCGCGTACGAGCCGGTGTGGGCCATCGGCACCGGCGAGGTCGCCACGCCCGAGGACGCGCAGGAGGTGTGCGGGGCGATCCGCGCCCGCCTGGCCGAGCTGTACTCGCAGGAACTCGCCGACAAGGTGCGCATCCAGTACGGCGGCTCGGTGAAGTCCGGGAACGTCGCCGCGATCATGGCGCAGCCCGATGTCGACGGCGCCCTGGTGGGCGGCGCGGCACTGGACGCCGACGAGTTCGTCAAGATCGTCCGCTTCCGCGACCAGTAAGTATGCGGTAGCGCGGATCCGTCGTACCCTTGCGGGGGCCGGTTGGGTGTTATGGAACATGACGCCGCCGGCCCCCCTCGTCATATCAGTCCTAGGAAGTTGGTCCAGCCGTGATTGTCGGGTTCTCGATTGCCCTGATCGTCTTCAGCCTGCTGCTGATGCTGCTGGTGCTGATGCACAAGGGAAAGGGTGGCGGCCTCTCCGACATGTTCGGCGGTGGCATGCAGTCCTCCGTCGGCGGCTCCTCGGTCGCCGAGCGCAACCTCGACCGCATCACCGTCGTGATCGGTCTGCTGTGGTTCGCGTGCATTGTCGTACTTGGTCTGCTGATGAAGCTCAAGTAAACCGTCGTCGTTCGGCGTTTCGGGGCCGGGGTGTAACTCCAATCGCTGGACGCGCGTTGGGCCTTACGTAGACTGGGGCATCTTCGAGCACCATCACGCAGGGAGTTACGACCGTGGCAAGTGGCAACGCGATCCGGGGAAGCCGGGTCGGAGCGGGGCCGATGGGGGAGGCCGAGCGGGGCGAGTCTGCGCCGCGCCTCCGCATCTCCTTCTGGTGCTCGAACGGGCACGAGACGCAGCCGAGCTTCGCCAGTGACGCACAGGTTCCGGACACGTGGGACTGCCCGCGCTGCGGATTCCCCGCGGGACAGGACCGGGACAGCCCGCCGGACCCGCCGCGCACGGAGCCGTACAAGACCCACCTCGCGTACGTGCGGGAACGGCGCAGTGACGCGGACGGCGAGGCGATCCTCGCGGAGGCGCTCGCCAAGCTCCGGGGCGAGATCTGACAGATGAAGGGCCCAGAGGGTGAACTCGGTTCGCCTGCCGGGCCCTTCGGCGTATCCGGCCCCTGCCAGGCGCCCGAACCCGCGCGATCTCGCTCCTACGAGGCTGTAAGCCCAGGTCACAGCCGATTGTCAGTGGCGCCCTCTACCTTGTGAAGCAGCCGATCACCAGGGGGAGTTGTGGCAGCAGCGCAGACCGTCCAGAGCGCGGCGGCGACGGTGCCGGCCTGGCGCGGGGGGTTCGGAAGGCTGTGGACGGCTGCGGTCGTCAGCCGTTTCGGTGATTCTCTGCGCACCGCCGCGCTGCCCCTGCTCGCCACCACGCTCACCGCCGATCCGTTCCTCATCGCGCTCGTCACGGCCTGTGGCTATCTGCCCTGGCTGCTGTTCGGACTGCTCGGCGGGGCGATCGCCGACCGGGTGGACCAGCGCCGCGCCATGTGGGCGGTCGACCTGGTCCGGGGCGCCCTGGTGGCCGCCTTCGCACTGGCCGTCGCCCAGGGGTACGCCTCGATGGCCCTGCTGATCGCCCTGGCCTTCGCGCTCACCACCCTCCAGACCCTCTTCGACAACGCCGCCACCGCGCTGCTGCCCTCGCTCGTGCCCAGTACGGCGCTGGGCAGTGCGAACGCCCGGGTGATGACCGGCCAGCAGATAGCGGGCGGCTTCCTGGCCGCCCCGCTGGTGCCGGCGCTCCTCGCCGTCTCGGTCGCGGCGCCGTACGGGGTGGACGCGGCCAGCTACGGATGCGCTGCCGCGCTCGTCGCCTCGCTGCGGCCCGAGGCCCCGCAGCGGGCGGCTGTGAAGCCCGGGTCCACCCTGCGGGCCGAGATCGCCGAGGGGCTACGGGCCCTGTGGGCCGATCGCGGGCTGCGCGGGCTGTGCGCCGCCACCACCGTCTGCAACATCGGCATGGGCGCCCTCATCGCCACCCTGGTCCTCCACGTCACCGGCTGGCTGCACGCCGGGCACGGCGGCTACGCCGTGACCATCACGGCGTACGGGGCGGGCAGCGTGACCGGTGGGCTGCTCGCTCAGCGGCTGGCACGGCGGCTCGGGCGGATACGGAGCGTGCTGGTCGCCACGGTCGTCCAGACCGGCTGTCTGGCGGCCATGGGCACAGTGCGCGCGCTGTGGGTGACCGTCGCCGCCATGGCGCTGTTCGGGCTCATGGGCATGGTGTGGAACGTGAACCTGGCGACTCTGATGCAGGAGCGCGCGCCGGAGGCGATGCTGGGCCGGGTGAGCGCGGCGTTCCGGACGATGGCCGTGGCCGGTGCCCCGCTGGGCGCCCTCGCGGGCGGCGCGGCGGCGGCGTCCTGGGGCCTCAACACACCGGCGCTGCTGGCGTCCGGCTTGTTCGTGGCCGCCGTCGGCGTTCTGATTCCTGCCCTCGCCGCCTGATCAATTAGGTTGGAGGAGCAGCGGGGCAGGTACGCAAGTACGAGAAGAAGTGGGCTGATGCCGCAGATGAACGCAGGAAGCCGTACCAGGCTCAACCAGATGCCGGAGTGGATCGCACTGGGCAAGCACCGGGAGCAGTTGGGCGACACCCATCTGCGTGAGCTGTTCGCCGCCGAACCCGGTCGCGGCACCGGATGCACCCTGCAGGTCGGCGACCTCTACCTGGACTACTCCAAGCACCTGGTGACCGACGAGACCCTCGCGCTGCTGCGCGAACTGGCCGCGGCCGCCGATGTAGACGGCCTGCGGGACGCGATGTTCCGCGGCGAGAAGATCAACACGTCCGAGGACCGCGCCGTCCTGCACACCGCGCTGCGCGCCCCGCGCGACGCGGTGATCGAGGTCGACGGCGAGAACGTGGTGCCGGGCGTGCACGCCGTGCTCGACAAGATGGCCGCCTTCTCGGAGCGGATCCGCTCGGGCGAGTGGACGGGCCACACCGGCAAGCGCATCAAGAACGTGGTCAACATCGGTATCGGCGGCTCCGACCTCGGCCCGGCGATGGCGTACGAGGTCCTGAAGTCCTTCGCCGACCGGGAGTTGACGGTCCGGTTCGTGTCCAACGTCGACGGCGCCGACCTCCACGAGGCCGTGCGCGACCTGGACGCCGCCGAGACGCTGTTCATCATCGCGTCCAAGACCTTCACCACCATCGAGACCATCACCAACGCCACCTCGGCGCGCGACTGGCTGCTCACCGAGCTGAAGGCCGATCAGGGCGCCGTCGCCAAGCACTTCGTGGCGCTGTCGACCAATGCCGACAAGGTCGCCGAGTTCGGCATCGACACGGCCAACATGTTCGGGTTCTGGGACTGGGTCGGCGGACGCTACTCCTTCGACTCGGCCATCGGCCTCTCCCTGATGATCGCCATCGGGCCGGACCGGTTCCGCGAGATGCTCGACGGCTTCCGCCTGATCGACGAGCACTTCCGCACGGCCCCCGCCGAGTCCAACGCACCTTTGCTGCTCGGCCTGTTGGGCGTCTGGTACGGCGCGTTCTTCGACGCGCAGTCGCACGCGGTGTTGCCGTACTCGCACTACCTGTCCAAGTTCACCGCCTACCTCCAGCAGCTGGACATGGAGTCCAACGGCAAGTCCGTGGACCGCGACGGCAACCCGGTCGAGTGGCAGACCGGGCCGGTCGTGTGGGGCACCCCGGGCACCAACGGGCAGCACGCGTACTACCAGTTGATCCACCAGGGCACGAAGGTCATCCCGGCCGACTTCATCGGCTTCGCCGAGCCGGTCGCCGACCTGCTGCCGGGCCTGGTCGCCCAGCACGACCTCCTGATGGCCAACTTCTTCGCCCAGACGCAGGCGCTGGCCTTCGGCAAGACGCCGCAGGAGGTGCGGGCCGAGGGCGTGGCCGAGGAACTCGTGCCGCACAAGACGTTCAAGGGCAACCACCCCACCACCACGATCCTCGCCAAGGAGCTGACCCCCTCGGTCCTCGGCCAGCTGATCGCGCTGTACGAGCACAAGGTGTTCGTACAGGGCGCCATCTGGAACATCGACTCCTTCGACCAGTGGGGCGTCGAGCTCGGCAAGGTCCTGGCCAAGCGCGTCGAGCCCGCTCTGACCGAGGGCGCGGACGTGCCGGGCCTCGACCCGTCCAGCAAGGCCCTGGTCGCCAAGTACCGTGCGCTGCGCGGCCGTTGAGGCCTCGCGAGACACAACGGCCCGGTTCGCCCCCGAGGGGGTGAACCGGGCCGTTGCCCAGGGGCCGGTGTCAGGCGGACGCCGGCGGATACAGCGATCGCGGGAGCCGGGAAGCGGCCGCCGCGTCCAGTAGCCACAGCGTTCGGGCGCGGCCGTAGGCGCCCGCCGCCGGGGCCTGGACCTCGCCGGCGCCCGACAGGGCTATCGCCGCGGCTTGCGCCTTGTCCTCGCCCGCCGCGAGCAGCCACACCTCACGGGCCGCCCGGATCGCCGGAAGGGTCAGCGAGATCCGGGTGGGCGGCGGCTTCGGGGCGCCGTGCACCCCGACGACCGTCCGCTCGGTCTCCCGCACCGCGGGCAACTCCGGGAAGAGGGACGCCACATGGGTGTCCGGGCCGACACCCAGCATCAGGACGTCGAACGTCGGCACCGGTCCGTGGTCCTCGGGGCCCGCGGCCGCCGCAAGCTCCGCCGCGTAGGCGGCCGCGGCCGCGTCGGCGTCGCTGCCGTACGCCCCGCCCGAAGCCGGCATCGCGTGCACCCGCTTCGGGTCCAGCGCCACCGCATCGAGCAGTGCCTCACGCGCCTGCGTGTAGTTCCGCTCCGGGTCGCCCTCGGGCACGAAGCGCTCGTCGCCCCACCACAGGTCGAGGCGCGACCAGTCGATCGCATCCCGGGCCGGTGAGGAGGCCAGCGCCGCGAGGAGGCCGTTGCCGTTGCGGCCGCCCGTGAGGACCACGGACGCCGAGCCGCG
The DNA here is from genome assembly GCF_036231355.1 of Streptomyces sp. NBC_01431. Taxonomy (NCBI): domain Bacteria; kingdom Bacillati; phylum Actinomycetota; class Actinomycetes; order Kitasatosporales; family Streptomycetaceae; genus Streptomyces; species Streptomyces sp. NBC_01431. Next base: position 6,176,235 of record NZ_CP109496.1, read on the forward strand.
AGCGGCCTGGGCGTCCACGACCTTCGTGATCAGGCGGGCCGCGGCGGCCTGGGCCATCAGCTCCTTGTCGCGGTGGACGACGAGCTGCGGCGTGCTCACTTGGCCGCTGCCTTCTTGGCCACGGCCGCCTTCTTCGCCGGGGCCGGCTTGACGTCCGGTTCGGCGGTGGCCGGTGCGGCGGTCGCCCCGCTGCCGTCGCCGAGCCGGTCGACGCCGTACTTGAGCGCGGACGCGTAGGTGTCGTCCGGGTCGAGGCGGCGCAGTTCCTCCGCGATGAGCTCGGCGGTCTCGCGGCGCTTCAGAGCCACCGCGCGGTCGGGCTGGCCCTGCACGGAGAGCGTGGCGAGCGAGCCGTCGGCGCGGTCCAGGACGATCGGGCCGCCCGTCGTCTCCAGGCGTACGGCGGTGAGGCCGGGGCCCGACGACACGGAGCGCTTGACCGGCACGTTCAGCCGGTCCGCGAGCCACATGCCGAGCAGTTCGCAGCTCGGGTTGAACTCCTCGCCCTCCACCTCGACGGCGGTCACCTTGCAGGCGATCTGGTCGAGCGCCGCGGCCAGCATCGAACGCCACGGCGTGATGCGCGTCCACGCCAGGTCGGTGTCGCCCGGGGTGTACGCCTCGGCGCGGGCGGTCAGCTCCTGGATGGGGTGCTCGGCCGCGTAGGTGTCGGTCACCCGGCGCTGGGCGAGCGCGCCCAGCGGGTCCTTCGCCGGATCGGACGGCGCGCTCACCGGCCACCAGACGACGACCGGAGCATCCGGCAGGAGCAGCGGCAGGACCACCGACTGGGCGTGGTTGAGTACCTCGCCGTACAGCCGCAGGACCACCGTCTCGCCGGTGCCCGCGTCCGCGCCCACCCGCACCTCGGCGTCGAGCCGGGAGCTGGTGCGGTCGCGCGGCGAGCGCGAGACCCGCTTGATGACGACGAGCGTGCGCGAGGGGTGCTCGCGCGAGGCGTCACTGGCCGCCCGCAGGGCGTCGTAGGCGTTCTCCTCGTCGGTGACGATGACGAGCGTGAGCACCATGCCGACGGCGGGGGTGCCCACGGCCCGGCGGCCCTGCACGAGGGCCTTGTTGATCTTGCTGGCCGTGGTGTCCGTAAGGTCGATCTTCATGGCCGACGCCAGCTCCGTCCGTCTCGTGCGAGCATTTCGTCCGCCTCGTCCGGTCCCCAGGTCCCGGACGGGTACTGGGCGGGCTTGCCGTGGGCGTCCCAGTACCGCTCGATCGGGTCGAGGATCTTCCAGGACAGCTCGACCTCCTCCACTCGCGGGAAGAGGTTGGAATCGCCGAGCAGGACGTCCAGGATGAGGCGTTCGTAGGCCTCGGGGCTCGACTCCGTGAAGGACTCGCCGTACGCGAAGTCCATGGAGACGTCCCGGACCTCCATCGAGGTACCCGGCACCTTGGAGCCGAACCGCACCGTCACGCCCTCGTCCGGCTGCACCCGGATGACCAGGGCGTTCTGGCCCAGCTCCTCCGTGGCGGTGTGGTCGAAGGGGGAGTGCGGGGCGCGCTGGAAGACGACCGCGATCTCCGTGACGCGGCGGCCGAGGCGCTTGCCGGTACGCAGGTAGAACGGGACGCCCGCCCAGCGGCGGTTGTCGATCCCCAGCTTGATCGCGGCGTAGGTGTCGGTCTTCGACTTGGGGTCGATGCCGTCTTCCTGGAGGTAGCCGACGGCCTTCTCGCCGCCCTGCCACCCGGCCGCGTACTGGGCGCGCACGGTGTCCTTGCCGAGGTCCTTCGGCAGTCGCACGGCGCCGAGCACCTTGGTCTTCTCCGCGGCGAGCGCGTCCGCGTCGAAGGAGGCGGGCTCCTCCATCGCGGTCAGCGCGAGCAGCTGGAGCAGGTGGTTCTGGATGACGTCGCGGGCCGCGCCGATGCCGTCGTAGTAGCCGGCCCGGCCGCCGATGCCGATGTCCTCGGCCATCGTGATCTGCACGTGGTCGACGTAGGAGCGGTTCCACAGCGGCTCGAACATGGTGTTCGCGAACCGCAGGGCCAGGATGTTCTGAACGGTCTCCTTGCCCAGGTAGTGGTCGATCCGGAAGACCTCGTCGGGCGGGAAGACCTCGTGCACGACCTGGTTGAGCTCCTTGGCGGAGACCAGGTCGTGGCCGAACGGCTTCTCGATGACCGCGCGGCGCCAGGAGCCGTCCTTCTGGTCGGCCAGACCGTGCTTCTTGAGCTGCTGGACGACCTTGGGGAAGAACTTCGGCGGTACCGACAGGTAGAAGGCGAAGTTGCCGCCCGTGCCCTGCGCCTTGTCGAGTTCCTGGATGGTCGACTTCAGCGTCTCGAAGGCGTCGTCGTCGTCGAAGTCGCCCTGGACGAAGCGCATCCCCTGGATGAGCTGCTGCCAGACCTCCTCGCGGAACGGCGTACGGGCGTGCGCCTTGACCGCGTCGTGGACCTCCTGCGCGAAGTCCTCGTCCTGCCACTCGCGGCGGGCGAAACCGATCAGGGCAAAGCCCGGCGGCAGCAGACCCCGGTTGGCGAGGTCATAGACGGCGGGCATCAACTTTTTACGGGACAAATCGCCCGTGACGCCAAAGATCACCAGGCCCGACGGCCCCGCGATACGCGGGAGCCGTCGGTCTGCGGCGTCACGCAGCGGATTGCTGCTTGACAAGATTTACGCCTCCGCGGGTGCGAGGCGCTTGAGCTCCGCCTCGGTGGACTTGAGCAGGTCGTTCCAGGCGGACTCGAACTTCTCGACGCCCTCGTCCTCCAGGAGCTGCACGACCTCGTCGTAGGAGATCCCCAGCTTCTCGACGGCGGCGAGTTCGGCGCGGGACTGCTCGTAGGTGCCGGTCACCGCGTCGCCGGTGATCTGCCCGTGGTCGGCGGTCGCGTCGAGAGTGGCCTCGGGCATGGTGTTCACCGTGTTGGGAGCCACCAGGTCGTCGACGTACAGGGTGTCCTTGTACGCCTTGTCCTTCACGCCGGTCGAGGCCCACAGCGGGCGCTGCTTGTTGGCGTGCGCCTTGTCCAGGGCGTTCCAGCGGTCGGAGGAGAAGACCTCCTCGTACGCCTCGTAGGCGAGCCGGGCGTTGGCGACGCCGGCCTTGCCGCGGGCGGCCTTGGCCTCGTCGGTGCCCAGGGCGTCGATCCGCTTGTCGATCTCGGTGTCCACGCGGGACACGAAGAAGGACGCCACGGAGTGGATCTTCGAGAGGTCCAGGCCGCGCTCCTTGGCCTTCTCAAGACCGGTCAGGTAGGCGTCCATGACCTCGCGGTAACGCTCCAGCGAGAAGATCAGCGTGACGTTGACGCTGATGCCGAGACCGATGGTCTCGGCGATCGCCGGCAGGCCCGCCTTGGTGGCCGGGATCTTGATGAGCGTGTTCGGGCGGTCCACCAGCCAGGCCAGCTGCCTGGCCTCGGCGACCGTCGCCCTGGTGTTGTGCGCCAGGCGCGGGTCGACCTCGATGGAGACCCGGCCGTCCTGGCCCTCGGTGGCGTCGAAGACCGGGCGCAGGATGTCGGCGGCGTCCCTCACGTCAGCCGTCGTGATCATGCGGATGGCCTCTTCGACGGTGACCTTGCGGGCGGCGAGGTCGGTGAGCTGCTGCTCGTAACCGTCACCGGACGAGATCGCCTTCTGGAAGATCGACGGGTTGGTCGTGACGCCCACCACGTGCGACTGGTCGATCAGCTCGGCCAGGTTGCCGGACGTGATCCGCTTGCGCGACAGGTCGTCGAGCCAGATCGCGACGCCTTCGTCGGAGAGGCGCTTGAGTGCGTCTGTCATGAGAATTGCATCTCCTACTAGTTCGTGTACCGGCGTCAGCGCGCTGCGGCTTCGAGAGATTCCCGGGCGGCGGCGGCCACGTGATCGGCGGTGAAGCCGAACTCCTGGAAGAGGACCTTGCCGTCCGCCGAAGCGCCGAAGTGCTCCAGCGAGACGATGCGGCCCGCGTCGCCCACGTACCGGTGCCAGGTCAGACCGATACCGGCCTCGACCGCGACCCGGGCGCGGACCGACGGCGGCAGGACGCTGTCCTTGTACGCCTGGTCCTGCTCCTCGAACCACTCGACGGACGGCATCGAGACCACCCGGGTCGGGATGCCGGCAGCCTGCAGCTGCTCGCGCGCGCCGACGGCGAGCTGGACCTCGGAGCCGGTGCCGATGAGTACGACCTGGGCCTGACCGCCCTCGGCCTCGACCAGCACGTAACCGCCCTTGGCGGCATCGTCGTTGGCCTCGTATGTCGGCACGCCCTGGCGGGTCAGCACGAGGCCGTGCGGGGCCCCCTTGCCGAACACCTTGGTGTGGCGCTTGAGGATCTCGCGCCAGGCGATCGCGGTCTCGTTGGCGTCCGCCGGGCGGACCACGTTGAGGCCGGGGATCGCGCGCAGCGAGGCGAGGTGCTCGACCGGCTGGTGCGTGGGGCCGTCCTCGCCCAGACCGATGGAGTCGTGCGTCCACACGTACGTCACCGGCAGGTGCATCAGGGCGGAAAGGCGTACGGCGTTGCGCATGTAGTCGGAGAACACCAGGAAGGTGCCGCCGTAGACGCGGGTGTGGCCGTGCAGCGCGATGCCGTTCATCTCCGCGGCCATGGAGTGCTCGCGGATGCCGAAGTGGACCGTGCGGCCGTACGGGTCGGCCTCCGGCAGCGGGTTGCCGGCCGGCAGGAACGACGACGTCTTGTCGATGGTCGTGTTGTTCGAGCCGGCGAGGTCGGCGGAGCCGCCCCACAGCTCGGGCATGACCGCGCCGAGCGCCTGCAGCACCTTGCCGGAGGCGGCGCGGGTGGCGACGCCCTTGCCCGGCTCGAAGACCGGAAGGTGCGACTCCCAGCCCTCGGGCAGCTCGCCCGCGTTGATGCGGTCGAACTCGGCGGCGCGCTCCGGGTTGGCGGTGCGCCAGGCGGCGAACGTCTTCTCCCAGGCGGCCCTGGCCTCGCGGCCGCGGTCGAGCGCCTCGCGGGTGTGCGCGAGAACCTCGTCGCTCACCTCGAAGGACTTCTCCGGGTCGAAGCCGAGGACGCGCTTGGTGGCGGCCACCTCGTCGTCGCCGAGCGCCGAGCCGTGGGCGGCCTCGGTGTTCTGGGCGTGCGGCGCGGGCCAGGCGATGATCGAGCGCATCGCGATGAACGACGGCTTGTCGGTCACGGCCTTCGCGGCCTCGATCGCGGCGTACAGCGCCTCGACGTCGAGGTCGCCGTTGTCCTTGGGCGCCACGCGCTGGACGTGCCAGCCGTACGCCTCGTACCGCTTCATCGTGTCCTCGGACACGGCCGTCTCGGTGTCGCCCTCGATCGAGATGTGGTTGTCGTCCCACAGAAGGACCAGGTTGCCGAGCTTTTGGTGACCGGCCATCGAGGACGCCTCGGCGGAGATGCCCTCCTGGAGGCAGCCGTCGCCGGCGATCGCGTACACGAAGTGGTCGAACGGGGAGGCGCCGAGGGCGGTCTCCGGGTCGAACAGACCGCGCTCGTAGCGGGCGGCCATCGCCATGCCCACGGCGTTGGCGACGCCCTGGCCCAGCGGGCCGGTCGTCGTCTCGACACCGGTGGTGTGGCCGTACTCCGGGTGCCCGGGGGTCTTGGAACCCCACGTCCGGAACGCCTTCAGGTCGTCCAGCTCCAGGCCGAAACCGGCCAGGTACAGCTGGATGTAGAGGGTCAGGGACGAGTGGCCCGCGGAGAGCACGAACCGGTCGCGTCCGACCCAGTCGGCGTCCGCCGGATCGTGGCGCATCACCTTCTGGAAGAGGGTGTACGCGGCCGGGGACAGGCTCATCGCCGTACCTGGATGGCCGTTGCCGACCTTCTGTACAGCATCCGCGGCCAGTACGCGGCCGGTGTCTACGGCCCGCTGGTCCAGCTCGGTCCACTCGAGGTCTGTGGTGGTCGGCTTGGTGCTCACCCTGAGTCAGGGCTCCTCTCCACATGTTGAATCCCGGTGACTGAGGGCGCACCGGGCGCTGTCGAGCCTACCCCTGCCGGAACGCTCACTTTTTCGACTGTCTGCCCCTTGGGACAGACACCTCAAGGGTGCCGGGAGGCGGCGGATTCCGCCTCCCGATGAACGGCGCCCAACACGACGCCACCCCCGGGGATGGCGTCGTATGGGCAACGTCTACAGTGGCGTGGTACGCGCAAGTCTTTACCGGGCCTTCACGTCCGGGAACGTCCCGGATCACCGGGGACTTGCTGGGAATTCTCTGTCAGGGGTGTGCGTGACGGCCGTCGAGTCCCGACCCGCAGGGGTCGTCTTGACTCCCAGCCCGGGGGGCCACCGGCCATTCGGGGCCCGCGTCAAGGCATTCGTGGCGCTGACCAAGCCACGGATCATCGAGCTGCTTCTCATCACCACCATCCCGGTGATGTTCCTGGCCGAGCAGGGCGTTCCGCCGCTGTGGCTGGTGTTCGCCACCACACTGGGCGGTTACCTCTCCGCGGGCGGCGCAAACGCGCTGAACATGTACATCGACCGCGACATCGACGCGCTGATGGACCGCACCTCGCAGCGACCGCTGGTGACCGGGATGGTCTCGCCGCGCGAGTGCCTGGTCTTCGGCATCTCGCTCGCCGTGATCTCGACGCTGTGGTTCGGCCTCCTGGTCAACTGGTTCTCGGCGGCCCTCTCGCTCGGCGCGCTGCTCTTCTACGTCATCGTGTACACGATGATCCTCAAGCGCCGGACCTCGCAGAACATCGTGTGGGGCGGCATCGCGGGCTGTCTGCCGGTGCTGATCGGCTGGTCCTCGGTCACGAACTCCATGTCGTGGGCGCCGGTCATCCTCTTCCTCGTGATGTTCTTCTGGACGCCGGCGCACTACTGGCCGCTGTCCATGAAGGTCAAGGACGACTATGCGCGCGTCGGCGTGCCGATGCTGCCGGTGGTCGCGTCCAACAAGGTCGTGGCCCGCCAGATCGTCCTCTACAGCTGGGTGATGGTCCTCGTCTCGCTGCTGCCGACCCCGCTCGGCTACACCGGCTGGCTCTACACGGCCGTCGCGGTGCTCGCGGGCGGCTGGTGGCTGTGGGAGGCGCACGCGCTCCAGTCCCGCGCCAAGTCCGAGGCGACGGGCACCCAGCTGAAGGAAATGCGGCTCTTCCACTGGTCCATCACCTACGTGTCGCTCCTTTTCGTGGCCGTCGCGGTGGACCCGTTCCTGCGCTGACCGCACCGCTTCGCGACCTCGGGGGCCAGTGGCGCAAGCCACTGGCCCCTCTTGTCGCACCATGGGCTACCCGCTAGTAGCATCGCGGCATGGCAGACACCCAGGTTGACGAGAAGCAGGCCGCCAGGGCCGAACGGCGCGCGGCCAGGCTGGCCCGCCAGATCGGCTCCTTCGCGCAGAAGCACGGCGGTGCCGAGGGCCAGATCGCGTACATCGGGCAGAAGGGCGCCCGCATCGTCCTCGTCGGCCAGGACGGCGGCTGGGGCGACCTCGTGGCTCCGGATCACGCCGTCGCGCGGAGCGCCGTCGAGAAGGCCGGGATCACCGTCCACGAGGACTTCGACGGTGAGTTCGCGGGCAAGGTGAAGACCGGCCCGTACGAGTGGACCCGCATGGCCGGCATCCAGCTCGGCGGTCCGAAGAACACCTGAGCAACACCGATCCGGGGCTCACCCGTTAGGAGTGGTGGAAACGCGTCCACCGCAGGGAGCCCCGGATGATCGACACCCCGACCCTGGTGGACCAGTACTGCCACGGCGTGCTGCGCACCGAGCTCGGGCTCGGCACCTTCGAGACCGCGCTCGGCCGCACCGGAGCCCTGCCCGCGCCCGGCACCACCTTCTTCGACACCCAGACCGGCTTCGCCGTACGCCGCTGGTGCCCCCCGCTCCTGGGCCTCGAACCGCACTGCGCGCCGGCCCGCTATCTGGCCCGCCGACGCGAGCTCGGCGTACTGGAGTCGGGAAGACGGCTGCTGCGCGGCTCGGGGATCTCCACCTATCTGGTGGACACCGGGCCGCCCGGAGACCTCACCGCCCCGCACGAGATCGCCGCGGCGGGCGCGGCCGACGCCCATGAGATCGTCCGTCTCGAACTTCTCGCCGAACAGGTCGCCGACACCTCGGGGACCGTCGAGTCCTTCCTCGCCAACCTCGCCGAGGCCGTGCACACCGCGGCCGCCTCCGCCGTCGCCTTCGCCTCGGTCGCGGGCCGGCGCGACGGGTTCGACCCCGAGCCGCCGGGGCCGGGGGAGGTGCGCGGCGCGGCCGGGCGGTGGCTGGCGGGGCGGCGCAAACACGGGCGCCTTGAGGATCCCGTCCTGCTGCGGCACCTGCTGTGGAGCGCGGTCGCCTCCGGGCGGCCGCTCCAGCTCAGAATGGGAATGGCGGACCCCATGCCGCTCGGCCCGTTCGCAACCGCGACCGCCGGGCTCGGCACCGATCTGGTGCTGCTGCACGGCTATCCGTACCACCGCCAGGCCGCCCACCTGGCCAGCGTCCATCCGCACGTGTACGCCGACGTCGGGCCGGCCCTGGTGCGCACGGGGGCCGGGGCCGCGGCCGTGCTCGCGGAGATCATGGAGCTGGCCCCGTTCGGGAAACTGCTCTACTCCAGCGGCGCGCGCGGGCTGCCCGAACTGCACGTGGTGGGCGCGCGGCTGTTCTCGGAGGCGCTCGGCCGGGTGCTGGGCGGCTGGGTCGGCGACGGCGCCTGGTCACGCACGGACGCGCAGCGGGTCGCCGGGATGATCGCGGCGGGCAATGCCCGCCGCGTCTACGGACTGTCAGGCGCTGGTTAGGGCGGCGTCGGCCGGTGCCGGAAGCTCGACGGTGGCCTCGGGGCGCTCGCGCAGCGCGAGCAGGACGCGCAGTACCGCCACCCACACCAGGCAGGAGCCGAACATGTGCAGGCCCACCAGGATCTCGGGCGTCTTCGTGAAGTACTGGACGTAGCCGATCACGCCCTGCGCCATCAGCACCACGAACAGATCACGGGCCCTGTCGCGCGGTCCGGCCGGTGCGTCGACGGCCTTCAGGACGAACCAGAGCGCGACGGTCAGCGCCACCACGACCCACGCGAGGTCCGCGTGCAGCTGCGTGATCATCGTCCAGTCGAGCGGGATGCGCGGTACGTCCTTGGAGTCGCCGGGATGCCGCCCGGTGCCGGTCACGATCGTGCCGACCGCGATCAGCGCGGCCGACGCGCCCACCAGAAGCCAGGTCAGCTGCACAACCGCCTTGCCCACCAAGGGCCTTGGCGCGCCGTCGCCCTCCTGGGTGCGCTGCCAGGTGACCACCGCGACCGCGATGAGCGCGCTGGAGAGCAGGAAGTGGGCGGCCACCGTGTACGGGTTGAGGCCGACCAGGACGACGATGCCGCCCAGCACCGCGTTGCCCATGACCACCCAGAACTGCACCCAGCCGAGCCGGGTCAGCGGGCGCCGCCACGGCTTCGCGGAGCGGGCCGCGATGATCGCCCAGCCGACCGCCGCGCACAGCACGTACGTCAGCATCCGGTTGGTGAACTCGATGACGCCGCGGAAGCCCATCTCGCTGGTGACGGTCAGGCTGTCGCTGGTGCACTTGGGCCAGGTGGGGCAGCCGAGCCCGGAGCCCGTGAGCCGGACCGCGCCGCCGGTCACCACGATGGCGACGGACATGACGAGGGCGGCGAGGGCCGCGCGCCGCACGATCCGGGGGGAGGCGGTCCAACGCTCCGCGATGTAGAGGAGCGGATTGCGGGCCGCTGCGGTCACATCGGCGCGGGTCACTTTCGGCATGCGCACTATCGTAGGCGGCCGTTTGTGCATGTTTTCACGAGGGGGGTGCGCCGGGCCGTACCGGGAGGAAGCTCACTCCCGTCCCGGAGCGCCCGGCCGTACCGGGAGGGGCAGCTCACTCCCGTCCCCCGCCCCCCGCTCACTCCCAGCGGAAGAACTTCGCGGCCGCGCCGAGGCCGAGAACCGCCCACACCGCGAGGATCCCGACATCGCCCCACGGCATCGAAGCGCCCTGCTGGAGCACGCCGCGCAGCCCGTCGGACAGGGCCGAGATGGGGAGCAGGTCCAGCACGGACCGCACCGAGCCGGGGAACTTGTCCATCGGCACGATGACGCCGCCCGCCACGAGCAGCAGCAGGAACACCAGGTTGGCCGCGGCCAGCGTCGCCTCCGCCTTCAGGGTGCCGGCCATGAGCAGCCCGAGACCGGAGAACGCCGCTGTGCCGAGCACGAGCAGCAGGAACACCGCGAGCGGGTTGCCGTGCGTGGACCAGCCGAGCGCGTACGCGATGACGGTCAGCAGGACGACCTGGAACACCTCGGTGATCAGGACCGCCAGCGTCTTCGAGGCCATCAGCGCCCAGCGCGGCAGCGGCGAGGCACCGAGCCGCTTGAGCACCCCGTACCGCCGCTCGAAGCCGGTCGCGATGGCCTGGCCGGTGAACGCGGTGGACATCACGGCGAGCGCGAGGATGCCCGGTGCCAGGAAGTCGACGGACTTGCCGCGGCCCGTGTCGATGATGTCGACGGTGGAGAAGAGCACGAGCAGCAGGCTCGGAATGATCACGGTGAGCAGCAGCTGCTCGCCGTTGCGCAGCAGCATCCGCGTCTCCAGCGCGGTCTGCGCCCCGATCATCCGCCCGAGCGGCGCGGCTCCCGGCTTCGGTGCGTACGTACCAGCGCTCATGCGCGCAGCTCCTTGCCGGTCAGTTCCAGGAAGGCGTCCTCAAGGCTGTGGCGCTCGACCGAGATGCCGTCGGGCATCACGCCGTGCTGGGCGCACCAGGAGGTGACGGTGGCGAGCAGCTGGGGGTCGATGGCGCCGGTGATGCGGTAGGCGCCCGGAGTCAGTTCGGCCGCGGCGGTGCCGTCGGGCAGGGCCTTGAGGAGGGAGCCGAGGTCGAGGCCGGGGCGCCCGGTGAAGCGGAGGGTGTTCTCGGCGCCGCCCTTGCAGAGCTGCTCGGGGGAGCCGTGGGCGACGACCCGGCCCGCGTCGACGATCGCGACGTCGTCGGCGAGTTCCTCGGCCTCGTCCATGAAGTGCGTGGTCAGCACCACGGACACGCCGTCGGTGCGCAACTCGCGCACCAGGTCCCAGGTGGCGCGCCGGGCCTGCGGGTCGAGCCCGGCGGTCGGCTCGTCCAGGAAGACCAGCTCGGGGCGGCCCACGACGGCCATCGCGAGAGCCAGGCGCTGCTGCTGGCCGCCGGAGAGCCTGCGGTAGGTGGTGCGTCCGCAGCTGCCGAGGCCGAGGCGCTCGATGAGCGCGTCCACGTCCAGCGGGTGCGCGTGCAGCTTCGCCATGTGGCGGAGCATCTCGTCGGCGCGGGCGCCGGAGTACACGCCGCCGGACTGGAGCATCACCCCGATCCGCGGCTTCAGCAGGGAGGCGTCGGCCACCGGGTCGAGGCCGAGGACGCGGACGGTGCCCGCGTCCGGCCTGCGGTAGCCCTCGCAGGTCTCGATGGTGGTGGTCTTGCCGGCGCCGTTGGGGCCGAGGACGGCGGTCACGGTGCCCGCGCCGACCGTGAGGTCGAGGCCGTCCACAGCGGTCTTGGGTCCGTACCGCTTGACCAGGCCGGTGACCTGGACGACGGGCTCGCTCTTCATGACGGGCAAGTCTAGGCAGGGGCCGGGGATCGAAGTGGCGCGGGGCCCGGGTCCCCCGACTGCCACGTGGGGCGCAGAAAAGGCGACCCGGTCCCTGCCTGGCCGAGTCGCGGACGACAAAGGCCCGGTCACAGGGGGTGCGGGCGGCGCCGCAGGGCCGCTTCGGAGGTCGGCCCAGGAAACCGGAGACTGATCGATCAAAGATCGTTTCCGCAGGTCAGATTAGGTATGCCTAAGTGATGTACCGCACCGGCCGCGATCCGGACGTGGGTTGTCAGGCTCCGAGGAATTACGCAACAATGGCGTTGTGAAAAACATCGGCGAGGCTCCCCAGGAGGAACTCGCGACCGGTGAGCGGTCCACCCGCAACCGGGTCGCGCGGTCCATCCTGGACCACGGGCCCTCGACCGCCCTGGACCTCGCGAAGCGCCTCGGCCTCACCCAGGCCGCGGTCCGCCGCCACCTCGACGCCCTGGTGGCCGACGAGGTCGTGGCCCCCCGCGAACAGCGTGTGTACGGGGCCCGGACCCGCGGCCGGCCGGCCAAGGTCTTCGCGCTCACCGACTGCGGCAGGGACGCCTTCGAGCAGTCCTACGACAAGCTCGCCGTCGACGCGCTGCGCTGGATCGAGCAGTCCGCCGGAGGCGGCGCGGCAGGCCGCAAGGCCGTCGCCGCGTTCGCGCGGACCCGCATCGAGGCTCAGGCGGGGGCGTACCGGGACGCGATCGAGGCCGTGGAGCCCGAAGCGCGGACCGAAGCCCTGGCCAGGGCCTTGAGCGCCGACGGGTACGCTGCTACAGCGCGCAGCGCGCCCCTTCCGCAGAGAGGCGAGCAGCTCTGCCAGCACCACTGCCCGGTGGCCCACGCCGCCGAGCGGTACCCGCAGCTGTGCGAGGCGGAAACGGAGTTCTTCTCCCGCCTCCTGGGAACGCATGTGCAACGCCTGGCCACGATCGCCCACGGCGACGGCGTGTGCACCACGTTCATCCCGCACGGCGCGCCACCACAGACCACACATCAGCAAGCATCCGCTAGCACGGCCGGGAGGAACCCCGCATGACTCTCCCCACGGAGACTGCCCACCCTGAGCTCGAAGGCCTGGGCACGTACGAATACGGCTGGGCCGACTCCGACGCGGCGGGAGCCGCTGCCAAGCGCGGTCTCTCCGAGGCTGTCGTGCGCGACATCTCGCAGAAGAAGAACGAGCCCGAGTGGATGCTGAAGCTGCGCCTCAAGGGTCTGCGGCTCTTCGACAAGAAGCCCATGCCGAACTGGGGCTCCGACCTCTCCGGCATCGACTTCGACAACATCAAGTACTTCGTGCGGTCCACGGAGAAGCAGGCGGAGTCCTGGGAGGACCTGCCCGAGGACATCAAGAACACGTACGACAAGCTCGGCATCCCCGAGGCGGAGAAGCAGCGCCTGGTGGCCGGTGTCGCGGCCCAGTACGAGTCCGAGGTCGTCTACCACCAGATCCGTGAGGACCTGGAGGAGCAGGGCGTCATCTTCCTCGACACCGACACCGCGCTGAAGGAGCACCCGGAGCTCTTCCAGGAGTACTTCGGCACCGTCATCCCCGTCGGCGACAACAAGTTCGCGTCGCTGAACACCGCGGTGTGGTCGGGCGGCTCGTTCATCTACGTGCCCAAGGGTGTCCACGTCGACATCCCGCTGCAGGCCTACTTCCGCATCAACACGGAGAACATGGGCCAGTTCGAGCGGACGCTGATCATCGTCGACGAGGACGCCTACGTCCACTACGTCGAGGGCTGCACCGCCCCGATCTACTCCTCGGACTCGCTGCACAGCGCCGTCGTGGAGATCATCGTCAAGAAGGGCGGCCGCTGCCGCTACACGACGATCCAGAACTGGTCGAACAACGTCTACAACCTGGTCACCAAGCGCGCCGTGGCGTACGAGGGCGCGACCATGGAGTGGATCGACGGCAACATCGGCTCCAAGGTCACCATGAAGTACCCGGCCGTCTACCTGATGGGCGAGCACGCCAAGGGCGAGACGCTCTCCATCGCGTTCGCGGGCGAGGGCCAGCACCAGGACGCCGGCTCCAAGATGGTCCACATGGCGCCGAACACCTCCTCCAACATCGTCTCCAAGTCGGTGGCGCGAGGCGGCGGCCGCACTTCCTACCGCGGCCTGGTCGAGATCGGCGAGGGCGCGCACGGCTCCAAGTCCAACGTGCTGTGCGACGCGCTCCTGGTCGACACGATCTCCCGCTCGGACACCTACCCCTACGTGGACGTCCGCGAGGACGACGTGTCCATGGGCCACGAGGCGACCGTCTCCAAGGTCTCCGACGACCAGCTCTTCTACCTGATGAGCCGCGGTCTGACCGAGTTCGAGGCCATGGCCATGATCGTGCGCGGCTTCGTCGAGCCGATCGCCAAGGAGCTGCCCATGGAGTACGCCCTGGAGCTCAACCGGCTGATCGAGCTGCAGATGGAGGGCTCGGTCGGCTAACGACCGTTCCCCGTCCGGCAGTTGAGCAGATTCTGATCTAGGAAGAGAGCACTACGACAGCCATGGCTGAGGCAAACATCCCGGTGGGCTCCACCACCGCCGGATCCATCGCGGTGGCCGCCGAGTCCACCGTCGCCACCCGCATGAGCGCGCCCCCGTCCTTCGACGTGGCCGACTTCCCGGTCCCGCACGGGCGCGAGGAGGAGTGGCGCTTCACTCCGCTGGAGCGGCTGCGCGGGCTGCACGACGGCACCGCCGTCGCGACCGGTGACGGTGTGAAGGTGGCCGTCGACGCGCCCGAGGGCGTCGTCGTGGAGACCGTCGGGCGCGACGACGCCCGGCTCGGCCGGGCCGGCACGCCGGTGGACCGGGTCGCAGCCCAGGCGTACTCGTCCTTCGAGAAGGCCTCCGTCGTGAGCGTCCCCAAGGACACGGTGCTCACCGAGCCGATCCGCATCGCCGTGCACGGCGAGGGCGGCATCGCCTACGGCCACCAGGTCGTGGAGCTCGGCGCGTTCGCCGAAGCCGTCGTGGTCATCGACCACACCGGTGAGGCGGTGCTCGCCGCCAACGTCGACTACATCCTGGGCGACGGCGCCAAGCTGACCGTCGTATCCGTCCAGGACTGGGACGACAAGGCGGTCCACGTCGGCCAGCACAACGCGCTGATCGGCCGGGACGCCACCTTCAAGTCCTTCGTGGTCACCTTCGGCGGCGACCTCGTACGGCTGCACCCGCGGGTCGCCTACGCGGGCACCGGCGGTGAGGCCGAGCTCTTCGGCCTGTACTTCACCGACCAGGGGCAGCACCAGGAGCACCGCCTCTTCGTCGACCACAACACCCCGCACTGCAAGTCCAACGCGGTGTACAAGGGCGCCCTCCAGGGCGACAACGCGCACGCGGTATGGATCGGCGACGTGCTCATCCAGGCGGCGGCCGAAGGCACCGACACCTACGAGATGAACCGCAACCTGGTTCTGACCGACGGTGCCCGCGTCGACTCGGTGCCGAACCTGGAGATCGAGACCGGTGAGATCGCCGGTGCCGGTCACGCCTCGGCCACCGGCCGTTTCGACGACGAGCAGCTCTTCTACCTGATGTCGCGCGGCATCCCGGCGAACGAGGCCCGCCGCCTGGTCGTCCGCGGATTCTTCGCGGAGCTCGTCCAGCAGATCGGTCTGCCGGACGTCGAAGAGCGCCTGCTTGCCAAGATCGAGACGGAGCTGGAGGCTTCCGTCTGATGGCCTTCGTCAAAGCCTGTGCGCTGAGCGAGCTGGAGAGCGACACCCCCAAGCGGGTGGAGATCGACGGCACGCCGGTGTCCCTCGTCAAGACCGAGGGCGAGGTGTTCGCGATCAACGACATCTGCTCGCACGCGAACGTCTCCCTCTCGGAGGGCGAGGTCGAGGACTGTGCCATCGAGTGCTGGCTGCACGGCTCCAGTTTCGACCTCCGCACCGGCAAGCCGTCCGGCCTTCCCGCGACGCGCCCCGTCCCCGTATACCCCGTAAAGATCCAAGGGGACGATGTGCTCGTCTCCGTCACCCAGGAGTCCTGAGTTCCCCATGGCAACGCTTGAAATCCGCGACCTGCACGTCTCCGTCGACACCGAGAACGGTACGAAGGAGATCCTCAAGGGCGTCGACCTGACCGTGAAGCAGGGCGAGACCCACGCCATCATGGGCCCCAACGGCTCAGGCAAGTCCACCCTCGCGTACTCGCTGGCTGGTCACCCCAAGTACACGATCACCAGCGGCACCGTCACCCTCGACGGCGAGGACGTCCTGGAGATGACCGTCGACGAGCGCGCCCGCGCCGGCGTGTTCCTCGCCATGCAGTACCCCGTCGAGGTCCCCGGCGTCTCGGTCTCGAACTTCCTGCGCACCTCCGCCACGGCGATCCGCGGCGAGGCCCCCAAGCTGCGTACCTGGGTGAAGGAGGTCAAGTCCGCGATGGAGCAGCTCCAGATGGACCCGGCCTTCGCCGAGCGCAACGTCAACGAGGGCTTCTCCGGCGGTGAGAAGAAGCGCCACGAGATCCTCCAGCTCGAGCTCCTCAAGCCGAAGATCGCGATCCTGGACGAGACCGACTCCGGCCTCGATGTGGACGCGCTGCGCCAGGTCTCCGAGGGCATCAACCGCGTCCGTGAGAACGGCGACGTCGGCACCCTCCTGGTGACCCACTACACGCGCATCCTGCGCTACATCAAGCCCGACTACGTCCACGTCTTCGCGGGCGGCCGCATCGTCGAGTCCGGCGGCGCCGAGCTCGCCGACAAGCTCGAGGCCGAGGGCTACGAGTCGTACACGAAGGGCGGCGCTTCCGAGTGACGTTTCTGCCGGGCCTCCTCGACACCGAGGCGATCCGCAAGGACTTCCCCTTGCTGGACCGCGTGGTCCACGACGGGAAGAAGATCGTCTACCTCGACTCCGCGGCGACCTCGCAGAAGCCGCGCCAGGTGCTCGACGCGCTCAACGAGTACTACGAGCAGCACAACGCCAACGTCCACCGTGGCGTGTACCTGGTGGCCGAGGAGGCCACGGCGCTGTACGAGGGCGCCCGTGACAAGGTCGCCACGTTCATCAACGCGCCGAGCCGCGACGAGGTGATCTTCACGAAGAACGCCTCGGAGTCGCTCAACCTCGTTGCCAACATGCTGGGCTGGGCCGATGAGCCCTATCGCGTGGACAGCGACACCGAGATCGTCATCACGGAGATGGAGCACCACTCCAACATCGTGCCGTGGCAGCTGCTCGCGCAGCGCACGGGTGCGAAGCTGAAGTGGTTCGGCCTGACCGACGACGGCCGGCTCGACCTGTCGAACATAGACGAGATCATCAACGAGAAGACGAAGATCGTCTCCTTCACGCTGGTCTCCAACCTGCTCGGCACCCAGAACCCGGTCGAGGCGATCGTGCGCCGCGCGCAGCAGGTCGGCGCGCTGGTCTGCATCGACGCCTCGCAGGCCGCTCCGCACATGCCGCTGGACGTGCAGGCGCTGCAGGCCGACTTCGTGGCCTTCACGGGCCACAAGATGTGCGGCCCGACCGGCATCGGCGTCCTGTGGGGCCGCCAGGAGCTCCTTGAGGACCTTCCGCCGTTCCTCGGTGGCGGCGAGATGATCGAGACGGTCTCGATGCACTCGTCCACCTACGCTCCGGCGCCGCACAAGTTCGAGGCGGGCACGCCCCCGATCGCGCAGGCCGTGGGCCTGGGCGCCGCGGTGGACTACCTGTCGGCGATCGGGATGGACAAGATCGCCGCCCATGAGCACGCGATCACCGAGTACGCGGTCAAGCGCCTCCTGGAGGTCCCCGACCTGCGGATCATCGGCCCCACCACGGCCGAGGACCGCGGCGCCGCGATCTCCTTCGTGCTCGGCGACATCCACCCGCACGACGTGGGCCAGGTCCTCGACGAGGAGGGCATCGCGGTCCGGGTCGGCCACCACTGCGCACGCCCGGTCTGCCTGCGCTACGGAATTCCTGCGACCACGCGGGCGTCTTTCTATCTGTACTCCACGCCCGCCGAGGTCGACGCCCTGGTGGACGGCCTGGAGCACGTACGAAACTTCTTCGGCTAGGAGTCGAGACGTGCTGTGCTTTCCCGGGGGACAACCCCCGGACCCCCGGCCCGTAGGGCACGTCACGCAAGGGACGCGAGGACGCGAGGTAATTCGCTGTGAAGCTTGATTCGATGTACCAGGACGTCATCCTGGACCACTACAAGCACCCGCACGGCCGGGGCTTGCGGGACGGTGACGCGGAGGTGCACCACGTGAACCCGACGTGCGGGGACGAGATCACCCTGCGCGTGAAGTACGAGGGTTCGCGCATCGAGGACGTGTCGTACGAGGGGCAGGGCTGCTCGATCAGCCAGGCGAGCGCCTCCGTGCTGAACGAGCTGCTGGTGGGCAAGGAACTGACCGAGGCGCGACAGATCCAGGAGACCTTCCTGGAGCTGATGCAGTCCAAGGGCCAGCTGGAGCCGGACGACGCGATGGAGGAGATCCTGGAGGACGCGGTGGCTTTCGCCGGCGTCTCCAAGTATCCCGCCCGCGTGAAGTGTGCTCTGCTGAGCTGGATGGCGTGGAAGGACGCGACCGCCCAGGCACTGGGCGAGCTCGCCGAAAGGAAGACGGCATGACCGAGAACGCAGAGGCGGCGATCAAGCCGGCGACCGAAGAAGAGATCCGCGAGGCGCTGTATGACGTCGTCGACCCCGAGCTGGGCATCGACGTCGTCAACCTCGGGCTCATCTACGGCATCCACGTCGACGACTCCAACGTCGTCACGCTGGACATGACCCTGACGTCGGCGGCCTGCCCGCTGACCGACGTGATCGAGGACCAGGCGAAGGCCGCGACCGACGGCATCGCCAACGAGCTGAAGATCAACTGGGTCTGGATGCCGCCGTGGGGCCCCGACAAGATCACCGACGACGGTCGCGAGCAGCTGCGCGCGCTGGGCTTCAACGTCTGATCCCCGCTTGCGAGTTGAGGCCCCCGGCACCGATGGTGCGGGGGCTTTTCGCGTTGCGCGGCCGAGGCCTGCCGTGTTCGCGGGCCCCGGGGCCAACGAGTTTCGCGTGCCGCGGCCCAGGCGGAGCTGATCGGCTGACGTTCGTCTGCCGTACGAGTGGCGTACGCCTCTCATTGGCGGGGTGACCGGAACCTACTCGGCGACACCCCGCCGACGAGAGGCCTCCCGTGCCGCATCACGTACCGCTCCGCCGTGCCAGAACCCTCGCGGCCGCGTCCGGCGTTCTCACGCTGGCCGCCGTGGGACTGAACACCCCGGCAGACGCCGCGAGTTACGGGACGCCGACCATCTCCCTCTCGGCCTCCTACCTGTCGGGGGCCGTGGGAGCCACGGGCGACCCCCAGGTCACCGTCACCGTCGCGCAGAGCGGGGCCGACGTCTCGGCGCTCACCGTGGCCGCGTCCGCCAGCAGCAGGAGCGCGGTGGCCGGGACCGGGGACGTCGGCGTCAGCGGCACCGGCTCCACCCGTCGGCTGGCCGTGACCGCGCACACCAGCGGGTACACCGATCTGACCATCAAGGTCACCGGGCTCGGCGGCAAGACCGCCACCAGGACGCTGCACTTCGCGGCCTCGGCCGCCGTCCAGAAGGCCGCCGACACCCGCTACTTCACCGGGTCCAGTGACGCCTCCGCCGCCGTCGACGTGGGCGGCGGGTACGCCGTCGTCGCCGACGACGAGTCCAACACGCTGCGGCTCTACGACCGTTCGGCCTCCGGGGCGCCCGTGAAGACCTGGGACTTCAGCTCCCGGATCGGGGTGTCCAAGGAGATCGACATCGAGGCCGCGGCCCGGGTCGGCAACACGATCTACTGGACCGGCTCGCTCGGCAACAACAAGGACGGCGAGTACAAGGCCGACCGGAACACCGTGTTCACCACCACCGTCACCGGCTCGGGCGCGAGCACTCAGCTCACGCTCGGCGGCTCGTACCACAAGCTGCGGGACGACCTCGTCGCCTGGGACCACGCCAACGGGGACCGGTACGGCTTCGCGGCCGGCACCGCCGACGGTCAAGTGCCCAAGCAGATCGACGGGTTCAACGTGGAGGGCCTGGAGTTCGCGCCGGGCTCCGCGAGCACCGCGTACATCGGCTTCCGGGCGCCGCTGGTGCCGCCGGCGAACGGCGGCAAGGCGCTGATCGTGCCTGTCACCAACTTCGACAAGGTGGTCGTCGGCGGCGCCAAGCCGGTCTTCGGCGCCGCCATCCAGCTCGACCTCGGCGGGCTCAGCATCCGTGACATCCGCAAGAACGCCGCCGACCAGTACCTGATCGTCGCCGGTTCCTGGGCCGCGGACGACAACTCCGACCCGTACGCCGTCTATTCGTGGGACGGCGTCGCCGGTCACGCCCCCGTCAAGCGGGCCGACCTGCCGACCGGCGACCCGGGCGGCTGGGAAGCCGTGGTGGACGTGCCGGACCTCGGCCAGGCGGGCGCCCGCGCCCAGTTCATCACCGACGACGGCTCGGCCGACCTCTACGGCGACGGCACCGAGGCCAAGGACCTCACCCACCCGGAGTGGAAGAAGTCCCGGGCCACGTGGTTCACGGTGACCAACTGATCCGGCGCTACCAACCGCCCGTGGGCGGGGCTTCCGCCGACGGGACGCCGGCCGCCTCGGCCAGGGCGGCGGCCAGGTTCTCGCGGCGGATGCGCTGGTCGACGTAGAGCAGACCCGCGGCGAGCTGGGGCAGCGTGGTCGACAGGAACTGGCTGATCACCGTGCCGATCAGATACAGCACCGCGATGATGACGACGGCGCTGACCTTGCTGCCGGCCGAGTCGCCGGACAGGGCCAGCGGCATGGCCGCGAAGATCCCGCCGTAGGTGAAGGGCAGTTGGACGAAGTAGCCGATCACTGCGCTGATCATGCCGACGACGATCAGGATGCCGAAGGTGCGCCACCAGGCGTCCTTCACCAGGTGGGCCGAGCGGCGCAGCGCCTCGATGGGCCGCTGGTTCTCCAGGACCGCGGCCGCCGGCGCGAAACCGAAGCGCACCCACAGCCACATGCCGACCGGGACCAACGCGAGGAAGCCCAGGATGAACAGCACAAGCAGCGCGACCGGCGGGTGGTCGTGGTGGGAGGCGGCGAGGACCGTCGCCACCATCAGGCCCATGAACAGGAGCACCGCGCCCAGCATGGCCCCCCACTGGATCGCCAGCGTGCCGAGCACGGCCGGGAACCGGGACCAGGCCTTGCGCCACACCGCGCCGAAGGTGGTGCGTCGTCCGAGCACCGCCTCCTGGAGCACGGCCGGGGCCGCCGAGTACATCACCGCCATCGCCACGAGCCACATCGCCAGCGCCACGACGAAGACGACGACCGCGGCGATCACCACCGGCTGCACGTCGGAACGCGCCGGATCCACTCCGTAGTCCGGGTGGAAGATGGGGTCGAGATGGTCGTGCACCGTGGACACGGCGAGCGCGACCGCCCCGCCGACCACCAGCGCCGCGATCCCGTACGCCACGAGGGCCATGCCGAGCAGCTGCTTCCAGTGGCGGCCCAGGGCCGAGAAGGCGCCGCCGAGTACGTCGCCGAGGTTCAGCGGCCTCAGCGGTATCACGCCCGGCTTCGGTGGCGGCGGCATCCAGCCGCCGCCCCAGCCGGGTCCCCACCCGGGCGGGCCGGGCGGCGGTCCCGGAGGTCCGCCCGGGGCGCCGTAGCCCCACCCCATGTCCTGCGTCACTGAAACCTCGCACTTCCCGCACGTCGCCGTACGTCCCGTCCCCTGATCGATCGGCTTTACCGTAGCCGCGCGCGGCCTGCCGGTACGGTCGGGGGCATGCTCTGTGACCAGGCCGGAACGACCCGGGGCCGCTGATGGCCCGCCGTTACGACCCCGACCGGCGCCGGCGCATCATCGACGCCGCGATGCGGGTGGTCGCCGAGCGCGGCATCGCCGGTCTCAGCCACCGCAGCGCCGCCGCCGAGGCCGATGTGCCGCTGGGTTCCACCACGTATCACTTCAAGACACTCGACGAACTCCTCGTCGCCGCGCTGCGCCAGGCCAACGAGGGCTTCGCCGCGGCGGTCCGCGACTGTCCGCGCCTGGATGCCCCCGGCGCGGACCTGGCCGCCGAACTGGCCCGGCTGATGGGCGACTGGCTCACCGGCGACCGGGCCCGCGCCGAGCTGGAGTACGAGCTCTACCTCGCGGCCCTGCGCCGCCCCGCGCTGCGCCCGGTCGCCGCCGAGTGGACCGACTCGGTGGCCGAACTGCTCGCCCGGCACACCGATCCCGTCACCGCCCGCGGCCTGGTCGCCACGATGGACGGCATCTGCCTCCAGTCGCTCCTCACCGGCGGCGCGTACGACGAGGAGTACGCCCGCGATCTGCTCGGCAGGCTGCTGAGGTAGAGCGGCGGGGAGGGGCAGCGGCGACAAGTCGCGACCCGACGATATGTACGGGCGTACGCATCCTGGATATCCTGATCCGTATGCCCTATGTCCTGCTCGGCTGCGCCATCGGCTCGGAGATCATCGCCACGTCCGCGCTGAAGTACAGCGAGGGATTCACCCGGCTCTGGCCCTCGCTGGTCACCGCCGTCGGCTACCTGTTCGCCTTCTATCTGTTGTCGCTCACGCTCAAGTCCCTGTCCGTGGGCACCGCGTACGCGATCTGGTCCGGCGTCGGGACGGCCGTCATCGCCGCCGTGGGCATGGTCTTCATGGGGGAGGCGATGACGGCCGCGAAGCTCGCCGGAATCGCCCTCGTCATCGGGGGAGTGGTCCTGCTCAACGTCGGTAGCGCCGCGCACTGAGCTGTGGCTCGGGCGCCGTGACCGGATCCCCCGACTCGCCGCCGAAACCGGTCAGTTGGAGGGCGGGAGCGGCAGCTCCGTGCCGTGTTCCCGGCGCATGTGCCGCCTGATCCTTACCCGGGCGTCGACCTCGGCCGACTGATCGCGGTCCTGTACGGCTTGGCGGAGCTGGGCGGCGAGGTGGGAGCAGGGTCCGCACCCTTTTGTCCCCTGGATCGAAGCTGCGGCGGGCGGCATGGAGTAGTAACCGTTCCCCGGCGGTTGGCTCGCGAACATGGTGTTGTTGCTCCCCTCGTCCCCCCGACTCGTCTGTGTACTAGTTCAGTCTCTGGAGTGTTAGAAGCACTCCACAAGGGTGCTCAGTGCACTAGGGTGCCGAGCGTCAGACGTGCTCAACTCCCGTGAGGAGAACGGCAGATGCCCGGAGAGAAGACCTTCACGAAGATCGCTGACCACTTCCGCGAACGGATCATGTCCGGGGAGCTCCAGCCGGGGGCCAGGCTTCCGACCAACCGGGAGATCGCAGGCAGCTGGCAGACCGCTGCGGCCACGGTGTCGCGTGCGTTGCAGGCGCTCCAGGTGGAGGGATACATCAGGACCACCCCGCGTGGCACGTTCGTGGAGGACGACCCGGTGTGGACCCTGACGCCGAAGGACCGGCTGGAGCGTGTCCAGCGCGTCAAGAGCTTCCTCGCCGAGGGCGAGACGTCGCGTGTGACGGCGGCCGAACTCGTCAAACCGCCGCTGTACGTCGCGGACATCCTGGACCTTCAGGCCGGAGACCAGGCTGTCAGGCGGGAGTGGCTCGCCGGGCGCGGCAAGACCCGCACCGTGTTCGCCGTGACCTGGTACCCGGCACCGTTCGCCGCCCTGGTGCCGGATCTCCTCAACACCTCGCCCGGCCGGAACCACGGGCTCACCGCCAGGGTCCTGGAAGCCACGGGGCGCACGATCACGCACGCCCGCGACGACATGCACGCCCGTGAGGCCGACGCCCGCGAAGCGAGTGCCCTGGCCCTGCCGGTGGGCGCTCCAGTGCTGGCGGGCGCCCACCGCTGGTCCGACGACGAGGGGATCATCGAGTACGGGGAGTGGTGCCTGCCGCCGCGGTTCACGATCGGATACGAGTACACGCCCTGACCCCAGGGGCGCAGGGTCTGCGAAGCACCCCGTCATCGCGTCGGCGGCACGTCGCAGGTCAGGCGGACCGGCCGCGCGGGGCCCGGTGCGCCGGCCGGGGCGGACACGGGACCGGGAGGTGAGACCGGTTCGCCCCGGCAGGTCGTGGCCGGTTAGGTTTTGGGCATGACCGACACGACTGCTACTGCTACGACCGGCGCCGCGGCCGCCGGACTCGCCACCATCGCCGCCGACGGCACCATCCTGGACACCTGGTTCCCCGCTCCCGAGCTCGTGGCCGTCGCCGAGCCCGGCCCGGCCGGCACCGAGCGCCTGTCCGCCGAGCGCGCCGCCGAACTGCTGGGTGCCGCCGCGCTCAAGGCCGTCGGCCCGGACGAGCGCCGCGGGGTCGAGGTCGTCGCCGTCCGCACGGTCATCACCTCGCTCGATGACAAGCCCCTGGACACGCACGACATCTACCTGCGTCTGCACCTCCTCTCGCACCGGCTCGTCAAGCCGCACGGCCAGAACCTGGACGGCATGTTCGGGCTGCTCGCCAACGTCGCCTGGACCTCGCTCGGCCCGGTCGCCGTCGACTCCGTCGAGCAGGTGCGCCTGAACGCCCGCGCCGAGGGCCTGCACCTCCAGGTCACCTCGATCGACAAGTTCCCGCGCATGACGGACTACGTCGCGCCCAAGGGCGTACGCATCGCCGACGCCGACCGGGTGCGCCTGGGCGCGCACCTCGCCGAGGGCACCACGGTCATGCACGAGGGCTTCGTGAACTTCAACGCGGGCACGCTCGGCACGTCGATGGTCGAGGGCCGCATCTCGGCGGGTGTCGTCGTCGGCGACGGCTCCGACATCGGCGGCGGCGCCTCCACCATGGGCACGCTGTCCGGCGGCGGCAACGTCCGCATCATCATCGGCGAGCGGTGCCTAGTCGGCGCCGAGGCGGGCGTGGGCATCGCGCTCGGCGACGAGTGCGTCGTCGAAGCCGGGCTCTACGTCACGGCGGGTACGCGCGTGACGATGCCCGACGGCCAGATCGTCAAGGCCCGCGAGCTGTCCGGCGCGTCGAACATCCTGTTCCGCCGGAACTCGGTGACCGGCAAGGTCGAAGCGCGCCCGAACAACGCGGTGTGGGGCGGCCTGAACGAGATTCTGCACGCGCACAACTAGCCGGGGTCGTCCGGCAGCCGGGGTCGCCGGGGGCTCCGCCCCCGGACCCCCTGGGCGTTGGCTCACCCGCCCGCCCGTGCACGGGGTTGGATGGGCCGACCCCTGGGGCTGTGCCCCAGACCCCTGCGGTGGCTCCGCCCCTGCACCCCTCTCGGGGCAACCCCCTTCAGGGGCGCGGGGAACTGCGCGACCAGCCACGTACGGTCCGCAGCCGAACGGGAACGGCTGGGTGGCCGCACGGTTCGTCCGGCCGGTTTCGCCCACCTCAGAGGCGGGCGAAACCCCCTCACCCCCTCAGCAGCGCATCCCGGGCCGCCCGCAGGCGGGTCAGCTCGGCCGGGCTCGCCGGCTGCAAGGGTGCCCGCACCGCGAACCCCAGCAGGGCCTTCGCCGTCACTGTGCCCGGCAGCCCCGACGCCATCATCAACTCCGTGAGCGGCAGCGCCAGTTGGTTGCGGCGGGCCGCCTCGGCCGGGGTGCCGGCGTCATGCGCGTCCAGTACCGAACGCATCGCGCCCGGCGCCACGTTCGCCACCGTGCTCACGTAACCCGCCCCGCCCACCGCGTACAGCGGAAGGTTCAGCTCCTCGCACCCCGAGTAGTACGCCAGCGAGGTGCGGCCGATGACCTTGGTGGAGCCGAGCAGGTCGTACGAGCAGTCCTTCACCGCCACGATGCGCTCGTGCTCCGCGAGCCGGAGCATCGTGGCGGTCTCGATGCGGGTGCCCGTGCGGCCCGGGATGTCGTACAGCATCACCGGCAGGGCGGTGGCGTCGGCCACCGTGCGGAAGTGGGCCTCCACGGCATCCTGGGGCGGCCTGCTGTAGTACGGGGTCACCACCAACAGGCCGTCCGCGCCGGCCTGTTCGGCCGCGCGGGCCAGCGCCACGGTGTGCGCGGTCGACGCGCTGCCGACGCCCGCCACGACCGCGGCGCGGTCGCCGACCGCCTCCACCACGGCCCGCACCAGCGCGGTCTTCTCCTCGTCCGAGGTGGTCGGTGACTCCCCGGTGGTGCCGTTCAGGACCAGACCGTCGCACCCGTTGTCGACCAGGCGCGCGGCCAGCTCCCGCGCCGCCGCGAGGTCGAGCTCGTACGAGGCGGTGAACGGCGTGACCATGGCGCAGAGGGCGCGCCCGAATGGGCGGGCCGGGTGGCGTGATGTCGTCATACGCCAGTTTTGCCCGCCACGACGGTTAACGTCTACTTAGACTTCGTGGAGGGCTGTGGTAGCGCTGCTGAAGTGTCGATGTCTCCTACCAGAGGTTCCGCTTCGCCCAGGTCGGGTCACCCGCGTACGGATGGAAGGTGTCCAGGTTGTCCTTGGCCGGGTGGCTGCGTCCCGCGGGACCCGCCGCGAAGATCCGCAGCAGGTTCTCCGTGACCCGCGAGGTGAACTTCGCGGTCGTGGCGTCGATGCCGTGGCCGCCGTCCCCGATGGTCGACTGGACCCAGCGCATGGTGCCCGTGTTGAAGACGCCGGCACCCGAACTCACCGTGTAGTAAGCCGAGTTGGCGTACGAGTGGACCCCGCGGCAGGTCAGCGGCGAATGCGAGACGACCTCGATCGGCCGGGGTGTGCTCTCCTCGCCGTTGGCGCGGTCGTATTCCGTGCCGACCAGACCCGGGAACGCCGAGCCGTGCTTGACGCCGGTGCCCTCGAACAGCCAGTGGCCGGGCGAGGTGACCACATAGTCGGCGGTGGTCGGGTTGGACTCGTACAACGTGCCGGTCAGGGAGTTCTCCGGCTGGGCGTGCGGGGGCTCGCGGAAGTTGGTGGTCGGCGGCTCGCCCTCGCGGCGGCCGGGGTCCTTGGCCCAGTCGTTCTTGTAGCAGACGATCAGCCGGTGGTCGCCGAGGCCGGTCTTCTCCAGGCGGATGCGGCGGAAGCAGGCGTTCGCGCCGAGGAAGGCGATGTTGGTTCCCCGGTCGCGGACCGCGGTGACCCGCTCGCGCATGGACTGCGTCCAGTACTCGTCATGTCCGAGCGACAGCACGGCAGTCGCGCCGTCCAGGAGTCGCGCGTCGCGCTCGATGTCCATGGTGGTGACGTAGGCGGGCGCCAGGCCCATCTTCTCGGCGAGCGCCACGACGGGCTGCTCGTAGGTGAGGAACAGGCCGTCGCCGTCGCGATGGTAGGGGCGGTCGCAGCTCACCGCGCGCGAGCGGTCCGCGTCGTCGCCGGTCGGCCCGTTGTAGAGGCTGTAGCCGCCCCATTCGTTGTACGCCTGCCAGGTCGCGACCGCGTTGACGATCACCACCCGGCCCTTGGTGGTGGCCGACCTGACGGTGACCGGGACGTAGCGCTGGCCGCCGCTGTCGGCGGTGAGCCGGACGAGGTAGGAGCCCTCGGGCCAGTCCTTGGTGGGGACCTCGGTGCTCGCCGGCCAGTCGGCGGTCACCGTGTACGTCCCCGGCTCCACCTTGGCGGCGGGCTGGCGGACGCCCTTGACGGGGCCCGACTCCCACACCTTGCGGGCCAGCGCACCTGCGTACCAGCCCATCCGGAACGCCTCGGCGCGGAAGGTCTTCGCGGTGGTGTGCACATGCAGCCGGAACGCTTCGCCGGGCGCGACGCTCGTACGGTCCGCGTACCCCTCGACCTCGTGCTCGGCGCCGCGCCCCTTCAGCCGCCAGCCGGCGTCACCGGGCCGGTCGTTCTCCTTCGCGGGCGGCTTCGAGGCGCCGCCTTCCGAGGGCCCGTCCTTGCCGGGGCCCTCGCCGGACGAGCACCCCGCCGCCCCCGCGGCGGCGACGGCTCCCGCCGCGCCGAGGAAGGCCCTGCGACTGAAGGCCGCGCGGTCCATCGCACAACTCCGCTCTGCTGATCGGTCCCTGACAGGCCCAGTGTGCGGGAGCAGGCCGCGGCGCGCGCTGTGGCATGATCGGTGGCGGGCGCGGCTGAACACCGCATGTGGGGAACAGCAGTATGAGCGAAGCACGGGTCGCCCTGGTGACCGGGTCCTCGTCGGGCATCGGCGCCGCGACCGCCCGCCGACTGGCCGAGTCCGGCGTCCGGGTCGTGATCAACTCGCGGTCGCGGGAAGCGGGCGAGAAGCTGGCCGCCGAACTGCCCGGCGCCGTTCACATCCAGGCGGACATCTCGGTGGACGGTGAGGCCGAACGGCTGGTGGGCGCCGTCATCGAGGCCTGCGGACGGCTCGACATCCTGGTCAACAGCGCCGGCACCACCCGGTTCATCCCGCACGACGACCTCGCCGCCGCGAGCCCCGAGGTGTGGCGGGACATCTTCGACGTCAATGTGCTCGGCGTCTGGCAGACCATCACGGCGGCCGCCCCGCACCTGAAGGCGAGCGGTGCGGGCGCCGTGGTCAACGTGTCGTCGCAGGCGGGCATCCGCCCGAACGGCAGCTCCATCCCGTACGCCGTCTCGAAGGCGGCCGTCAACCACCTGACGCGGCTGCTCGCCAAGACGCTCGGACCGGAGATCCGCGTCAACGCGGTCGCCCCCGGCTTCATCGAGACGCCCTGGTACGAGGGTGTCGAGGGCTTCGCCGAGACCAAGCGGCACGTGGAGAGGGCGGTCCCGCTGAAGCGCACCGGCACCGCCGAGGACGTGGCCGAGGAGATCGTCCACCTGCTCAACGCCTCGTACATCACGGGCGACGTGGTGTTCGTGGACGGCGGCGGCAACCTCGTCTGAGCGGTCCCGGGGCTCGCCGCCGAACGCCCGCGGAGCGCCCGGCGGGCGCCGCGCGTCACTGCGAGGTGGTGCGCTCCGGGCGTACGACCAGGACGACCCGGCGCTCGGCGTCGCCGACCGGGGCCTCGTACTCCAGGCCGTACCGCTTGGCGAGGACGTCGAAGAACGCGCCCGAGGGGTCGGGCTCAATGCGCTCGACGGTGCCGCGCACCTCCAGGTAGCGGTAGGGCTGTTCCGGATCGTTGACCGACAGGGACACCTTGGGATCGGCCGTCACGTTCTTGCACTTGCGGCGGTCGGTGGTCGTGGTGAAGCGCAGGAACTCGCCGTCCCAGAGCTGCCAGACGGGGTTGACGTGCGGGATGCCGTTGGGGCCCTTGGTGGCGAGGTGCACGAAGAGGGGGCGGGTCAGCAGGTCGGCGTGGCTGGCCGGGATCACGGAGTCGTTCGAGCTCGTCGTCATGATCCCGAACGTTATCAATGTTTTGATGATGCACAAGGGTTTTATGTCAGCCCCGTATGCTCGGAGCCATGACCATGCCCGCCGAGGAGCGCCTCGGCCTCGACATCAAGCGCGCCGAGCAGGAGCTGATCGCGGCCAAGAGCGCGGCCGTCAAGGCGGCCGGCCTCACCGTGCCGCAGTACGCCGCGCTCTTCGCGCTGTCCGGTGCGCCGGGGATCTCGGCGGCCGCGCTGGCCCGCGCCTGTCTGGTCACCCCGCAGGCCATGAACGTCGTACTGAAGAACCTGGAGGAGCGCGGCCTGGTCGAGCGCAGCCCGCACCCCTGGCACCGCAACGTCCTGGAGACCCGCCTCACCGACCCGGGACGCGCGGCGCTGGCCGCCGCTGACGAGCGGGCGGTCGCCATCGAGCGGCGGATCGCACGCGAATTCACCGACGGGGAACGGGAGTTGCTGCGTTCACTGCTCGGCCGGGCCGTCGCCGCGATCAGGGACTGCGGGACCTCTTGACGTTGGGGGCGTCGCGCCACCTTGCGGCGCTGACCCTCACCCACCCCGCGTGGAAGCCCGGCGCGCTACCGCGCCCTGAAGGGGCGCGGGGGCTGCGACACCGTGCCGCTCCGCCGGGGAACGTCACCTCCGGCGGAGCGCTCGGCGGCCGCTACGGGCGGAAGCGGATGACCTGCGGGTCGTGGTCGCTGGTCTGGTTCGCGAACTCCGCGTTGATGTGCACGCTGTCGTAGGCGAAGCCCCGGATCGCGGGGCTGGTCAGGATCTGGTCGAGGACCTGGGTGTTGCCCTGGTAGACGTAGGAGTAGCGCTCCTTCTCCGGCAGGGTGCGGAACGCCGAGCGCAGCGCGCCGCCGTCCTCCAGCGCCTTGGTCGTGCCCGAGAAGTCGAAGTCGTTGATGTCCCCGATGGCCAGGACGTCCGCGTGCTTGTCGACCGCGAGCAGCTGCTTCACGAACGCGTTGACGGCGCGGGCCTGCTGGAGGCGCTTGTCCTCCGAGGAACGCGGCACCGGCTGGTGCTGCGAGACCAGGCTCTCGTCGCCTCCCTTCGACGCGAAGTGGTTGGCGATCACGAAGACCGTACGGCCCTTGAAGACGAACTCGCCCGCGAGCGGCTTGCGGCTGTCGGTCCAGGCCGGGTTGGCCGGGTCGACGCGGCCGGGGGACAGGGTGAGCGCGGGGTGGCCCTTGCTGCCGGTGACGCCGACGGCGGTCTTGTAGTCACCGCCGGGGCGGTCGGTGAAGGAGACCCGCGCGGGGTTGAAGAGGAAGCCCTGGCGGATGTTGCCGCCGGGCTCGCCGCCGTCCTTGTCGTTCTCGGGGTCGATCGAACGCCACTGGTAGGCCGGGCCGCCCGCCGCGGCGATCGCGTCCGTGAACTTCTTGACGGTCGCCGAGGCGTCCACGGTGCCGTCGGTCTTCGCGCCGTTGTTGTCCTGGATCTCCTCCAGGGCCACGATGTCCGGCGAGGCCAGGTTCGTCACCACGCCCTGCGCCAGCGCGTCGAACTTCGACTGCGGGTCGCTCGGGTCCAGGTTCTCCACGTTGTAGGTGGCGACCGCGAGCTCGCCCGTGCGCTGCTTGCGGGTGATCTCGCGCTTGAGCCCGTTGTCCTTGACGGTGCCGAGGGTGCGCGCGGCGATCGTGTAGCCGCCGAACTGGTTGAAGTCCAGGGGGCCTTCGGTGGTCCCCGTCAGCGCGTCGCCGACGTTCGCCGTCGGGAAGGGCTGCTGGGCGGCCGGCGTCAGGCTCTGGATCTGGAGACGGCCGGTGTTCTGGTCGTGGTACGAGGAGTAGAGCGAGCCGCCGCGAGGGGTCCGGTTCTCGTGCGGCTTCACCGTGACCCACAGCTCGGAGTACGGGTCCGTGGCGCCGACCACCCGCGAGGTGCCGATGCGGACGTTCATGCCCTCCAGGGACTCGTAGTAGTCCAGGGCGTACTTCTTGGGCTGGAGCGTGAGGCCGTTGATGCTGTTGCCGGCCGCCGGATCGCCGTTCGGCGTGTACCGGTCGGGAACCGAGCGGTCGGTGATCACGACCGGCGCGGGCAGCGCGTTGCCCGAGGAGACGACCGTGAGGGTCGGCTTGGAGATCTGGGTGAGGGACTGGTTGCCCGAGGCCAGGCCGCCCGGCACGTACTCGGTGACGGTGCCCGCGACGTTCACCGCGTCGCCCACCGTGACGGCCGGGTTCGACCCCGTGAAGACGAAGATGCCCTCGCTGGTGGCCGGGTTGGCGTCGGGCGCCGTGTCCTGGAACCAGAAGCCCTTCGAGGAGCCGTACGTACGCACACCGGTGACGACACCGGTCACGCCCGTGACCTGCTGGCCCGCCAGCGGCGATATCCGGGTGGTGCCCTGGATGTCGTGGATCTTCGCCGCGACGGGCGCGGCGGGGGCCGCCTGCGAGGAGGCGGCGCCGACCAGGCCGGCGGCGAGTGCGGCGGCGACCACGGCGGACACGGCGGCGGTTCTGGGAACGGGCATTCACGGACTCCGGAGGTGATGAGGGAGGAAGGTGCGGGCGGCGGTGCAGTGTTCTACGCGCGTCAATCTCTTGTCTGGGGTGGGGAGTTGTCAAGACTTGCCGGGTGGACGGAACCTGACGGATGGGTGAACCACCGGGTGCGCCGCGCGCCGGGCGCACCACGCGGCGCGGGTGCGCGCGACCGACGGGGCGGGACCCCGTCCGCAGCGTCTACGCTGGGTGCCGCTCAACCATCGCTGACCCAGCGCGACCAGAGCACCCCAGACCGTACGGCCGAGGAGTACCCCCAGATGTCCCCAGACCGCCCCACCCTGCCGCCGGTACGGCTGAACTCCGAGGCGGAGCTGGCGCGGGACGCGCTGTCCGCCCCGCTGCTCGCCCGCGCCGTACGGCTCGCCCGCTGGGCCGGGCCGCACACGCGGGTCGGGGCCGGCGGCGAGCTCGTCGAGGAGCAGCTGCCGGCGGCCGCCGACGAGCTCGGCCTCGGCGACGACCAGGACGGACCCGCGTACGCCAGCGAGGCCTGGCGGGTCGCGGTCGACACCGGCCTGGTCGAGGTCGAGGACGGCGGTGACGACGAAGAGACGGACGGCACCGCCTCGGTCGGCGAGAACCTCGGCGTGCTCACCTCCGGCTCGCCGCAGGACGTGCTCGCCATCTGGCTCGACGCCTTCGACGTGGTCTTCGCGGACGCCACCGCGCCGATGATCGACGACTTCGCCGATCTGGTCGGCGAGGACGGCGAGATCGACTTCGAGCGCCTGGAGTGGGACCCGGAGGAGGAGGCCGAGTTCCTGGAGGGCGTCCTCGGCAACCTGTACCTGCTGAGCGTGAGCGAGTCCGGCGCCCCCGAAGGGCCCGTGCCGCTGCCCGCCCTCGCCGCCTCGATGATCGTCCCGGACGACATGGGGGAGCCCACCGACGACATCCTGGAGCAGGTCTCCGACGCGATGATGCGGCTGGACGACCAGTTCCGGCTCCTGGAGCCGATCGGTCTGGTCGAGTACGAGCCCGTGGACGAGGCGTTGATGGCCGAGGAGGGCGACGAGCCCGCGCCGCCGGTGGACGACGAGGACGTCTCCCGGTACGGAATGGTCCGGCTGACGCCGCTCGGCCTCTACGGGGTGCGCGCCCGGATGCTGGACGCGGGCGTGGACGCGCCGGCCGTCGGCGATCTGGCCGACAAGGGCGCGGACGTCCTGCTCGACGGCATCGCCTACTTCCCCGAGCTCTCCGCCCGCGCCGAGACCGAGCAGTGGCTGGCCCGCCGCGAACCGGCCGAAGCGGCACGGGAGTTGCTCGCCGCGGCCCGGGGCGGCGACGCGGGCGGCCCGCTGCGCAGGCTGCACTGCCAGCAGGCCCTGGCTCTGACGGGCGCCTCCGCCGAACCGGCCGTGCGCGACGTGCTGCCCGACCCGGAACTGGGCGGCCTCGCCCGGGTCTGGCTCGCCGAGCGCGGCGCACCGGACGTGCCGCCGCCGTCCGAGACGATGATCTTCTGGCTGGCCATCGACACGATCGCCGCGCAGTTGGCGGTGGAGGGCGACCTGGAGGAGCTCCAGGAGCTCGTGGAGGGGCTGGTCGGCCAGCACAGCGGGTTCTTCGACGCGGCCTGGCGGGTGGAGCACCCCGCGACCGCGGACGTCCTGGAGGCGATGGGGCGGCTGCACCCGGACAAGTCCACGGCCAAGGAGGCCCGCAAGGCGGCTTTCAAGGCGCGTTCGCGCGCCTGAATTCCGCGCCGCGTTCAGGGGGTTGAACCCCGCGCCGCATTTCCGCGGTCGAACCGCGTCCGAATCCGGGCCGCCCGGAGGCCGTTGCCTCCGGGCGGCCTTTCGCTTGCCGCCGTCCGTCGTCGCCGCCCGGAAAACACTTGGCGTGCCGTCAGGCGCTCCCTCTATGGTCGTTCTCGTCCGGGTGCGCAGGCACGACCTACTTCCACTGTTAATGGGGAGGCCGCGGGTTCGAATCCCGCCGCCGGTGCTCGTACCGGTGTAGCTCAGAGGCAGAGCACCAACTCGTCGGTTTTGCCGCCCAGTTCTCCGGACACCCACACTTCATTCGTTTTTGTGCACCTCCCGGTGCGCAGGCCGCGGCTACTTCTTCGCAATGAAATCCGCCGTCGCCGAATTGATCTCGGGAGGCCATTCACCATGGCTCGGTTCAATCTGCGCGCCACCAGGAAGCGCCCCACGTCGCCGGTCGCGTCCACCGGCGTCGCCGCCCTCACCCACGAGGGCGGTGCGGGCCGGCTGCGGGACGCCAAGTCGGAACTCTTCGTGCTGGCCGTCGCCAACTTCGTCGCGCAGCGGACCTTTTACGAGACCGGCGCGGCCCGCGACGACCGGTTCGCGACGCTGGTCCGCAAGCTCGCCGTCGAGGACCCCGAGTGGACGGCGGGGCTGCTCGGCTGGCTGCGCGGCGAGGGCGGACTGCGTACCGCCTCGATCGTCGGCGCCGCCGAGTACGTCAAGGCCCGCCTGGACGCGGGCACTTCGGACGGCCCCGCCAACCGGCAGGTCGTCGCCTCGGTGCTGCTGCGCCCCGACGAGCCGGGCGAACTGCTCGGGTACTGGACCGCCACGTACGGCCGCGCCGTTCCCAAGCCCGTGAAGCGGGGCGTCGCCGATGCCGTACGCCGCCTCTACAACGCGCGGTCGCTGCTGAAGTACGACACCGCGTCGAAGGGTTACCGGTTCGGCGACATCCTCAACCTGGTGCACGCGGCGCCCGACCCGGCCAGGCCGTGGCAGGGCGAGTTGTTCCGGTACGCGCTCGACCGCCGCCACCACCCCGACACCGCGGTGCCGCCGGCCGGGGACCCGGTGCTGAGCGCGCACCGGGCGCTGATGGCCCTGCCCGTCGGGGAGCGCCGGGCCGTCGTGCTCGCTCCGGACGGAGCCGAGCGGCTCGCGGCGGCGGGGCTGACCTGGGAGGCACTCGCGGGCTGGCTCCAGGGACCGATGGACCGGGCGGCCTGGGAGGCGGTCATCCCGTCGATGGGCGCGATGGCGCTGGTGCGCAACCTGCGCAACTTCGACGAGGCGGGCGTCTCGGACGAGGTGGCGGCGCGGGTGGCCGCGAAGGTGTCCGACCCCGAAGCCGTCGCGAAATCACGGCAGTTCCCCTTCCGCTACCTCGCCGCGTACCGCCACGCGCCCTCGCTGCGCTGGGCGTACCCGCTGGAGCGTGCGCTGGGCCACTCGCTGGCCAACGTGCCCGCCCTCGGCGGCCGGACACTGGTCCTGGTCGACCGTTCGGGCTCGATGTGGTCGCCGCTCTCGGAGCGCTCCCGCCTCAACCGGGCGGACGCCGCCGCGATCTTCGGTACGGCGCTGGCGCTGCGGGCGGCCGACGCGGACCTCGTGCAGTTCGGCACGGGCAGCGCGCCGGTCACCCACCGGGCGGGCGAGTCAGTCCTGAAGGTCCTGGGCCGCTTCGGCGACCTCGGCGGTACGAACACGGCCGACGCGGTGCGGCGGCACTACCGGGGGCACGACCGCGTGCTGATCGTCACGGACGAACAGACGTCGTACGGCGGCGACCCGACCAGCCTTATTCCTGCCGAGGTCCCGGTGTACACGTGGAACCTCGCGGGCTACCGGGTCGGCCACGGCCCGTCGGGCGACGCGAACCGCCATGTGTTCGCGGGCCTGACGGACGCGGCGTTCCGCATGGTGCCGCTGCTGGAGGCGGGCCGGGACGCACGCTGGCCGTGGACGGCGCCCTGATGCTCCGGTCCGGAGCGGGGGCGCCCACGGCCGGGGCCGCCGACCCACCGGACAGCGCCTAGCGCCGCCCCCGGATCACCACCGCGGCCACCAGCACCGCGGCGAGCGCGATGCAGGCCCCCACGCCGAACGCGCTCGTCGCCCCCAGTGTCAGCAGCTCCGCCGGGCTGTCGGCCGAGTGCCGCGTGGCCGTTCCCGCGACCGTCACCAGGACCGACAGGCCCAATGTGCCGCCCAGCCACTGAAGCGTCTGGAGCAGTCCGGACGCGGCGCCGGCCTGCTCCGGGGTGACCCCGGTCAGGATCGCCGCATTGAGCGGCATGAAGCTCAGGCCCACCCCGGTGCCGAGCACCAGCATCGGACCGAGCAGCCCGGTGGCGTACGAGCCGGTGGGGCTGAGCCGGGTGAGCCAGAGGGCCGCGAGGGTGATCAGGGTCATCCCCGTGACGAGCACGGGCTTCGGGCCGTGGCGCTGGAGCAGTCCGGGCACGAACCGGAGCACGGTGAACATCGCGAAGGTCAGGGGCAGGAAGGAGATTCCCGCCCGCAACGGACCGTAGCCGAGCACGTGTTGCACGTACTGCGTGAGGAAGAAGAACGCGCCGAACATCCCGGCGGGCAGCAGCAGGATATCGAGATAGGCGCCCGCGCGGTTGCGGTCGGCGAAGAGCCTCAGCGGGGCGATGGGCTGACGGGCCCGTGATTCGACGTACACGAACAGCGCGAGGAGAACTCCGGCCGCGGCGAAGGAGAGTTGGGCGAGCGCATCGCTCCAGCCGCTTTCGGCGACGCGTACGAAGGCGTACACGAGGGCGGTCATTCCGGCGGTGCCGGTGACCGCTCCCGCCGCGTCGAAGTGGCCCGCGCGGCGCGGGGTTTCGCGGACGAAGCGGGGCAGCGCGACGGCGACCGCGGCGCCGATGGGCACATTGATCAGCAGGGCCCAGCGCCAGGACGCCCAGGCCGTGAGCGCGCCGCCGAGCACCAGACCGAGGGACGCGCCGATGGAGGCGACCGAGGTGTAGATGGAGAGGGCGTGGTTGCGGCGCGGGCCCTCCTCGAAGTTGGTGGTGATCAGGGCGAGGGTGCTGGGCGCGGTGAGCGCCGAGCCGACGCCCTGGAGCGCGCGGGCCGCGAGCAGCCAGCCGCCGTCGCCCGCGACTCCGCCGAGCAGGGAGGCGAGGGCGAAGACCGTGACGCCGACGGCGAGGGTTCGCCGGCGTCCCGCGATGTCACCGATCCGCCCGCCGAGCAGGAGTAATCCGCCGAAGGTGAGGGTGTAGGCGTTGAGCACCCAGGACAGCGCGGCTGGGCCGAAGTGCAGATCGCGCTGGATGTCGGGCAGGGCCACGTTGACGACGGTGGAGTCGACGCCGACCATCAGGTAGGCGGTGACGATCACGGCGAGTACGGCGCCGGGGCGTCCGGTCCGCGGCGCCCCGGCCGCGGTGCGGCGCGGGGGTGCGGTGGAAGGGGCGGCTGGCGTGGTCGACATGTTCAACTCCCGGTATGCGTGACCCGGTTGAACGCGGGCAGCACGAACCGCCCGCAAACCGGGGAGTGTCTCCGTTTGGTGTCAGGTAAGATACGGAGACAGTCCCCGGTTGGCAAGGAGTTCTGGAATGGCGCAGGTGGGAGCGGGTGCCGCGGCCAAGCCGATGCGGGCGGACGCCCGGCGCAACTACGAGGCCATCCTGAAAGAAGCCGCGATCGCCTTCGCGGAACGCGGTGAACAGGCCTCGCTCGACGACATCGCCAAGCGCGCGGGCGTCGGATCCGGCACGCTCTACCGGCACTTCCCGACCCGGCAGGACCTCCTCGAAGCCGTCTACGTCGAGAGCATCGAGGAAATCGCCGCCCGCGCCGACGAGTTGAGGGCAGGCCGGGATCCCGGCGAGGCGCTCAGCCTGTGGCTGCGCGAGCTCGCCGAGCAGATGATCCGCATCCGGGGGCTCAAGGCGCTGCTCGGCGCGGCCGTCACGGACGGCGGTTCGGCGGTCATGTCGGCGTGCAGCGACAAGCTCAAGACCGCCGCCGACCGACTCCTGTCCGCCGCCCAGGACGCGGGCGCGGTCCGCCGCGACCTCAAGCGCATCGAACTCCTGCGCCTCACGCACGCCCTCGCCACCGCCGCCGAACTGGCACACGGCGGCAGCGAGGACGTGGGCCGCTATCTGACCCTGCTGCTCGAAGGGATCAGGCCGCCGTCCTGAGAGCCCGCGTCCACGGCTCGGGCAGGGGCAGGACGCGGACTCCGAGGAGGGCTCAGGAGGATGCCTTGGCCAGCACCAGGCTCACGTTGTGCCCGCCGAACCCGAAGGAGTTGGCGAGCGCCGCATCCCAGGATCCCGTGCGGTTGCGGCCCGCGGCCACGTCGAGTTCGACCGCCGGGTCGAGGTTGTCCAGGTTGCGGGTTGCGGGCACGGTGCCGTCGCGCAGCGCGAGCAGCGCGGCGATCGCGCCAACCGCGCCGGAGGCGCCCAGCATGTGTCCGGTCATCGACTTGGTGGCCGTGACCACCGGATGCCTGCCGATCGCCAGGGCCACCGCCTGCGCCTCGGCGAGGTCGCCCGACGGAGTCGAGGTGGCGTGCGCGTGCACCACGCCGATGTCCGACGGGCCCAACCGGGCGTCCCGCAGCGCCGATTCGATCGCCCGCACCTGACCGGCCACGTCGGAAGCGGTGATGTGGTCCGCGCTGGAGGTGACGGCGGCGCCGGCCACCGAGCCGTACACCCGCGCCCGCCGCGCCCGCGCGAACTCGGCGCGCTCCAGCACGAGCAGGCCCGCGCCCTCGCCCATGACGAAACCGCTGCGGTCGGCGTCGAACGGCCGGGACACCGACTCCGGGTCCTTGTCCTGGGTCGACAGCGCCTTCATCTGCGCGAACGCGGCGATCGTGAACGGGTGCACACAGGCCTCGGTGCCGCCGGCCACCACGACGTCGGCCCGCCCGGCGCGGATCAGATCCAGCCCCATCGCGATCGCCTCGGCGCCGGACGCGCAGGCGCTGACCGGGGTCCGGGCGCCGCCCTGCGCGCCGAGTTCCATGGACACCCAGGCTGCGGGCCCGTTCGGCATCAGCATCGGCACGGCGTACGGAGAGAGCCGCCGGGCGCCGCTCTTCTCGAACGTGTCGTCCTGGCTCAGGGTCGTCAGGACGCCCCCGGTGCCGGTGCCGATCACCACCGCGAGCCGCTCGGGTGCAACCTCCGGGGCGCCCGAGTCCCGCCAGGCCTCGCGGGCGCTTATCATCGCGAGTTGTTCACACCGATCAAGCTTGCGTGCCTCGACCCGGGCGAGCAGCAAGCTTGGGTCCACCGGCAGCCCGGCGGCGACCCGGACCGGCAGCCCGGCCCCCCACTCCTCCTCGATCAGCCGGACCCCGGACGCTCCGTCCAGCATTCCTGCCCAGGTCGTAGCGGTATCCACGCCGAGCGGGGTGATCGCGCCGAGCCCGGTGACGACTACTTCTCCAAGATCACTCATGCCTCGACTGTGCCAGCGGGGGCGCTCCGCGGGGGATGGGGAGGGGGTAGCGATTTGTCCGGTGGGTGTTGTGGAGTTCCTACAGTGGGTGTGTGTGCGAGTGAGGGTGGGGGGAGGTGGGTCCGGTGTCTGAGGGGGGTGGGGGCGCGGTTGGGATGGCGGGAGGTGGGTCCGGTGCCTGAGGGGGCGGGGGTCACGGTTGGGGGGCGGCCACCGCGCTCACCGTGTCCAACGCGATTCGCCACGGATAGCCTTCTGGCCGCTGCTCGCCCGGCTGGTTCGGTACGAATCCGCTGTCGCCGTACAGCACCGTCACTCCGGCCGCGCGCAGCGTGGCCAGCGACTGCTCGAACTGCGGATGCCGCACGTAGGCCGCGTTCACGCAGGGCATCGCCACCGTCGGAACGCGTTTGCCGATTCCCTCGGCCGCGACCCCCAGGACGAATGCCGAAGTCAGCCCGAGCGCCCACGCGTTGATGCTGTTGAAGGTCGCCGGAGCGAACAGGATCACGTCCGCGGGCGGCCACACGTCCGCCTCCCCGGGCCGCTTGTACTCGCTGCGCACCGGGTGTCCGGTCAGCGTGGCGAGGCCCCCGAGCGACTCCTCCAGCCACCCGGACGCGGTCGGCGTCAACCCGAGGCACACGTCCCAGCCGTCGGCCTGAGCCGCCTCGATGACCCGGGCGACATCGAAGACCGGCGGGGCCGCGCTACAGAACAAATACAGCGTCCGTGAAGTCGTCATGAGACCAGTGGATCACATGCAACTACCGCCGAACCGAAGTGAATTCGGGGGCGGAGCAGCCTCCCTCTCCACCAGTAGCCGCGGCTACTCACCCCATCCCAGCCAGCCCGCCTCAACCAAGCGCCGGATCTCCTCGTTCCTCGGCGCCGCAGCACGCGGCGAAGGCGGCACGGGGCCGTCAGGCAGGGGAGTTGGGGCATGGATCGAGGGCAGTGGCGGGGGTTAGGCAATGGCGCATGGCCGTCAGGATCCGAGGACATCCATCAGATGGTCATCAAGATCGGCCACCCAGTCCTCCCGCCGCCATGGACGCAGCGCCTGACGGGCTCGCCGCAACCGGATCGCCGGAACCCTCCCGCCCGTCGTCGCAGCCGCCAGCACGCACTCGTGCAGCAGACCAGCCGCCGACTGCGGTTCGTCCATCCGGATCCGGGCCAGCGCCTGATCCGTCGTCGTAATCGCCCGCTGCACCTGTTCCCGCGGCGCCACCAGCGCGCCAGCCGCCGCGGCGAACCGGTCGTGCGCCAACGACGGATCACCGACATACAGCTCGCAGACCCCCTCGAAGCCCCGCAGATGCCCAGCCGTGAAACTCGACTCCGACGGGTCACCGCCGCCGTCGCGCTCCATGTCGTACCAGGCCAGCCCCAACGCGGCCTGAGCCTGACGTTGTTCGCCCGCCCGCGCCGCGAGCTCTGCTTGCAGCGCATGCGCCCGAGCCCTCACCACAACGCTGCCCCCGGTGCGGGCATCGCGCACAGCCGAGTCCACCAGTACCCGGGCAGCATCCAGACCCTGCGTTGAATACAGCGTGGTCAGGGCGTGACTCATGTGGACGGTCGCCCGCCGCCATGGGTCGGGCAACAGCCCGGCCTCCCGGGTCGCGACCGTGTACAGATTGCGGGAGGCGACATCATCGCGGGTTTCGAACGCAAGCCTCCCGGCCAGCGTATGGGCGGTCGCAGAAACACTTCTCAGCCTGGGCAGGAGAGGCTGGGGGACCGGACCGGCGGTCAGCTGGCGGCAGGCCTCCAGCGCGGGGGCGAGCAGCAGTTGCAGCCGCACGAAGGGCACACTGCCGACCTGGGCGTTCACGTCGGACACGACCGTCGACAGCCCGGCCACCAACTGGTCGTCAGCCAGGGACGGATCGGCCATAGCGGCGGCGAGCCCCCTCTGCACGCTCGGCGACAGCAGCGCGAGCAGCCCGCCGCCCTGGTCGGTGGCTGTCCTCACCAGCATGGACCGGAGCTCGCCGAGTTGCCGCGCACCTTCGCCGAGGTGCGCGAGGGCGTCGATCAGCCTGGCGAAGTCGGAGCCGGTTCCGAGGGCGATGTCACCGGCGGGGGTGCGCCCGTAGAGGTGGGCGAGGAGGAGCTGGTGGCGGGCGTCAGGCAGCGTGGGGCGGCTGGATTCCCAGCGGGCGACGGACCGCTGTAGTCCCGCGACGGTGGGCAGGGATGTGCGGGGCTGGCCGAGCCGCCCGGCGATGGCGATGAGAGCGCGGGCGGTGTCGGCGAGCGACAGGCCACGGCACTGTCGCAGCCGCTTGAGGGCCGTCGCGCCGGTCGCTCTGTCGTCCATCACGCCATCGTGGCGCACATCGCGTCTACACGGGGACGATCAGGCGCGGTTTCCCCTGCTGGGCCGTGTAGTTGAGGGTCTGCCAGGTGCCGCTCCCTGGCTCGGTGGCGTTCGGGAAGCCGATGGTCATGCTGCTGCGGTCGACCATCCACCGGTTCCGGGCGTGGAATGCGGGGGTGTGGAGTTCGCCGGCGCCGAGCTCGACGATGTCCGTGATGCGGTTCCTCATACGGGCGATGGCCTGACGCGCCTCGGCGGGCTGGTGGTCGACGGTGCCGGGTACGACGACGGTGATGTGCGCGCCGGTGTTCCCGGCGAGCCAGATCAAGCTCAGGCTGTCGATGCCCTTGGCGCCGCCGATATAGAAGTGAGAGTCGGCGAACGGCTGGAGGTACGCCGTGAAGAGGCTGGTGTAGTCGTCCAGGTCGCGGTGCCCGGTTTCGCGCGTGCCGGTAATCGCCACCGTTCGCATGATCAACTCCGTGTCATAGGGTGTCATATCCCGCCCAGCCTTCCGCGTTGAGATCGTTCCTGCATGGACACCGACCTGCAGAAACTCGCAGGCCGCCTGCAGAGTCGCGGACCCCATGTCGCCCTCAGCGACACGGGATCCCTGCGGGCGGCCAGCCCTCTCGGCGAACACCTCACGGAACAGATTGCCGTGGACGGCAGCCGCTACGTCACCTCGTTCGGATACGAGATGGGCGAGCGCGGCCACGAAGCGAGCTGCGCCGAACGCATTGCCCATCCTCGCAGTCCCCATCCGGACAGGCCCCAGAAAGAAGGCGTCATGAAGGCCGAGAGCCGCGTCAAGATCTGCATCTACTGCGACCGGCCCATCGAGGGAGCCTCGATCAAGGTCGCCGACACCAGCCGCGTGGCCGCACCGAGTGGAGCCAGGGGAGACGACTACCGGCACGTGCAGGGCGACCCCGCCTGCCGTCCCCGCGGGTATCGCCCAGCTCAGGCCACGAATTGACGTTCGCCACCGGTTCGCACCCCGCGTACGCATGGAGCCCGCATATTTGTACTGCGCACCGGTAGCGATCACCGGAATTAGGGCAGCACCCAGGGGGCCGCCGCTGCGGGCCCCCCGACCCGCGAATACCTACAGCGCCTCCGCCCCCGGCTTGACCATGCCGCGGACCGTGCGGGACTTGGCGAAGGTGCCGAGGGCGGTCATGTCCCACTCTCCCGAGAACTGCCTGACGAGTTTCGCCATCATGACGCCCGTCTGTGGCTCCGCGCCCGTCAGGTCGAAGCGCACCAGTTCCTCGCCGGTGGCCGCGTCGACCAGGCGGCAGTACGCCTTGGCGACCTCGGTGAACTTCTGGCCGGTGAAGGAGTTCACCGTGAAGACCAGGCCGGTGGCCTCGGCGGGGATGCGGCCGAGGTCGACCACGATCACCTCGTCGTCGCCCGCGCCCTCGCCCGTCAGGTTGTCGCCGGAGTGCTTGATGGCGCCGTCCAGGATGGAGAGCTTGCCGAAATAGCAGCTGTCCAGGTGGTTGCGCTCCGGGCCGTAGGCGATCACCGACGCGTCCAGGTCGATGTCCTTGCCGCCGTACGCGGGCTCCCAGCCCAGGCCCATCTTGACCTGGGAGAGCAGCGGGCGGCCGGCCTTGACCAGCGACACCGTCTGGTTCTTCTGGAGACTGACCCGGCCCTTGTCCAGGTTGACCTTTCCACTGCCCACGGGGGCGGGCGGTGCGGCGGGTGCCGCCGGGGCGGGCGCGGCCACGCGCGGATCGGCCGGGGGAGCGGACGGCATCGCGGGCGCGGCGGACGGCATCGCGGGGGCGGCGGACGGCGCCGCGGGCTCCTCGACCGAGACGCCGAAGTCCGTGGCGATCCCGGCCAGTCCGTTGGC
Organism: Streptomyces sp. NBC_01431; assembly: GCF_036231355.1. Lineage (NCBI taxonomy): Bacteria > Bacillati > Actinomycetota > Actinomycetes > Kitasatosporales > Streptomycetaceae > Streptomyces > Streptomyces sp. NBC_01431. The sequence continues at coordinate 6,218,901 of NZ_CP109496.1, forward strand.
GTACCCCTGGCCCACCGCGCGGGCCTTCCACGCGCCGCCGCGCAGATAGATCTCCATGACCACCAGGGCCGTCTCGGCGCCCAGCCTGGGCGGGGTGAAGGAGGCGATCGCGCTGCCGTCGTCTGCGTTTCGCAGGGTGGCCGTGGGCTCGATGCCCTGGAAGGTCTGGCCCGCCGCGTCCGGGCTCGCGGTGACCACGATCTTCTCGATCCCCGGCGGGACGGCAGAGGTGTCCACGACGATCGCGTCGGGCGCGGTGCCGCCGCCGGAGCGGTGGGTGACACCGGGGCCCTGCGGCTGGTTGTAGAAGATGAAGTCGTCGTCCGAGCGGACCTTGCCGTCGGCGGTGAGCAGCAGGCCCGAGACGTCGAGCCGTACGGGAGCGGCGACATCCACCGTCACGCGGCCGGTCGGGAGCGGAAGATTCGAGCCTGGGGTCATTTCGGTCATGTCCCGGGAACGAGCGGCGCCGCTTTGCGGTTCCTTGAACCTCGGCCGAATGCCGTCGGGGCTTCCGTCGAGCGTGCCGGTGCCCGTCGGTCTGTTCTCTATCGGCCGGAGGCTTGTCGGCGGGTGCCCGTCGGCCTGTTCTCTGTCGGCCGGTGCCCTGCCGGTCTGTTCTCTGTCGGCCGGGAGCCTGTCGGCCGGTGGCCTCTCGGCCCGGGGGCGGTGTCAGTGCGGCCACCTCGGCGGGTCCGTCGCGAAGTGGCCGCCGAGCAGCGTCTGGTCGGGGATTTCCGGGTCGAGCTCGCCCTGTTCCGCCAGGAGCTTCGCGGCGTACGGCTCGGAGTCGTCGCGCGGCTCGTAGCCGAGCGCCCGCGCCGATGAAAGGTCCCACCACAGGCGGGAGTTGGCGGAGGAGCCGTACACCACGGTGTGCCCGACGTGCTCGGCCGTGAGCGCGGCGTGGAAGAGGCGGGCTCCGTCGCCGGGGCTCAGCCAGATCGACAGCATCCGTACGGACGTGGGCTCCGCGAAGCAGGAGCCGATGCGCACGGACACGGTTTCCAGGCCGTGCTTGTCCCAGTAGAGCTGCGCGAGGTCCTCGCCGAAGGCCTTGGACAGGCCGTAGAAGGTGTCGGGGCGGTGCGCGGTGGCCACCGGGATCAGCGGGTCCGTGCCCTGGGGGCGCGGCGTGAAGCCGACGGCGTGGTTGGAGGAGGCGAAGACGATCCGCCGTACGCCCTCCTCGCGCGCGGCCTCGTAGAGGTTGTACGTGCCCTCTATGTTGGCCCGGACGATCTTGTCGAAGGAGGCTTCGAGGGAGATGCCCGCGAGGTGCAGCACTGCGTCGACGCCGCGGACCGCCTCGCGCAGCGCCGCCTTGTCGGCCAAATCGGCGGTGATCGCGTCCGGCTCGCCGGGCACGGGCAGCATGTCCAGGAGCCGCAGTTCGTATCCGTACGCCGGGAGCAGCCCGCGCATCAGGGTGCCGAGGCCGCCGGCGGCGCCGGTCAGCAGGACGGTGCGGGCAGCGGGCACGGGCTCTCCTCGGGGTACGGGGCGTTCCGGGGGAGCCCCAGGTCGCCGGTCTGATCCATTCATGGATGACATTCACATCCGTGGACACGCTAAGGAGCGCGTCCGAACTCCGTCAAGTGGCGCGCCGGGGCGGTGAATTCCCCCGGTGTGGCGGGGTTTCCGGCTTGACCGTCACCAAGGCGCTGCCTTAGCGTGGCGGCGTTCATGAATATAGACGTCAGTCAGAATCATGCACGACGCCTTGTGCAGGCCTCGTTCACGCCTTGTTCGTTCACGCCTTGTTCAGGGAGCAGCCCGTGACCTCAGCCCCGCTCGCCGCCCGTCTCACCCAGGTCCGCGGACCGCTGTTCTTCCCGGTGACCGCGTACGGGCCGGACGGCTCCCTCGAACTCGACGCCTTGCGCGCGCACGTGAGGAACGGGATCGAGGCCGGTGCGGCCGCCGTGTTCGCGTGTTGCGGCACGGGGGAGTTCCACGCGCTGACCCCGCAGGAGTTCCGTGCCTGCGTCGCCGCGGCGGTCGAGGAGAGTGCGGGGCGCGTCCCGGTGGTCGCCGGCGCCGGATACGGCACCGCGCTCGCCGTCCAGTACGCCCGGCTCGCCGAGGAGGCCGGTGCCGACGGGCTGCTCGCGATGCCGCCCTACCTCGTCGCCGCCGACCAGGCGGGCCTGCTCGACCACTACACCGAACTGGCCGCGGCGACCCGGCTCGACGTCATCGTCTACCAGCGCGACAACGCGATCCTCACCCCCGAGACCGCGGTGGCGCTCGCCCGCGTCGATGGCATCATCGGCTTCAAGGACGGCCACGGCGACCTGGACCTGATGCAGCGCATCGTCAGCGCCGTACGCTCGGCGGGGCTCAGCCCGCTGTACTTCAACGGACTGCCCACCGCTGAACTCACCGGCCTCGCCTACCGCGGCATCGGCATCACCCTCTACTCCTCGGCCGTGTTCTGCTTCGCTCCCGACATCGCGCTGGCCTTCCACCGCGCCCTCGACTCCGGCGACGACGAGACGGCCAACCGCCTCCTCGACGGGTTCTTCGTGCCGCTCGTGGAACTGCGCAACCAAGGGCGCGGATACGCCGTTTCGCTGGTCAAGGCAGGCGTGCGGCTCGCTGGTCTGGAGGTCGGCGAGGTCCGGCCGCCGCTGAGCGAGCCCGACGCCGGACACGTCAAGCAGCTGGCCGCGCTGATCGAACGGGGGCGGGCACTGCTCGGCCCGCACGAGCCGGCGGTGGGCGCGTGAAGACCTCCGCGTTCCTCTACCCCTGGGACGTCCTCGGCGATCCCAGCGCCCCCGCCCGTATCGCGGACCTCGGGGTGTGCCAGGTGACCCTGGCCTCCGCCTACCACTCGACGCGGGCCCTGACGCCGCGCCATCCGCGCCACCGCATCGTCACGGCCGAGTACGCGGCGGTGCTCTACCCGCCGGACGAACTGTATTGGCGCAGACGGGAGTTGAGGCCGTACGCGGCCGGTCCCTGGGCGCCCGGAGACGCGTACGGCCGGGCCGCCGAGGCTCTGGCGGCGGCAGGGCTCGACGTGCATTCCTGGGTCGTGCTCGCCCACAACTCCCGGCTGGGCGCCGAGCACCCCGACACCTCGGTGGTCAACGCGTACGGCGACCGCTACCCCTGGGCGCCGTGCATAGCCCAGCCCCAAGTCCGCTCGTACCTCGTCGCGTTGGCCGCCGAGGCGGCGGTACGCCCCGGGGCCCGCGGCACGGAACTGGAGTCCTGCGGCTGGTACGGACTCGCGCACCTGCACGCCCACGACAAGATCGCGGGCGTGCCGCTCGACGACATCGCGCAGTACCTGATGTCACTGTGCTTCTGCGCCGCGTGTGAGGCGGGGTACGCGGAATCCGGCCTGGACCCACAGGAGTTGAGAAGGCGCGTCCAGGGAGCGCTGGAGCCGGTGTGGCGCGGTGGCCCGGTGGGCGCGCGCGGCGCCGAACTGCTGGCGGACACACTGGAGTTCCGCGCGCGCACCGCGCGGACCCTCCAGGAATCCGCCGTGGCGGCGGTACGGGGGCGGGCTCACGCGGGGTTCCAGGTGCTGCTGCACGCGGATCCGGCGGCCCATCGCTGCGGGCCCAACGCGGGCGTCGACCCCGCACACGTTCTCGGCCTGGCCGATGGGGTGGTCGTGCCCTGCACGGGCGGGGCGCGACTCCTTGAACCCTTTGCGGCGTGCGGCGCTCGGGAGGCGGTGATCGCGGCGAACTTCACGGTGGTGTCGGGGATGGGGGGCCGGCCCGGAGCGCTGGCGCAGGACGCCGCGCGCGCCGCGTCGCTGGGAGCGACGGAACTCCGGCTGTATCACGCCGGGTTGGCGTCCACGGCGGATCTTGAGGCGGTGCGGAAGTCGGGGGCGGTGGGGTAGGGGCGGCGTTTCCTCTATACCCGCTCCTTCCCGCAGTGACACCGCGCGGCCTTCGCCGCGTGAGGGCTTCGCCTCCAACTCGCTCCTCCAGGTGCCCGAGCCCCCGTCCGGTCAAGTCCGCGGACCGGGCACCCACGCCTGGTCACGGCAGGACACAGTGCGGCAAAGATTTCCGCGTTTCCCCTGGCGGGGCGCGTGTGATGCGCGTAGACAAGCCACCATGCGCACTCTTACCAAAACCGCAGCCACCGCCGCTGCGCTCGCCGTCACCGGTGTCGCCTTCTACGGAGTCGGCGCGGCCACCGCCGACAACGCGACGCCGAAGTCGGACCGGGAGATCCCCAACATCACCAAGGTCGAAGACAAGATCAACGCGTACTACGGCGGTACGGCGGATGCCGCCGGGAACTACCAGGCCTCGCCCACCAGCAACTACGCCAAGCAGGTCGCCGAGATAGAAGGGCGCGCCAAGCGGCAGATCAAGCACGCCGCCGAGCACCCGGGGCGGGACGGACGCAAGCCCGCCATCGTGCTCGATGTCGACGACACCACGCTGCTGACGTACGACTACGAGAAGAAGAACGGCTTCGCCTACAACGCGGCCGCCTTCAACGCCTATGTGCAGAGCGCGCAGTCGATCGCCGTGTTCGGCATGCCGGACCTCGTCAACTACGCTGCCAAGAACGGTGTCACGGTCTTCTTCCTCACCGGCCGCGACGCCACCCAGCGGGACGCCAGCGCCGCCAACCTCACCAAGGCCGGCTACAACGTGCCGGTCGACGCGGCGCACTTCTTCCTCAAGGACAAGGTCAACCCGCCGGCGTACCTGAGCTGCGGGAAGCCCACCTGGACCTGTTCGACGGTCGACTACAAGGCGGGCACCCGCAAGCACATCGAGTCGCTCGGCTACGACATCGTCGCCAACCTCGGCGACCAGTACACCGATCTCTCGGGCGGCTACGCCGACAAGACGTACAAGATCCCGAATCCGATGTACTTCCTGCCCTGACCCATGCCCCGGTCCGGGGCGCGCGCCGTCCCGCGCGCCCCGGACCGGCCCCAGGGCCCGGGTCTCACTGCGAGGCGAGCGCGGCCTTCATCATCGCCTGGGCGACCGGGCCCGCCAGGCCGTTGCCGCTGACCTCGGAGCGCTCGGCGTCGGAGTCCTGGATGACCACGGCCACCGCGACCTCCTTGCCCGTCTTCGGGTCCTTGGCGAACGAGGTGAACCAGGCGTAAGGCGTCTTGGAGTTGTCCACGCCGTGCTGCGCCGTACCGGTCTTGGCACCGACCTCCAGGCCGGGCGTCTTCGCGTTGGACGCGGTGCCGTCGGTGACCACCGAGACCATCGCGCTGTACATCTGCTGCGCCGTCTTCGAGGACAGAATCCTCTTGCCGTCGGAATCCGGGTACGACTGGAGCGTGGTGCCGGTGGAGTCGGTGACCTTCGAGACCATGTGGGGCGACGACAGTACGCCGTCGTTGGCGATGGCGGCCGACACCATGGCCATCTGGAGCGGCGTCGCGGTCACGTCGAACTGGCCGATGCCCGACAGGGCCGTGGACGACTGGTTCATGTTCTTCGGGTAGACACTCGGCCACGCCCGTACGGGAACGTCCAGCTCGGTGTCGTTGAACCCGAACTTCTCGGCCATCGCCCGCACCTTGTCCTGACCCAGGTCGACGGCCATCTTGCCGAAGACGTTGTTGCACGAGTATTCGAGCGCGGTGCGGATCGAGGCGTTCTCACAGGGCGCGGACGCCGACTCGTTGCGCAGATCGGTCGTCGTACCCGGCATCCGGTACGGGTTGGGGCTCGCGGTCTGCTGGTCGATCGAGGAGTAGAGGCCGTTCTCCAGCGCCGCCGACGCCACCACCAGCTTGAAGGTGGACCCCGGCGCCAGCGGCTGGCGCAGCGCCCGGTTGAGCATCGGCTGGCTCTTGTCCTCGGACAGCTGCTTCCACGCGTCGCCGTCCGCCGACGAGGAACCCGCGATCTTCGACGGGTCGAACGACGGGGTGGAGACCATGCCGAGGATGCGGCCGGTCTTCGGGTCCATCGCGACGGCCGCGCCCTCCTTGCTGCCGAGCGCGGTGTACCCGGCCTTCTGCACCGCCGGGTCGATCGTGGTCAGGACGTCGCCGCCGGCCGCCCGCCGACGCATCAGCGCGTCGAACGGGTTCTGCATGCGCGGATCGCTGCCGTCCAGGACCTTGGAGTAGATCCCCTCCAGCTGGGTCGAGCCGTACACCTGTGAGGCGAAGCCGGTGACCGGCGCGTACATCGGTCCGTCCTTGTAGGTGCGCCGATACGCGAGATCGCCGCTGTTCTTCCTCTCCGAGCCGGTGACCGGCGAGCCGGCCACGATGATGTCCCCGAGCGGCTGCGAGTACTCCGCGATGGTGTTCCGCCGGTTCAGCTTGTCGTCCGCGAGGGCCTGGCCTTTGTAGAACTGCACATAGGTGGCTCGTCCGAGGAGGGCGAGCACCATCAGCAGACAGAAGACCGAGGCGCGCCTGATTGTCTTGTTCATCCCGTACGCAAGACGGCCGGCCGCCGGCAGGAAGTTCCACTTGTCCCGGTTTCTCAGAAAACATTCATCGGGCCGGAGCGCTTTCGGGAAGGAGCCCGGGAGGGCTCGCGGTAGGGCGTCACCGCGGCCGTACGAAGCCCGACTCGTACGCCGCGATCACCGCCTGGGTGCGGTCGCGGGTGCCCGTCTTGGCCAGGACGGAGGCGACATGGGTCTTCACCGTGGCCGGGCCGACGCCCATGCGGGCCGCGATCTCCGCGTTGGTGAGGCCCGTCGTCATCAGCCGCAGCACCTCCGCCTCCCGCTCGGTGAGGCGCGCGGTCCAGGCCGGGGCGGCGGCGCGGGCGGGGGCGTGCCGGGCGGCGAGGTCGCGGACCTGCGCGGGGAAGAGGAGCGAGTCGCTGCGGGCGACCAGGCGGACCGCCTGGATCAGCTCCTCGGCCGCGGCCCGCTTGAGCAGGAACCCGGCGGCGCCCGCGCGCAGCGCGTCGTACACGTAGCTGTCGTTCTCGAAGGTCGTCACGACCACGATCCTCGGCGGTGACGCCAGCGTGGCCAGGATCTGCTCGGTGGCGCGGATGCCGTCGATCTCCGGCATCCGGACGTCCATCAAAACCACGTCGGGCAGTCTGTCGCGGACGACGGAGACGGCCTGGGCACCCGTGGTGGCCTCGCCGACCACCTCCATGTCGGGCTCGGCGTCGAGGATCACCCGCAGCGCGGTGCGCACCATGTGCTCGTCGTCGGCAATCACCACGCGGACCGCGGCGCTCATCGGCCACCGCCCAGCGGGAAGCGCACGCTCAGCCGCCAGACCCCGTCGTGCGGGCCCGACGCCGCGCATCCGCCGAGCAGCCGGGCCCGCTCCGCGATGCCGTGCAGCCCGCGGCCGCCGCCCGGCCGCACCACCGGCACGGCCCCGGACAGGGGGTTCTCCATCACCATCTCCAACTCTCCGCCAGCGATGGCGACTTGAAGGGTCGCGGTCGGACTCCCGCCGTGCCTCAGGGCATTGCTCAGGCCCTCCTGGACGATCCGGAACGCCTCGCGCGAGACCAGTTCGGGCACGGCGGCCGGGTCGCCGTCCAGGGAGTACGCCACCTTCAGACCGGTGCGGGACAGCAGGCCCTCAAGCGCCGTCAGGTCCGGTGCCGTGAAGTCGCCGCCCAGGCCGGCGGCCCCCGTGGCACTCTCGTCGTCCTGCCGCAACAGGCCCAGTACGGCGTCGAGTTCGTCGACGGTGCGGCGGGTGGTCTCCTCGATCGCGGTCAGCGCCTGGCGCACGAACTCCCGGTCCACGTCCAGGACACGGCGCGCGGCACCCGCCTGGAGGGTGACCGCGCTGAGTGCGTGCCCCACCGAGTCGTGCAGTTCGCGGGCGAGCCGGTTGCGCACCGCGAGCTCGGCCGCGCGCTGCTCGGCGACGGCCAGCCGGTCGGCGGGGGTCGGGCCCAGCAGGACCGGAGCGAGCCGAGCGAGCAGGGCGCCGGCCGCCGCCGAACACGCCGCCAGGCCGAGCAGCATCGCGATCCCGGCGAGCGGGGCGAGCGCGACGCCCCAGTCGGTGGAGAGCGGGCCGCCCGCGTCGTACGGAGTGCCGCGCAGGCCGGGGAAGACCGGGAGCACGATGAGGAACACCGAGAACGGCGGCAGGGCCAGGCTCATCCCGCTCAGGATCCCGCCGGCCGCGAGGTGCAGCGTGTACCAGGCGGAGGCGCGAAGGCGGGCGTCCCGGGAGCGCGCGGGGCCGTCGGCGAGCGCCGCGGGGTCGCTCCCGCACAGCGCCCGCACGCCGAACACCAGGAGCGGCCGGGCGATCGGCACCAGTGCGGAGACGGCGGCGAACGGCAGCGCGACGGCGAACGAGAGGAGTGAGAGCGGCAGCGAGGTCAGGATGCCGGGCCCGTGCGTATAAGCGCCGACGATGATGGAACCCACCAGGAAGTACGGCATCAACAAGGCTCCGCCGAGGACCAGATGGACCCAGCGGTGCCGGGCCCGTATCCCGAACAGCGCGCGCATCACGGCGTGAGGTCCGGCTGCCGGGAGCGCTCGGCGAAGAAGTAGGTGCCGACGGTGGCGACCAGAATCCCGGTGATCATCTGCACAGCGTAGGTGAGGTGCATCAGCGCGGTGGGCAGATCCTGGGGGTCGCCCGAGCTGCCGAACGAGGCGAGCGCGAGCCAGCCGCCCCAGCAGGCGGTGGCGCCGGAGCCCAGCCACGCCAGCGCCAGCGGCACCCGCAGAGGCAGCGACCTGCCGAGGCCGAAGGCGAGCATCACGACGCCCGCCGCGGCAAGCACGACGAAGAGCGTGAACACCGCGTCCAGGGTGTACTGGTCCGAGGTGCGCGCCTCGGCCATGCCCCGGCTCAGGCCCGCCGTCGAGCCGGCCGCCCACGTCAGGTGTGCCCCGGCCGGAAGCAGCGAGAGCGCCGCCGCGGCGACGGCGGCCGCGCGCTGTGCGGGCCGGGTGGGGCCGTCCGCCAGCTCGCCGATCCGGCCGCGCCACAGGTGGCCCCAGCGGTCGCGGGCGTAGAGCGCGAACAGGGTGCCGAGCGCGAGGCCCTGGAGGATGAAGCCGGTGTAGACGACGCCGAAGACCCACTCGTCGAGGAAGGGGGCGCCGCCGGTGCCCGACGGTCTGTTCGGACCGGCGCCGAGCGCGCGCACGAGGAGCTGGAGCGGGTAGCCGGTCATGATCGGCGCGAGGAGGCCGGTGGCGACCCACATCGGCAGCGCGAGCAGCCACGCCTTCACGCGCAGGCCCCAGGGGCGGGTCAGGAGCAGCGCGAGCAGGACCACGCAGCCGTCCATCAGCACGCTGCCACTGTTGACCACGGCCATCGAGACGCGGTGTTCGAGCAGGACGCTGTGCTCGGGGATGCCGAGCCGGCTGCCGCAGACCCAGGCGATCTTGAGACAGATGTACGGGAGGCAGGCGACGATGGCGACGGCGCGCAGTGCCGGGCGCAGGGCGGGAGTGGTCATGTCCTCACCCTGGCGGGCCGCCCGGGGTTGCCACGTCCTGCGCCTGGACGATCCGCCTCCGCCGTGCGGAGGAGTGCCGGGTGTCTGCCGGGGGCACGGGGCGCCGCCCCGGACCCCGCTCCTGGCCCCAGGGGCTCGATCCGCCTGCGGCCCACGCCCGTTCCGGCCGGAGTCGGAGGCGGCGCGTCCCCAAGGGGGCCCGACGGCTCGGAGTCAGAGGCGGCGCGTCGCCAGCGTCAGACGGTCCCGGGCGTCGAACAGGGCGTCCTTCACCGTCTGTTCGTGGGCCGGGGTCAGCCGGGCCACCGGGACCGAGCAGCTGATCGCGTCGCGGGCCGGGGTGCGGTACGGGATCGCGACGCCGAAGCAGCGCAGGCCGAGCGTGTTCTCCTCGCGGTCCACGGCGTAACCCTGCTCGCGGATGAGGTGCAACTCCTCGATGAGCTTCTCGCGGTCCGTGATGGTGTGCTCGGTGAGCTGCTGGAGGGTCTCCGGGAGCAGCTTGCGCACCTGCTCGTCGCTGTGGGTGGCGAGCAGCGCCTTGCCGAGCGAGGTCGAGTGGGCCGGCAGGCGGCGGCCGACCCGGGTGAAGGGGCGCAGATAGTGCTGGGACTGGCGGGTGGCGAGGTAGACCACGTTGGTGCCGTCGAGCCGGGCGAGGTGGATGGTCTCGGTGGTGTCGTCCGAGAGGCGGTCCAGGGTGGGGCGGGCCGCCGCCACCACCTCGTCTCCGTCGATGTAGGAAGTGCCCACCAACAGGGCCCGGACACCGATTCCGTACCGGGTGCCCGTCGCGTCGGTCTCCACCCAGCCGAGCTCGACCAGGGTGCGAAGGAGCATGTAGAGACTGGACTTCGGGTAGCCCACCGCCTCCTGGACCGCGGCGAGGGAGTGCATTCCGGGGCGTCCTGCGAAATACTCGAGCAACTCGACGGTCCGCACCGCGGACTTGACCTGTGCTCCACCTGAATCGGCAGCCGACATCCCGCACCCCGCTCCTTCTCGCCAAGGCGTCTTGCCAAGGCGGAACGCCCGTTAATAGAGTCCCAGCATATTCAGCATCGGGAACTCCGTTCAGAATACCGAACATGTCCTGGTGGGCGGCAGTAGTGGAACGGCAGTGGAAGGACAACGCGGTGAGCGCAGCAGCACCAGTCTGGAGTGTCGACCCCCGAACCGGGAAGCCGCGTGAAGAGGTTGCCCTCGAAGCCACGCCCGAAGAGGTCGACCAGGCGGTCCGAGCCGCCTGGGCCACCCGCGGGACGCTGGCCGACCTGAGCGTACGCGCCGTGTTCCTGCGGACCGCGGCCGACCTCCTGGACGCCTCCGCCGAACACGTGGTGGAGGCCGCCGACGCCGAGACGGCCCTCGGACCGGTCCGCCTCGCCGGCGAACTGGCCCGTACCACCGCCCAGTTGAGGGCCTTCGCGGAGGCCGTCGAGGAGGGGTCCTTCCTCGACATACGCATCGACCACGCCGATGCGTCCCGTACCCCGCCGTGGCCGGACCTGCGGCGCGTCAAGATCCCGCTGGGTGTCGTCGCCGTCTACTCGGCCTCCAACTTCCCGCTCGCCTTCTCCGTGCCCGGCGGTGACACCGCGAGCGCGCTCGCGGCCGGCTGCCCGGTCGTCGTCAAGGCGCACCCCGACCACCCGGCCACCTCCGAGCTCTGCGTCTCGCTGCTGCGCCGCGCCGCCGCCCAGGCGGGGCTGCCCGAGGACGTCGTGGTGCTGGTGCACGGCTTCACCGCGGGGGTCGAGCTCGTACGCCATCCGCTGGTGTCGGCCGCCGGGTTCACGGGGTCGGTGCGCGGCGGACGGGCCCTGTTCGACGCGGCGGCCGCCCGGCCCGTGCCCATCCCCTTCCACGGCGAGCTCGGCTCGCTGAACCCGGTGGTCGTCACGGCCGCCGCCGCCGAGGAGCGCGGCGAGCAGATCGGGGCCGCGCTCGGCGCCTCCATGACCATGGGCGTCGGCCAGTTCTGCACCAAGCCCGGCTTCGTTCTGGCCCCCGCCGGCGAGGCGGGCGACGCCCTGCTCAAGGCGCTCACGGCGGCGGTCAGCGACACCGACGCCGGGGTGATGCTCGACCACCGGATGCGGGACGCGTTCGTCGCCGGGGTCACCGAGCGGGCCGCGCTGCCCGGGGTCGAGGCCCCGGTCACGCCCGGTGCGGGCGGCGAGCACACGGTGAGCGGCGGATTCCTGACGGTCCCGGCCGCGCTGCTCACCGAGGAGGGCGCGTACGACCTGCTCCTGGAGGAGTGCTTCGGCCCGGTGACCGTCGTCGCCCGGTACGCGGACGACAGCGAGATCGGCGCGGTGCTCTCCCGGCTGCCCGGCAACCTCACCGCCACTCTCCAGCTCTCCTCGGTCGAGGCGGAAGGCGAGGGACCCGGGGCCCAACTCCTCGCGGAACTCACCCAGTTGGCGGGACGGGTCCTGGTCGACGGCTGGCCGACCGGTGTCGCGGTCGCCCCCGCCCAGCACCACGGCGGCCCCTACCCGGCGACCACCTCCACCTCCACCTCGGTGGGTGCCACCGCCGTGGAGCGCTGGCTTCGCCCGGTGACGTACCAGAGCACCCCGCAGGCCCTGCTGCCACCGGAGCTGCGCGACGACAACCCGCTGGGGCTGCCGCGCCGCGTGAACGGCATCCTCGGGTGACGGCGCGGCTGCTCTGACCGCTGGAGCAGTACGGCCCTGATGAGCCCTGGGTTCCATGGCGACGGCGTGCTCCCGGTACGCGCCGGAGGCCGTTCCCAGGGCCGCTGGCCGGTCCGGGGAAGGGGCGGGGAGGCTACTTCGCCGACCGAAGCCGCAGCGTCGCCGCCGCGGAGATCGCGAACAGCCCCGCCGCGATCAGCAGACTCGTACGCAGACCCGGTACGAAGCCTTCGCCGCCCGCGACCAGCGCGCCGAACACCGCGATGCTGAGGGCGCCCGCGACCTGTCGGCCCGCGTTGAGCACCCCGGCCGCCAGGCCCGCCCGCTCCTGGGGCAGCGCCTCCATCATCGCGGCGGTCAGCGCGGGCACCGAGATGCCGCAGCCGAGCGCCAGCGGAACCATCAGGAACGCGGCGAGCAGCGTAGGGGTGTGCTCGTCGGCGAGCAGCAGCACCAACAGGCCGGCCAGGGCGGTCAGTTGGCCGATCAGCATCGGCACGCGCGGCCCGAAGCGGTTCGACAGCTTTCCGGAGAGCACGTTCATGACCGGGATCAGCGCGGTCATCGGCAGGAACATCAGCCCCGCCGTCAGCGCCGACTCGCCGCGCACCCGCTGGAAGTAGAGGCTGAAGGCGAAGATCACGCCGTAGAAGGCGACGCTGGCCGCGGCGCCCGCGCCGATGGCGACGGTCACGGTGCGGCTGCGGAACAGGCCGAGCGGCACCACCGGATGCGCCACCCGCCGCTCGATCAGCCAGAACGCGACCCCGGCGGCCAGCGCGACCGCGCCCGCCGTGATCCGTACCGTCCCCTGCTCGATCACCGCGAAGGCGAGCGCCGCAAGCGCGACCGCGGCGGCCAGCTGGCCCGGCAGGTCCAGCGGCGCGGGACGGCGTTCGGCGCGCGGGGCGCGGGAGGTCAGGGCGAGGGCGACGAGGCCCAGCGGGAGGTTGATGAAGAAGATCCCGCGCCAGTCCCAGACCGTGGTCAGCGCGCCGCCCGCGACCGGGCCGAGCGCCACCGCGACCGAACCCCCGGCGGCCCAGAGCGCCACCGCCCTGGCCCGCCGCGCCGGATCCGGGTACGCCTGCCGCACCAGGGCGAGCGAGGCGGGCAGCACCACCGCGGCCGCCACGCCCTGCACGACCCGGGCGCCGATGAGCACACCCAGGGTCGGGGCGATGCCGCAGGCCGCCGAGGCGAGGGTGAAGACGATGGTGCCGAGCGCGTACGCCTTCGCCGATCCGACCCGGTCGGCGAAGGCACCGGTCGAGAGCATCAGCGCGGCGAAGGCGAGCGTGTAGGCGTCCACCACCCACTGGAGGCCGGACATGCCGCCGCCGAGGTCGGTGCCGATCGCGGGCAGCGCCACGTTCACCACGGAGGCGTCCAGGGTGATCAGGGCAAAGCCGACGAGCGCGGCGGCCAGGGTGAGAGAGGGGGAGGCTCCGTGCGGCGGCTTCGAGGTCAATTGGCGTTCGGCGGGGGCGGTTTGGAGTGCGGCGTTCGAAGACATGCCCTCAGCCTGACGGGTGGAAGCCGCGTAGAGTAGTGGCCCGAATGCCATACCTCCGGAGGTTCTGGCCATGCCGCTGCACCGGGTCGCCGTCATCGCGCCCTCGCCCGTCTCGATGTTCAACCTCGCCATCCCCGAGCTCCTCTTCAGCAAGGTCGAGGTCGACGGCGGCCCCGGCTACGAGGTGGTGGTCTGCACCCCCGAGCCCGGCCCGATCGCCACGACCGGCGGGCTTGACCTGTACGTGGGCCGGGGCCTGGAGGCGGTCGAAGGCGTCGACACCGTACTGGTCGCCGGGACGGGCCAGCGCTACGTACCCGATCCGCGCACGGTGGCCGCGGTCCGCCGGGCCGCCGCGGCGGGCACGCGCATCGCGTCCATCTGCAGCGGGGCCTTCGTGCTCGCCGAGGCCGGGCTGCTCGACGGGCGCAGCGCCACGACGTACTGGGAACTCGCCGAGGAGCTGCGCAAGCGCTACCCCGCGCTCGACCTCAAGGGCGATGTCCTGTACGTCCAGGACGGCAATGTCATGACCTCCTCCGGGTACGCCGCGGGCATCGACCTGTGCCTGCACATCATCCGCACCGACTACGGCGCCGCCATCGCCAACAAGGTGGCCCGCCAGGCCCTCGTCGCGCCGGTGCGGCCGGGCGGTCAGACCCAGTTCACCCAGACCCCGCTGCCCGCCGAGCGCGGGGTGGTCTGCGCGGACACCCGGGGCTGGGCGATGCGCAACCTCGACAAGCCGCTCACCCTCACCGATCTGGCCCGCCACGCGGGCGTCAGCGTGCGCACCCTGACCCGGCGCTTCCACGCCGAGAGCGGCGCGAGCCCGCTGCAGTGGCTGCTTCACCAGCGCATCGAGCGGGCCAAGGAACTCCTGGAGACGACCACCCTCGCCATGGACCAGGTCGCCGAGGCGAGCGGCCTGGGCAGCGCGGACTCCCTGCGCGGCCACCTGGTGCGGCGCACCGGCCTCACCCCGAGCGCCTACCGGGCCATGTTCAGCAGACTGGCCGCGACGGCCTGACCCCGGGGAATGGTCCCGGTCCGGCAGGTGTTGTGCGGAGGCAAAACGTACGGGGTTCAACAAGTCTGAGAGAAGTGACATGCGCGTCGAGATCTGGAGCGACATCGCCTGCCCGTGGTGCTACATCGGCAAGGCCCGCTTCGAGAAGGGCCTGGCGGAGTTCGCCCACGGCGACGAGATCGAGGTGGTCCACCGCTCCTTCGAGCTCGACCCCAACCGTGCCAGGGGCGACATCGGCCCGGTGATCCCGATGCTGGCCAAGAAGTACGGCCGCACCATCGATCAGGCCCGCGAGATGGAGGCGCACGTCGCCTCCAACGCGCACGCCGAGGGCCTGGGCTACCTGGCCGACGGCCGCGACCACGGCAACACCTTCGACATCCACCGCCTGCTGCACCTCGCCAAGGCGCGCGGCCGCCAGGAAGAGCTGCTCGACCTCGCCTACCGGACCAACTTCGCCGAGGAGCGCTCCGTCTTCGACCCCGAGGTCCTGGTGGAGCTGGCCGTCGAGGCCGGTCTGGACGCCGACGAGGCGCGTACGGTCCTCGGCGACGTGGACGCGTACGCCGACGAGGTGCGCGCCGACGAGCGGGAAGCGGCCGAGCTCGGCGCGAGCGCAGTCCCGTTCTTCGTGCTCGACCGGAAGTACGGGATCTCCGGCGGCCAGCCCGCCGAGGTCTTCACACAGGCCCTTGAGCAGGCCTGGCAGTCGCACACCCCGGCCCTCAAGACCATCGCAGGCGACGCGGAGGCCTGCGGACCCGAGGGGTGCGAGGTCCCCCGCTGACCACCCATTCATAAGCCTCACTTAGGGGCACCAGTCAATTGTTCTCAATTGACTTGGGGTTGGCGGGCGTTCAGGGTGGAGTCATGGAACTGGACTCCCTAGTGCGCGGCGAGTTCGCGCCGCTGACCACCTACCTCAACACCGCGAGCACCGGGCTGCTGCCCGCCCGGACCGTGGCGGCCATGGGTGAGGCCGTGGCCGCCTCGGCGGCGGGGCGGCCGACCGACATGTTCGGCGACGTGGAGGCGGCCCGCGCGAGCTACGCCCGGCTCGTGGGCGTCCCCGTGCGCCGCGTCGCGACCGGCGCGTCCGTCGCCGTCTACACCGGCCTCGTCGCGGCGTCGCTGCCCGTCGGGGCCGAAGTCCTGCTCGCCGAGGCCGACTTCAGCTCCGTGGTGAACCCGTTCCACATGCGCGGCGACCTGAAGGTGCGCACCGCGCCGCTTGAGGGCCTCGCCGAAGCGGTTCGGCCGGGCACCGCGCTGGTCGCGGTCAGCTCGGTCCAGTCCGCCGACGGCCGGATCGCCGACCTCGCCGCCATCCGCGAGGCCGCCCGCACCCACGGCGCCCGGACCCTCGTCGACGTGTCCCAGGGCGTGGGCTGGTACCCGGTCGACGCCGGGGCGTACGACTACACCGTGACCGTCGGCTTCAAGTGGCTCACCACCCCGCGCGGGGTCGCCTTCCTCACCGTCCCCGACGACCTCGGTGGGCTGAACCCCCTGTTCGCCGGGTGGGTGGCCGGCGAGCGTCCCTGGGACAGCTGCTACGGCCCGGTCGAGGAACTCGCGCACTCCGCGCGCCGGTTCGACGAGAGCCCCGCGCTGTTCTCGTACACCGGCGGCCGGCACTCCCTCGCGCTCATCGAGGAACTGGGCACGGACCGCATCCACGCCCACAACACCGCGCTCGCCGACCGCTTTCGCGCCGGGCTCGCCGCGCTGGGCCACGAACCGGTGCCCGCGCCCGGATCGGCGATCGTCTCGGTGCCCGGCCTTGGCCACCGCCAGGCGGAGTTGAGCCGGGTCGGCGTCGAACTATCCGACCGGGCGGGCAACTTGCGCGCGGCCTTCCACTTCTACAGCTCGGCCGCCGACGTGGACCGGCTGCTCGATCTGCTGCCGGGACGCTGAGGGCGGCGCTGCGCCGCCGGGCCGTGACCTGGACGGAGCCTGGCCGCGGGGCTCAGCGGGTCCTCGTGCCGGAGCCGAGTGGCTCGCCGTACCAGCGCCACCTCTCCGGGCGGGGCCTGCCCGGCAGATCGGCCCGGCCGGTGGCCCACAGCAGCACCTGCCAGCGGTCCTGATCGTCCGGCACGTCCCGGAAGAGCCGGGCGAGCACCCGGTCGCACAGGCCGCCCGGCGGGGCCCAGACGAGGCCGAGGCCCTGGGCCACGTCGTGGGTGTGCAGCAGGGTCTCCACGATCCCCATCGCCGCGAAGCCCTCCGGGTCCGAGACCCCGAAGCTGTGATGGGCCCGCACCTGCGGCGAGGTCGTGCGCACCATCGCGGTGAGCAGGGCGCCGCTCGCCTCCAGCGTCTGGAGGAGTCCGGCGGGGCCCGCGGCGCGGTCGGCGTGCACCGCGTTGCGGGGGCCGCCGGGCCGCTTCGCCTCCCACAGGAACGGCACGTCGCCGTCCAGCGGCGGCTGGGCGGGCCCGAGCTGCGCGGCGTACGCGAAGAGGTCGTCCGAGAGGTGCTCGACGGTCTCCCAGCAGTCCCACTCCAGCGAGCCGGCCTTCACGCTCCAGTCCGCGCCGAGTCCGGCGCGCAGTGCGGTGACGGACAGCCGCACGGAGTGCTCGACGTCGGCGGCGGTGACGGGAGTCCGTGAAGATTCATCAGCCATGGGGGGACCGTACCAACGATCTCTGTGCGAATGATCTATCACGGTGTGATCGTTGTGCGAACGCTCAGAGGTGGTCGCGGGGGCGGGCGAAAGGGGCGGCCGACGGGTCGGGAACTCCCTGCCCGTCTGCCGCCCCTTTCGCCGGGTGCGCTCACCGCACCGGCGTGAAGTCCCTCGCCCCGATGAACTCCGGGCGGCGGATCGGAGCCGCGAACGGCTCGACCGCCGCGTTCTCCACGCTGTTGAACACGATGAAGACGTTGCTGCGCGGGTACGGGGTGATGTTGTCCCCGGAGCCGTGCATGGCGTTGCAGTCGAACCAGGTCGCCGAGCCCGCGCGGCCGGTGAACAGCCGGATGCCGTGCCGGTCGGCCATCTTCGTGAGCGCCTCGTCGGACGGCGTCCCCGCGTCCTGCATCTGCAGGGACTTCTTGTAGTTGTCCTTCGGGGTGGCGCCCGCGCAGCCGAGGAAGTCCCGGTGCGAGCCGGGCATGATCATCAGGCCGCCGTTGGTGTCGTGGTTCTCGGTCAGCGCGATCGACACGGAGACCGTGCGCATGTGCGGCAGACCGTCCTCGGCGTGCCAGGTCTCGAAGTCCGAGTGCCAGTAGAAGCCCGAGGCGCCGAAGCCCGGCTTGACGTTGATGCGCGACTGGTGGACGTAGACGTCCGAGCCGAGGATCCGGCGGGCCGTGCCCACGACCCGCTCGTCGCGGACCAGTTGGGCGAAGAGCTCACTGATCCGGTGCACCTCGAAGACCGACCGCACGGACTGCGACTGCGGCTCGATGATCGACCGCTCATCGGCACGAACGGAAGGATCGACGATCAATCGCTCAAGTTCCGAGCGGTAGACCGCGACCTCGTCGTCGGTGAGCAGGTCCTCGATCGCGAGGAAGCCGTCCCGCTCGTACGATTCGAGCCCGGCGGCCGGTCCCCAGACGACCGGGTCCTGGCGGGGGGTGATCACCTCGGCGGTGCCACGCGTGGGGTACAGATCCTGGGCGGTCATGGTCAGCCCTCCTCGGGTTCGGTCAGCAGGGGGTAGACGCCGTTCTCGTCGTGGTCCTCCCGTCCGGTGACGGGGGGATTGAAGACGCAGACGCAGCGGAAGTCGGTCTTGGGGCGCAGGGTGTGGCGCTCGTGGCCGTCCAGAAGGTACATCGTGCCGGGCGCGATCCAGTGGGTCTCGCCGGTCTCCTCGTTGGTGAGCTCGGCCTCACCCTCGGTGCACAGCACCGCCTCGATGTGGTTGGCGTACCACATGGCCGTCTCGGTGCCCGCGTACAGCACGGTCTCGTGCAGGGAGAAGCCGACCTTCTCCTTCGCGAGGACGATCCGCTTGCTCTCCCAGGTGCCGGAGGCGGCCTTGACATGGCGGTCGGTGTTCTCGATGTCCTTGAACGATCGGACAATCACGGTGAGTTGATCCCTTTCGGTGTACGTCGGTGGGGTGCGGGTGGGAGCTCAGACGGTCGCGGCGACCGCGCGGGCCAGCGACCGCAGCCCCTCGTCCAGCTCCTCGGGCGTGATGGTCAGCGGCGGCAGCAGCTTGACCACCTCGCTCTGGGGACCCGAGGTCTCCAGGAGCAGCCCCAGCTCGAAGGCGCGGGCGCAGACCTCGGAGGCGCGGGCCGGGTCGGCGAACTCCAGGCCCCAGACCAGGCCGCGGCCCCGGTAGCTCGCACCGAGCCGGACGTGTTCGGTGCACAGCGCGAGCAGCGCCTGCTCGATCTGCTCGCCGCGCGCCAGGGTGTGCTTCTCCATCTGGCCGTCGGCCCAGTACGCGTCGAGCGCGGCGGTCGCGGTGACGAACGCCGGGTTGTTGCCGCGGAAGGTGCCGTTGTGCTCGCCGGGCTCCCACACGTCGAGCTCGCCCTTGAACAGGCAGAGCGACATGGGCAGGCCGTAGCCGCTGATCGACTTCGAGACGGTGACGATGTCCGGCACGATGCCCGCCTCCTCGAAGGAGAAGAAGGCGCCGGTGCGACCGCAGCCCATCTGGATGTCGTCGACGATGAGCAGCATGTCGCGGCGCCGGCACAGATCGGCGAGCGCGCGCAGCCACTCGGTCCGAGCCACGTTGATGCCGCCCTCGCCCTGCACGGTCTCCACGATCACGGCGGCCGGCTTGTTGAGGCCGGAGCCCTGGTCCTCCAACAGGCGCTCGAACCACAGGAAGTCGGGCACCCGGCCGTCGAGGTAGTTGTCGAACGGCATGGGCGTGCCGTGCACCAGCGGGATGCCGGCCCCGGCCCGCTTGAAGGCGTTGCCGGTCACCGCGAGCGAGCCGAGCGACATGCCGTGGAAGGCGTTGGTGAAGGAGACGATCGACTCGCGGCCCTTGACCTTGCGGGCCAGCTTCAGCGCGGCCTCGACCGCGTTGGTGCCGGTCGGGCCCGGGAACATCACCTTGTACGGCAGGTCGCGCGGCCGCAGGATGACGTTCTGGAAGGTCTCAAGGAACGCGCGTTTCGCGGTGGTCGCCATGTCCAGGCCGTGCGTGATGCCGTCCCGCTCGATGTAGTCGATCAACGCCCGTTTCAGTACGGGGTTGTTGTGGCCGTAGTTGAGTGAGCCGGCGCCGGCGAAGAAGTCCAGGTAGCTGTGGCCGTCCTCGTCGGTGAGGCGGGCACCCTGCGCACGGTCGAACACGGCGGGCCAGCCGCGGCAGTAGCTGCGCACCTCCGATTCGAGCGACTCGAAGACACTGAGGGCGGGCGGGGTGATGGTCACAGCGATTCTCCCTGGGGGTGGAGGGGGCCGATGCGGTAGAGGACCTCGGGTTGGTGCCCGTCGTCGGGGAACAGCCCGGCATCGAAGAGGAGTTCACGGCTGAGCAGGGCACCGCGCCGCTGGGCGTACGAGGTGAACAGCCGGTCGGAAGGGGTGTTGTCCGGCGACACCGTCGTTTCGAGGCGGGTGATCCCGTGCGAGCCGGTCACCTTCGCGGTCAGCGCCTCCAGCAGCAGTCCTGCAAGCCCCCGGCCCCGGTGGGCGTGGTCGACGGCGACCTGCCAGACGACCAGCGTGTCCGGCCGCTCCGGCCGTACGTAGCCGGTGACGAACGCGATCGGCTCGCCGGCCTCGCCCCGGGCCACCACGGAGGTCCGGGCGAAGTCGCGGCACCAGAGCAGATAGCTGTACGAGGAGTTGAGGTCGAGCACCTCGGAGTCACGGGCTATGCGCCAGATTGCGGCTCCGTCCTCCACTCGTGGGCTTTCGATTTGGACTGCTGTTTGGGCGGCGGTCATGCCGAGGGAATTTACCGATCGGAAATTGAAATCGCATTCCCGTCAGGGGGTGTGCAAAGAGAGGTTCTGTGTTATCACGCGAGCATGCGCGCGATCCGATTTGTCCGGTAATTACCGGACAAAAGGGTCGGGTTGTGGAGTCGATCACACCCCTGTGACACCTCGGGAACCTTGTTGAAATCTTTGTGTTTGAGGTCGGGAAGTCGGGGCAGAAGAAAACGGGAAGCTGCGGTGGATAAGCAGCTTCCCGTTATGTGGAACGTTTTGCGGAATTCAGTTGTGCTTTACGCGCCGGAGGGTCGCCGGAAAAGTGTCACCAGGTTTCGGAGACGGCCCTGCGGGCAGCGTCCAGGTCCACCGCCACGCCGTGCTCGCCGAGCGCCGCCCCCAGCGCCGCGAGCGAGGACTGGACCGCACCCCGGGTGGCGTCCACGCCGTAGTGGTTGACCCGGATCATCGTCGCGGACAGCGCGCCGCCGCCCGCGATCAGCGGCAGCGAGGGGTCCGAGGCGAGCGCCTTCGCGACCAGCTCGCGGGCGTCGACCGCCTCGGGGACCCGCAGGGTCGTGGCCACCGGGGCGGCGTCGACGGCCTCGTGGACGTACGGCGCGAGCCCGCCGCCCAGCGCGAGCGCACCCGCCCGGGTCGCGGCGGCCGCCGAAGCGTGCCGGGCCATCACCGCCGCCAGGCCCTCGGACTCGATGCGCTCCACACAGGCTTCGAACGCCAGCATCTCCAGCTGGGCGGGCGCGTGCAGCAGGGCCTTGCGGCCGCCGTCGATCCAGCGCTGCTTCCAGTCCAGGAGCGAGAGGTAGGAGTGGCGCGGCGCGTTCGGGTTCGCGGCGATGCGCTCCCAGGCGCGGGCACTGACCGATACGGCCGACACCCCGGCCGGGCCGCCCATCGCCTTCTGTGCGCCGATCACACACAGGTCCACGCCCCAGGCGTCCGGACGAAGAGGCTCGGCGGCCACCGACGCCACCGCGTCCAGCATGAACAGGGCGCCGTGCCGGCGTACGACCTCGCCGATCTCCGCGACCGGGTTCGTATTGCCGGTCGCCGCCTCCGCGTGCACGAGCGAAACGAAATCGATCTCCGGGTGCTCGGTGAGCGAGCGGTCGATCTGCTCGGCGGTGACCGCGGTGTGGAACGGCACCTCCAGATCGATCACCTCGGCCCCGCAGTCACGCAGCCAGTTCCCGAAGGTCTGCCCGTAGGGACCGGTCACGACGTTGAGCGCCGTGGAGCCGGGGTGCGCGGCGCCCCGGATACAGCCCTCCAGGGGGAGCAGCGCCTCGCCCTGCATGATCACCACGTTCTGCTCGGTGCCGAGCAGGACGGCCACCCGTCGCTCGATCGCCGCGAAGTGGTCGGCGGTCAGCGGGGCCAGGTCCAGGAGCGGGTGTGTCACGGCGATGCCTTCTTCGGTCGGGTCGGGGGCCAAGTCGGGTGTTCGATCCTCTGGATGGAGACTACCCAGCGCCTCGTACAGTGCTGACCATGAGCGATCGCACGGTGCTGCATGTGAAGGGGCGCGTCCTCGCCGGACCCGAGGACGTTCGGGACGAGCTGTGGGCGGTCGACGGGCGGATCACCTACGAGCGGCCTCCGGGCGAGGCCCTCACCCTCACCGGCTGGGTGCTGCCCGGCCTGGTCGACGCGCACTGCCACGTCGGTCTCGACCGGCACGGGCCGGTGCCGGACGAGGTGAGCGAGAAGCAGGCCCTCACCGACCGCGACGCCGGGACCCTGCTGGTGCGCGACGCGGGTTCGCCCTCCGACACCCGCTGGATCGACCACCGCGAGGACCTGCCGAAGATCATCCGGGCGGGCCGCCACATCGCGCGCATCCGCCGCTACATCCGCAACTACGCCCACGAGATCGAGCCCGGCGATCTCGTGGCGTACGTCGCCCGCGAGGCGCGGCGCGGCGACGGCTGGGTCAAGCTGGTCGGCGACTGGATCGACCGCGACACCGGCGACCTGGGCGCCTGCTGGCCGCGTGGCGAGGTGGAGGCCGCGATCGCCGAGGCCCACCGGCTGGGCGCCCGGGTCACCGCACACTGCTTCGCCGAGGACTCGCTCAGGGACCTGGTCGAGGCGGGCATCGACTGCATCGAGCACGCCACGGGGCTGACCGAGGACACCATTCCGCTGTTCGCCGAGCGCGGCGTCGCGATCGTCCCGACGCTGGTCAACATCGCCACGTTCCCGCACCTCGCGGACGGCGGCGAGGCCAAGTTCCCGCTGTGGTCGGCCCATATGCGGCGGCTGTACGAGCGCCGCTACGACACGGTGCGCTCGGCGTACGACGCGGGGGTGCCCGTCTTCGTCGGTACGGACGCGGGCGGCTCGCTCGCCCACGGCCTGGTCGCGGCCGAGGTCGCCGAACTCGTCAAGGCGGGCATCCCGGCGCTCGACGCGCTCTCCGCGACGGCCTGGGGCGCCCGGTCCTGGCTGGGGCGCCCGGGGCTCGACGAGGGAGCCCCGGCCGACCTGGTGGTCTACGACCAGGACCCGCGCGTGGACGTGCGGGCCCTCGCGGCGCCGAGCCGGATCGTGCTCAACGGACGCGTGGTGGGCTGACGGGCGGCCAACTCCCGCTGCGGCGGGGCGATTTGGCGGCGTACCCCGCCGGTCGGTCAGGTCGGCCCGTGGCCCAGGCCGGTCCGGTCGGTCAGCGGGCTGAGCGGGGCGAGCGCGGGGTCGGGCTCGCCGGAGAACTCGCGGTTGACCGGGCGTTACGCGTGGCGTGCCGATTCGTTGAGCACTTTCATGCGTACGCCGGGTGGTGGGGTGGCGTAGGGGGTGCGGCCCGGGGTGGCGGTGACGAGCGGGAACTCCTGTGCCGGAAGAATCGAATACAGGCACGGAAACCACCCTTTGGGGTGAACTCACGCCACGCTACTGTCAGTTCACTCTCAGTGCGTAAAGATTCCGGTGTCTCAAGTCGCAGGCGCGCCCCGTGATTCGCAGGAGTCCCACGAGTCCCCGTGGCGGGCGCCCGGACAGTCATGTCTCCAGTGGGGGTTCCACCATTTTGAACAGCAACAACTTCCGCCTGCCCGCACCCGGTCCGGCCGCCTGTCGTCCCCTCGGCCGCCGCTCCGCCCGGATCGCGGCCTGTGTGGCGCTCGCCGCCGGACCGCTGCTGCTCGCGGCGCCGGCGCGAGCCACCGGCGGACCGGGCGACAGCGGGGGCCGGGCCAGTGCCGTCGTGCTGCGCACCGGGCTCGACGTCTCCCTGCTCAACAAGGCCGTCGACGTACCGCTCAAGGCCACGCTCAACGAGGTACAGGCGCCGGCCGGCGCCGACAGGACCGCGCTGACCGTGAAGCTCGACGCGGTCGGCGGCGGCCGGCCCGTCGATGTGCTGAAGGCGGACGTCGCCACGGCCAGGGCGAGCGCCGACGCGAAGAAGGCGGCGGGCTCCACCCGGCTCGTCAACGCCCGGCTGCATGTGCCGGGGCTGCCGCTGCTCTCCCTGGTGGAGGTCGGCGAAGTGACGTCCAGCGCGGTCTGCGAGGCGGGCCGGGCGCCGGTCGCCCAGTCCAATGTGCTGGGCGCGGTGACCGTGCTCGGGCGCAAGGTCACCCTGTCGTCCGGCGGCACCACGCGCGTGCAGGTACCGGGGGTCGGCGAGGTCACCCTCGACCTGTCGAAGACCACGACGACGTCGCGCACCGCCGCGGCCGTCGCCCTTCAGCTGAAGGTGTCGGTCAACCCGCTCCATCTGAACGTCGCCGACGTCAAGGGCGAGGTCACCCTCGCCGAAGCGACCTGCGAGACGCCCAAGGCGCCCGAACCGCCGGCACAGGGCGGCACCGTGGCCAAGGGCGCCCCGGCGAAGGCTCCGGCCGGTACGGATGTGAAGGCGCAGAGCGGCGCCGCGGACACCAAGCTCGCGCAGACGGGGGGGAGTTCGGCCACGCCGTACCTCGCCGGTGGCGCGGCGGTCCTGCTGGTGGGCGGCGCGGGCGCGCTGGTCCTGACCCGGGCGCGGGGCGGCCGCGCAGAGTAGGCGCTCCGCGGGGAGGGGGGCTCGCCCGGCCGCGGTTGACCGTGTCTTGTGGCGCGGTTCCCGCGCCCCTTCGGGGGCGCGGTGGCGCGCCGGGCTTGCACAGGGCGGTCTCGGCCGGAGGCCCGAAAGGGCTCCCGGACGGGACCGCCCAGCGCTCGGCCTCGTGCGCTTGTCCGCCGCCCCTTCAGCGCCCGGTCAGGGTCAGCGCCTGGTCCAGGGCCTGGAGGAAGCGGTTGGTGGTGGTGCGGTCGCGGACCGCGAGGCGCAGCCAGTCGGGACCGAGGCCCGGGAACGTGTCGCCGCGCCGGACGGCGAAACCGAGACCGCGCAGCCGCTCCCTGACCTCCGCCGCACCCTCGACGCGCATCAGGACGAACGGGCCTTCGGCCGGTTCCACCGTCAGGACGTCCTCGAACTCCCCGAGCCCCGCCAGGAGATGGGCCCGGTCCTCGGCGATCCGCACCGCCGCGGCCTCGGCCTCCGCCAGCGCGTGGGGCTCCACGCAGGCGCCCGCCGCGACCAGCGCCAAAGTCGACACCGGCCACAGCGGCTGGGCCCGCTGGAGTGCGGCGATCGTTTCGGGTCCGGCCAGTACGTAACCGATCCGCAGCCCGGCGAGCCCCCACGTCTTGGTCAGGCTGCGCAGTACGACCAGACCGGGAAGGTCGGTGCGCCCCGCGAGGGCCTCGCGCTCGCCCGGCACCGCGTCCATGAACGCCTCGTCCACCACCAACACCCGCCCCGGGCGCGCGAGTCGGGCCAGTGTGTCGGCCGGGTGCAGCACGGACGTGGGATTCGTCGGATTGCCGACCACCACCAGGTCCGCGTCGTCCGGCACGGCCGCGGGGTCCAGCCGGAAACCGTCCTCGGCCCGCAGCAGCACCCGCCGCACCTCGTGCCCCGCATCGCGCAGTGCCGCCTCCGGCTCCGTGAACTGCGGGTGCACCACCACAGGCTGACGAAACGTCAGGGAACGGGCCAGCAGGACGAAGGCCTCCGCGGCGCCCGCCGTCAGGAGCACCCGCTCCACCGGCAACCCGTGCCGGTCGGCCACCGCCGCGCGGGCCGCCCGGCCGTCCGGGTAGGCGGCGAGCCCGGTCAGCGAATCGGCGATGCGCTCCCGCAGCCAGACCGGGGGCGTGCCCGTGCGGACATTGACCGCGAGATCCGTCAACTCGCCCCCACCGTCACGTACTTCGGCGTCACCGTGATGCCGCAGATCGTGTTCGGCTTCGGAAGGCGCCCCGGCGTTCCGCGGGGCGGCTGGGCGGCGTCGTACGATCGCGCAGGTCGCCATCGCGGGCCGGCCCGCCGGGCTCGACTTCCGCTTGGGCACGAGCAGTTCGCCGCCCCCGGCCAGCGCGGCGGCCTCCGCCACGGAAGGGGTCGCGACGGCGGCCAGTACCGCCTGCGAGCCGCGCGGCACCCCTACCGCCGCCAGCTCATCGGCTCCGTACGAGACGATCGGCACCCCGAGCTTCGCCGCGGCCCGCACGATGCCCGGCTCCCGCGATTTGCCGTCCACCGTGGCTAGCGCGGCGACGGCGCACCCGTCGAGACCCGCGTCCGCGAGCGCGGCCCCGATCAGGCCGAGCACCTCGTCGGCCGAGACCCCCTTCGAGGCGCCGACCCCCACGACGAGCGGGGCCCCGGCGTCCTGCGGGGCGGGGGCGGGTGTGCCGCGGGTGGCGTCGTCGGCCATGGCTGGTTCCTCTCAGGCCGCTCTGGTACCGCGGCGGGGGAAAAGGTGGACGTGCGGAGTAGGGGCCGCGTCGGTTAGCAAGGGCGCATGGCGGTAATCGTCGCGCTCGGCGCGTTCCTGATGACCCTGGTGGGCGGCTGGACCGCCCAGCGGGTCACCGACCGGCGCCACCTCGTGCTCGGCCTCGCCGGCGGGCTCATGCTCGGCGTGGTCGGGCTCGACCTGCTGCCGGAGGCCCTGGACGCGGCCGGCGACGACGTCTTCGGGGTGCCGCGGGCGCTGCTCCTGTTCGTCGGCGGCTTCCTGTTCGCGCACGTCGTGGAGCGGGTACTCGCGGTCCGCCAGGCGGCACACGGAGCGGGCGACGAAAGGGTTCCGCAGGTCGGCCTCACGGCCGCGTCCGCGATGGTCGGACACAGTCTGATGGACGGCGTCGCGATCGGCGCGGCCTTCCAGGTGGGCGGCGGCATGGGCGTCGCCGTGGCCCTCGCCGTGATCACCCACGACTTCGCCGACGGCTTCAACACGTACACGATCACCAGCCTGTACGGGAACGAGAGGCGCAAGGCGGTGGCGATGCTGGTCGCCGATGCGCTGGCCCCGATGGTGGGCGCCGCCTCGACGCTGCTCTTCACCCTTCCGGCGCAGCTGCTCGGCAGCTATCTGGGCTTCTTCGGCGGCGTGCTCCTCTATCTGGCTGCCGCCGAGATCCTCCCAGAGGCCCACCACGACCACCCCGCGCTGTCGACGCTGCTGTTCACGGTCGCGGGCGTGG
The DNA here is from genome assembly GCF_036231355.1 of Streptomyces sp. NBC_01431. Taxonomy (NCBI): domain Bacteria; kingdom Bacillati; phylum Actinomycetota; class Actinomycetes; order Kitasatosporales; family Streptomycetaceae; genus Streptomyces; species Streptomyces sp. NBC_01431. The sequence continues at coordinate 6,245,895 of NZ_CP109496.1, forward strand.
GATTCATCTGGCTGGTGGTGGGCATCGCGGGCTGAGCGTGTCATCCCGCGCAGCCCTCGGTGAAGCGGCGGGCCACCTCGGGGCGGGCCGCCCAGTGGGTGTGCAGGTAGCTCGCGTGCACGCCGCCCTGCACGAAGCCCTCGACCCGGCGCTCCGGGTGCACCAGACCCCAGGCGGGGGTGGCTCCCGCGCCCGGCTCGATGACGGTGCGGTGGAACTCGTGGCCGCGCAGCCGGGTACCCGCGACGGCCAGGCTGTTGTCGCGCACCGCGACTGCCTCCCGGTAGCCGAGGGTGAGGCGGCCCGACATGCGAGCGTCGGCGTCGAGCACCCCGCACATGGGCTGCCCGTCGAGGGAGCGCGCCAGATAGAGCAGGCCCGCGCACTCGGCGGCCACGGGCGCGCCCGAGCGGGCGAGCTCGGCGACGGCCTTGCGGAGCCGTTCGTTGGCGGACAGCTCGGCCGCGTACACCTCGGGAAAGCCGCCGCCTATCACCAACCCGCCGGTGCCGGGTGGGAGTTGCTCGTCCCGGAGCGGGTCGAAGGTGACGACCTCCGCGCCGGCGGCGGCCAAGAGCTCGGTGTGCTCGGCGTAGGAGAACGTGAACGCGGAGCCGCCCGCGACGGCGACGACGGGCCGCCGTGCCGGGGCCGTCCCCACCCCGTTCCTCCCCGAACCCGGGGCTTTGCCCCCGGACCCTCCCTCCTCAAACGCCGGAGGGGCTGGATTTCGCTGAGCCCGAAGGGCGGCGGCGGAGCCCCGCGCCGACTGGTCGGGGCCGAGTGCGGACCCCGGCTCCCACGGCTGCACGCCCAGCGGCGGAGCCGTCCGCGCCAGGGCGAGCAGCGCGTCCAGATCGCAGCCCGCCCGCACCTGCTCCGCCATCGCCGCCACCGCGGCCACCGCGTCGGCCCGGCGTTCCGCCACCGGTACCAGGCCCAGGTGGCGGGACGGGGTGTCGACCTGAGGGGCGCGGCGCAGGGCGCCGAGAACCGGCACCCCCACGTCCTCCATGGCCTCCCGCAGCAGTGCCTCGTGCCGATCCGAGCCCACCTTGTTCAGGATCACGCCCCCGATCCGCACCTGTGGGTCGAAGGACACGAAGCCGTGCACCAGCGCCGCCACCGACCGCGACTGCGAGGAGGCGTCCACGACGAGGACCACCGGGGCGCGCAGAAGCTTGGACACCTGGGCGGTGGAGGCGAGTTCACCGAGGCCGCTCGCCCCGTCGTACAGCCCCATTACCCCTTCGACCACGGCGAGGTCGCAGCCGCGCGCCCCGTGCGCGAACAGCGGGGCCACGAGCTCGGGGCCGCACATGTACGCGTCCAGGTTCCGGCCGGGGCGGCCGGTCGCCAGCGAGTGGTACCCGGGGTCGATGTAGTCCGGGCCCACCTTGTGCGGCGACACCGCGAGCCCGGCCTGCGCGAACGCGGCCATCAGCCCCGTCGCGACGGTGGTCTTCCCGCTGCCCGACGACGGGGCGGCGATGACGAGACGTGCTACCACTCGATGCCCCGCTGGCCCTTCTGACCGGCGTCCATCGGGTGCTTGACCTTGGACATGTCCGTCACCAGATCCGCGAACTCCACCAGCTGCTCAGGTGCGTTGCGGCCGGTGATGACCACGTGCTGGGTGCCCGGACGGTCGCGAAGCACCGAGACGACCTCCTCGACGTCGACCCAGCCCCAGTGCAGCAGATAGGCGAACTCGTCGAGCACGTAGAACTTGTACGTCTCGGCCGCCAGGTCGCGCTTGACCTGCTCCCAGCCCTCGCGGGCCTTGTCCTCGTGGCTGGGCTCGCCCTCGGCGGGCTCCCGCTGGATCCAGGACCAGCCCTCGCCCATCTTGTGCCAGTCCACCGCGCCGCCCTCGCCGGACGCCCCGAGCACCTTCAGCGCGTTCTCCTCGCCGACCTTCCACTTCGCCGACTTCACGAACTGGAACACCCCGATGGGCCAGCCCTGGTTCCAGGCGCGCAGCGCCATCCCGAACGCGGCCGTCGACTTCCCCTTGCCGACACCCGTGTGCACCATGACCAGATGCCTGTTACGCCGCTGACGCGTCGTCAGACCGTCCTCGGGTACGACACTGACCTGTCCCTGCGGCATTAAGCGGCCCTCCTCGAAGTTCCCTGTACGTCCTTGACAAGACCGGCGATGGAATCCGCCCGCAGTTCGTCCAACGTGACGGCGCTGCCGCCCAGTTCGCGCGCGAGCTCTCCCGCGAGCCCGAGCCGAACCATCCCCGACTCGCAGTCCACCACCACCGACGCGGTGCCCTCGGCGGCGTGCAGCCGGGCGGCCCGGGTGCCGAGCGCCACCGGCTCGGGGCCGCCCGTCGCCCGGCCGTCGGTGACGACCACGAGCAGCGGCCGCCGCGAGGGATCGCGCAGCCGCTCCACGCGCAGGACGTCGTGCGCCTTCAAAAGCCCGGCCGCCAGTGGGGTGCGGCCGCCGGTGGGCAGCGTCGCGAGCCGGGCGGCCGCCGCGTCCACCGACGAGGTGGGCGGCAGCGCCAGTTCCGCGTCCTTGCCGCGGAACGTGATCAGACCGACCTTGTCGCGCCGCTGGTAGGCGTCGAGCAGCAGCGAGAGCACCGCCCCCTTGACCGCGCTCATCCGCTGCCGGGCCGCCATCGACCCCGACGCGTCCACCACGAACAGCACGAGATTGCCTTCGCGGCCCTCGCGGGTGGCCTGGCGCAGATCGTCCCGCCGCACCACCAGACCGCGGCCCGACCGGCCGCGCGCCCGCTGGTGGGGGGCCGCGGCCTGCACGGTCGCCGCCAAGTGCAGCTTGGTGAGCGCCCCTTGGGGCCGCCGCGAACCGGTCGTCCTGCCGTGCTCGGTACGGGCCCGCGAACGCCTGCCCGCCGCGCCCTCGCCAAGACCGGGCACGCTCAGCATCTTCGTCCGGAACGGCTCGGCGGCCTGCACCGCCGCGCGCTCGCCGGGCCCGGCGGGGGAGGGGGCCCCGGAAGTCTCCGGCACCTCGGGGGCTTGTGAGGCTTGGGGACTCCCGGCCGCGCCGTCGGGGGCACCGCCCTGCGGCGGGATGCCCCCGCCCCCGCCGGGACCGCCCGGCCCCTGGGGACCCGGGTCCGGATCGTCGTCGTCCTCGTTCCCGGTGGACTCGGTGGACTCGGTGGACTCGGTGGACTCGGTGGACTCGGGGGACTCGGGGGGCGCGTTGTCGTTCTTGAACCGGTCCAGCGTCTCGTCGAGCTTGTCCTGGTCGAGCCCCGGCGCATCGAAGGGGTTTCGCCTGCGGCGGTGCGGCAGAGCGAGCAGCGCGGCCTGCCGGACGTCCTCACTCGTCACGTCCGTACGCCCGTCCCAGGCGGCCAGCGCCGTCGCCGTCCGCGCCATCACGATGTCGGCGCGCATGCCGTCCACCTCGAACGCCGCGCAGGTGGCGGCGATCTGGAGCAGCGCCGCGTCCCCGAGCACGACGGAGGGCAGGAGCTCGCGCGCGGCCACGATCCTGGCCCGCAGCGCGCCCTCCTCCGCGGCCCAGCGGGAGGCGAACGCGACCGGGTCGTCGTCGTGGGCCAGCCGGCGCCGTACGACCTCCACCCGCTGCTCGGGCTCCCGCGAGGCCGCGACCTCGACGGTCAGCCCGAACCGGTCGAGCAACTGCGGCCGCAGCTCGCCCTCTTCCGGGTTCATCGTCCCCACCAGCAGGAACCGCGCGGCGTGCCGCACCGAGACGCCCTCGCGCTCCACGTACGAGGACCCCATCGCGGCGGCGTCGAGCAGCAGGTCGATGAGGTGGTCGTGGAGCAGGTTGACCTCGTCGACGTACAGGATGCCGCGATGGGCGTCCGCGAGCAGCCCCGGCTCGAAGGCCTTCACGCCCTCGCCGAGCGCGCGCTCGATGTCGAGGGCGCCCACCAGACGGTCCTCGGATGCGCCCACCGGAAGCTCGACCATGCGCGCCGCGCGGGCGACGCCCGGCCCGGCCTCGTGCGGCCCGTCCGGGCACCGGTCGTCGGGCCCCGCGGGGTCGCAGCTGAAGCGGCAGCCCGCCACCACCGCCACCTCGGGCAGCAGGTCCGCGAGGGCACGGACGGCCGTGCTCTTCGCGGTGCCCTTCTCACCCCGGACGAGGACGCCGCCCACGGCCGGGCTCACCGCGTTCAGGAGCAGCGCAAGGCGCAGGTCGTCCATGCCGACGACGGCGGTGAACGGATACCGGGTGCTCATGTGCTGATCTCTCCTTCGAGTAGTGCTGTACGCCACGGGCTCGCGGGGGTGGTCATGGCGCCCCCGGCGGGATGAACGGCAGCCCGGCGGGCGGGCCCTGCTCGATCAGCCTCAACAGGGCGCCGGTGTCCGCGTGTTCTTCGATCAGGTCGCCCAGCCGGTCCAGCTGCTCCTCGCGCAGCGCGCCGAACGACGTGCCGGGCGCGGGCACGAACCGGCGCCCCGCGGCCCGCGCGACCTGCTCCAGGAACCGGCGCCGGAAGCCGTCGCTCTCCAGCGAGCCGTGCCAGTGCGTACCCCACACAGCGCCGGTGCGGCAGCCGTCCAAGAACGGCTCGCCGCCCAGGACTTCGGCCACGCCGTGGTGGATCTCGTACCCCTCGACGCGTTCGCCGAGGGCCTCGCCGACCGGCCTCGCGAGGGTCTTCTCGGCGGCGAACCGCACCCGCACGGGTAGCAGCCCGAGACCGGGCACCGAGCCCGCCTTCGACTCGACGTCGTCCTCGATGTGCTCGCCGAGCAGCTGGAAGCCACCGCAGATCCCGAGCACCGGGCGCCCCTCGGCGGCCCGGCGCGCCAGCTCCGCCGCGAGTCCCCGCTCCCTCAGCCACTCCAATGCCCGGACCGTGCCGCGCGTTCCCGGCACCACCACCAGGTCGGCGTCGGTGAGTTCCTCGGGCCGGTCCACGAAGCGGACGACCACGCCGGGTTCGGCCGCGAGTGCGTCGACGTCGGTGAAGTTGGACATCAGCGGCACCGCGCAGACCGCGACGCGCAGCACGTCCTCGCCGACCGGCGGTGCCACCACGGACTCCCGCACGGCGCCGCGCATGGAGACCCTGAGGCCGTCCTCCTCGTCGATGCCGAGGCCGTGGGCGTACGGCAGGATCCCGTAGGTGTGCCGGCCGGTGAGGCCGCGCAGCATCTCGATGCCGGGGTGCAACAGCGTCACGTCGCCCCGGAACTTGTTCACGACGTACCCCGCGACCAGCGCCTGGTCCTCGGGGCTCAGCAGCGCCGTCGTCCCGAAGAACGAGGCGAACACGCCGCCCCTGTCGATGTCGCCGACCACGACCACGGGCAGCCGCGCGGCCCGCGCGATGCCCATGTTGACGATGTCGGTACGCCGCAGATTGATCTCGGCCGGACTGCCCGCCCCCTCGCAGATCACGGCGTCATATGTGCCCCGCAGCTCGGCCAGGCACTCCAGGACGGTGCCGAGCAGCGCCTGCTGGCGGCCCCCGTGGTAGCCGCGGGCGCTCAACTCGCCCACCGGCTTGCCCATCAGGACGACCTGGCTGGAACGGTCGCTCCCCGGCTTGAGCAGCACCGGGTTCATGAGCGCGGTCGGCTCCACGCGCGCGGCCTGCGCCTGCATCGCCTGCGCCCGCCCGATCTCCGCGCCCTCGCGCGTGACGAACGAGTTCAGCGACATGTTCTGCCCCTTGAAGGGCGCGACCTTGACGCCCTGGCGCACCAGCCAGCGGCAGATGCCGGCCGTGACGACGCTCTTGCCCGCATCCGACGTCGTGCCCGCGATCAGCAGCCCGCCACCCATGTACGTCCCTTCCTCACAGCGGCCCTCGTCGCGACGGCGGTGGCCAGCGTCAGCCAGCCCACCCTGCGCGAGAGCCGTACCGCCCGCTCGATGTCCGCGACTTCGACGGCCCGCCCCGGTGCGTTCAGGACCGGCCGGTGCTCGACGCGCCCCGCGTACGACAGCGTGCCGCCAAGACGCACCCCGAGGGCCCCCGCGAACGAGGCCTCGACCGGGCCCGCGTTGGGGCTGGGGTGCCGGGCGGCATCGGCGCGCCAGGCGCGCAGCGCACCCTTCTTGTCCGGGCCCGCGAGCACCGCGAGGACGGCGGTGAGCCGGGCACCCGGCCAGCCCGCCACATCGTCCAGGCGCGCCGAAGCCCAGCCGTACCTGCGGTACTTGGCCGACTTGTGCCCGACCATCGCGTCCAGCGTGTTGACCGCCCGGAAGCCCACGAGACCCGGCACTCCGGCGAGCGCGCCCCACACCAGGGCGCCGACGACCGCGTCCGAGGTGTTCTCGGCGACCGACTCGACGACGGCCCTGGCGATCTGGTCCGCGTCCAGGGACTGCGGGTCGCGCCCGCACAGGTGCGGCAGCCGCTCCCGGGCCACCTCCACGTCGCCCGCGGCCAGCGCGCCGCCGATGGCCCGCGCCTCGCGGCCCAGCGAGGTGCCGCCCATCACCGTCCAGGTGGCGGCGGCGGTCAGCGCGGCGGCCGCGGCGGGACGGCCTCGTACGGCACGGGAAAGGAGGGTCGCGGCGCCCGCGGCGCCGCCCGCGCACACGAGGGTGTGCAGCGCGCCCCACCCGCGGTGGTCGCGCCACAGGACGCGCTCGACGGCCCCGGCCGCCCGCCCGAACGCGGCGACCGGATGCCCACGGCGCGGATCGCCGAGCAGCAGGTCGCCGAGGAGTCCGGCGGTGGCGCCGTACGCGAAACTGCGATCGGCCGGCACGGGATCAGCCCGCCAGGACGTCGCGTGGAACTGCGGTACTTCTCAACAGGCAGGCGCGCATGGCGGTGGGTCCTCACTCAGGGTGTCCGCGCCCTGGTACGACGTGACCGGCGGTGAGAGTTCCTGGCTCGCGGGGATCGCTCCCCGGTGACAGTGGCGGGACCGCGCCGGATTCGCACCGGCTTCCTCTTCTGCCGCCGTAGCTGGCCGGTGCAGTCCACCACGCTGCGAGAACACCCGTCAACTTGCCGTTGACCTGCGGCGCGGGAGTGTGCCGAGACACACAGCGAACCGCCCCCCGGCGGAGCCGGAGAGCGGTTCGCGAGCACGCGCGGGTCAGGCGACGATCAAGAAGATCCCGTACGCGACGGCCGCCGCGCAGAGCGCGAAGCAGGCGTACGCGCCGGTGCGGGCCAGGGCCGCGCTGCCGGCGGTGCCGGAAGCCGCGGCCTCCTGCTTGGTGAGGCCGACGATGCCGAGGGTGAACAGGCCCACCAGGCCGACGGTCACCGCGAGGCTGACGCCGAAGACGGAGCCGAGGGACGCCCAGTCGATGTGCATGAGGATTCCTTAGCTGTTCCTGGTCGGATGCCCGGTCAGACCGTTGCCGGGGTGGGCGGGTCGGCGGGGGCCACCGGGGCCGGGGCCTGGATCGTGGCCTTGAGGTCGGTGGCCGCGACGGCGACGCCGGTCGGCGGCGGGCTCACCGCGGCGATCGCGGTGGTGATGACACCGGCGGGCTCCGCCTCGTCGTTGGTGACGTGGGTGTGGTCGACGGGCTGGCGGCGCGAGAGCGACCAGATGACGCCGGAGCCGGCGATCAGGAGCACGGCGACGGCGGCGATGCCCCAGCTGCCCTGCTTGGTGAGGAACTCCGCGCCCGCGCCGACCAGTCCGGCCGCCGGAAGCGTCAGACACCAGGCGACGACCATACGGGTGGCGGTGGACCAGCGGACCACGCCGCCCTTGCGGCCGAGGCCCGCGCCCATGACGGAGCCGGAGCAGACCTGGGTGGTGGAGAGCGAGAAGCCGATGTGCGAGGAGGCCAGGATGACGGTCGCGGCACCGGTCTGGGCGGCGAAGCCCTGCGGCGGCCGGAGCTCGGTGAGGCCCTTGCCCATGGTGCGGATGATGCGCCAGCCGCCGATGTAGGTGCCCATCGCGATGGCCATGCCGGCCGAGACGATGACCCACAGCGGGGGGTTCGAGCCCGGGTGCAGCACACCACTGGTGACCAGGGCGAGGGTGATGATGCCCATCGTCTTCTGGGCGTCGTTGGTGCCGTGGGCGAGCGAGACGAGGCCGGCGGAGGCGATCTGGCCGGCGCGGTAGCCCTTGGCGGTGGCCTTCTCGCTGGTGTTGCGGTTGAACCGGTACGTCAGCTTGGTGGCGAGCAGCGCGGCGATGCCCGCGACGATCGGGGCGGCGGCCGCGGGGAGCAGCACCTTGGTGACGACGGTCGAGCCGTGGACCGAGGACCAGCCCGCCGACATGACCGCGGCGCCGATGAGGCCGCCGAACAGGGCGTGCGAGGAGCTGGAGGGCAGTCCGAGCAGCCAGGTCAGCAGGTTCCACAGGATGGCGCCGACCAGCGCCGCGAAGATCACCTCGGTTCTGATGCCTTTTTCATCGATGATCCCGCCGGAGATCGTCTTGGCGACCTCCACTGACAGGAACGCGCCGACCAGGTTGAGCACGGCGGACATGGCGACCGCCATCTTGGGCTTCAGGGCGCCGGTCGAGATGGTGGTGGCCATCGCGTTGGCGGTGTCGTGGAAACCGTTCGTGAAATCGAACACGAGAGCTGTCGCGATCACAATCGCGAGCAGCAGTGTGGTGTGTTCCATTTACCCAGGCAATCGTTCGACGTCAGTGGCGGGACGAACGTAAGTAACCTGGGTGAACGGAAGGTGAACTGGGGCGGGCGCGGCGGTGTATGTGGCCGCTTCTTGACCCCATCAGCCCCGCGGTCGGCCTCCTCGGCCCGCCGTGAGCCCGTTCCCGGCCCGGCCTCAGCCCCTCGCGAACTTCTTCAACTGCGCAAAAGTCCCATTGAAGAGATTCTGGTCACCCGGCAGGCTTCCGCTGCCATTGGCGTACTGCCAGAACGTCCAGCGCGACCAGCCGGCCGGCAGCGCCCCCGGCGAGGCGGCGTACCGCGCGAGCCACAGCGGGTGGGTGGCGGCGAAAGCCCGGCTGTCGCGGGTGCAGTCGTGCCACCAGGGCGCGGTCGTGTAGATCACCGGACGGCGGCCGGTACGCAGGTGCACCTCGTCGCTGAACGCCGTGATCCACTCGGTCATCGCGGCGGGGCTCAGCCCGTAGCACTTGTCGCTGCTGTCGCCGTTGGAGTACGGGTTGTGCTCCAGGTCGAGCGCGGGCGGCAGCGTCCAGCCGTCGCGCCGCCAGCCGCCGCCGTGCTGCACGAAGTACGCCGCCTGCGCCTGGCCGGACGACTGGTCGGGCACCGCGAAGTGGTAGGCGCCGCGGACCAGGCCCGCCTGCCGGGCGCCGTCGTACTGCTGCGTGAAGTAGGGATTGCGGTACCAGGTGGACTCGGTCGCCTTGACGTAGACGAACGACGCGCCCCGGCCCTTCGCGGCACCCCAGTCGACGTTCTTCTGGTGCGAGGAGACGTCGTCGCCGAGCGGCTTGCCGGCGGCCGCCGCGCCGGGCAGCGCGGCGAGCCCGAGTGCCTCCATGGCCAGCGCGGCCAGCACGGCCGCGACCGCGGCCCGGATGCCGAGGTGGCGCACGAACGGACGGTGGTCGCGAGCCATGGTGTCCCCCTGAATCCCGACGTACGTCCCGATGTACGTCCCGGCGTACGGAACAAACGGCCAGAGGCTAGTGGAAGATCGCGCCACGACCGCGTGCCGCGGCCGTGGCGGGCCTGGCAGGATCAGCCGCATGAGTGACGAGGCGGCGACGGCCGCGGCCTGGGCCGAACTGATCGACACCGCGCGCAGGACCGCTGCGGAAGGACTGGTCGTCGGCACCTCGGGCAACGTCTCGGTCCGGGTCGGCGAGCTGGTCCTCGTCACCCCGACCGGCGTCCCCTACGACCGGCTCGGCCCCTCCGACACCGTCGCCGTCGACCTCGAAGGCCGTCAGGTCATGGGCACGCTCCGGCCCACCAGCGAGATCCCGATGCATCTCGCGGTGTACCGGAACACCGACGCACGGGCCGTCGTCCACACCCACGCCGTGCACGCCACGGCCGTCTCCACGCTCGTCGGCGAACTGCCGCTGGTGCACTACATGGCCGCCGAGCTCGGCGGCCCGGTGCGGGTCGCCCCGTACGCCCTGTACGGCAGCGAGGAACTGGCCGAGAACATGCTGCGTGCCCTGGCGGGCCGCACCGGATGCCTCCTCCAGAACCACGGGGCCCTCACGTACGGAACCGGCCTGGCCCAGGCCTACGACCGCACCGCCCAGTTGGAGTGGATGTGCCGCGTGTGGCTCACCGCCGCCGCGCTGCCCGGCCGCACGCCGACCCTGCTCAGCCCCGCCCAGCTCGACGAGGCCGCCGAGCGGCTGCGCGGCTACGGCCAGCCGTAGCGGCGCCCCGGGTCCGCGGCGGCCAGGCCGCCCCGATGGTCCCGCCCACTGGCACCGCGGCCGACCCGGGCCGAGACTGGACGCGTGCGCCCCGCTATGAAGACGGCAGCGGCCGTCACCACACTCATCGGCGTCGGCGCGGCAGCGGTCGTCGCCGGACGCTACGCCAGCGACGCCGCCCTCAAGGCGCCGCCGGGCCGCCCGCTGCCGACCGACCCCCGGCTGACCGTGCACGCCACGGCCCCCGGCCGGATCACCCTGACGCGCTCGCTCGCCGCGCTGCGTCCGGGGACGTACGGCCTGGAGGGCGACGGCGTCCGCGCGGTCGTCGGTGACATCCTCGACGGCGCTCCGCACACCGCGGACACGGTGGTACGCCGACTGGAGCGAGTCACCCAGGGCGGCGTCGCACCGGGCGACCGGGTGCGGCTCACCCCCCAGGTGCACCGCGGGACTCCGCACACCGCGCTCGGCCTGGACCACCGGGACGTCGAGATCCCGGCCGAACTCGGCCCGCTGCCAGCCTGGTTGGTGCCCGGACCCCGCACCACCTGGGTGATCACCGTGCACGGCCTCGGCACCACCCGCGAACACCCCCTGAACATCATGGGCTTCCTGCACCGCCAGCAACTGCCCGTGCTGGACATCACCTACCGCGGCGACGACGGGGCGCCCCGCCCGCCGGACGGCCTCGGCCACCTCGGCGACTCCGAATGGCGCGACCTCGACGCCGCGATCCGGTTCGCCGTCCGGTCGGGGGCCGAGCGCGTCATCCTGCACGGCTGGTCCACCGGCGCCACGATGGCCCTGCACGCCGCCGCGAACTCCCCGCTGCGCGAGCGCATCAGCGGCATCGTCCTCGACTCACCCGTCCTCGACTGGGAGTTCACCCTGCGCGCCCTCGCCACGGCCCGCCGCACCCCGGGCGTGCTGCTGCCGCTCGCCGTCCGCGCCGCCCAGGGCCGCACCGGCATCCACGGCGACCGGCTCCAGGAAGCCGTCGACCCCGCGGCGCTGCGCGTGCCGACACTGCTCTTCCACGGCCCCGACGACACGCTCGCCCCCTGGGGTCCGTCCCGCGAACTCGCCGACCGGCGCCCCGAACTGATCACCCTGCACACGGTCGCCCACGCTCCGCACGCCTCGATGTGGAACGCCGACCCGCCCCGCTACGAGGAAACCCTGCGCCGCTTCCTGACCCCCCTCATGTGAGACCCCGGCGGCAACCGGCACGGCGGCCGTGGCCGGTTCCGGGCGCGCCGCCGGCCCCCGGCGGACGGCCTTCGCCCGGTCGCCCACCCCGGCCCCGGCAACCCCGGCCGTCCCCCCCGAGGGACAGGCGTGGCCGATTCCGTTTGGGCTTTCGGGCCGTCAACGGGAAGACTGCATCCGTGACCTCCCGGAAGCCTGAAGAGAAGTTGCCGCGCGACTCCGGACTGCGGCTTGTCCGCGGTCCGCAGCCGAGGGAAGCCCGACCTCTTGCCACCGCGCGCAGGGCGGTGACCGACCGGCGCACCAGGCCGGCCCCCCGGCCGCCCGCGGGCACCCCTGCCGCCGCCGAACTGGCCCGCCAGGCAAGGGTGGTGCTCGCCGACGCCGTACGCGTCGCCCGCTGGATCGACGCCGAGCGCGCCCGCGGCGGCGCCTGTGGCCCCGGGCGGCCGGGACCACTGCCCGCCCCCGTCGCCGAGCGGGCCGCCGCCGCACTCGGTCTGACGCAGACTCAGGTGCGGGCCGGCTGGGACCGTGCACGGCTCGCCGGGCTCGTCGAGCTGCACGGCGCCACCGTGCGTCCGGGCTGGCGGCTGCGCGCCTGGGACCGCGACGACGCGGCCGTGCTGCGCGGCTGGGTCGCGCTGTTCGACGCCTGGTCCATCGTCCATCCCGCCCCGGACGACATCGCCCCCACCGCGGTCGCCGAGGTCGTCGAGGCCGTGCCCCAGGTGCTCTCCCTCCTTCAGCTCTCGGCCGGGCCCGTGCTGGTCCCGGCCCTGCTCGACCTGCTCGGGCAGCGGGTCGCCGAACTCCGCGAGGAACGCTGCGAGGTCCCCTACCGCCCCGAGCCCGACCCCGAGGCGCTGCCGCCGCTCCTTCCGCACCTGCTCGGCTGGGCCCTGGCCGGCCTCGCCGCCGTCGGCGCGCTCACCCTCGGCGAGGGCCAGGCCACCTTGACCCCGCTCGGCAACTGGGCGGTCTGGGTCAAGCTGGAGCAGATCTGTGTGGCCGCGCAGAGTCCGGCCGGGAACATCGAGCAGTCCGCCGAGGACATGCTGCGCGGTTGCGCGGGCCTGACCCCCGGCCCGGCGCGCGCCGAGTACCGCGCCTGGATCGCCGCCCGCACCGTCGGCAGCGCCGTCACCGAACTCCTCGACGCGGCGCGCGGCGACGACGCGCTGCTGCGGGGGCTCTCCTTCGAGGCGCTGCGCGTGGTGGGGGCACCCGCCGAGCCCGGGGTGCGCGCCGCCGCGACGGAGACCTCCCTGCGCCCTTACGCCCTGCTCTGGCTGGCGGAGTACGAGGGCGGCGATCCGGAGGACGTGCTGGGTGTCCTCACCCGGGAGGAGGCCACCTGGCTGTGGGTCGACACCGCCGCCGCCGTGGCCGACCACGGCGAGAGCGAACTCCTCGTGCGCCACCTCGACTCGGCGGTGCAGGGCACGGTGCCCGCGCTCCTCGACGAGGTGCGGGCCGTGGGACATCCCCGCACCGTGCAGGTCCTGGTCGCACTCGCCGCGGCGCACCCCGACCCGGCCCTGGCCAAGGCGGTCCGCCGGGCCGCCTTCCAGGTCCACAACGGTTCCGCCTAGCAAGCGTGTGCCCGCCCCGGCCGGGGCGGGACCGAGCCGCCCCCCGCCCCCCGCCCCCTCATCCCGCCCCGCCCGGCACGTACGTGCCGAAGCTCCACACGTTGCCCTCCGCGTCCCTCGCCATGTAGTCCCGCGAGCCGTAGTCCTGGTCCGTCGGCTCCATCAGGATCTCCATGCCCTGCTCGGCGGCGTGCTTGTGGTGCGCGTCCACATCGCTCACCACCACGTACACCCCCACCGGGCCCGCGTCCGCCATCGTCTGGGCGAAGAGGCCCGCGCGGTCCTTGGAGCCGATCATCACCAGGCCGGTGCCGTAGGACAGTTCGGCATGCATCACGCTGCCGTCCTCCCCCTCGTACACGCACACCTCGGTGAAACCGAAGGCGTGTGTGAGCCGGCTGATCGCCGCTTTCGCGTCGCTGTAGAGAATCGTCGGACAGACGCTCATACCGATCACTCCTTGGGTGGCCAGGCCGATGACTATGACCTGGATCTCAGTCTCGCACCCGGCACTGACAACGCCCCGGCCCGGCGGACTTCACGGCGTGAAGGTGTTGCAGGCCGCCATGTCGCCGCTCCGGAACCCGGTGTGGAACCACTGCCGGCGCTGCTGTGCCGAGCCGTGTGTCCAGGTCTCCGGGGTCACCCGGCCCTGGAACCTCTCCTGGATCCGGTCGTCGCCCACGGCGGCCGCCGCGTCCAGCCCGTCCTTGATGTCCTGGCCGGTGAGGCTGGTGATCAGCGGGCGGCCCGTCGAGGGGTCCGCGGTGGTCGTCGCGTGGTGTGCCCAGACACCGGCGTAGCAGTCGGCCTGCAACTCCACTTTCACCGCATCGCTGTTGGCGCCCTGTTGGCCGTTCTGCGCCTTTCGCAAGGTGCCCATCAGGTTCTGGACGTGGTGCCCGTACTCGTGCGCCACCACGTACGCCTGCGCGAAGGGGCCGCCGCTGGAGCCGAACTTGGTGCGCAGCTCGTCGAAGAACCCCAGATCGAGATAGACCTGCCGGTCTCCCGGACAGTAGAACGGGCCGACCGCCGAAGTCGCCGCACCGCACGCGGTGTTGACCCGCTGGGTGAAGAAGACGGTCCGGGCGGGGGAGTACGTGCCGCCGCGCCGGGGGAACTCCTGACTCCAGTAGTCCTGCACGCTGTTGACCACCGCGACGATCCGGCAGTCCTCCTTGGTGTTGGCGTCCGAGCCGCGCTTGCAGCTCTGCGACACCTGCGCCTGGGACGAGGAACTGGCCGCCGGTGTCGTGTCGCCCGACGAGAGGCCGAGCTCCTCCGGGCCCACCCCGAAGAACAGCGCCAGGAGCAGGGCGATGAAGCCGACGACGCCGCCGCCCACCGTGGCCCGGCCGCCCGGGATCCGGCTGCCGCGCGCGTCCTGGACCTCGGATGTGTCCAGCTCGGCGTCGTCGTCGAACCGCATGGGGCGCACCACCCTCTGATCCACCGGGGCCGGCACGCGGGCAGCCCTCCGTACGTCACCCCGAGTATCAGACAGTTCACTGCGCTACGCCCGTTTTGTACGGCTGTTTCGCTGCCCCGGCCGATGCGCTCGGCCCGATCACCCCGGACCGCACCCCGCTCGGCAACGATCTCCCTGGTGAGCGGCGCACGGACCGCGGCGAAACCGGGTTGCGTGGCCCAGTTAGAATTGGCCCATGGCAATTCTCCTTGTGCATTAGACGGCGTCGACCTCCGCGACCCCCGTCCCGTCCGCCGTCCATTCCGCCCTGGAGTCTTTCCGTGATCACCGCCACCGGCATCGAGCTGCGCGCCGGCGCCCGAATCCTCATCGAGTCCGCTTCCTTCCGCGTCGCCAAGGGCGACCGCATCGGCCTGGTCGGCCGCAACGGAGCGGGCAAGACCACCCTCACCAAGTGCCTGGCCGGCGAGGGCGTCCCGGCCGCCGGCACCATCACGCGCTCGGGCGAGGTCGGCTATCTGCCGCAGGACCCGCGCACCGGCGACCTCGACGTCCTCGCCCGCGACCGCGTCCTGTCCGCCCGCGGCCTCGACGAAGTCCTGCGCAAGATGCGCGAGAACGAGGAGCGCATGGCGAACGGCAAGGGCGCCACGCGTGAGAAGGCGATGAAGAAGTACGAGCGCCTGGAGACCGAGTTCCTCACCAAGGGCGGGTACGCCGCCGAGGCCGAGGCCGCCACCATCGCCGCGGCGCTAGGCCTGCCCGACCGGGTGCTCGGCCAGCCGCTGCACACGCTCTCCGGCGGTCAGCGCCGTCGCATCGAGCTCGCCCGGATCCTCTTCTCGGACGCCGACACCCTGCTCCTGGACGAGCCGACCAACCACCTCGACGCCGACTCCATCGTGTGGCTGCGCGACTACCTCAAGTCCTACCGCGGCGGCTTCATCGTGATCTCCCACGACGTCGACCTGGTCGAGACGGTCGTCAACAAGGTCTTCTACCTGGACGCCAACCGCGCCAACATCGACGTCTACAACATGGGCTGGAAGCTCTACCAGCAGCAGCGCGAGGCCGACGAGAAGCGCCGCAAGCGCGAGCGCCAGAACGCCGAGAAGAAGGCCGCCGCCCTCAACTCGCAGGCCGACAAGATGCGCGCCAAGGCCACCAAGACGGTCGCCGCGCAGAACATGGCCAAGCGCGCCGAGCGCCTGCTGTCCGGCCTGGAGGCGGTACGCGTCTCCGACAAGGTCGCCAAGCTGCGCTTCCCGGAGCCCGCGCCCTGTGGCAAGACCCCGCTGACCGCGGAGGGCCTGTCGAAGTCGTACGGCTCGCTCGAAATCTTCACCGACGTCGACCTGGCCATCGACAAGGGCTCGCGGGTCGTCATCCTCGGACTGAACGGTGCGGGCAAGACGACGCTGCTGCGGCTGCTCGCCGGCGCCGAGAAGGCGGACACCGGCGAGGTCACGCCGGGCCACGGGCTGAAGATGGGCTACTACGCGCAGGAGCACGAGACCCTCGATCCCAATCGCACGGTCCTGGAGAACATGCGTTCCTCCGCCCCGGACCTCGACCTCGTAGAGGTCCGCAAGACGCTCGGCTCGTTCCTCTTCTCCGGCGACGACGTGGACAAGCCGGCCGGAGTGCTCTCCGGTGGCGAGAAGACCCGGCTCGCCCTGGCCACCCTCGTCGTCTCCTCCGCCAACGTTCTGCTGCTCGACGAGCCCACCAACAACCTCGACCCCGCCAGCCGCGAGGAGATCCTGGGCGCGCTGCGCACGTACAAGGGCGCCGTCGTCCTGGTCACCCACGACGAGGGCGCGGTCGAGGCGCTCCAGCCGGAGCGGATCATCCTGCTCCCGGACGGGGTCGAGGACCTGTGGGGCCCCGACTACGCGGATCTGGTCGCGCTCGCCTGATCCCGGGCGTCAGGCGGCGGGATCCGTGCATGATCCAACCGCTGATCCACTCCTCATGGATCATTCGGCTCAGCCGTGATCCTCAATCTGAGTGAGTGCGTCTCGTACCCCGGCGTGGGATGCGCTGGATCAAGGTTCGTCCCCTCTGGGACGGGCCTTTTTCCTTGTGTGACCCGGAACACAGCGCTGACCTGGCGTTTCGTCTCGACTTTCAGGCCCGGACATGTCCAAGCCCCGCCGGAATGCGCCATTCTGCTCCGGTCGGACGGCTCCCCGGACCCGGAGGTCGTCGTACGGACCTTGCCGAATGGGTGGCCAGGACGGGCGGAAGGGGTGATCATGAGAAGTCCAGAGCGCACTTCCCATGAGGAGGCACGGGTGGCCGAGACTCTGAAGAAGGGCAGCCGGGTAACCGGCGCCGCGCGCGACAAGCTCGCGGCAGACCTGAAGAAGAAGTACGACTCCGGTGCGAGTATCCGGGCGCTGGCCGAGGAAACCGGCCGCTCCTATGGATTCGTCCACCGGATGCTCAGCGAGTCCGGGGTCACTCTCCGCGGACGCGGCGGAGCGACACGGGGCAAGAAGGCCGCCTCGGCCTGACCGAGGCAGGTCCGGCGTCCCCTGTGGTCCCCCGGGTCCGGTGGTGACCACCCGGTCGGCCGTGCGGTCGACCGGGTGGTTACTGTGCAGTCACTTAATGACCGCCGTCGCGGTCATGCACTGACGGCCACTGACCCGGAGGCGCTCCATGGCTTCGCCCGCACCTGAGGTAGAGGTATTCGACAAGGACGGCGTCCGGCTCTCCGTCGCCGACGCGGTCGCCACGGTGACCCTGACCAATCCGGGCAAGCGCAACGCTCAGTCTCCCGCTCTGTGGCGGGCGTTGGCGGACGCCGGACGGTCGCTGCCGGGCAGCGTGCGCGTGGTCGTGCTGCGCGGGGAGGGCAAGTCCTTCTCCGCCGGCCTCGACCGCCAGGCCTTCACTCCCGAAGGCTTCGACGGCGAGCCCTCGTTCATCGACCTCGCGCGCGGCTCCGACGAGGAGCTCGACGCGGTCATCGCCGAGTACCAGGAGGCGTTCACCTGGTGGCGCCGCAACGACATCGTGTCGATCGCGGCCGTCCAGGGGCATGCGATCGGTGCGGGCTTCCAGCTCGCCCTGGCCTGTGATCTGCGGGTCGTCGCGCAGGACGTGCAGTTCGCCATGCGCGAGACCAGCCTCGGACTCGTCCCCGACCTCACCGGCACGCATCCGCTCGTCGGGCTCGTCGGGTACGCCCGCGCGCTCGAAATCTGTGCGACGGGGCGGTTCGTGGGGGCCGAGGAGGCCGAGCGCGTCGGCCTCGCCAACCTTGCCGTGCCGGGTGCCGAACTCGACTCCGCGGTACGGGACTTGGCAGGAGCGCTGCTTGCCGCTCCTCGGGATGCGGTGGTCGAGACGAAGGCACTGCTGAGGGGGGCCGTGGGGCGGGACTACGAGGACCAGCGCGTTGCCGAGCGGGCCGCTCAGGCCCGGCGTCTGCGCGACCTGGCCGGTCTCTCGGACTGAGCCGGCCCGCACCCCGCGGGGTGTTGTCGGGGGCGCTGCCCCTGACCTCGCACGGCTTGGTCGTGCGGTCCGGATCGTGTGCCGGTCAGCCGGACCAGGTGATCAGGACCGCTACCGACTCCGCCTCTGGGACGACCGCTGCTACCGCGCTGCGGACCGCTCGGGCCACCTCCAGGGGGTGGTGCGGGGGTGTTGTCGCCAGTTCCAGCCGGATGTGTCCGGCTGTCGTGTGCACCGGGGAGCCCAGTTCCGCGGTCAGGTGGGCGACGCCCGGGGTCGACAGCGCGGCCGCCGCGGCCGCCGTCGCCGCGGGCTCGGCTGCGCCGGGTGGGGGACCGCCGAGCGGGGGATCGGGGAGGACGTCGAGCAGGGCCGTCACGCGCAGGTCGACGTCCGAGACCACCAGGCCGAGCCGGTCGTCCGCCGCCGCGAGCAGGGCGTCCCGCAGGCCCGCGGCAAGCTCCGGCAGCGGCTGGTCGCCCCGGGCGGTGAGCTCCGCCGAAATGCGCAGCGCCGTCGGCGGCAGGGCGCTCGGCGGGGCCGGAACCACGGGCTCGGCCGGTGCGTCGGGGTCGGCCGGGGCGAGCCGCAGGGACGTCACGGCAAGGCCGGGCAGCTGCCCCACCGCGGCCCTCAGCACCGCGGTCGCGGCCCGTTCGGTGATCCAGGTGCCGTCCTCGGGACCACCGAGAGCGAGCAGCCGGCCCAGGCCCAGTCGACGCCGTACCGCGGCACTCCATCCGTCACCCGTCATGGTTCCAGCCTGCCTCATTGCGGGGGCGAGTCGGGGCAACCACGCTTAATGTGGGCAACGGAGTCCAAGGGCGAAGGGATGAACGGTCATGAGCGACACCGCACAGCGCAACAGGTCCGGCACACCCGAGCACGACCCGTCGGGCGACCCGGCCGAGTACGCCCGGAAGGCCTCGCTCGGCAAGCGGGGCGGCGGCGATCCGGCAGGACGCGGCCGCACCACGATCGCCGACGGCGTGGTCGAGAAGATCGCCGGTCTCGCGGCCCGCGACGTACTGGGAGTCCACGCCATGGGCAGTGGCTTCTCCCGTACGTTCGGAGCGGTGCGGGACCGGGTGCCCGGCGGCAAATCGGCTGTCACGCGCGGGGTGAAGGCCGAGGTGGGCGAGGTGCAGACCGCGCTCGACCTCGAAATCGTCGTCGATTACGGAGTGTCCATCACCGATGTCGCCCGCGACGTCCGCGAGAACGTCATCTCGGCGGTGGAACGGATGACGGGCCTCGAAGTCGTCGAGGTCAACATCGCCGTCAGCGATGTGAAGCTGCCCGACGAGGAAGAGGACGAGCCGGAGTCCCGGCTTCAGTAACCCCTGTCCTCAACCCTGTTTTCCGCGTGTGTCCCTGCGTGAGGAGCTCAGCATGAGCATGGCGGTGGTAGGCCTGGTGGCCGGCATGGCGCTCGGATTCGCCGGATACTTCGGCGGCTTCGGGGCGTTCGTGCTGGTCGCGGCGCTCGGCGCGATCGGCTTCGTGGTGGGCCGGTTCCTGGAGGGCGACCTCGAACCCGGTGACTTCTTCCGGCCCCGCGACCGCGGCGACCGGCGGCGCTGATCGATGACGGTGTCCGGACGGATCGAGGCCGCCGAGCGCGGCGCCACCCGGATCGCCGACCGGGTCGTCGCGAAGATCGCCGCGCAGGCGGCCCGGGAGGCGCTGGACAGGATCCCCGAGGGCGGCGCACCTCCGCGCGCCACGGTCACCGTGCACCAGGAAAGCGCCCGCGTCCGGGTCGGCCTGGAACTCGGCTACCCCGGTGACATCGGCCGCCAGTGCGGTGCGGTGCGTCACCGAGTCGCCGAGCGGGTAAGGGCGTTGGCGGGGATGGAGGTGCCCGAAGTGGCGGTGCAGATCGAACGGCTGCACTCGGCGCACACGGGCGCGGCGGACCCGGGGAGGATCCGATGAGCCAGCCGCAGGAACCCGACGACAGCACGCGACGGCTGCCGGTGATCGAGCAGGATCCGGCCGCCGGCCGTGGCCTCGACCAGTCGGCGTCCGCCGCCGACTACGACCCGGTGCCGGTCCTCGCGCACGGCGAGGCGGGCCGGGCGGGCCGCTTCTGGTCGATGCGCCGGGTGCCCGCCGGGCTGCTCGCCCTGGTGGTCCTGGCGGCGGCCGGACTGCTCCTCTACGACATCGCCGCCGTACGCGCCCACCGCCCCGCGATGTACTGGCGGGTCCGGCTGGCCGGATGGCTCGCGCACCACCCCGTCGATGACGTGGCGGTGCTCGCGGGCGCGGGCGCCGTGGCGCTGATCGGGATCTGGCTGATCGTGCTCGCGGCCACCCCGGGACTCCGCGGCGTTTTGCCGATGCGGCGCGAATCGGCGGCCGTGCGGGCCGGGCTCGACCGGACGGCCGCGGCGCTCGTCCTGCGCGACCGGGTGATGGAGGTGTCCGGCGTCCAGTCGGCGCGGGTACGCATGAGGCGTTCCAAAGTCGTGGTGCGCGCCCTGTCGCACTTCCGTGAACTCGACGACGTACGGGCCGACTTGGACGCGGCGCTGGACGCGGGCATCCGGGACCTCGGCCTGGCCAGGCCGCCCGGTCTCGCGGTCCACGTGAGCCGCCCGGCACGGAAGGGCTGAGACATGCTGCGGACGGTCAACCGGGTGCTGCTGGGCCTTGCCGGGCTTGTGCTGTTCCTCGCGGGCGGCGCGGTACTCGCCGCCGGCTTCGGCCTGGCGGTCCCGTCGTGGTGGCCCTGGGGCGATCGGCACGCGGTGCTCCTGAGCAGGTCACGCCGGGTCCACTGGCACGACCAGGGCTGGTGGTGGCCGGTGGTGCTCGCCGTGCTCGCCGTGGTCGTGCTGCTCGCCCTGTGGTGGCTGCTCGCCCAGTTCCGCCGGCCCCGCCTCGCTGAGATCCTGGTCGACTCCGGGGACGGCGAAGGGGCGCTGCTGCGCGGCCGCGCGCTTGAGGCGGTGTTCGTGGGCGAGGCGGAGTCGCTGGACGGAGTGTCCCGGGCACACGTCGCGCTGGTCGGCCGGCGGTCCGCGCCCGCGGCTCGGGCCGTACTGGTTCTGGAGGCGCATGCCTCGCCGGCGGGGTCGCTCGCGCGACTGGAGGGGGAGGCGCTGGCGCACGCCCGCGACTCGGCGGGGCTTGCGGAGTTGCCGGCGGAGGTGCGGCTGCGGGGGGTCAAGCATGGGGCGCAGCGCGTGAGTTGAGGCGGCCGCGTCTTTCCCCGCCCCGCCCCTTCCCGAGCCCCTCCGGGGGTCTCTCCCGGGTACCGAGGCCGGAAGCGGGGGCCTGCTCCCGCCCCCAGAGGGGGCCCCGAGGGCTGCCCCGGGGCCAGGGTTCGGGCTCAGAAGCCGTGGCGGGCGCCGCCGTCCACCGGGAGCATGATGCCTGTCAGGTACGACGCCGCGGGCGAGAGCAGGAACGCGGCCGTGCGGCCGAACTCCTTCGGTGTCCCGTAGCGGCGGAGCGGGATGCGGGCCTCGTTGGCCGCGCGGGTGGCTTCCGCGTCGCCGGACAGTTCGTCCAGCTGGCGGACCCGGTCGGTGTCGATGCGGGCCGGGAGCAGGCCGACGACGCGGATGCCGCGCGGGCCCAGCTCGTCGGCCAGCGACTTGGCGAAGCCCGCGAGGCCGGGGCGCAGCCCGTTGGAGATGGTGAGGCCGGGGATCGGCTCGTGCACGGAGCCGGAGAGCACGAAGGCGATCACCCCGCCGGCGTCGAGTTCGTCGGCGGCGGTGCGGGCCATCCGCACCGCGCCGAGGAACACCGACTCGAAGGCCGACCGCCACTGCTCGTCGGTGTTGTCCGCCGCGAAGCCCGGCGCCGGGCCGCCCACGCTGATGAGCACCCCGTCGAAGCGCCCGAAGTGCTCGCGGGCGGTGGCGATCAGCCGTGCCGCCGCTGCCGGGTCGGCGTTGTCAAAGACCACCGGGAGCGCGCCGGGGCCGAGTTCGGCGGCGGCCTCCTTCAGCGTCTTCTCGGTGCGGCCGGTGACGACGACCTTCGCGCCGTCCGCGGCCAGTGCGCGGGCGGACGCGAGACCGAGGCCCCGCGAGGCCCCGGTGACTACGTACACGCGGCCCTTCAGTCCAAGATCCATGCGCCTATCCTGCCTCCTGCTCGTAGTCCGGCTCCAGCGCGCAGGCGGTCGCGACCAGGCCGATGTGGCTGAAGGCCTGCGGGAAGTTGCCGACCTGGCGCCCCGCCACCGGGTCGTACTCCTCGGCGAGCAGCCCCAGGTCGTTGCGGAGCGCGAGGAGCCGCTCGAACAGCTCCCGCGCCTCCTCCTCGCGCCCCGTCAGGCGCAGCGCGTCCGCCAGCCAGAACGAGCACACCAGGAACGTGCCCTCGCCACCGGGCAGCCCGTCCACCGTCGTGCTGTCGGTGCTGTAGCGGCGTACGAACCCGCTCGCGGCGAGCTCGGCACGCACCGCCTCCACCGTGCCCACCACCCGCGGATCGTCCGGCGGCAGGAAGCCGAGCCGGGGGATGAGCAGCGTCGCCGCGTCCAGTTCCGTCGAGCCGTACGCCTGGGTGAAGGTGCCCCGGACCGGGTCGAAGCCCTTCTCGCAGACCTCCCGGTGCACCTCGTCGCGCATCCGCCGCCACCGTTCGACATCGCCGTGCAGCGTCGGTTCCGCCTCCAGGGTGCGCACCGCGCGGTCGGCGGCCACCCAGGCCATCACCTTGGAGTGGACGAAGTGGCGGCGCGGCCCGCGCACCTCCCACAGCCCTTCGTCCGGTTCGCGCCACCGCGCCTCCAGGAAGCCGAGCAGGCTGAGCTGGATGCTCCAGGCATGCGGCTGGCTGTGCAGCCCCGCCTCGCGCGCCAGGAACAGCGAGTCGGCCACTTCTCCGTACACATCGAGCTGGAGCTGCTCGACGGCCGCGTTGCCGACTCGTACCGGAGACGAGCCCAAGTAGCCCTTAAGCCAAGGGAGTTCGGCCTCGGGCAGGCGCCGCTCGCCCGCCAGGCCGTACATGATCTGGAGGTCGGCCGGGTCGCCGGCCACCGCGCGCAGCAGCCAGTCCCGCCACTGCCCGGCCTCCTCCAGATAGCCCGCCGAGAGCAGCGCTTCAAGAGTGAGCGTGGAGTCGCGCAGCCAGCAGTAGCGGTAGTCCCAGTTGCGTACGCCGCCGATCTCCTCGGGCAGCGAGGTGGTGGCGGCGGCCACGATGCCGCCGGTGGGCGCGTAGGTCAGCGCCTTGAGGGTGATGAGCGAGCGCACCACGGCGTCCCGGTAGGGGCCCTGGTACCGGCAGCGGGCCGCCCACTCCTGCCAGTCGGCCAGGGACTCCTCCAGAGCCGCGTACGGGTCGCAGAGATCGGGACGCGGCTCGTGCGAGGGATGCCAGGTGAGGACGAAGGCGACCTTCTCCCCCTCGCCGACCGTGAACGACGAGCGGGTGCTCATGTGCTGGCCCCAGGTCTTGACCTCGGGATCGCTGCGCAGCCACACGGAGTCCGGGCCCGCGACGGCCACCCGGTGCCCCTCCGAGCGCCTTATCCACGGCACCACATGGCCGTAGTCGAAGCGCAGCCGCAGGACCGATCCCATCTCGACCGTGCCGCTGACGCCCTCCACGATCCGTACGACGTCCGGGGCCTGGTCGCGCTGGGGCATGAAGTCGAGGACCTTCACGGTGCCGGTGCGGGTCTCCCAGACGCTCTCCAGGATCAGCGATTCGTCCAGATAGCGCCGCCGGGTGCACCGGCCCGCGTGGCCGGCTTCGGTCGGGGCGATGCGCCAGTGGCCGTTGTCCTCGTCGCCGAGCAGCGCCGCGAAACAGGCGGCGGAGTCGAATCGGGGCAGGCACAACCAGTCCACGGAGCCGTCCCGCCCGACCAGGGCCGCGGTCTGCAGGTCGCCGATGAGGGCGTAGTCCTCGATGCGCTGAGTACGTTGGGTCACGCCATGGCGTGTTCCCACCTGGAGAAATTGCTAAGCAGCCACACGGCGGCGAGCGGTCTTGTGGGTCTTTGGTGCGCTGCCGCATCCGGAGGGGGCGTGGGGATCCGCGCGTCGGCCACGGTTGGTCCGCGGCCGGCGAACGCCCCTTCGCACGGAGCGCTCAGGCGGTCGCGGTCGCGGGCTCGGGTGTGGCCGCGGGCCGGGCCGCCGCCTCCTCGCGGTCGCGCTTCTCGCGCCGTACGAGGATGAACCAGCCGACCGGCACCCCGGCCGAGAACAGCCACCACTGCACGGCGTACGCCATGTGCGGGCCGATCGAGCTGTCGTCGGGGGCCGGGATGAGCTCGGGCGAGTTGTCGGCCGACTCGGGGGCGGTCTGTTCGATGTAGCCGCCGAGCACCGGACGGCCCAGCACCTTGGCCTGTTCGGTGCTGTTGATCAGCATGACCTGGCGGGGCGGCAGGCCCTTGACGTCCTTGATGCCGCTGGCCGCGGTCGTCTGGTCGGCCATCAGACGGCCGGTGACCGTGACCTTGTCGGCGGGCGGCGCGGGGATCTTCGGGAAGTCCGTCTGGTTGCCGTTGTCGGCGATCCAGCCCCGGTTGACCAGCACGGTCGTGCCGCCGTCGAGGACGAACGGGGTGAGGACGTGGTAGCCGACCCGGCCGTCCGCCGCGGTCCTGCGCCGTACGACCACTTCGTGCGCGGTGTCGTACGTGCCGGTGGCCGTGACCTTGCGCCAGTAGTCCGACGTCGGGACGGTGTGGCCCGGCGACGTCAGGTCGGTCACCGGGACCGGCTTGGCCTTCAGGTTGTCGGCGATGAGCGTGTTCTGGGCGACCTTGTGCTCATGGCGGTGGAGCTGCCAGAAACCCAGCTCGATCATCGTGGGGATGAGAGCGAGGGCCAGAAGGGTGACGAGCACCCACTGCCGGGACAACAGGAAGCGGTACACCCCATGACCGTACAACTCGGACCACGGGGTGCGCCGAGGGGGGTGGGGAGGGCGGTCAGACCTTGTCTACGATGCCTGCCTTTCCCTCCGCGCGGGCGCAGTGCGCTCCGCAGAACCACATGTCGTCCACCTCGACGCCTTGGCCGATGATCTGGACCCGACAGTGTTCACAGATGGGCGCCATGCGGTGAATGGCGCAGGAGAAGCAGTCGAAGACGTGCACCGCGCCCTGCGCGTGCACCTCGAATGACATCCCGTAGTCGTTTCCGCAGACCTCGCAACGTGCCATGCGCCACAGGGTGCGGGGTGCCGCCCGTTTGAGGCCGGACGGCACGCCCGGCGGTCACCCGTCTGCCGGTGCCACGTCGCGCAGGAGCTGGGTGAAGGCGGCCTCGTCCACGACCGGCGTACCGAAGGACTTCGCCTTGACGGTCTTGGAGGTCGCGGAGTCCGGATCGTTGGTGACCAGGAGGCTGGTGAGGCGCGAGACGCTGGTCGCCACGTGCAGCCCGGCCTCGATCGCACGGTCCTCCAGGAGCTCCCGGTCGACTGAGGTGTCGCCGGAGAACGCCACCCGCATGCCCTGCTTGAGCGGGCGGTCCGGCTCGTAGCGCCCGGGGTTGGGGTACGGGCAGGCGGGCCGCTTGCGCGAGGCCCGCCAGGTGCCGGAGCCGCCGTACGAGGCCTGGTAGCCGATCCGGGGGGTGGCGGGGGTGTCCGTCCACTCGGTGAGCGGGCGGCATTCGAGCAGGGGGAGGCGCACTCCGCCGGCCGCCGCGGCGTGCAGGCTCGGGCGGAACGCCTCGGCGAGCACCCGGGCGTCGTCCAGCGCGTGGTGCGCGCGCTGCTGCACGACGCCGTAGTGCGCCGCGAGCGACTCCAGCTTGTGGTTGGGCAGCGGCAGCGCCAACTCCTTGGACAGCGCGATGGTGCACAGCCGCTGCCGCACCGGCGCGGTGCGCTCGGCGCGGGCGTACTCGCGCGCGATCATCTGCCAGTCGAAGATCGCGTTGTGCGCGACCAGGACCCGCCCGTCGAGCCGCGCCGCGAACTCCTCGGCGACCTCCGGGAAGA
Source organism: Streptomyces sp. NBC_01431 (assembly GCF_036231355.1). NCBI lineage: Bacteria > Bacillati > Actinomycetota > Actinomycetes > Kitasatosporales > Streptomycetaceae > Streptomyces > Streptomyces sp. NBC_01431. The sequence goes on from NZ_CP109496.1 coordinate 6,271,805, forward strand.
GCGGGGCGCCTGCCAGGACGTCACTGGTCAGTCCGTGGATCCACACCGGACCGGGGTCGCGCTCGGGGTTGACCAGCGTGTACCAGTGGTCCTCGACATTGCCCCGGGCGTCCAGCCGGTAGACGGCAGCCGAGATTATCCGGTCGTCGCGGGCGAGGCCGGTGGTCTCCACGTCGACGACCGCGTACCCCTGTGGGTAGGCGGTCGGCCACGGCGCTGCTGTCGTCTGGTCGTCGAGCATGGTCACAGAGAATACGGGGCCGCACTGACAGCCCGGCCCGCGGCCGGGTCCCGCGCCGGGCCCCCGGGGTCCGGCCCCGCCCCGTCACAGCCGTCAACTGGGGCCGTACGAGGCAGACATGGGGCCCCAGCCGCCGTCGCGGAGCCACTCCTGCGTGTCACGGCCGGCCCGTGGAACCGGTGAGCAGCCCCGTCACCAGCGCCCGGACCGAGTCCGTGAAGAGGCGGTCCTGGTCCACCGGTCCGGCCAGGCTGCGGGCCAGTGCCGGGTCGTGCTCGGCGGGGGCCGCACCGGTGTCCCAGAGCTCCTCCTCGTCCGGGCGCTGTACCGGCGCGCGTTCCCGGTTGCGTTCGACCAGGACGTACCCCACCACCTGGAACTGCACGGCCCGCACCGCCTGGGCCGCGCGGGCGCCGCGCAGGCCCGCCGCGTGCACCTCGTGGACAAGGGCCTGCTGGGCGGGCAGGAACATGCGCTCGGTCAGCCCCCGTTCGTGGACCATCGCGATCAGATGTGGGCGTGCGCGCAGTTCGCGGCGCAGCGCGCGGGCGACCGAGACGATGCGGTCGGCCGGGGTGCGCCCGCGCGGTCTGATCTCACCCAGCTCCTCGACGGTCCGCTCGACCAGCGCGTCCAGGAGCGATTCGCGGTTGCCGACGTGCCAGTAGATGGAGGTGACCGCGGTACCCAGTTCGGCGGCCAGCTTGCGCATGGTGAGGGCCGCCGGGCCGTGCTGCCTGACCAGGGATCCGGCCGCGGCCAGCACCTCCTCGCGGGTGAGCGACATACGCGTCATGACCTGATGACCCCTCAATTTCGTTGCCCGCATGGCTCTTTACCCTTCAGCGGGCTCGGTGTAACTGTGTTACAGACCCACGGACAGACCCGGAACGGATGACGTCACGAAGGGTGGTACCAATGGCACGCGTACGGTACGGGGCGCGCACCGAGGCCGAGATCCAGGCCGCGCGCTCCGCGAGCTCCAAGCTCCCCGACATCTGGTCGACGGGTGTGGTGGCCGTCTGGGAGAGCGACCCCGACGCGGTCGCGGCCGTGCTGCCGCCGCCGCTCAAGCCCGCCGAACGCCCGCTGGTGCGGGCCAACATCAGCAAGGTCGACCTGCCCGGCTATCCGCTCGGCGCGGGCTCGGTGGCGGTCGCCGCCGTGCACGACGGCCAGGAGGGCTGGTATCCGCTGGTCATGCCGATGACGCACGAGCGGGCCCTGATCGGGGGCCGCGAGGTGTTCGGCGAGCCGAAGAAGCTCGGCGAGGTGACCGTCGAGCGCGACGGCCCGGTGGTACGGGCCTCGCTGGCGCGGCACCGGATCGCGTTCGTGGAGGTGCGGGGCACCGTGGAGGGACCGCTGCCGCTGCCCGAGCCGACGCAGAAGACCGACTTCTACTTCAAGTTCCTGCCGGCCGTGGACGGCGCGGGCTTCGACGCCGATCCGGTCCTCGTCCACTGCGTACGCAACGAGAAGGTGCGCAAGCTGGAGCGGATCGCCGGTGAGGTGGTGCTCCGCGAGTCGGCGTACGACCCGGTCGCCGACCTGCCGGTGCGCCGCCTCGTGGAGATCACCATCGGCGAGAAGACCACCGACCAGAAGGGCAGGGTGGCCGAACGGGTCAGCGCGCAGGCCCTGTTGCCGTACATCCACCAGCGCTACGACGACCCCCAGCAGATCCTCGACGGGCCGCCCCAGGGGAGCGTGTGAGATGGAGCTGCGCGCAGGACAGGTCGCCGTCGTGACGGGGGCGGCGAGCGGCATCGGGCTCGCGATGGCGAGGCGGTTCGCCGCCGAGGGCCTCAAGGTCGTCCTCGCCGACGTCGAGGAGGCCGCCCTGGAGAAGGCGGCGGGGGAGCTGCGCGAGGAGGGGGCGCGGGTCCTCGCCCGGATCACCGACGTCAGCGAGCGGGAATCCGTGACCGCGCTCGCGGACGCCGCGTACCAGACCTTCGGGGCCGTGCACGTGCTGTGCAACAACGCGGGGGTCGGCTCGGGCGCCGAGGGCCGCATGTGGGAACACGAGGTCAACGACTGGAAGTGGGCCTTCGCGGTCAACGTGTGGGGCGTCTTCCACGGCATCCAGGCCTTCGTGCCGCGCATGATCGAGGGCGGCGAGCCCGGCCGGATCGTCAACACCTCGTCCGGCGACGGCGGGATCGCCCCGCTCCCGACCGCGTCCGTGTACGCCGTCACCAAGTCGGCGGTTGTCACGATGACCGAGTCCCTGTACGCGCACCTGAAGGCGGAGGGCGTCCCGATCGGAGCCTCGGTGCTCTTTCCCGGCCCGCACATGCTGCGCACCGGGCTGTGGGAGTCGCACCGCAACCGGCCCGAGCGGTACGCCAAGGAGCGGCCGCGCAGGACTCCCTACCGCAGCCTCGGCCAGTGGGAGTCCGCGATGAAGGCCGCGGGCCACGAGATCGAGTTCACGCCCGTCGAGTCGGTGGCCGCGGAGGTCGTCGACGGGATCCGCGCCGACCGCTTCTGGATGCTCCCGGCGAGCGAGCACAGCGACCGGCAGATCCGGGCGAGGTCGCAGTCGATGCTCGACCGCGCCAATCCGTCGTACCTGGAAAGCTTCATCCTGGACTGAGGGACGTGTGATGACGGCTCAGAACGACCCGTACCTGATCATCTCCTCCGACTGCCACGCCGGTCTGCCCACCGAGCGGTACCGGCCCTATCTGGACGCCCGTTTCCACCGGGACTTCGACGCGTTCCTCGCGGGGCGCGACCGCCGCCGCGAGGAGATGACCCGGCTCGGCGTGCGCAACGAGGCCTTCGCCGACAAGTGGTTCAGCGACAACGAGGAAGGCCTCAAGGGTGGTTGGGAGGCCACCCAGCGACTCAAGGAACTCGATGGGGACGGGGTGGCCGCCGAGGTCGTCTTCCCCGACGCGGACGCCGTCGACAGCCGCACCGCCGCGCCCTTCGGCGTCGGGCTCGGCCTCTCCGGCGACCAGGATCCCGACCTCGGCATGGCGGGCGCCCAGGCACACAACCGCTGGCTGGCCGAGTTCGTCGGGCAGCATCCCGAACGGCACTGCGGGGTGGCCCTGCTGCCCATCACCGGCGAGGTCTCCCGGGTGGTCGCCGAGATCCACCGCGCCAAGGAGTCCGGGCTCGGCGCGCTGATGATCCCCTCGATGTGGGTGGACCAGGCTCCGTACCACGACCGGCGCTACGACCCCGTCTGGGCGGCGGCCGCCGAGACCGGCATGCCGATGGTGACGCACTCGGGTGCGGCCCCGCGCCACGAGTACGGCGACCACCTGGGCATCTACGTCTCCGAGGTGACGTGGTGGCCCGCCCGCCCCCTGTGGTTCCTGCTCTGGTCCGGGGTCTTCGAGCGCCACCCGGGGCTGAGGTTCGGGGTCGCGGAGTCGGGGTGCTGGTGGCTGCCGAACCTGCTGTGGTTCATGGACCGCCTCTACCTCGGCGCCCACGGCGGCAAGAAGCTCTCCCCGTTCGCGGAGCTGAAGCGCCCGCCGAGCGAGTACCTCGACCGGCAGCTCTTCATCTGCGCCACCAACACCAAGCGCCGCGAACTCGCCCAGCGGTACGAGATCGGCGTCGACAACATCCTGTGGGGCTCGGACTTCCCACACCCGGAGGGGACCTGGCCGAACACCCGGGAGTGGCTGAGGAAGACCTTCCACGACATTCCGGTGACCGAGACCCGGCGGATGCTGGGCCTGGCGGCCGCGGAGGTCTTCGGCTTCGACGTGGCGAAACTGGCCCCGATGGCGCGCCGGATCGGCCCCACCCCCGCCGAACTCGGCCAGCCGGACGACCAGTTGGCCGTGGAGGCTTCCTGGGCGCGCTCGCGCGAGGTGGGCCGCCACTGGTTGACGGAGCACGACTTCCCGGCTCTGGGGGTGACGTCATGACGGACCGCTACACCGTCATCTCGGCGGACTGCCACGCCGGGGCCGACCTGCTGGACTACAAGCCGTACCTGGAGTCGAAGTACCACGACGACTTCGACGCGTGGGCGGCGACCTACGTCAATCCGTACGAGGACCTGATGGCCGACACGGCCGACCGCAACTGGAACTCGGACCGGCGCACGGCCGAGCTGGAAGCGGACGGCATCGTGGCCGAGGTCATCTTCCCGAACACGATCCCGCCCTTCTTCCCCTCCGCCTCCCTGATGGCCCCGGCCCCAACCCGTGCGGAGTTCGAGCAGCGCTGGGCGGGCCTGCGCGCCCACAACCGCTGGCTGGCGGACTTCTGCGGACAGTCGGCCGGGCGGCGGGCGGGCGTGGCGCAGATCCTGCTCAACGATGTGGAGGAGGCGGTACGGGAGATCCGCCGGGCGAAGGAGGCCGGCCTGACGGGGGGCGTCCTGCTGCCGGGCACCCCGCCGGGCTCGGGGCTGCCCGAGCTCCACTCCGCGTCGTACGACCCCATCTGGGCGGCCTGCGCGGAACTCGGCCTCCCGGTGAACCACCACGGCGGGTCCGCGTCGCCGCCGCTGGGGGAGGAGCCTGCGGCGCGGGCCGTGTTCATGGTGGAGACGACGTGGTTCTCGCACCGGGCGCTGTGGCACCTGATCTTCGGTGGCGCGTTCCGCCGCCACCCGGACCTGAAACTGGTCCTCACCGAACAGGGCTCGGGCTGGATCCCCGGCGTGCTGGACATGCTGGACTACTACCACGACCGCCTGGTGGCGGCGGCCACCCGGGCGGCCACCGCCGAATCGAAGTTCGGGGCGGGCCTCGCGCAATCCATGGGCAAGGGCCCCTCCCAGGTCTGGCGGGACAACTGCTTCGTCGGGGCGAGTTTCATGCGGCCGCACGAGGTGCCGCTGCGGGACCGGATCGGCCTCGACAAGATCATGTGGGGCAGCGACTACCCCCACGACGAGGGCACCACGCCGTTCTCCAGGGAGGGACTGCGGATCGCGTACGCGGGCCTGCCGAGGGACGAGGTCGCGGCGATGGCGGGCGGCAACGCGGCCCGCGTGTACGGCTTCGACCTGGCCTTCCTGGACACGATCGCGGCCCGGGTCGGCCCCACGGTGCTGGAGATCGCCGAACCGCTGAAGGAGATCCCGCCCGAGGCGACGAGCCCGGCGTTCGCGCTCGGTGGGTCGGTGCGGGTGTGGTGAGGGGGAGGGTGAGACCCTCCCCGCATGAGCTCAACCGACGACCACGACGAGGCGCACAGCGGGGCGCTCGGCTCGCGGCTGAACTGGCTGCGGGCCGCCGTCCTCGGCGCCAACGACGGGATCGTGTCCACCGCGGGCCTGGTCGTCGGCGTGGCCGGCGCGACGGACAACCGCTCGGCCCTCCTGACGGCGGGCCTGGCCGGACTGCTCGCCGGTTCCATGTCCATGGCGGCCGGCGAGTACGTCTCCGTCTCCACCCAGCGCGACTCGGAGAGGGCCGCGCTGGCGATGGAGCGGCGCGAGCTGAAGGACGCCCCCGAGGCCGAACTCGCCGAACTGACCGGCCTGTTGGAGGAGCGCGGGCTGAGCTCGGAGCTGGCCCGCGAAGCGGCCGTCCAGCTCACCGAACGCGACGCGCTGCGCGCCCACGCCAGCGTCGAGCTCGGCATCGACCCCGACCAGCTCACCAACCCCTGGCACGCGGCCTGGGCGAGCTTCTTCGCCTTCACGGCGGGCGCGCTGCTCCCGCTGCTGGCGATCGTGCTGCCCCCGGCTTCCGTCCGCCTGTACATCACGGTCGGCTCGGTGCTGGCCGCGCTGGCCCTCACCGGCTGGTGGAGCGCCCGTTTGGGCGCCGCCCAGGTGGGCCGCGCATTGCTGCGGAACATGGGCGGGGGAGCGGTGGCCATGGGGGTCACTTACGCGGCGGGGGTCCTGCTGGGGGCGGTGGGGGCGTGAGCCGTCAGGACAACTCCCGGTCCTGACACCGCGGTTGCCCCCCCCAGCGGGCACCGGTGCCGGCGATCGCATGCCCCGCCCCGGAGCGTCATTGGTGGAACTCACCAAAAGCTGCTGACAACTCGTCTCGCATACTTGTCGGTAACAACCTCTAGCCGGGCCTGCCACCGCGCCCCTACGGTGCAGGCATGTCGCCGAACCTGCCCAATGTCGTGCTGTGGTCGATACCCGCCTTCGTGCTGCTCACCGTCATTGAAATGGTGAGCTACCGGCTCCATCCGGACGACGAGGCCGAGGGTTACGAGACGAAGGACGCCGCCACCAGCGTCGGCATGGGGCTCGGCAGTCTGGTCTTCGACGCGCTCTGGAAGATTCCCATCGTCGCGATCTACACCGCGGTGTACGCCCTGACCCCGCTCGCGATCCCGGTCCTTTGGTGGACGCTGCCACTGATGCTGCTCGGGCAGGACTTCTTCTACTACTGGTCCCATCGGGGACATCACGTCATCCGGGTCCTGTGGGCCTGCCACGTGGTGCACCACTCCAGCCGGAAGTTCAACCTCACCACCGCGCTGCGCCAGCCCTGGACGAGCTGGACCGTCTGGCCCTTCTACCTGCCGCTCATCGCGCTCGGCGTGCACCCCGCGGTCCTCGCCTTCTGCTCGTCGGCGAACCTCGTCTACCAGTTCTGGGTGCACACCGAGCGGGTCGGCAAGCTGCCCCGGCCCTTCGAGTTCGTCCTCAACACTCCCTCGCACCACCGGGTGCACCACGCCTCCCAGGGCGGCTACCTGGACCGGAACTTCGGCGGGATCCTGATCGTCTGGGACCGGATGTTCGGCTCGTTCACCGCCGAGACCGAACGGCCCGTGTTCGGGCTCACCAAGAACATCTCCACCTTCAACCCGCTGCGCGTCGCCACCCACGAGTACGCCGCCATCGCCCGCGACGTGCGCGCCGCCCGCACCTGGCGCGAGCGGGCCGGGCGGATCTTTCGCGGGCCCGGCTGGCAGCCACAGCCCCCCGCGGCGCCGCTCGCCGAGCCCGCCGCGGTCGCGGAGCGCGCCGTATGACACGACCCGGCGCGGACGCCGTTCCGCGCGGGCTGCCCGCCCACGCGACCGGGGCGGGCACGCGGCGGACCGCCGCCCGCCCGCTCCTGATCGCCTTCGCGCTGGCCGGTGCCGTCGACCTGGTCTGCCTGCTCGGGGGCTGGCACCTCGGGCACCTGCTCGCCAAGCCGCTCCTCATGCCGCTGCTCGCTGGGCACGTGTACGCACGCGGTGGGCCGCGGCTGCTCGTCGCCGCCCTGCTGTGCGGCTGGGGCGGCGACGTGTTCCTGCTGTCGGACGCGGACACCGCGTTCCTGCTCGGCATGGGCTGCTTCGCCGCCGGGCACGTCTGCTACCTCGTGCTGTTCGGGCGGGGCAGGACGCACGCCGGGCTCGGCGCCGCGTACGGGATCGCGCTGGCCGCCACCGTCGCCGCGCTCTGGCCGGACCTGCCGGCCGGGCTGCGGATCCCGGTCGCCGGATACAGCCTGCTGCTCACCGCGATGGCCTACCGCTCCTCCCGTCCGGGGCCCCTCGTCGGCCTCGGCGGCGCTCTGTTCCTGCTGTCCGACACCCTCATCGCCACCGGCGTCGCCCACTGGCCACAGCCGCCCCGGCCCGACCTCTGGGTCATGCTCACCTATCTCGCCGCGCAGGCGCTCCTTGCACAGGCGTACGGTGAGAAGTCCGGAAGTACCCCCTGACCGGCAAGGACCTGCACCATGCGCGCGACCGTCATCCACGCCCCCCACGACATCCGGGTCGAGGAGGTGCCGGACCCGACGGTGCGGATGTCCACCGATGCGGTCGTCCGCGTCCTGCGCGCCTGCATCTGCGGCAGCGACCTGTGGGCCTACCGCGGCGAGTCCGCGCGGCAGCCCGGACAGCGCATCGGCCACGAGTTCCTCGGCATCGTGGAGGAAACCGGTGCGGACGTGCGGCTGCGCAAGGGCGACCTCGTCGTCGCGCCCTTCGTCTGGTCCGACGGCACCTGTGACTTCTGCGCCGAGGGCCTGACCACCTCCTGCCCGCAGGGCGGGTTCTGGGGCTCGGTCGGCTCCGACGGCGGCCAGGGCGAGGCCGTCCGCGTCCCGTTCGCCGACGCCACCCTCGTCAAACTCCCCGCCGAAGCGGCCGGCGACGACCGCCTGCTGACCGCGCTGCTGGCCCTGTCCGACGTCATGGGCACCGGCCACCACGCGGCGGTCGGCGCGGGCGTCAAGCGCGGCTCGACCGTCGCCGTCGTCGGAGACGGCGCGGTCGGCCTGTGCGCGGTGCTCGCCGCCAAGCGGCTCGGCGCCGACCGCATCATCGCGCTCGGCCGCCACCAGGCCCGTACCGACATCGCCAAGCTCTTCGGCGCCACCGACGTCGTCGCCGAGCGCGGCGAGGCCGCCGTGGACGCGGTCCGCGAGCTGACCCGCGGCCAGGGCGCGCGCGCCGTCATCGAGGCGGTCGGCACCGAGCAGTCCATGCGGACCGCCGTCGAGATCACCCGCGACGGCGGCGCCATCGGCTACGTCGGCGTCCCGCACGGCAGCGGCACCGGACTCGACCTCGGCGTCATGTTCGACCGGAACATCGCGCTGCGCGGCGGCGTCGCCCCCGTGCGCACCTACATCCCCGAGCTCCTCGCCGACATCCTCAACGGCACCATCGACCCGTCCCCGGTCTTCGACCGCACGGTCGGCATCGAGGGCGTACCGGACGGCTACCGGGCGATGGACGAGCGCACCGCCCTCAAGGTCCTCGTCACGCTCTGACGTGCGCGAGGGGGCCGCCCGGCGACCGGGCGGCCCCCTCAACTCCCTTACTGCGTAACGGCGTTGAGGGCATCGGTGATGCCGGCCCCATAGAAGCCGTTGTAGGCGTTCGGGCCCTGGCAGACCGCGTCGGGCTTGCCGTCAGCGTCGATGTCGTACGGCGTGTTGCACGGCGTCCGGTCCGCCTGGAGCGCGAGCAGCGCCTTGATCTGCCACGCCGAGGCGTGCGGGTGCTCCGACTTCAGCAGCGCCGCCACGCCCACCACGTGCGGCGTCGCCATCGAGGTGCCGGCCATGTAGGCCCAGCCGCCGCCGGGGACCGGTCCGAGGATCAGCCCGCTGGTGGCCGGGGCCTGCGGCGGCTGGTACGTGGTCGAGTCGCCGCCCGGCGCGGCGATGTCGATGACGCCGAAACCGTAGTTGGAGAACGACGACTTCATGCCCTTGGCGCCGGTCGAGGCGACCGTCACCACACCCGGCAGCTCGGTCGGGATGTCGAGGCACTCACGCGGGTTGATCACCCGGCTGCCCGGCGTGCTGTCGTTCGGGCTCGACGGGTCCGTGATCGAGTCGGACGCGAGGTCGTAGTTCTCGTTGCCGGCCGCCGCCACGTTGACCGTGCCCTGGGACTCGGCGTACCTCGACGCCCGGGTGATCGCCTCCACCAGCGCCTTCTGGTCCGGGTCGTTCGTGCAGTTGAAGTACCAGGGGTCGGTGTAATAGCTGTTGTTCGTGACGTCGATGTGGTGCTCGGCCGCCCACATGAAGCCGCAGACCACGGCCTCCGTGTAGAAGAAGCTGCCGCCCTGTGTCGACACCTTGATGGCCGCGACCTTCACGCCGGGCGCCACCCCGGTGATGCCGACGCCGTTCTTGGCGCCCGCGATCTCGCCCGCCACATGGGTGCCGTGCGGGGAGCCGCCGGTGGCGAACGGGCGCCAGGCGCCCTGCGTGGTGTCCGGCTTGCCGGTGATGCAGCTGACCGACTTGGCGCGGTCGAAGTTCGGCGCGATGTCCGGGTGGGTGTCGTCGACGCCCGTGTCGATGACGCCGACGGTCACCTTGGAACTGCCGAGCGTCTTCTCGTGCGCCTTGTCCGCCTTGATCGCCTTCAGGTCCCACTGCAACGGCTCCAGCGGATCCTCGCCTGCCGCGGCCTTGGCGCCCGCCGCCTTCAGGTCCGCGGCGGTGAGGTTCTTCGGCGTGCCCACATCGGTCGTGGACTGCGCGGGCAGCGGCGCGGTCCGGGTCGCCCCCGCCGAATCGACGCCCTTGACCTTGCGGATCGCCGCCGCGAACCCCGCGTCGGCGGAGTGCGCCACGATCACCCCGATCCGGTCGTACGCCTGGACGACCGAGCCGCCCGCATCGGCGATCGCTCGCTGAATCCGATCCGAACCGCCTTGCTCCGGGCGGACGTTGACGATGTAGCTCAGCTCGGGCCCGGCCGTCTGCGCCGCCTTCGCGCGCACAAGACCGCCGGCGGTGGACACCGCTGAGGCCGTGCCGGGGAGCAGCGCGAGGGCGGTGGCGGTGGCGAGGCCTGCCGAGAGCGCGACAGCGCGGCGCGTACGGGAGATGTGCAACGTCATGGGGTCTCCATGGGGTTGGCGGAACTCTCGATGCGTACGGGTCTGATACGGGTCTGGACGAAGGCGGCACCGGGTCGCAGCGAGGCGCCGGGTGCCACCGGCGCGTGACCAGTGAAGCTATCGCCGATCATCTCGGCGGATCAACGACTTCCGCGGACTTCGCCAGGAATGCCGCCGATCCGGCCCGAATGGCTCCCGTACGGAGAAAAAACGGCCGGACTGAACCGAGACGCCATGCGCTCCGTGCCGTTGTCAGGGGGACCACATCACCAACCCCCACAGCGAGGTCCCCTTGTCCGGATTCTCAGTTCCCGCCTCACCCGCACCGCAAGGAGATGCCGTGGCCACCGACGCGCCGCCGCCCGAAGCCGGGACGGACCAACGCCGCCCCGCCCAGCCCAGCACCGAGACGTTCGCCGCGGTGCAGGAGAGCGCGGAATTCGGCGAACTCCGCCGCTCCCACCGTTCGTTCGCCTTCCCTCTGACCATCGGCTTCATCACCTGGTACCTGCTGTACGTGCTGCTGTCCAACTACGCGGGCGGCTTCATGGGTGCGAAGGTCATCGGCAACATCAACGTGGCCTTTGTCTTCGGCCTCGCCCAGTTCCTCACCACGTTCCTCATCGCCTGGTTCTACTCGCGGCACGCCGCGGCGAAGCTCGACCCCAAGGCCGAGGCCATCAAGTCCCGCATGGAGGCCGGCGCATGAGCCCCGCACTCGTCCCCCTCGCCGAAGCCGCCTCGACCACCGAGCACCGGCCGCTGATCATCACCCTGTTCGCGGTGTTCGTCGCCGCGACCCTCGCCATCACCGTCTGGGCCGGGCGCCAGACCAAGAGCGCCTCCGACTTCTACGCGGGCGGCCGCCAGTTCACCGCCTTCCAGAACGGCCTCGCGGTCTCCGGCGACTACATGTCCGCCGCGTCCTTCCTCGGCATCGCCGGAGCTATCGCGCTGTTCGGCTACGACGGCTTCCTGTACTCGATCGGCTTCCTGGTCGCGTGGTTGGTGGCGCTGCTCCTGGTCGCCGAGCCGCTGCGCAACTCCGGGCGCTACACGATGGGCGACGTCCTGGCCTACCGGATGCGCCAGCGCCCCGTGCGCACCGCCGCGGGCGCCTCCACCATCGTCGTGTCGATCTTCTACCTGCTCGCACAGATGGCGGGCGCGGGCGTGCTGGTCTCCCTGCTGCTCGGCATCACCACCGACGCGGGCAAGATCCTCATCGTCGCCCTGGTCGGTGTCCTCATGATCGTGTACGTCACCATCGGCGGCATGAAGGGCACCACCTGGGTCCAGATGGTCAAGGCGGTGCTGCTCATCGCGGGCGCGATCCTCATGACCTTCCTGGTGCTGCTCAAGTTCCACTTCAACATCTCCGACCTGCTCGGCTCGGCCGCCCAGAAGAGCGGCAAGGGCTCGGCGTTCCTGGAGCCCGGCCTGAAGTACGGCGTCAACGGCACGTCCAAACTGGACTTCATCTCGCTCGGCATCGCCCTCGTGCTGGGCACCGCCGGCCTGCCGCACATCCTGATCCGCTTCTACACGGTGCCCACCGCCAAGGCCGCGCGTAAGTCGGTGAACTGGGCGATCGGCATCATCGGCGCCTTCTACCTGATGACGATCGCGCTCGGCTTCGGTGCCGCCGCCCTCGTCGGGCCGGCCGCGATCAAGGCCCAGAACCCGGCGGGCAACACGGCCGCCCCGCAGCTCGCCGAGTACCTCGGCGGCGGTGTCGGCACCACCGGCGGCGCGACCCTGCTCGCCGTCATCTCGGCGGTCGCCTTCGCGACCATCCTCGCCGTGGTCGCCGGCCTGACCCTCGCCTCGTCCTCCTCCTTCGCGCACGACATCTACGCGAACGTCATCCGCAAGGGGAAGGCGACCGAGAAGGAGGAGATGGGGGCCGCCCGCTGGGCCACCGTCTTCATCGGCGCCGTCGCGATCGTGCTCGGCGCCTTCGCCCGCGACATGAACGTGGCCGGTCTGGTCGCGCTCGCCTTCGCCGTCGCGGCCTCCGCAAACCTGCCGACCATCCTCTACAGCCTGTTCTGGAAGCGCTTCACCACCCAGGGCGCACTGTGGTCGATCTACGGCGGCCTGTTCAGCTCGGTGTTCCTCGTCCTGTTCTCGCCGGTCGTCTCCGGCAACCCGAAGACGTCGATGTTCAAGGGCGTCGACTTCCACTGGTTCCCGCTGGAGAACCCGGGCCTCATCTCCATCCCGCTCGGCTTCCTGCTCGGCTGGATCGGTTCGCTGCTGTCCAAGGAGGAGCCCGACGCGGGCAAGTACGCCGAGCTGGAGGTCAAGTCCCTGACGGGCATCGGCGCCCACTGACGTAGAACCGCACGGTGGCCGACCGAGGCCGTGTCGTAGAGTCCTACGACACGGCCTCGCCGCACCTCGTGACAATCGGCCCCACCCGTTGTCACACGTCTCGCGTAGGCTCGGTGTATACGCAAGCCGAAGCATTCAGGCCGAAGCATTCGCGACAGCGTTTCCGAGACACGGGAGGGGGCCCACAGTGCTCATCGACACATACGGCCGTGTAGCCACCGACCTGCGTGTTTCGCTCACGGACCGGTGCAATCTGCGGTGTACGTACTGTATGCCCGAAGAGGGCCTGCAGTGGCTCGCCAAGCCCGATCTGCTCAGCGACGACGAGATCGTCCGCCTGATCCGCATCGCCGTCACCGATCTCGGTGTCACCGAAGTCCGCTTCACCGGCGGCGAGCCCTTGCTGCGCCCCGGCATCGTGGGCATCGTGGAGCGCTGTGCCGCCCTGGAGCCGCGCCCCCAGATGTCGATCACCACCAACGGCATCGGCCTCAAGCGCACCGCGGCCGCGCTGAAGGCGGCCGGGCTCGACCGGGTCAACGTCTCGCTGGACACCCTGCGTCCCGACGTCTTCAGGACACTGACCCGCCGCGACCGGCACAAGGACGTCATCGAGGGCATGGAGGCCGCCCGCGCGGCCGGCCTCACCCCGGTCAAGGTCAACACCGTCCTGATGCCCGGTCTCAACGACGACGAGGCCCCCGACCTGCTGGCCTGGGCCGTCGAGCACGGCTATGAGCTCCGCTTCATCGAGCAGATGCCGCTCGACGCCCAGCACGGCTGGAAGCGGGACGGCATGATCACCGCGGGCCACATCCTGACGTCGCTGCGTACGCGCTTCACGCTCACCCCCGAAGGCGACGACGAGCGCGGCTCCGCGCCCGCCGAGCGCTGGGTGGTCGACGGCGGCCCGCACACCGTGGGCGTCATCGCCTCGGTGACCCGCCCGTTCTGCCGGGCCTGCGACCGAACCCGGCTGACCGCCGACGGCCAGGTGCGCACCTGCCTGTTCGCCCGCGAGGAGTCCGACCTGCGCGGCGCGCTGCGCTCGGGCGCCCCCGACGAGGAGATCGCCCGGCTCTGGAAGCTGGCGATGTGGGGAAAGAAGGCCGGATCCGGCCTGGACGACCCCTCTTTCCTTCAGCCGGACCGGCCGATGTCAGCGATCGGCGGCTGACCCGGCCGACTCCCACTCGGCGAGCGTCACCACGTCCTTCAAGAAGCCCCGTACGCCCAGGAATTGGGAGAGGTGCTCGCGGTGCTCCGCACAGGCGAGCCACGTCTTGCGGCGCGTGGGGGTGTGGACCTTCGGGTTGTTCCAGGCGAGCACCCAGACGGCATCCGCCCGGCAGCCCTTGGCGGAACAGATGGGGTTCTCGTCACTCGTCTCGTCACTCACAGAGACATTGTGCGTCATCCGGGCCCGCACAAAAGGGCGACGCCGAGCAGCCACGGGGGGAGCTGCCCGGCGTCGGTCCGTCGCTCCGACGGGGGATGCGGAGCGCCTACGAAGTATGGCATGGGGCACCCGGTGTCGGGCACCGGAACTTCATGATTGATCTGAGGTTTTCCTGAGGTTCGCGGACGGTGACGGATCAAGACCGTCCGTGTCACCGGGGCTCGTGGCTCCCATCCGCGGGTTCCGTCGTGGATTCCGCGGTGCCGCCCACCGGGGCGGCGCCCAGGGCCGGCCGGGTCGGCGCCGGAATGAACGTCGAGGGAAGCGAAGTGACGTTCTCCCGGCCCGCGTTGGCGAACACCACGGCCACATAGGGCAGCAGTGCGCCGAGCACCAGCGTCACGATGGCGACAGGGCGCTCGACGTTCCACAGCACCGCGGTCAGCACCACCGAGACGGTGCGGACCGACATCGAGATCACATAGCGGCGCTGCCTGCCCCGCACGTCCTCGGCCAGCCCCTGGCGCGCCCCCGTGATCCGGAAGACCTGACCGCTGCTCTGCTTCCGCATCACGTTCCACCGCCTGAGTTCCACCGCGGGCGCTCCCCGGCCCGGACTGATATCACCGTACGCCGGGGGTCCGCCGGGTTCGAGACCGGGGCGGCTCTTACCTGCGCGGATGCCGCAGTACCGACCACGTACGGACGTATCCGACATGCACCGTACGGAGTACGGGCAGACACTGGCCGCGGGCAGAGAGCCTGACGGGCAGGAAGAAGGGGCGGCCCCGTGACGGGGCCGCCCCTTCTCGTGTTCTGCGGTCAGACGCCGGTGACCTCGATGGCCGCGAGGTTCTTCTTGCCCCGGCGCAGCACGAGCCAGCGCCCGTGCAGCAGGTCGCCGTCGCCCACCACGGCGTCCTCGGCACTCACCTTCACGTTGTTCACGTAGGCGCCGCCCTCCTTCACGGTGCGGCGGGCGGCCGACTTGCTCGCCACCAGGCCCACCTCGGCGAACAGGTCGGTGACCAGGCCGAGTTCGGACACCTTGGCGTGCGGCAGCTCGGCCAGCGCGGCGGCCAGCGTCGACTCGTCCAGTTCGGTCAGCTCACCCTGGCCGAACAGCGCCTTGGACGCCGCGATCACGGCCGCGCACTGGTCGGCGCCGTGCACCAGCGTGGTCAGCTCCTCGGCGAGCGCGCGCTGCGCGGTACGCGCCTGCGGACGCTCCTCGGTGAGCTTCTCGATCTCCTCGATTTCCTCGCGGGACTTGAAGCTGAAGATCCGCAGGAACTTCGAGATGTCCCGGTCGTCCGCGTTCAGCCAGAACTGGTAGAAGGCGTACGGCGTGGTCTTCTCGGGGTCGAGCCAGACCGTGCCGGACTCCGTCTTGCCGAACTTGGTGCCGTCCGCCTTGGTGATCAGCGGCGTGGCCAGCGCGTGCACCTCGGCGTCGGGCTCGACCCGGTGGATCAGGTCGGTGCCCGCCGTGAGGTTGCCCCACTGGTCGCTGCCGCCGGTCTGCAGCGTGCAGCCGTACCTCCGGTTGAGCTCAAGGAAGTCCATGCCCTGCAGGATCTGGTAGCTGAACTCGGTGTAGCTGATGCCCGTGTCGGAGTTGAGCCGCCGCGAGACGGCCTCCTTCGCGATCATCTTGTTGACCCGGAAGTACTTCCCGACGTCCCGCAGGAAGTCGATCGCCGACAGGCCCGACGTCCAGTCCAGGTTGTTGACCATCGTCGCGGCGTGCGGGCCCTCGAAGTCGAGGAACCGCTCGATCTGGCCGCGCAGCCGCTCGACCCAGCCCGCCACGACCTCCGGCGCGTTCAGCGTGCGCTCCGAGTTGGGCTTCGGGTCGCCGATCAGGCCGGTGGCGCCGCCCACCAGGCCCAGCGGCCGGTTCCCCGCCAGCTGGATCCGGCGCATCGTGAGGATCTGCACCAGGTTGCCCAGGTGCAGGCTGGGCGCGGTCGGGTCGAAGCCGCAATAGAACGTGACGGGACCGTCCGCGAACGCCTTGCGCAATGCGTCCTCGTCAGTGGAGAGGGCGATCAGCCCACGCCACTGCAGTTCGTCGACGATGTCCGTCACGGTTCCGGGTCTCCTTGTGATGGTCGTGGTGGGACCGCCAGTCTAGGCGGGTCACACGCCCTGGCTGACCGAGCTCATATTGAAGTCGGGAACGCGCAGCGCGGGCATCGCCGCCCGCGTGAAGTAGTCGCTCCACTCCCTGGGCAGGGTCTTCCCGGTGCGCCCGGCCTCAGTGGCCCGGGACAGCAGGTCCACCGGGGACTCGTTGAAGCGGAAGTTGTTCACCTCGCCGACCACCTCGCCGTTCTCCACGAGATAGACGCCGTCCCGGGTCAGGCCGGTCAGGAGCAGCGTCGCCGGGTCCACCTCGCGGATGTACCACAGGCAGGTCACCAGCAGGCCCCGCTCGGTGGCGGCGACCATCTCGTCCAGGGTCCGCTCACCGCCGCCGTCCAGGATCAGGTTCCCGGGCGAGGGGGCGACGGGCAGGCCGGTGAGCCGCGCGCTGTGCCGGGTGGTGACCAGGTGCTCCAGACGGCCTTCGCGCATCCAGTCGGTCGGGGTGATGGGGAGCCCGTTGTCGAACACCGACTCGCTGTCGCCCGAGGCGTGCGCCACCATGAACGGCGCGTACTCCAGGCCCGGGTGGTTCGGGTCGCTGCGCAGGGTGAGCGGCAGGGCGGAGAGCTTCTCGCCGATCCGGGTGCCGCCGCCCTTGCGGGAGAAGACGGTACGGCCCTCGTCGGCGTCCCGGGCCGCGGCCGACCACATCTGGTAGATCAGCAGATCGGCCACGGCGGAGGGCGGCAGCAGCGTCTCGTACCGTCCGGCGGGCAGTTCGACGCGGCGTTCGGCCCAGCGGAGCCTGCGGGCGAGCTCCTCGTCGAGGGCGCCCGGGTCGACGTCCTTGAAGTCGGCCGTCGAGCGGCCGGCCCACGCCGAACGCGTGCGGTCCAAGGACTTGGCGTTCAGCTCCAGGGTGCCGTTGGGCTGGTCATGGCGCAGCCGCAGGCCGGTGGACGTACCGAGGTAGGTGGAGGTCAGCTCGTGGTTGGCGAAGCCGTACAGCTCGCGCTCGCCCGCCTTGGCGCGGGCGAAGGCCTCACCGAGCGCGGGCGCGAAGTCGGCGAACACGGCCGAGCCGGTCTCCGCGGGGGCGTCGGTGAAGTCCGGCGACAGCGGGACCCCGGTGATCAGCGGCTGCGCGTCCTCGGCGGGGCCCGCCCCGCGCGCGGCCGCCTCGGCGGCGCGCACCAGCGGCTCCAGGTCGGCCGCGGTGACGGCCGACCGCGACACGACACCGGACGCGGTGCCCTCGGCACCGTCCACCGTCGCGATCACGGTCAGGGTCCGCCCGCGGGTGACTCCGTTGGTGGTCAGCGCGTTGCCGGCCCAGCGCAGGTTCGCAGAGGAGCGCTCGTCGGCGATGACGACGCAGCCGTCGGCGGTGGACAGTTCCAGGGCCCGCTCGACGATCTCGTGCGGCTTGACGGTCGTACGGGAGCTCATCGCCCGGCCTCCTGCGTGGTGTTGAGACTGTGCCGACCCCGGGGAAAGCCCCCGGACCCCCAGCCGGGGGCGCTTCGGTGGGAACCGTGACTCATCGACCCGCCTCCTGCGTGGTGTTCAGAATGTTGACGCCGCGGAACAGCGCGGAGGGGCAGCCGTGCGAGACCGCCGCCACCTGGCCCGGCTGGGCCTTTCCGCAGTTGAAGGCGCCGCCCAGGACATAGGTCTGGGGGCCGCCGACCTTCTCCATGGAGCCCCAGAAGTCGGTGGTGGTCGCCTGGTAGGCGACGTCGCGGAGCTGGCCGGCGAGCCGGCCGTTCTCGATCCGGAAGAACCGCTGGCCGGTGAACTGGAAGTTGTAGCGCTGCATGTCGATCGACCAGGACCGGTCGCCGACCACGTAGATGCCGCGCTCCACACCGCCGATCAGGTCCTCGGTGGAGAGCCCGCCCGGGTCCGGCCGGAGCGAGACGTTCGCCATCCGCTGGACCGGCACGTGCCCGGGGGAGTCCGCGTACGCGCAGCCGTTGGAGCGGCCGAGCCCCGTCAACTTCGCGATGCGGCGGTCGAGTTGGTAGCCGACGAGCGTGCCGTCCTTCACCAGGTCCCAGGACTGCGCCGCCACGCCCTCGTCGTCGTAGCCGATGGTCGCGAGCCCGTGCTCGGCGGTCCGGTCGCCGGTCACGTTCATCACCGGCGAGCCGTACGTCAGCTTGCCCAGCTGGTCGAAGGTGGCGAACGACGTCCCCGCGTACGCCGCCTCGTAGCCGAGCGCCCGGTCCAGTTCGGTGGCGTGGCCGATCGACTCGTGGATGGTCAGCCACAGGTTGGACGGGTCCACGACCAGGTCGTAGCGCCCGCCCTCGACGCTCGGCGCCCGCATCTTCTCAGCCAGAAGCGAAGGGATCTCTTCCAGTTCGGTGTCCCAGTCCCAGCCGGTGCCGGTCAGGTACTCCCAGCCGCGCCCCACCGGCGGTGCGATCGTCCGCATCGAGTCGAACTCGCCGGTCGTGCGGTCCACCGCGATGGCGGTGAGTTGCGGGTGCAGCCGCACTCGCTGCTGGGTGGTCACGGTGCCCGCCGTGTCCGCGTAGAACTTGTTCTCGTGGACGGTGAGCAGCGAGGCGTCCACGTGCTCCACGCCGTCGGCGCGCAGCAGCCGGGCGCTCCACTCGGCGAGCAGCGCGCTCTTGTCCTCGTCCGGCACCGCGAACGGGTCGATCTCGTACGAGGAGATCCAGGTCTTCTCGGAGTGCACCGGCTCGGCCGCCAGCTCGACCCGCTCGTTGGACCCCGCAGCCGCGATGACCTGCGCGGACAGCTTGGCCATGGCCACCGCCTGGGAGGCGACCTTGGCCGCCGCGTCCATCGTCAGATCGACGCCGGAGGCGAATCCCCAGGCCCCGCCGTGCACCACCCGGACCGCGTAGCCGAGGTCGGTGGTGTCGGAGGAGCCGGCGGGCCGGGCGTCGCGCAGCCGCCAGGCCGCGCTGCGCACCCGCTCGAACCGGAAGTCGGCGTGGTCGGCGCCGAGGGCGCGGGATCGGGCGAGCGCCGCGTCGGCGAGGGCCCGCAGCGGCAGCGCCGTGAAGGCTTCGTCGATGGAATGGGTCCCAGATGGCACAGTTGTCTCCCTGTCGTATGAGACCGGACGCCCCGATCATGTCGCGCCGATGGGCCTCGTGACTACGGCTTTCTGTAGGGATCCGACAGCGCTCGTTCTGCGCCACTGTCACGGCTCGATTCCTCGTAGACCGGGCGGTACCGATAGTTTGCGGGGAGTACGAATCCGCCTATCGAAAGGGTGATCCGTTGAGCCGCTCGGTTCTCGTCACCGGAGGTAACCGGGGCATCGGCCTCGCCATCGCCCGCGCATTCGCCGAGAGCGGCGACAAGGTAGCGATCACGTACCGCTCCGGAGAGCCGCCGGCCGTCTTGGCGGAACTGGGGTGCCTCGCCGTCAAGTGCGACATCACCGACGCCGAGCAGGTGGAGCAGGCGTACAAGGAGGTCGAGGACGCGCACGGTCCCGTCGAGGTGCTCGTCGCCAATGCCGGCGTCACCAAGGACCAGCTCCTGATGCGGATGTCCGAGGAGGACTTCACGTCCGTCCTCGACACCAACCTCACCGGCACCTTCCGCGTCGTCAAGCGCGCCAACCGCGCCATGCTGCGCGCCAAGAAGGGCCGCGTGGTGCTGATCTCCTCGGTCGTCGGGCTGCTCGGCTCGGCGGGCCAGGCCAACTACGCCGCCTCCAAGGCGGGCCTGGTCGGCTTCGCCCGGTCACTCGCTCGCGAGCTCGGCTCCCGCAACATCACTTTCAACGTCGTCGCGCCCGGTTTCGTCGACACCGACATGACCAAGGTGCTCACCGAGGAGCAGCGCGCGGGCATCGTGTCCCAGGTGCCGCTGGGCCGCTACGCGCAGCCCGAGGAGATCGCCGCCGCGGTGAAGTTCCTCGCCTCCGACGACGCCTCGTACATCACTGGAGCCGTCATCCCCGTTGACGGCGGATTGGGCATGGGTCACTGATCACCATGAGCGGAATTCTCGACGGCAAGCGCATCCTCATCACGGGTGTGCTGATGGAGTCCTCCATCGCCTTCCACGCGGCCAAGGTCGCGCAGGAGCAGGGCGCGGAGATCATCCTCACCGCGTTCCCGCGGCCCACCCTCACCGAGCGCATCGCCAAGAAGCTCCCCAAGCCCGCCAAGGTCATCGAGCTCGACGTGACCAACCAGGAGCACCTGGACCGGCTGGCCGGTCTGGTCAAGGACGAGCTCGGCGGTCTGGACGGCATCGTCCACTCGATCGGCTTCGCCCCGCAGGGCGCCTTCAACTTCCTGGAGGCGAGCTTCGAGGACGTCGCGACCGCGATGCACGTCTCGGCGTACTCCCTGAAGTCGCTCACCATGGCCTGCCGCCCGCTGATGCCGAACGGCGGCTCCGTCGTCGGCCTCACCTTCGACGCGCAGTTCGCCTGGCCGAAGTACGACTGGATGGGCCCGGCCAAGGCCGCCCTTGAGGCGACCTCCCGCTACCTCGCCCGCGACCTGGGCAAGGAGAACTTCCGCTGCAACCTGATCTCGGCCGGACCGATCGGCTCGATGGCCGCCAAGTCCATCCCGGGCTTCGCGGACCTCGCCGACGTGTGGAACACCCGCTCCCCGCTGGAGTGGAACATGGCCGACCCGGAGCCGGCGGGCCTCGGCATCGTCGCGCTGCTCTCGGACTTCTTCCCGAAGACCACCGGCGAGATCATCCACGTCGACGGCGGCGTGCACATGATGGGCGCGTAACGCCCGTACGCACCCGAGCGGCCGCCCACCGGACCCTTCCGGTGGGCGGCCGCCGTGCGTGGACCGCGACTTCCCCGCAGACTGATCGAAACGGATATGCCGGACGGTTGGCTGGGGAGGAGGTGGGGGTGTGCGCCCCCTGTGCGTGGGACAGCGCCGGGCCCTGGCCCTGCTGTTCCTCCTGCTCGCGGCGGCGGCGGGGCTCGCCACCCCCTCGGCGGTGCGGGCCGCCACCGCGCCCGCTCCGGCGCCCCCCGCGGCGCCGCCCGAGCCGTTCGGCGCCGACTGCCAGACCTCCGTACGGGGCTCCCATGTGACCGCGTACTGCCACAACCCCTATCCGGACGCCGACCGGGTGCGGCTGCACACCGACTGCGCGCTGTGGTGGGACATCGACGCGGACGCGGCGCCCGTGGAGGTGGGCCCCGCGCAGACCGTCAGACTCACCGATCGCTGCTGGAAGGACGTCCGCGCGGTCTGGGTGACCCACGAGAAGGTCCCGTGACCGCTGTTCAGCGGTCTTCGAGCCGGTCCCGCACACAGTTGAAGGCGTGGGCGGCGGCCTCCGTGGCGGCCGTCTCGGCGTCGCCCGTGCGGATCGCGTCGACCATCCGGGCGTGGTCCATGTGGTTGTTCGGCGTCATGTCGAGTCCCACGTCGTCGCGCAGCCAGTCGCGCAGCAGATGCCCGAGGTCGGCGTAGAGCTCGGTCAGTACGTCGTTGTGCGAGGCGGCGACGACGGCCAGGTGCAGGGTGGCGTCGGCCGCGACGAAGGCCTCCCGGTCGCCGGAGGCCCAGGCCTCCTCGCGCCGGTCGAGGAGCGTGTCCAACTGCTTGAGCTCCCGCTCGGTACGCCGCCGCGCGGCCAGCCGGGCCGCCGACGACTCCAGCGTGGAGCGCAGCTCGGCCACGTGACGCGGGTCGGCGTCGGCGAACCGGCGGTGCATCACACCGGCCAGCTCACTGGTGGCCACCACATACGTCCCCGAGCCCTGCCGGATGTCGAGCAGGCCGTTGTGCGCCAGGGCGCGGACCGCCTCGCGGACCGTGTTGCGCGCCACCCCGAGCTGCTCGACCAGTTCGGGCTCGGTCGGGATCCGCGCGCCGACCGGCCACTCGCCCGAGGTGATCTGGTTGCGCAACTGCGCGATCACCTGGTCGGCGAGGGCGGACCGCCGGGGAGAGCTGAGCGTCATGGTGCTCCAGTGCGAGAAGGGGCGAGAAGGGGTGAGGCGGGTGGGACGGGTGACAAAGGCGAGAAGCGTAAGGGACTGCGCGGGACGGCTGCGAAAACGAGGTGGTGCACGATTGGACAACCAATCATCCCATGATTCTATGATGGCACCATGTCCGACGAAGAGACCACCACGCTGAGCCCCGCGCCCCCCGTCCGCGCCGAGACCCCGCACACCCCCACCGGTGCGAGCCGGGCACAGTCGTGGACGCGCCGGCTCGTACCGCTCGCGCTGGTGCTCGCCGCGGTCAACCTGCGCCCCGCCATCACCAGCCTCGGGTCGCTGATGAAGGAAGTCACCGGCGGCCTGCACATGAGCGGCGGCATCGCCGGCGTGCTGACCTCCGTACCGGCGTTCTGCTTCGCCCTCTTCGGCATCATGGCGCCGCGGCTCGCCCGCCGCTTCGGCCCCGGCGCCGTCGTCCTCGCGGGCATGGCCGCGATCACCACCGGACTGCTCCTGCGCTCCCTGGCGGGCGGCACCACAACCTTCCTCGCGGCCAGCGTCCTCGCCCTGATGGGCATAGCCCTGAGCAACGTCCTGATGCCGGTCATCGTCAAGCGGTACTTCCCCGACCGGGTCGGTTCCATGACCGGCCTCTACTCGATGGCACTCGCCGCGGGCACCTCGCTCGCCGCCGTCACCACCGTGCCCATCACCGATGCGCTGGGCGGCAGTTGGCGCCGGGGCCTCGGCATCTGGGCGCTGCTCGCCGTCGTCGCCGTGGCCGTCTGGATCCCGCTGGCACGCGACCGCTCCGGGAACGAGACGCCGGCCCAAAGCACCCGGGCGCAGGCGGCGCCCGCGCTGCGCATCACCCGCAGCGGCACGGCCTGGGCGCTGGCCTGCTTCTTCGGACTCCAGGCGACCGGCGCCTACATCACCATGGGCTGGATGCCGACGATCTTCCGCGACGCGGGCGTCTCGGCCGGCACCGCGGGCCTGCTGCTCTCCATCACCATGGTCATGGGCGTGCCGCTCGGCTTCGTCATCCCGTGGCTGGTCAACCGGCTGCCCCGGCAGGGCCCCATCGTCGTCACGCTCGGCACCTGCGGGCTGGCCGGCTACGCCGGGCTCTACTTCGCACCGGCCACCGGCGCCTGGGCCTGGGCGCTGCTCCTCGGCATCTCCAACTGCGCCTTCCCGCTGGCCCTCACGATGATCAGCAAGCGCTCGCGGACCGGCGCGGGCGTCGTGCGGCTCTCCGCCTTCGCGCAGTGCGTCGGCTACCTCCTCTCCATCCCGGGCCCCCTCCTGGTCGGCGTCCTGCACGACCGCAGCGGCGGCTGGGACCTGCCCATCGCCCTGATGGCGGCGCTGATGGTGCCCCAGATCGCCGTCGGCATCCTGGCCGGCCGCGACCGTACGATCGAGGACGAAGCCGGGGTCGGGCGATAGCGGGCGATACCGGGGTGCGACACTGACCGCATGCCAGTGCTCGAACCGAATCCGCAGGACAGCCACAAGAAGCTCCTTCTCGTGCTCGGCGCGATGCTCGCCGTCACGATCGTCGTCGCCGTCATCGCGACGCTCGCCTCCCCCTGACCGACCCCCTCCCGACCCCGGATCGTCCTCGCGCGGTCGATGGTGGGGCTAGCCCCACCATCCCCTAGGGGGCCAGGGTCAGGGTTGAGTGGGTGGGTCACCGGATGGGACCGGGCCCGCCGAATCCGTAGGTTTTCAGGTACAGCGACGAACGCCCCGTTCGTCGGCGGAATTCGTACCCGGAACCACACGGAGGCGGCCATGTCGGCCCACCCGCACACCAGGTCCTCCCACCCGGCCGCCGGTGGCGTCGACTTCAGGCTGCCGTGGTGGGCGGTCGTACTGCCCGCGATCGCGTTCGGTGTGCTCCTCACGCTCATCATCGGATCGGGCGACACCCAGGCCGTCTCCGGTGACGGCACCCTCAGCCACCTCGTCGACCGGGTCCAGCAGAGCCTGTCCCGCTAGGGCCGGAGCCCCCTTTATCACGCCGGTGGGGGAGCCCTTCGCCGTCCTGCGCCCGGGGCCGTCATTCATGCGAAGCTGGGAGACATGAGCGTCGACACACCCCGCAGGATCGTCCTCCTCCGGCACGCGAAGGCCGACTGGGACCAGCAGTCAGACCACGAACGGC
Organism: Streptomyces sp. NBC_01431; assembly: GCF_036231355.1. NCBI lineage: Bacteria > Bacillati > Actinomycetota > Actinomycetes > Kitasatosporales > Streptomycetaceae > Streptomyces > Streptomyces sp. NBC_01431. The sequence goes on from NZ_CP109496.1 coordinate 6,296,242, forward strand.
CGCTCGCCGAGCGAGGGCGGAAGGACGCCCCCGTCGCCGGCCGCCGGCTGGCCACCTCAGGCATCTCCATCGACCTTGCCCTCTGCTCCACCGCGGTCAGGACCCGCGAGACCTGGAAGCTCGCCGTCCAGGAACTGCCGCAGCGCCCCAAGACGGTGTACGAGGAGAGGCTGTACGAGGCCTCGCTCGGCGAACTGCTCGCGCTGCTCAACGAGACCCCCGACGACGTCGCCGACCTGCTGCTCATCGGGCACAACCCCGGGATGCACGCGCTGGCCGACGCGCTCGCGGGGGAGACCGAGGGCGATGTGCTGTCGCGGATGAACCGCAGCGGCTTCCCGACCTCCGCCTTCGCCGTGGTCACCTTCACCGGCTCCTGGAAGTCCGTCGAGCACGGCGTCGGCAAGCTCGTCGACTTCTGGGCCCCGCACGCCTGACCCGCCCGCCCGTGACGCGGTGAAGGCCCCGGCGCACGTGCGCACCGGGGCCTTCGCCGCGTCCGGACGTATCCGGAACGTCGTATCCGGACGTCGTATCCCCACGCCGCTCAGTCGACGAGGCCGTCCGCCGCCTCGACCTCTTCGCGGGTGATGCCGAGCAGGTACAGCACGGTGTCGAGGAAGGGCACGTTCACCGCGGTGTGCGCGGCCTCGCGGACCATCGGCTTGGCGTTGAAGGCGACGCCGAGGCCGGCCGCGTTCAGCATGTCCAGGTCGTTGGCGCCGTCACCGATCGCCACCGTCTGCGCCAGCGGCACCCCGGCCTCGGCCGCGAACTCGCGCAGCAGCCGCGCCTTCCCGGCCCGGTCCACGATCTCGCCCGTGACCCGGCCGGTGAACGTGCCGTCCTTGATCTCCAGGGTGTTGGCGGACGCGAAGTCGAGCCCGAGCTGCTCCTTGAGGCCGTCGGTGACCTGGGTGAACCCGCCCGAGACGACGCCGACCTGATAGCCCAGCGCCTTGAGGGTGCGGATCAGGGTCCGGGCACCAGGTGTGAGGCGGACCTCGGCGCGCACCTTGTCCACCACCGAGGCGTCCAGGCCCTTGAGCAGCGCCACCCGCGCGTGCAGCGACTGCTCGAAGTCCAGCTCGCCGCGCATCGCGGCGGCGGTCACTTCGGCGACCTCCTCCTCGCAGCCGGCATGCGCGGCGAAGAGCTCGATCACCTCGTCCTGGATCAGTGTGGAGTCCACGTCCATCACGACGAGCCGCTGGGCCCGCCGGTGCAGCCCCGCCGAGACGACTGCCACGTCCACCCCGAGGGCGGCCGCCTCGGTCGCAAGCGCGGTGCGCAGCGGCGCCGTCTCCACGCCGGACACGGCGAACTCCACGGCGGTGACCGGGTACTTGGCGAGCCGGAAGATGCGGTCGATGTTGCCGCCGGTGGCGGTGATGCTGGCCGCTATGGCCGCCGTGGACTCGGCGGTGAGCGGATGACCCAGCACGGTGACATGCGAACGGCCGCTGCCGCGCGGCCTGTTGTCGCCGATACCGGAGATGATCTCCGCCTGGAGCCTTAGTGACTCGGCCCAGCTGTGCACGGTGGCCCGCAGCTCGCCCGCGGAGGCCACGGTCGGCTCGGTGACGAGCACGCACAGCACGAGACGGCCACGGGAGACGACCTGCTCGATGTCCACGACATCGACGGCGTAGGCGGCGAGGGTGTCGAAGAGCCCGGCGGTGATGCCGGGACGGTCCTTACCGAAGATCTTGACGAGGAGGGTGGGTACGTCAGAGCTCTGACCGGCGTCGGAGGTCTGGCCGGCGGGGGGCAGGGGCGATGGCGTCATGGTGCTTCCACCGTATCCGCCCGCCGCTCCTGTCTCACATCCTGTCCCGCCCTGCGGACATCCCAGGCGCCTTGTACGGCCCTGCCTCGGCGGACCGCGGCCGCCCGGTCAGCGGCGGCCCCGTGGCGTTCCCGGCGGGGGTGGCGGGCCCTCGTACGGGGGCCTGCGCGGCCGGGGCCCGGTCGGCGGGCGGTCGCGGGGGCCGGGCAGCGTGGGGGAGCCGTGCAGCCCCGGCGGCAGCTTCAGATACGGGTTGGTGGCGGGGTTCGGCGGGCGGTAGGGCGGCGCCGGGTTGTACGGGCCCGGCGCCCCCGCCGTCTCCTCGCCCGGCCCCGGTACGCCGGCCGCCTCGCTCGCGAGGTGCGCGGCCCGCCGTCCGGCCGCCCCCGCCACCCGGGCGAGCAGCGCCCCGGCCGCCCCGGCCGCGGCCCCCCACGCGGCCCCGAGGGCCAGTGCGAGCCCCGCGTTCCCGTGCAGCTCGATGCCGGCCCCGAACGCGTCGAACCCCAGCACCGACAGCGAGGCGTTCGCGGACACGCCGGTCAGCCACACCATCAGCGGCAGGGCGAGCGCGGTGGCCCCGGCGAGCGCCAGCGCGCACCTCCCCGTGAACGCGCCGGGGGAGCGCCCGTACACCGGTGTACGCGCCGCGGCGAGCACTCCCGCGTACAGCATCAGTACGGACGTCGCGACGGCCAACACCCATATCCTGCCGTCGAGTTGAGCCAGCCGCCCCAGTGTCACCGCCTGGTCGTCCCCGACGCCGAGCAGTTTGTCGAGCGGGTCGGGGAGCAGCGTGGTGAGGGTGCCGGTGGCCCGGCCGTTCCACGGTACGAACAGCCCCAGCGGGATCGCGAGCCACACCCCGTTCGGGGCGCCGAGCAGCGCGGCGCCCGCTATCCGCCGTGGGTGGGCGTCGCCTACCGCCGCATACGCGGCCGCCGCGAACCCTGCCGCGACCGCCACGAGGACCACCGCAACCAGCGCCGACACCGCGGGCCGCGCCACCCGGTGCAGCGCCTCCCAGCCGCGTGGCAGCGGGGAGCGGCGCGAGGCGAGCAGGGCGATCACCAGCACCCCGGCCACCCAGCACGCCGCGCCCACCAGCGAACGGGCGGCATCGACGCTGAAGCCGACCCGCGCCCTGGCGTCCGCCAGGGCGGCGAGCCGGCCCGGCAGCAGGCCGCCGAGGTCCCCGAGGCCGGGGATTCCCGAGGTGCCCGGAACCTTCACCTCGCCCAGGCCGAGTTGGCCGCCGTCGATCGTGATGAGGTCGTGACCGGCCCAGGCGAGTCCGCCGATGACGGCGACGAACAGGACGGCCACCGCCGCCGCGCGCGCCGCCAGCTCCGCACCCGGGATCCAGCCGCCGGCGGCCCGCAGGGAGTGGAGGAAGAACCAGGCGAGCAGGACCGCGCCCGCGAGAGCGACCCCCAGTGGCGTGAAATCGACGGCGGTGTCGGCCTGGGCGCCGCTCAGACCGAACGCCGAGACGTCGCCGGTCGGCGTCACTGAGCCGCCCGCCCCCAGCACCACCACGGCGGCCGTCATCGGCCCCAGCGCCCCCGCCGCGTCCGCCCCGAGCAGATGCAGGCCGAGCGCCGCCGTCCCCGCCATCGCGACCAGAGCCCAGCTCACCGCGGCGATCGAGGCCAGGACGACATCGCCCCACCGGATCGCGGCCCAGCCGCTGTTGCCGCTCACGCTCATCAGGACCCCCCGACAAGAACCGACTTGCCCCTATTTACGAGAAGAGAGCATGTTGATCCGTTTCCCAAGCTATTTATGGGTGGACATCATGATCCGTACGCACTCGTGGGCGCTTACTACTCTCGGGGGGTGTTTGGCCCACGTCAACGGGCGGGCGTCGGAAGCCTGTTGCGCGCCCGGGACAGGACTGTGCACGGTCTGTGCACGTAATTCACAAGGCCCGGGTTTCGGATACGAGCTCGGGCCTGAAATAGTTCCCCACGATGTTCACCATCCCTAGACTTCCTGTGTCGGGAGTCACAGGCCTCCGGTGCGGAGGTCTTTCGGGGGACGACAAGTGGGGCTGGAGTGCCGGAACTCGTACTGGAATTGAATGGCAGCACCTGGACGCTCGACGCGTCCAGGTCGTACACCCTGGGACGTGATCCGCAGGGCGACCTCGTCGTGGACGACGCCAGAGTCTCGTGGCGGCATGCCACGATCAGCTGGAGCGGCCGCAGTTGGGTCATCGAGGACCACGGATCCACCAACGGCACCTATGTGCAGGGCCAGCGAATCCACCAGATGGAAATCGGCCCCGGCTCCGCGGTCCACCTCGGCAACGCGACCGACGGTCCGCGGCTGAACCTGTCCGGTGCCGCGGCGGCCGCCTACGCGCCGCCCGCCTCGGCCCAGCAGGCTCAGGCGGCGCCTGTGCAGCAGCCTCAGCAGGGCGGGTGGGCTCAGCAACAGCAGCAGCCCCAGCCGCCGCAGCAGGCCCAGCAGGCGCAGGTCCCGCAGCAGTCGTGGCAGCAGCCGCAGCCGCCGCAGGCCCAACAGCAGCCCCCACAGCCGCAGTTCCCGCAGCAGGGTGGCGCGGCGGGCGCTCCGCCCGCCTACGGGGACCGCAGTCCGACCACCTTCCACCACCTGTCGCTCGGCCGGGTCATGCGCATCGGCCGTGCGCTCGAGAACGAGCTGGTCGTCTCCGACCTCCAGGTCTCGCGCCACCACGCGGAGTTCCACGCGACTCCCGACGGCCGCATGGAGATCCGCGACCTCGGTTCGCACAACGGCACCTACGTCAACGGCCAGCCCGTCGCCAAGTCGGGCAGCCAGCTGCTCGCGCCCAACGACATCGTCGGCGTTGGTCACTCGACCTTCCGCATCGTCGGTGACCGGCTCGAAGAGTTCGTCGACACCGGTGACGTCTCCTTCTCCGCCCGCCACCTCACGGTGACGGTCGACGGCGGCAAGGACATCCTCAAGGACGTCTCCTTCGGCGTCCCCGAGAAGTCCCTCATCGCGGTCATCGGCCCCTCGGGCTCCGGAAAGTCCACTCTCCTCAAGGCGCTCACCGGCTACCGGCCCGCCAACAAGGGCGACGTCCTCTACGACAACCGGAACCTGTACAAGCAGTTCGCCGAGCTGCGCCAGCGCATCGGTCTGGTCCCGCAGGACGACATCCTGCACAAGGAGCTGACCGTCAAGAAGGCGCTGAAGTACGCGGCCAAGCTGCGCTTCCCCGCCGACACCACCGAGAACGAGCGCCAGCAGCGCATCGACGAGGTGCTGCGCGAGCTCAAGCTGGACATCCACAAGGAGAAGAAGGTCACCTCCCTCTCCGGTGGCCAGCGCAAGCGCGTCTCGGTGGCTCTGGAGCTCCTGACCAAGCCGTCGCTGATCTTCCTGGACGAGCCCACCTCGGGCCTCGACCCGGGCATGGACCGCGACGTCATGCAGCTGCTCCGCGGCCTCGCGGACGACGGCCGCACGGTCCTGGTGGTCACCCACTCGGTGGCCGAGCTCGCCATCTGCGACAAGCTCCTGGTGATGGCGCCGGGCGGATCGGTCGCCTACTTCGGTCCCCCCGAGGAGGCGCTGAACTTCTTCGGCTACAGCACCTGGGCCGATGTCTTCTCCGCCTTCGAGAGCTACCGCGACTACGACTGGGCGGGCCGCTGGAAGGGCTCGCAGCACTACCAGATGTACGCCGCGGACATCGACGCCGTGGCCCCGCAGTCGGTGCAGATGCCGCCGGCCCAGGCGATGAAGCCGCCGAAGCCGCAGGGCTGGGTCTCCCAGCTGTGGACGCTGATGCGCCGCTACGTGTCGGTCATCGCCTCGGACAAGGGCTTCCTCGCCCTGTCGGTGGCGCTGCCCGCGGTCATCGGCTCGGTGAGCGTCGTCATCCCGGCGAAGTTCGGCCTCGCGCCGCCCACGCCGCCGTCCCGGTTCAACGGCGACGCCGGCACGATCATGCTGATCCTCGCGGTCGGCATGTGCTTCTCGGGCGCCGCCAACTCCGTACGAGAACTGATCAAGGAACGGGTCATCTACGAACGGGAACGGGCCACCGGCCTGTCCCGCTCGGCGTACCTGATGTCCAAGATCCTGGTTCTCGGCGTCATCACGGCCTTCCAGGGCGTGATCCTCTGCGTCATCGGCTTCTCGACCCGCAAGCTGCCCGCCGAGGGTCTGGTGATGCCGCCCGCGGTCGAGATGTGCCTCGTCGTGATCGCGCTCGGCTTCACCTCGATGATGTTCGGCCTGATCATCTCGGCGCTGGTGAAGACCTCCGAGAAGACGATGCCGCTCCTGGTCATGTTCGCCATCGTCCAGGTCGTCTTCACCGGCATCCTCTTCAAGGTGTACGACTCGGTCGGCCTTGAGCAGTTCGCCTGGCTGATGCCGTCGCGCTGGGCCATCGCGGGCGTCGGCACGACGCTCGACCTGTCCCACCTGATGGGGCCGATGGACCAGAACGACCCGACCAACCTCGACCCGCTGTGGAAGCACGACGTCGCGCAGTGGTTCACCGACATCTCGGTGCTGCTCGTCATCGGCGTCGCCCTCGGCTTCGTGGTCGTGCGCCTGCTGCGCCGCCACGAGCCCGAGGTCATGCGCAAGTAGCCCGCGCCTGACGACGCGAGAAGGGCGGCACCCCGCACGGGGTGCCGCCCTTCGGCGTCGTGTACGCCGCCCTGCGTCGCTCAGTAGGCGCTGTTGACGTTGTCCATCGAGCCGTACTTGTCGGCCGCGTAGTTGGCGGCGGCGGTGATGTTGGCGACCGGGTCGTAGATGTTCCACGAGGTGCCGGGCACGTGGTACGCGTTGAAGGTCGGCTGGATGACCTGGAGCAGGCCCTTCGACGGGACGCCGTTGATGGCGTTGATGTCCCAGCCGTTGATGGCGTTGGGGTTGCCGGTCGACTCGCGCATGATGTTGCGGTGCAGACCGTCGTAGGTGCCCGGGATGCCCTTGCTCTTCATGATGTCGAGGGACTGGCGGATCCAGCCGTCGAGGTTGTTGGCGTACACCGGCTTGCGGGCGGCGGAGCGGCTGGCGGCGGCGGCCTGCTCGCGCTGCTTCGCCGCGGCCTCGGCCTTCGCCTTGGCGTCCGCCGCGGCCTTGGCCGTCGCGGCGTCCTTGGCCTGCTTGGCCGCGGTCACCTGCTGCTTGGAGATGGACTCCGAGACCGTCTTGGTGCTCACGACGGTGGCCGAGAAGCCGGCCGGCTCGGCGGCCATGGCCTCGCCCGACGTACCCGTTGCGGGAAGAACCGTGAGAGCGAGAGCGGCGGCGCCGAGGGCGGCGACACCGGCAATCGAGATCTTGTGCGTCTGGGTGAGACGACTATGACCAAGGTTGCTGAACTCGGGCATGGCGGTTGGACCTCTTCCGAATGACGTGGGACGGCGCACCGAAGCGCCGCGGCGGTTGGCCGCAGCGCTGTGCGACGGGAGTCATTGTTAGCGGTCGCAAAATCGCGTGGCAAAGGTGCTACATACGAAGCCGGGTAGTGGATCAGGGGCCCGCGAAAGGCGCCTCGTACCCACTCTCGCCCCGCTCACACCGCCCTTATTTGTCCACTAGTGAGCTTCGTAAGTGATGTGCGTCCTATGCGCGGGCTCACATCGGGCACGCAGCAGTCTCACCGATCGTTGCTGTAGCAATGCATAGCGTGAGGGTTCTCGTCCGGAAGTATGAGGTGGACGTCGCCGAACTCATGCCATAGGTAGCGCTGCCTCAACGCCTGGTCGTAGGCGACGGCCAGCGCATCGCGCCCCGCGATCGCCTCCAGCATCAGAAGGTGCGAGGCCTCCGGCTCGTGCAGCCCGGTCAGCAGGCCGTCCACGACCCGCACCCCGCGCTCCGGTGTCACCACGAGATCTGTCCACCCCGACGCCTTCCGTACCACCCCGTCGGGCCCGGTCGCCGATTCGAGGGCCCGCACCGCCGTCGTACCCACGGCCACGATCGCGCCTCCGCCCGCCTTCGCCGCGTTCACCAGACGCGCCGTGGCCCGCGGCACCTCGAAGCGCTCCGGGTACGGCGGCTCGTGTGCCTCCGCCGACGCCACCCCCGTGTGCAGGGTGACCGGCGCGAACTGCACGCCCCGCCGCACCAGCTCCGCGACCAGCTCGACGGTGAAGGGCCGCGCCGCGCTCGGCATCTCCGCCGAGCCCAGGCCGCCGGGCGCGGGCAGCGCGAACACCGTCTGGTACGCGGCCAGCGGCTGGTCCCGCTCGGTGTAGCCGTACCGGATGGGCCGCCCGTGCCGGTGCAGCAGCCCCGGTACATCAGCCGCCGACGCCCGCGCCCACCACAGGCGGTCCGGGCTCAGCGCCTCGTCCAGGACCAGCCGCTCCCCGCCGGGCAGCGCCACGACCGTCCCCGCGAGGTCCCCGGTCCGCCGCCGCGTACTCCCCGAGGCGAGGGGAGTACGCAGCTCCACCGCCCAGCGCCCGTCGGACCCCAGCGTGGAGAAGTGCACCACCACCGGCCGCCCCGTCGCCGTGCCGTCCACCGCGGCGGGCAGCGTCTGCGAGGTGTTGACGACGAGCACGTCACCGGCCCGCAGCCGGTCCGCGAGATCGCGGAAGGCGTGATGGGACACCGCCCTTCCGCGCGACACCATCAGCCGCACGTCGTCCCGCCCCGCGCCGCGCACCTCCGCCGGCACCGAAGCGAGCAGCCCGTCCGGCACCCGCACCACCATGCGCACCGTCATCGCGCTTCCTCGACGAGAGAGCGACCGGCAGGAGAGGCATCGGCAAAAGAGGCGTCGACAAGAGGGGCGTCCGCAAGAGAGGGGGCGGAGTAGCGCCCGCTCGCGGGCCGCTCGTCGAGCAGCCGCAGGAACCCCGGGACCACCGTCGCGGGCTCCGGCCTGCCGGAGTCGTCGTCCCATGGTGCCGCCGCCGCGTACAGATCAGTCCGCATGTCCCCCGGGTCCACCGCCCACACCCGCAGTGCCGGCTCCTCCACGGCGAGCACCGCCGCCAGCTGGTCGAGCGCCGCCTTCGAGGCCCCGTACCCGCCCCACGTCTCGTACGCCTCGGCCGCCGCGTCCGAGCTGACCGCGGCCACCGCGCCCGCCGCGGACGCCCGCAACAGCCCCAGCGCCTCCTGCACCAGACCGAGCGCCGCCACGACATTCGTCTCCAGCGCCGCCCGCAGGCCCGCCAGGTCCAGTGCGTCCAGCCTTACGAGCGGCTCGGCGCCCAGCGCGGACGCGTTGTTCACCAGCAGATCGAGACCGCCCAGCTCCCGCGCCGCCGCCACCAGCTCCGCGCGATGCCCGGGATCGGTGACGTCGCCGGGCAGCGCCACGACCCGCGTCCCGTACTCCTTCAGTCCGCGGACCGCCTCCTCCAGTACGGGCGCGGTCCTGGCGTCGAGCACCAGGTCCCAGCCCCGCTCGGCCAGCGCCCCGGCGAGCGCGCGCCCCAGGCCCTTCGAAGCCCCCGTGATGATCGCAACCGGCATGATGCCCAGCCCCTCTGTCCCGCGACGAGCTTTCGTCGGTGTCCGTCGGCGCGGGTGCGCCGACGTGCCTTCAGCGTGGCGCCGGGCCGGTCGCGGCCGCCTCGGACGCGGGCCCCACCCCGACAAGGCACTTCGACCTAGGCCCGGGGACGCAGGCCGACACCGTCCACAGGCCGGGGCGGTCCGTCGTACCCCGCCGGTACGGTGACCACATGAGCCGTCCCCGACCCCTCCACCCGCTCCCAGCGGGGCAGAGCCCGTCGCCCAACGCGGGCCTCGCCGCCGTGAGCACCGCCCTGCTCGCGATGAGCCGGCACCTTGAGGTCGGGGACGTCCTGAAGACGATCACCGCGTCCGCGCGCGAACTGCTCGACGCCGAGTACGCGGCGCTCGGCGTGCCCGACGACCACGGCGGCTTCGCCCAGTTCGTGGTCGACGGCATCAGCGACGAGCAGTGGCGCGCGATCGGACCGCTGCCGCGCCAGCACGGCATCCTCGCCGCGATGCTCCACGAGGACCGGGCGGAACGCCTGGCCGACGTCCGCAAGGACCCCCGCTTCGAGGGCTGGCCCTCGGCCCACCCGGACATGTCGGACTTCCTCGGCATGCCGATCCGCGACGGCGACGAGACGATCGGCGCGCTCTTCCTCGCCAACAAGCGCTGCCCCAAGGTCTCCCCTTCCCGCAGGGGCGACCGCTGCGGCTTCACCGAGCACGACGAGGAACTGCTGCGCCTGCTCGCCCAGCACGCCGCGATCGCCCTCACCAACGCCCGCCTGTACGAGCGCAGCCGTGAGCTCACCATCGCCGAGGAGCGCTCCCGGCTCGCCCACGAGCTGCACGACGCGGTCAGCCAGAAACTCTTCTCGCTGCGCCTGACCGCCCAGGCCGCGGCCGCCCTTGTCGACCGGGACCCGGCCCGTGCCAAGGGCGAGCTCCAGCAGGTCGCCGCCCTCGCCGCCGAGGCCGCCGACGAACTGCGCGCCGCCGTCGTGGAGTTGAGGCCTGCGGCCCTGGAGGAGGACGGCCTGGTGAACACGCTGCGCACCCAGATCCACGTCCTTGACCGGGCCCACGCGGCCCGCGTCACCTTCGACAACCGCGGGGTCAGGGCGCTGCCCCCGGCCCAGGAGGAGGCCCTGCTGCGGGTCGCCCAGGAGGCCCTGCACAACGCGCTGCGCCACTCCGGCGCCGACCGGGTCGACGTCGTCCTGGCGAGGCACGGGGCGGGCGCGGTCCTGCGCGTCACCGACAACGGCAGTGGCTTCGAGCCGAGGGCGGTGCGCCGGGCCGGCCGTCATCTGGGCCTGGTCTCGATGCGGCACCGGGCGTCCGGCGTCGGCGGCAGGCTGACCGTGCAATCGGCACCCGGCGAGGGCGCCACGATCGAAATGGAGGTCCCCGGTGGCTGACAAGGTGATCAGGGTCCTGCTCGTGGACGACCATCAGGTGGTCCGGCGGGGACTGCGGACCTTCCTCGAAGTGCAGGACGACATAGAGGTGGTGGGGGAGGCCTCCGACGGCGCCGAGGGCGTGGCCCGCGCCGAGGAGCTGAAGCCGGACGTCGTCCTGATGGACGTCAAGATGCCGGGCATGGACGGGATCGAGGCGCTGCGCAAGCTCCGCGAGCTCGCCAACCCGGCCAGGGTCCTCATCGTCACCAGCTTCACCGAGCAGCGCACGGTGGTCCCCGCGCTGCGCGCCGGCGCCTTCGGCTACGTATACAAGGACGTCGACCCGGACGCGCTGGCCGGAGCGATCCGCTCGGTGCACGCCGGACACGTACTGCTCCAGCCCGAAGTCGCGGGCGCCCTGCTCGCCCAGGACGACGGGCACGGCGGCACCGGCCGCGGCTCCACGCTCACCGAGCGGGAGAAGGAGGTCCTCGCGCTGATCGCGGACGGCCGCTCCAACCGGGAGATCGCCCGTGCGCTGGTCCTCTCCGAGAAGACCGTCAAGACGCACGTCTCGAACATCCTGATGAAGCTGGACCTCGCCGACCGCACGCAGGCCGCGCTCTGGGCCGTACGGCACGGGGTTACCGGCTGACACACACAGTGAAGCGGACCGTCATGGTCCGATTAAAGATTCATACCGTCGTGTGTATGTCACCCACATAGCGCATCCCCTGGGGCCGCCGGGCGTTCTTCATGACGTGCCGCGGCGGCTGGTCGCGGCGATGACCAGGAGGATGCAGAACATGAAGCTCAACAAGGCTCTCGCCGTCACCGTGCTCGCCGGCGGGGCCCTCGTCGCCGCGACCGGTGCCGCCTCCGCCGACGGGGTGGCCAACGGCAAGGCCGAGCACTCCCCGGGCGTCGTCTCGGGCAACCTGGCACAGGTGCCGGTGCACGTCCCGGTGAACGTCGCGGGCAACACGATCAACGTGGTCGGTCTCCTGAACCCGGCCTTCGGGAACGAGAGCACCAACCACTGACCGGCCTCGCGCCCACGCAGTGACGATCGGCCCCCGGGTTCCAACCCGGGGGCCGATCCCGTGCCGGGGCCGGCCCGGACTCACCTTCTGCGCTCCCGCTCCTCCACGTACGCGTTGTACGCCGCGACCCTGGCCCGCCTGGCCACCCGCTCCACCGGGCGCAGCGCCTCCCCCCGCGCCGCGATCTCCGAGGCGCTCACCGCACCCCCGTGGCCACTGTCGTACGCGATCGCGACCAGCAATCCGACCCGCCGGGCCAGCTCAAGCACCCGTACCGCACGCGGCGGATAGCCGGGGGCCAGCACCTCCTCGTCGGGGCCCTCGGCCCGCGCCCGGTACGCGTCGATCGCGGCCGCCGCGGAAGGACCCGAGCCCGCCACATCGAGCCGGGTCAAGGCGGTCGTCGCGTCCCGCAGCGCCTCCGCCAGCTCCCGCTCCGCCTCCCCGAGCGAGGGCACGTCCGCCGGCGGCGCCTCGCGCACCGCCAGACAGTGCCAGAGGACCTCGGCATGCACATCACCGGCCGGCCCCACCTCGTACACCTCCGGGACCAGCCCGTACGGCGCCCCGAACCCGACCACCGCCTCCTCGGCGTCGAGCGCCCGCGCGTTGAACTCCGCGGGACCGCTGAGCCCCAGCGGATGCCCCGCCATAGGCAGCGCCACCCGCCAGCCGCTCACCCCGAGCGTGCGCAGCCGCCCGAGCGCCAGCGTGAGCCCCACCGGCGCGGATTCACCGGGCAGCCCCTCCACGCGGTGCACCGCGTCGTCCCCGACGATCGCGAGCGCCGCGTCGTCCGGAGAAACATTTCCGGCCAACAGGGCATTTCCCCAAGCGGCCAGCCGACCTGAACGTGGTTCCGAGAACATGCCCCAAGCCTAGGGAACCCCCGCTACCGGACCTAAGGGCAGGATCACTTCGCCAGTGGCGTAGGTTTTCCCCTGGGGCCGCGCCCACAGGCGCCCCCGATCGGCACTCGCGAACTCAAGACGATGGCATGGGGAGACAACGCGCTCATGAGCGATGTACTGGAGCTGGTGGACGTATCCGTGGTCCGCGACGGACGCGCTCTGGTGGACGACGTCTCCTGGTCGGTCAAGGAAGGTGAGCGCTGGGTCATCCTCGGTCCCAACGGCGCCGGCAAGACCACCCTCCTCAACATCGCCTCCAGCTACCTCTTCCCGAGCACCGGCACCGCCAAGATCCTCGGTGAACAGCTCGGCAAGGTCGACGTGTTCGAGCTGCGCCCCCGCATCGGAGTGGCCGGCGTCGCCATGGCCGACAAGCTCCCCAAGCGCCAGACCGTCCTTCAGACGGTGCTCACCGCCGCCTACGGCATGACCGCCACCTGGCAGGAGCAGTACGACGCCGTCGACGAGGACCGTGCCCGCGCCTTCCTCGACCGGCTCGGCATGACCGACTTCCTGGACCGCAAGTTCGGCACGCTCTCCGAGGGCGAGCGCAAGCGCACCCTCATCGCCCGCGCCATGATGACCGACCCCGAGCTCCTCCTCCTCGACGAGCCCGCCGCCGGCCTCGACCTCGGTGGCCGCGAGGACCTCGTGCGGCGCCTGGGCCGGCTGGCCCGCGACCCGTACGCCCCCTCGATGGTCATGGTCACCCACCACGTCGAGGAGATCGCCCCGGGCTTCACCCACGTCCTCATGATCCGCCAGGGCAAGGTGCTCGCGGCCGGCCCCATGGAGACCGAACTGACCTCCCGCAACCTCTCCCTCTGCTTCGGGCTCCCGCTGCTCGTCGAGCACCGAGGCGACCGCTACACCGCGACCGGCCTCCCGCTCGGCTGACCAGCGCGCACTGTTGGGGAGAGTCGACCCCGACCTACCATGGCCTGGTGGACATCGAGGCATGGATCTGGTGGCTGGTGGTCGCGGCCGGCCTGGGCATCCCCCTTGTGCTGACCGTCATGCCCGAGTTCGGCATGATGGCGGTCGGCGCGGTGGCCGCCGCGATCGGGGCAGGCCTCGGCTTCGGCCCGGTCGCGCAGGTGCTCGTCTTCGTGGCCGTCTCCGTCGCGCTCATCGCGGTGGTACGCCCCATCGCCGCCCGCCACCGCCGTCAGAGCCCCCAACTCGCCACCGGAGTCGAGGCGTTGAAGGGCCGTCAGGCCGTCGTCCTCGAACGGGTCGACGCCCTCGGCGGCCGGATCAAACTGGCGGGTGAGGTCTGGTCCGCACGCACGCTCGACGAGAACGAGGTGTACGAACCGGGCCGCCAAGTCGATGTCGTCGAGATCGACGGAGCCACTGCCATCGTCATGTGAACCATGCCAGGATCATCATCCGGTCGGGAAATCTCCACCGGCTGCCAGGAGTTACCAAGCGCAAGAAGGGCACGGGGTACGCGATGTCAGCGATCATCATCGTCCTGATCATTCTGGTGGTGCTGGTCTTCATCGCCCTGATCAAGACAATCCAGGTCATTCCGCAAGCCAGCGCCGCGATCGTGGAGCGCTTCGGCCGCTACACGAGGACGCTCAACGCCGGACTGAACATCGTCGTCCCGTTCATCGACTCCATCCGCAACCGGATCGACCTCCGCGAACAAGTCGTGCCCTTCCCGCCCCAGCCGGTGATCACCCAGGACAACCTGGTCGTCAACATCGACACCGTCATCTACTACCAGGTGACCGACGCCCGCGCCGCGACCTACGAAGTCGCCAGCTACATCCAGGCCATCGAACAGCTCACTGTCACCACGCTCCGCAACATCATCGGCGGCATGGACCTGGAGCGGACCCTGACCTCGCGCGAGGAGATCAACGCGGCCCTGCGCGGCGTCCTCGACGAGGCCACCGGCAAGTGGGGCATCCGCGTCAACCGCGTCGAACTGAAGGCGATCGAGCCGCCCACCTCCATCCAGGACTCGATGGAGAAGCAGATGCGCGCCGACCGCGACAAGCGCGCCGCCATCCTCCAGGCCGAAGGTGTACGGCAGTCGGAGATCCTGCGTGCCGAAGGCGAGAAGCAGTCCGCGATCCTGCGTGCCGAAGGTGAGGCCAAGGCTGCCGCCCTGCGCGCGGAGGGCGAGGCACAGGCCATCCGTACCGTCTTCGAGTCGATCCACGCCGGCGACCCGGACCAGAAGCTGCTCTCCTACCAGTACCTCCAGATGCTGCCGAAGATCGCCGAGGGCGACGCCAACAAGCTCTGGATCGTGCCCAGCGAGATCGGCGACGCCCTCAAGGGACTCTCCGGCGCCTTCGGCAACCTGGGCGGCGGCATGCCCGGCTTCAACACCGGCGGCAACGCCGCCAACGCCCCCACCGAGCGCCGCGAGCAACCCCCCGTCGACTGACCGGGGTTGCCCCTGAGCAGTTGAACAGCAGAGGTTGACCGTTCCCTACACCGCTCATGCATGATCAGTGCGGCCCCTCGACCTCCATGGCGGGGAGGCGACTCACTGATTGTGTAAGGAGATGGCCTTGTCCATCTGGGAAGCACTCGCGGTCTTCGCCGCCGGAATCGGCGCGGGCACCATCAACACGATCGTCGGCTCAGGAACGCTCCTCACCTTCCCCGTCCTGCTGGCAACCGGCCTCCCCCCGGTCACGGCCAACGTCTCCAACGCACTCGGCCTGGTCCCCGGCTCCATCAGCGGAGCCATCGGCTACCGGCACGAACTACGCGGCCAGACCCGCCGGGTGCTCCGCCTCGGCGCCACCGCCCTGCTCGGCGGCCTCGCCGGGGCGGTCCTGCTGCTCGCCCTGCCGTCCAAGGCGTTCGACGCGATCGTCCCCGTCCTGGTCGGCGCGGCCCTGGTGCTCGTCCTGTTCCAGCCCCGCATATCGGCCGCCATCAGGCGCCGCCGCGAGGCCCGGGGCACCGAGGCCCACCCCGAAGGCGGCACCGCCCTCCTCGTCGGCCTCTTCTTCGCCAGCATGTACGGCGGCTACTTCGGCGCCGCCCAAGGCGTCCTCTACCTCTCCCTGATGGGCCTGCTGCTCCACGAGAGCCTTCAGCGCATCAACGCCGTCAAGAACATCCTCGGCGCCGTCGTCAACGGCATCGCCGCCGTCTTCTTCCTCTTCGTCGCCCACTTCGACTGGACCGCGGTCCTGCTCATCGCCGTCGGCTCGACCATCGGAGGCCAGATCGGCGCCAAGGTCGGCCGCCGCCTCAAGCCCGCCGTCCTGCGCGGCGTCATCATCGCCGTGGGCGTTGTCGCGATCCTCCAACTGACCCTCAAGTAGCGGCCGTACGCGTGCGAAAGAGCCCGCCCTCATCATGAAGGCGGGCTCCGCGCAAGGAAGTTGACCCCGTTACGCGGCCGGAACAGCGCCCGGAGCCAGCCACTCGGGCAGCTCGGAGCGGTCCGCGGCCGCCATCGCAAGGAGCATCGCATCGGCCGGAGACGGCACGAACGGCTGCCGCAGCAGAGGCATCCCGGCCTCCTGAGGCGTCCGGTCCGCCTTGCGGTGATTGTCCTCGGCACAGGACGCGACCGTGTTCAGCCACGCGTCCCGGCCACCCTGGGCCCGCGGCACCACGTGGTCCACGGTCGTCGCCCGCCGCCCGCAGTACGCGCACCGGTGCTGGTCTCTGATCAGCACCCCCCGTCTCGACCACGGAGCGTGTCTTCGGAACGGCACCCGTACGTACCGGCAGAGCCTGATCACCAACGGCACCGGTATGTCGACCGCCGCAGCGCGCATCCGCAGACCGGGATGAGACTGCTCGACCACGGCCTTGTCCTGGAGGACCAGCACCACAGCTCGGTTGAGCGTCACCGTCGACAGCGGCTCGAAGCTCGCGTTCAGTACAAGCGTGTCCCGCATCGTGCCCACCTCCGTAGTGCCGGCCCACTCCCTGGCGGGCTTGGATCAACTCTGGCCGGGCTCGCCACGATGGACAACGCAATATCCGTGCCGGCCCGAGGCGCCCCGGACCCCGCAACAGAAAAATGCCCTGCCCTGATCTCTCCAAGACCAGGGCAGGGCAAACGGAAAACGAACGCTCAGCTCTGCGCGGGAGCGGTGTACTCACCGATGAGCTGCGCACGACCGAGCGTGTGGAACCGCAGATTGAAACCGACCACGGCGGGCGAGGCCTCCGCGTCCGGACCCAGTTTCTCCGCGTCGACGGCGTACACCGTGAAGACGTACCGGTGGGTCTCGCCGGCCGGCGGCGCAGCGCCCCCGAAGTCCTTGGAACCGTAGTCGTTGCGCACCTGCACGGCCCCGGCCGGCAGCCCCTCGAACTTCCCGCTGCCCGCACCCGCCGGCAGCTCGGTCACCGAGGCCGGGATGTCGAACACCGACCAGTGCCAGAACCCGCTGCCGGTGGGCGCGTCCGGGTCGAAGCACGTCACCGCGAAGCTCTTGGTCCCCGCGGGGAAACCCTCCCAGCGCAGCTGCGGCGAGATGTTCCCGCCCCCGTAGACCTGGGCGTCCTTCAGCACGGCACCCGGTTCGACGTCCTCGCTCACCACGGTGAACGAGGGAACCTCGGGGTGGAAGTCGTGGGGAAGCGGCGGCCTCTTGAGCTCGCTCACGTCGGCACCTCCTGATTCGGCATCAACTGGTGACCCCGAGCGTAGATGCTGTCCCCCTAGAACCAGTTCCGACGCCCGCCGACCTCCGCCAGCCACTGGTTGAGGTAAGCCGCCCAGTCGGTCCCCTGGAAGTCGTGCAGCGAGACCCGGAACGAGCGATAGGAGTCACTGCCCTCGCTGAACAGCCCCGGCTTCTTGTCCATCTCCAGCACCACGTCCATCTCGCGATCGTCCGCGACGAACGACAGCTCCACCTGGTTCAGACCCCGGTACTGCGACGGCGGGTAGAACTCGATCTCCTGGTAGAAGGGCAACCGCTGACGCGTCCCGCTGATGTGCCCCTTCTCCATGTCCGCGCTCTTGAAGCGGAACCCCAGCTGGAGGAAGGCATCGAGGATCGCCTGCTGGGCGGGCAGCGGATGAACATGGACCGGGTCCAGATCGCCCGAGTCGAGCGCCCGCGCGATCTCCAGCTCGGTCGTCACCCCGATGTGCATGCCCCGCAGCTGCTGCCCGGCGACGGACGTGATCGGCGTCTCCCAGGGAATCTCAAGCCCGAACGGCACCACGTGCACCGCCCCCGCCCGTACGACGAAGGCCCCGCCGAGCCGCACCTTGGTGAACTCGATGTCCTGCTTGTGCTCGTGCTCACCGCCCTCGACCTCGACGCGCGCCTGAAGCCCCACCGACAGCCCCTCGATCTGCTGATCGACCGACCCGCCCTGGATCCGCACCTCGCCCTGGACGACCCCGCCGGGCACCACATTGGCCTCGGTCAGCTCGGTCTCCACCGACGCCCCGCCGGCTCCCAAGCTCGCCAGCAGCCGCTTGAACCCCATGCCAGTCCTTCCCATAGATCCGCTCGACCTCAAGGCCTACGAACGCACGACGACGATCTCCGGTTCCGGCCGCCCTCAAGTACGCTCGTACGGCATGATCGCGGCCACCGAACGTACGCCACTTCCCAGGAACTTCTTCGACCGCCCTGTCCTGGAGGTAGCCCCCGACCTCCTGGGCCGCACGCTGGTACGCCTGACTCCGGAAGGCCCTCTGGAACTGCGGCTGACGGAGGTGGAGGCGTACGACGGCCCCAACGACCCGGGCTCGCACGCCTTCCGCGGCCGAACGCCCCGCAACGACGTCATGTTCGGCCCACCCGGACACGCGTACGTCTACTTCACCTACGGGATGTGGCACTGCCTCAACCTGGTGTGCGGCCCCGAAGGCAGGGCGAGCGGGGTGCTGCTCAGGGCGGGGGAGTTCCGGGTGGGCGCCGAGTTGGCCCGCAAACGTCGACTCTCGGCCCGCCATGACAGAGAACTGGCCAAAGGACCGGCCCGGCTGGCCACCGCCCTCGATGTGGGCCGCCCACTGAACGGTACGGACGTCTGTGCCGGCCCGGACACCCCTCTCTCCGTCCTCGCTGGGACCCCTCCCCGTTCCGACCAGGTGCGGAGCGGTCCGCGTACCGGGGTGGGCGGTGACGGGGCCCCGCACCCCTGGCGCTTCTGGATCTCGGACGACCCCACGGTGAGCCCCTACCGGGCCCATCAGCCCAGGCGCCGCCGAACTTGACTCGGCCTCAAGGGCCGCCTAACGTAGCCCGAGCCGCTTGAGACGGGCCCTGCTGTTCAGCAACCCCAAGCGGCCATCCACTACCTACGATCGAACCCCAACGGGTGCGAATTTCGGCATGCCCGCAATTCGAACTCGAATGACTCGATTATGAGTAGCCGGGGAAACCCGCTAACGTAGTGGACACGCCGAAAGGGAAACGCGAAAGCGAATAACTCGAAGCGAACCCCAGTTCCGACGGGGAATCGGACGCGAAAGCGTCTGATAGAGTCGGGAACACGAAATACCGAAGGGAAGCGCCCGGAGGAAAGCCCGAGAGGGTGAGTACAAAGGAAGCGTCCGTTCCTTGAGAACTCAACAGCGTGCCAAAAGTCAACGCCAGATTGACAACCCCGTATCCGTTTCGGCGGATCGAGGTTCCTTTGAAAAGTCCTGTTCCGCTCTTGTGGTGGGCAGGCAACAACACAGCGAGGACGCTGTGGACGACCGGCCTTATTCCGGCTTGGTCGTCCCGCTCTTACGTGATGTGTGCACCCGATGACGGGTAAACATTCATGGAGAGTTTGATCCTGGCTCAGGACGAACGCTGGCGGCGTGCTTAACACATGCAAGTCGAACGATGAAGCCCTTCGGGGTGGATTAGTGGCGAACGGGTGAGTAACACGTGGGCAATCTGCCCTTCACTCTGGGACAAGCCCTGGAAACGGGGTCTAATACCGGATAACACTCCTCAGGGCATCTTGGGGGGTTAAAAGCTCCGGCGGTGAAGGATGAGCCCGCGGCCTATCAGCTTGTTGGTGGGGTGATGGCCTACCAAGGCGACGACGGGTAGCCGGCCTGAGAGGGCGACCGGCCACACTGGGACTGAGACACGGCCCAGACTCCTACGGGAGGCAGCAGTGGGGAATATTGCACAATGGGCGAAAGCCTGATGCAGCGACGCCGCGTGAGGGATGACGGCCTTCGGGTTGTAAACCTCTTTCAGCAGGGAAGAAGCGAAAGTGACGGTACCTGCAGAAGAAGCGCCGGCTAACTACGTGCCAGCAGCCGCGGTAATACGTAGGGCGCAAGCGTTGTCCGGAATTATTGGGCGTAAAGAGCTCGTAGGCGGCTTGTCACGTCGGATGTGAAAGCCCGGGGCTTAACCCCGGGTCTGCATTCGATACGGGCTAGCTAGAGTGTGGTAGGGGAGATCGGAATTCCTGGTGTAGCGGTGAAATGCGCAGATATCAGGAGGAACACCGGTGGCGAAGGCGGATCTCTGGGCCATTACTGACGCTGAGGAGCGAAAGCGTGGGGAGCGAACAGGATTAGATACCCTGGTAGTCCACGCCGTAAACGTTGGGAACTAGGTGTTGGCGACATTCCACGTCGTCGGTGCCGCAGCTAACGCATTAAGTTCCCCGCCTGGGGAGTACGGCCGCAAGGCTAAAACTCAAAGGAATTGACGGGGGCCCGCACAAGCAGCGGAGCATGTGGCTTAATTCGACGCAACGCGAAGAACCTTACCAAGGCTTGACATATACCGGAAACGGCTAGAGATAGTCGCCCCCTTGTGGTCGGTATACAGGTGGTGCATGGCTGTCGTCAGCTCGTGTCGTGAGATGTTGGGTTAAGTCCCGCAACGAGCGCAACCCTTGTTCTGTGTTGCCAGCATGCCCTTCGGGGTGATGGGGACTCACAGGAGACTGCCGGGGTCAACTCGGAGGAAGGTGGGGACGACGTCAAGTCATCATGCCCCTTATGTCTTGGGCTGCACACGTGCTACAATGGCCGGTACAAAGAGCTGCGATGCCGTGAGGCGGAGCGAATCTCAAAAAGCCGGTCTCAGTTCGGATTGGGGTCTGCAACTCGACCCCATGAAGTCGGAGTTGCTAGTAATCGCAGATCAGCATTGCTGCGGTGAATACGTTCCCGGGCCTTGTACACACCGCCCGTCACGTCACGAAAGTCGGTAACACCCGAAGCCGGTGGCCCAACCCCTTGTGGGAGGGAGCTGTCGAAGGTGGGACTGGCGATTGGGACGAAGTCGTAACAAGGTAGCCGTACCGGAAGGTGCGGCTGGATCACCTCCTTTCTAAGGAGCACAGCACCGTCTGCAGACAAATGTTCTGCACGGTCAGCTCATGGGTGGAACGTTGACTATTCGGCGCTCTTGGTCAACTCGGGCCGCTAGTACTGCTCTTCGGAGCGTGGAACACGGAACGAGGCGATGGAGAGGGCCGGGCACGCTGTTGGGTATCTGAAGGCACGGGCTTTGCCTGTTGGTCTTCGGTCGCCGGCCCCAGTGAACTCCACTGCATGGTGGGGGTGATGGGTGGCTGGTCGTTGTTTGAGAACTGCACAGTGGACGCGAGCATCTGTGGCCAAGTTTTTAAGGGCGCACGGTGGATGCCTTGGCACCAGGAACCGATGAAGGACGTGGGAGGCCACGATAGTCCCCGGGGAGCCGTCAACCAGGCTTTGATCCGGGGGTTTCCGAATGGGGAAACCCGGCAGTCGTCATGGGCTGTCACCCATACCTGAACACATAGGGTATGTGGAGGGAACGAGGGGAAGTGAAACATCTCAGTACCCTCAGGAAGAGAAAACAACCGTGATTCCGGGAGTAGTGGCGAGCGAAACCGGATGAGGCCAAACCGTATGCGTGTGATACCCGGCAGGGGTTGCGCATGCGGGGTTGTGGGATCTCTCTTTCACAGTCTGCCGGCTGTGAGGCGAGTCAGAAACCGTTGGTGTAGGCGAAGGACATGCGAAAGGTCCGGCGTAGAGGGTAAGACCCCCGTAGCTGAAACATCAACGGCTCGTTTGAGAGACACCCAAGTAGCACGGGGCCCGAGAAATCCCGTGTGAATCTGGCGGGACCACCCGCTAAGCCTAAATATTCCCTGGTGACCGATAGCGGATAGTACCGTGAGGGAATGGTGAAAAGTACCGCGGGAGCGGAGTGAAATAGTACCTGAAACCGTGTGCCTACAAGCCGTGGGAGCGTCGCTGTATGTGCTTGCACATGCAGTCGTGACTGCGTGCCTTTTGAAGAATGAGCCTGCGAGTTAGCGGTGTGTAGCGAGGTTAACCCGTGTGGGGAAGCCGTAGCGAAAGCGAGTCCGAATAGGGCGTTTGAGTTGCACGCTCTAGACCCGAAGCGGAGTGATCTAGCCATGGGCAGGTTGAAGCGGCTGTAAGAGGTCGTGGAGGACCGAACCCACCAGGGTTGAAAACCTGGGGGATGACCTGTGGTTAGGGGTGAAAGGCCAATCAAACTCCGTGATAGCTGGTTCTCCCCGAAATGCATTTAGGTGCAGCGTCGTGTGTTTCTTGCCGGAGGTAGAGCACTGGATAGGCGATGGGCCCTACCGGGTTACTGACCTTAGCCAAACTCCGAATGCCGGTAAGTGAGAGCGCGGCAGTGAGACTGTGGGGGATAAGCTCCATGGTCGAGAGGGAAACAGCCCAGAGCATCGACTAAGGCCCCTAAGCGTACGCTAAGTGGGAAAGGATGTGGAGTCGCAGAGACAACCAGGAGGTTGGCTTAGAAGCAGCCACCCTTGAAAGAGTGCGTAATAGCTCACTGGTCAAGTGATTCCGCGCCGACAATGTAGCGGGGCTCAAGCGTACCGCCGAAGTCGTGTCATTCATACGTATAGGGCCAACGCCTGTATGGATGGGTAGGGGAGCGTCGTGTGCCGGGTGAAGCTGCAGCGGAAGCTAGTGGTGGACGGTTCACGAGTGAGAATGCAGGCATGAGTAGCGATACACACGTGAGAAACGTGTGCGCCGATTGACTAAGGGTTCCTGGGTCAAGCTGATCTGCCCAGGGTAAGTCGGGACCTAAGGCGAGGCCGACAGGCGTAGTCGATGGACAACCGGTTGATATTCCGGTACCCGCTTTGAAACGCCCAATATCGAATCAGACGATGCTAAGCCCGTGAAGCCGCCCTGATCTCTTCGGAGTTGAGGGGAGTGGTGGAGCCGGTGACCCGGATCTGTAGTAGGTAAGCGATGGGGTGACGCAGGAAGGTAGTCCAGCCCGGGCGGTGGTTGTCCCGGGGTAAGGGTGTAGGACGTTGTCTAGGCAAATCCGGACAACACATAGTCTGAGACCTGATGCCGAGCCGATTGTGGTGAAGTGGATGATCCTATGCTGTCGAGAAAAGCCTCTAGCGAGTTTCATGGCGGCCCGTACCCTAAACCGACTCAGGTGGTCAGGTAGAGAATACCGAGGCGTTCGGGTGAACTATGGTTAAGGAACTCGGCAAAATGCCCCCGTAACTTCGGGAGAAGGGGGGCCATCACTGGTGATCCGATTTACTCGGTGAGCTGGGGGTGGCCGCAGAGACCAGCGAGAAGCGACTGTTTACTAAAAACACAGGTCCGTGCGAAGCCGTAAGGCGATGTATACGGACTGACGCCTGCCCGGTGCTGGAACGTTAAGGGGACCGGTTAGTGATCTTTCGGGGTTGCGAAGCTGAGAACTTAAGCGCCAGTAAACGGCGGTGGTAACTATAACCATCCTAAGGTAGCGAAATTCCTTGTCGGGTAAGTTCCGACCTGCACGAATGGCGTAACGACTTCTCGACTGTCTCAACCATAGGCCCGGTGAAATTGCACTACGAGTAAAGATGCTCGTTTCGCGCAGCAGGACGGAAAGACCCCGGGACCTTTACTACAGTTTGATATTGGTGTTCGGTTCGGCTTGTGTAGGATAGGTGGGAGACTTTGAAGCGGCCACGCCAGTGGTTGTGGAGTCGTCGTTGAAATACCACTCTGGTCGTGCTGGATGTCTAACCTCGGTCCGTGATCCGGATCAGGGACAGTGTCTGATGGGTAGTTTAACTGGGGCGGTTGCCTCCTAAAGAGTAACGGAGGCGCCCAAAGGTTCCCTCAGCCTGGTTGGCAATCAGGTGTTGAGTGTAAGTGCACAAGGGAGCTTGACTGTGAGACCGACGGGTCGAGCAGGGACGAAAGTCGGGACTAGTGATCCGGCGGTGGCTTGTGGAAGCGCCGTCGCTCAACGGATAAAAGGTACCCCGGGGATAACAGGCTGATCTTCCCCAAGAGTCCATATCGACGGGATGGTTTGGCACCTCGATGTCGGCTCGTCGCATCCTGGGGCTGGAGTCGGTCCCAAGGGTTGGGCTGTTCGCCCATTAAAGCGGTACGCGAGCTGGGTTTAGAACGTCGTGAGACAGTTCGGTCCCTATCCGCTGCGCGCGCAGGAACATTGAGAAGGGCTGTCCCTAGTACGAGAGGACCGGGACGGACGAACCTCTGGTGTGCCAGTTGTCCTGCCAAGGGCATGGCTGGTTGGCTACGTTCGGAAAGGATAACCGCTGAAAGCATCTAAGCGGGAAGCCTGCTTCGAGATGAGTGTTCCCACCTCCTTGAGAGGGTAAGGCTCCCAGTAGACGACTGGGTTGATAGGCCAGATGTGGAAGCCTCGTAAGGGGTGGAGCTGACTGGTACTAATAGGCCGAGGGCTTGTCCTCAGTTGCTCGCGTCCACTGTGTTTGTTCTGAAGCAACGAACAGTTGCTGGTTGAGCAGAACCCACTTAATTGAAAAGTGTGCTTGTTCGCTCGAAACCGATAGGGTTTCGGTGGTCATAGCGTTAGGGAAACGCCCGGTTACATTCCGAACCCGGAAGCTAAGCCTTTCAGCGCCGATGGTACTGCAGGGGGGACCCTGTGGGAGAGTAGGACGCCGCCGAACAATATTTCAGGACCCTTGGTCCCAGCGTTCACGCTGGGACCAAGGGTCCTTTTGTTTTTTCTCTTGTTTTTTCCGAAGCGCGTCGGGCAGCCGACTGCGCGAGAATGACTGCAGTACCCGAAGACTAGGAGTCACGATGTCCACCAACTCTCCCGACGATCGTCCGGAGCGCGAGCCGCGCCGCCAGGACGGTGGCGACCGGGGCGGCTACCGCGGTGGTCGAGACGATCGCGGCCCGCGACGTGACAACGACCGCGGTGGCTACGGCGGGCGTCGTGACGACAGTCGTGGTGGATCCTCCACCGGCGGGTACCCCCGTCGTGACGACCGTGGCGGTCGTCCGGCCGGTAGCGGCAGCTCGTACGGCCGTCGTGACGATCGTCCGGCCCCGCGTCGTGACGATGACCGTGGTGGGTTCCGCCGCGACGACAACCGCGGTGGATCCTCCGGCGGTGGTTTCCGCCGTGACGACAGTCGTGGTGGGTCCTCCGGCGGTGGCAGCTCGTACGGTCGTCGTGATGACCGTCCGGCCCCGCGTCGGGACGACAACCGTGCTGGGTCCTCCGGCGGCGGCTATGGCCGTCGTGATGACCGTCCCGCTCCGCGTCGTGATGACGACCGTGGCGGCTTCCGCCGCGACGACAACCGAGGCGGATCCTCCGGTGGCTACGGTCGTCGCGATGACCGTCCGGCCCCGCGTCGCGACGATGACCGTGGCGGCTTCCGCCGCGATGAGCGTTCCGCCCCGCGTCGTGATGACGATCGTGGTGGGTTCCGTCGGGACGACAACCGCGGTGGGTCCTCCGGCGGTGGTTTCCGTCGTGATGACAACCGTGGTGGCGGCAGCTCGTACGGTCGTCGTGATGACCGTCCGGCCCCGCGTCGTGATGACGATCGTGGTGGGTTCCGTCGGGACGACAACCGCGGTGGGTCTTCCAGCGGTGGTTTCCGTCGCGACGACAACCGTGGTGGGTCCTCCGGCGGCTACGGTCGTCGTGACGATCGTCCGGCTCCGCGTCGTGATGACGATCGTGGTGGGTTCCGTCGGGACGACAACCGCGGTGGGTCCTCCGGCGGTGGTTTCCGTCGCGACGACAACCGTGGTGGGTCCTCCGGCGGCTACGGTCGTCGTGATGACCGTCCGGCCCCGCGTCGTGATGATGACCGTGGCGGGTTCCGTCGTGATGAGCGTCCGGCTCCGCGCCGTGATGATGACCGTGGCGGGTTCCGTCGTGATGAGCGTCCCGCGCCGCGTCGCGATGATGACCGTGGCGGGTTCCGTCGTGATGAGCGTCCGGCTCCGCGCCGTGATGACGACCGTGGCGGCTTCCGTCGTGATGAGCGTCCCGCGCCGCGTCGCGATGATGACCGTGGTGGTTACGGTCGTCGTGACGATCGTCCGGCTCCGCGCCGTGACGATGACCGTGGTGGGTTCCGCCGTGACGACCGTGGCGACCGGGGTGGGTACCGCGGGCGGGACGACCGGCGCGATGACCGGGGTCGTGACGACCGCGGTGGCTACGGGCGTCGCGACGACCGGGACCGGGATCGTGACCGCGAGCCGATCAAGCGGCTGCCGATCGACGAAGACGTCACCGGCAACGAGATCGACGAGGACGTGCGTCAGGAGCTGATGAGCCTGCCCAAGGGTCTCGCCGAGGACGTGGCGAGCAACCTGGTGATGGTGGCTCGGCTCATCGACGAGGAGCCCGAGCAGGCGTACGCGTACTCGCGCGTCGCGCTTCGGCTCGCCTCCCGGGTGGCCGCCGTTCGCGAGGCCGCCGGGTTCGCGGCGTACGCCACGCAGAAGTACTCGGAGGCGCTGGCGGAGTTCCGTGCCGCGCGTCGGATGACCGGTTCCGTCGAGCTGTGGCCCGTCATGGCCGACTGCGAGCGCGGTCTCGGCCGTCCCGAGCGGGCGCTGACGATGGCCGGCGAGCCCGAGGTGCAGAAGCTCGACAAGGCCGGGCAGGTCGAGATGCGGCTGGTCGTGGCCGGTGCGCGCCGGGACCTGGGGCAGCTGGACGCCGCCATTGTCACCCTGCAGAGCCCGGAGCTCGCTTCGAACTCCGTACAGCCGTGGACTCCGCGACTGCGCTACGCGTACGCCGACGCCCTGCTGGCCGCCGGCCGCGAGGACGAGGCCCGCGAGTGGTTCGCCAAGGCCCTCGAAGCGGACAAGGACGGCTCGACCGACGCCTCCGACCGGCTCGCCGAGCTGGACGGTGTCGACTTCGTGGACGCCATGGTCGAGGACGACGCCGAAGTCGATGAGGTCGTGGCGGAGCCGCTCGGCGCCGACGACGTGCGCGACGAGCCCGAGTTCGACGACGAGGGCGAAGACGAGGACGACTTCGAGGGCGACGACGCCGATGCCGTGCACGAGGCCGATGTCGTGCGCGACGCCGATGTTGTCCGCGACGCCGATGTCGTCCGGGACGCCGAAGTCGTGGACGCCGACCTTGAGGAGCCCGCTCGGGACGAGTCCGTTCCGCCGATCTCCAAGGACGCCTGACAACTCAGGGCGACTGAAGGCGACTGAGGCGGACGGCTGACGTCCGACTGGTGAAAGAGGCGGCATCCCCACACCGGGGGTGCCGCCTCTTCGCGTCCGTGGTGGGCGGTCAGTTCACCGTCAGGCTGCGCAGGACCAGGCCCGTGGCGGGCTTGGGGCCGAAGGACGTCGACTTGCGGGGCATGGTGACGCCCTGTCGTGCCAGGTCCCGTACGACCTCCTCGCGCACCGGATGCATCAGGACGGCCGTCTTGTCGTGCCGTTCCGCCTGTTCGACGGCGGCCGCGGTGTCGTGGATGTACGCGATGTCGTCGGGGGTGTCGGGGATGTCCCAGATGGCGTCGAGCAGGGTCGAGTGGAGGACCGTGGCGTCCAGGGAGCGCCAGGCCGGCGGCCGGTCCTCGCGGATCGTGCGGGCGAGCAGGGACTGGTCCGGCTGGTCCAGGAGGTGGAAGCGGCCGTCCCCGGCCAGCAGGAAGGCGTTGCCTTCGGACGCGGCCTCGGCGAGCGTCTCCAGGGCGCGGGCGAGCGGGACCTCAAGGGTGCGGATGCGGAAGGCGGCGGAGTCGGCGACCGCGGCGAGGGCCTTGGACACCGGGAGGCGGTGCAGGAGGCGGTGGATCGCGCGGACGCGGAGCGGGTAGCGAGCCGTGTCGACGAGGAGGACCAGACCGAAGTCCCAGGGGCCCGGCGAGGTCTGCTCGTCGCGCAGCCGGAGGTAGGTGGCCCAGCGGTGGTGGCCGTCGGCGATGACCGCCTGGTGGGTCGCGAGGTCGGCCTGGACCTCCGCGACTTCGGCCGGATCCGTGAGCGCCCACAGCCGGTGGCGGAAGCCGTCCTCCGTGGTGGTGCGCAGGAGCGGCTCGCGCAGGACGGCGCGCTCGATGACGGCGGTCGCTCCGGTCGGGGCGCTGCTGCCGTGGTAGGTCAGGAGCAGCGGTTCGAGATGGGCGGCGATGGTCCGCATCAGTGCCGCGCGGTCCTCTACGACGTGGGGCATGACGTCCTCGTGGGGCAGGACGATGCCGGCGGCCGGTTCGGAGAGGGCCAGCGCGCCGATGAGACCGCGCTGGAGTATGCCGTCGCCCTCCTGCTCGTAGACGTACACGGCGGGTTCGGGGTCCGGTGCGAGGACGCCCTCGTCCAGCCAGTCGTCCAGGGTCAGGGCGGCCTGCTGGTTGCGGGCCGCGGGGGAGGCGGCCTGCGGAAGGATCAGCCTGACGATGTTGTAGGGATCCGCCGACTCCAGGTGGAGCAGTCCGTCGGGGCGTACGACCACGTCGTACGGCGGCGAGGTCACGGCGGCGAGGCTGCCGACCCGCTCGGGGACATAGCGCAGTCCGCGGAACGGGATCAGGCGCAGCCCGAGGTCCGCACGCCCAGTTGTGCTCATCTGTGCATGGTAAGTGGGGTGTGGGCATGCGCGATGATCGGGGCAGAGTATCGAACGAGGAGTGGATGAAGATGAGCCAGACCGGCCGGACGATGCCGCGCGGCAGCGCCGAGGCGCTGAACGAGGCCTACGACACGGCTCTGCTGGATCTGGACGGGGTGGTGTACGCGGGCGGTGCCGCGATCGCGCATGCCGTCGAGGCGCTCGGTGTGGCCCGGGACGGCGGGATGCACCTGGCGTACGTGACCAATAACGCGCTGCGGACGCCGGACGCGGTCGCCGCGCACCTCACGGACCTCGGCGTGCCCGCGGAGCCGGGCGACGTGATCACCTCGGCGCAGGCGGTGGCCCGCCTTGTGTCCGACCAACTGCCGCAGGGATCAAGGGTGTTGCTGATCGGTGGTGAGGGCCTGCGGGTGGCGCTGCTGGAGCGCGGCCTCGTACCGGTGGATTCGGCGGACGACGATCCGGCCGCGGTGGTGCAGGGGTACGGCGGTCCCGACATCACGTGGGGGAGGTTCGCGGAGGCCTCCTACGCGGTGGCCCGCGGGGTGCCGTGGTTCGCGTCCAACACCGATCTGACGATTCCCAGCGGGCGGGGGATCGCGCCGGGGAACGGGGCGGCCGTCGAGGTCGTACGCATCGCCACGGGTGCCGAGCCGCAGGTCGCGGGCAAGCCGTTGCCGCCGATGCACCGCGAGACGGTGCTGCGGACGGGGGCGAAGAAGCCGCTGGTGGTGGGGGACCGGCTCGACACGGACATCGAGGGCGCGTTCAACGGCGGAGTGGACTCGCTGCTCGTGCTGACCGGGGTGACGGACGGCGCCCAGCTCCTGGCCGCGCGGCCCGAGCACCGGCCCACCTTCGTGGACGCCGATCTGCGGGGCCTGCTCACCGGGCAGCCTGAAGTGGCTGGAAATGACGGGTTGTTCGAGTGTGGCGGGTGGGCCGCTTCCGTGCGCACGGAGTCCGGCGAGTTTGTGCTCGAAGGCGACGGGAACGCGATGGACGGGCTCAGGGCGTTGTGCGCGGCCGCCTGGTCGCACGCGGGGGACGGCGTGTGCGCGCTGGACCCGGCGAAGGCGCTGGCGCGACTGGGGCTTTGAGCCGGGACGGCCGAGTGAGGGGGCAACTTCGAGCCAGCGCAGGGTAGGCTAACCTAAGTTGCGTGTTGGTAGACAGCCCTCCTCAGCCGCGCGACGGGACCACCGCCGCGCCCCCGGCCCCGACCGCGAAGCGACGTGCGGCGCGCGCCGCGGGTCTGCTCGTGTCCGTGGGCGCGCTGGCGCTCGTCGCCGTCGCCAGCGTCGCGATCGGCGCGAAACCCATGCCGCTCGGCGATGTCTGGCACGGCCTCTTCCACGGCTCGGGCACCGCCAATGACGTACTCGTGCACGATGTGCGGGTACCGCGGACGCTGCTCGGTCTGCTCGTGGGTGCCGCGCTCGGGGTCGCGGGCGCGGTCATGCAGGCCCTCACCCGCAACCCGCTCGCCGAACCCGGCATCCTCGGCGTCAACGCGGGCGCGGCGGCGGCCGTCGTCTCCGCCATCAGCTTCCTCGGTGTCAACTCGCTCACCGGATATGTGTGGTTCGCGTTTCTCGGCGCGGGTGTGGTGTCGGCCGCCGTGTACCTCCTCGGTGGCAGCCGGGCCGCGACGCCCGTGCGGCTCGCGCTCGCGGGGACGGCGGCGAGCGCCGCGCTCTACGGCTACATCAACGCCGTCCAGCTCACCGACTCCGCCGCACTGAACCAGCTGAGGTTCTGGCAGGTCGGCTCGCTGGCCGCGGCCGACATGGCGACCGTCACCAAGGTCGCGCCGTTCGTCCTCGCCGGACTCGTCGTCGCCCTGCTGCTCGCGCGGCCGCTCAACGCGATGGCCATGGGCGACGACACGGCACGCGCGCTCGGCGCCCATCTGACCCGGACCCGCATCGCCTCGATGCTCGTGATCACCCTGCTGTGCGGGGCCGCGACCGCGGCCTGCGGGCCGATCGTGTTCATCGGGCTGATGGTCCCGCACATCGTCCGCGCCATCACCGGGCCCGACCTGCGGTGGATCCTGCCGTACGCGGCCGTGCTCTCGCCCGTTCTGCTGCTGGGCTCCGACGTGATCGGGCGGATCATCACCCGGCCCGCCGAACTCCAGGTCGGCATCGTCACCGCGCTCATCGGCGGACCCGTGTTCATCCATCTCGTCCGGCGCAAGAGGATGGCCCAACTGTGAAGGCGATACGTACCCCCGGCGGCCTCTCCTTCCGGGCCGAGCCGCGCGCGCTGGCCGTGGTCGCCGGGCTCGCCGTGCTGGCGCTCGCGGCCGCGGTCGTCCTGATCGGCACCGGCGACTTCGCCATCGCGCCCGCCGACGTCGTGCGCACCCTGGCCGGATCGGGCACGAGCGCGCAGGACTTCATCATCAACGAACTGCGGCTGCCGCGCGTCCTGGTGGCGCTGCTCGTGGGGGCCTCGCTCGGCATCTCGGGCGCGCTCTTCCAGTCCATCTCCCGCAATCCGCTGGGCAGTCCGGACGTCATCGGCTTCGGCCAGGGCTCCTCGGTAGGCGCGCTCGCCGTCATCGTGTTCTTCCACGGCGGCGCGGTCGCCGTCTCGCTGGGGGCGCTGGTCGGCGGCCTAGCGACCGGGGTCGCCGTCTACCTGCTGGCGTGGAAGAAGGGCGTGCACGGCTACCGCCTGGTGCTCGTGGGCATCGGCGCGGCCGCGATGCTGACCGCCTGCATCCACTATCTGCTCACCAAGTCGAGCCTGGTCGACGCCACCCGCTCGATGGTGTGGCTCACCGGCTCGCTCGACGGGCGCGACTGGGCGCAGGTCTGGCCACTGCTCGCGCTGTTCGCGGTGCTGCTTCCGCTGGTCCTCGCGTACGGGCGTCCGCTGCGGATGCTGGAGATGGGCGACGACGCGGCGCACGCGCTCGGCGTGCCGGTGCAGCGAACCCGCACCGTGCTGATGCTCGCCGCCGTCCTGCTCAACGCATCGGCGACCGCGGCGGCCGGGCCGATCTCCTTCGTCGCGCTGACCGCGCCGCAGCTGGCCCGCCGGCTGACCCGGGCCACCGGGCCCAACATCCTTGCCTCCGCCTGCATGGGCGCAGCCCTCCTGGTCGTCGCCGACTGGGCCGCGCAGCAGTTGTTCGGCGAGAGCACGCTGCCGGTGGGGGTGCTGACGGGGATGGTCGGCGGTGTGTATCTGCTGTGGCTCCTCGTCACCGAACGCAAGGCGGGGCGGATATGAGCCGCACGCCATCCGCTCTCCCCAACTCACCTGTCACATCGGGTACTTGGCCCGCCTCTCCGTCCCGTTCCTCCTCCAGGAGTACGCGCATGCAGCGCCTCAGCGCCGAGTCGGTCACCCTTGGCTACGACCAGCGGGTGATCGCCGAAGACCTGTCGGTCGAGATCCCGGACCACTCGTTCACCGTGATCGTCGGGCCCAACGCCTGCGGCAAGTCGACGCTGCTGCGGGCGCTGTCGCGGATGCTCAAGCCGAGCCAGGGGCGGGTGCTGCTCGACGGGCGGTCCATCCACTCGCTGCCCGCGAAGAAGGTCGCCAGGACGCTCGGGCTGCTCCCGCAGTCCTCGATCGCGCCGGACGGGATCACCGTGGGCGACTTGGTGGCGCGCGGTCGCTACCCGCACCAGGGGCTGCTGCGGCAGTGGTCGCCCGAGGACGAGCGCATCGTGCAGGAGTCGATGGACGCGACGGGGGTGGGCGGTCTCGGCGAGCGGTACGTCGATGAGCTGTCCGGCGGGCAGCGCCAGCGGGTCTGGATCGCCATGGCGCTGGCCCAGCAGACGCCGCTGCTGCTGCTCGACGAGCCGACGACGTTCCTCGACATCCAGCACCAACTGGAGGTCCTCGATCTGTGCGCGGAGTTGCACGAGGAGCAGGGGCGCACCCTGGTCGCGGTGCTGCACGACCTCAACCAGGCGGCGCGTTACGCCACGCACCTCATCGCGATGCGGGACGGGCGGGTCGTGGCGGAGGGGGCGCCGTCCTCGGTTGTCACGGCGGAGCTGGTCGAGCGGGTCTTCGGGGTGCGGTGCCAGGTGATTCCCGACCCTGAGACGGGGACGCCGCTGGTGGTGCCGGCGGCTCGGCGCGGGGCGGGCGCGGTGGTGGCCGGCTGAGTTTCTTCCCCACCCCGCCCCTTCCCGAGACCCTCCGGGGGTGGGGGGTGAGGCTGGTTCTCCGGGGCTTCTGCCCCAGACCCCTGTTCGCGCGCGGAGGCCAGGGGGACCCCGGGCCTCAGCCCCTCTTCGTCTGCGGATCGTGCGGGCGCACTCGCGCAGTTCCCCGCGCCCCTGGCGGCACCGTGTGCGGCCGGTTCGCACGGTGAAGTGGGGCTGGGGGCGCGCGGAGACCGCGCGATTCGGTACCCCGTCCGCACGGGAAAAGGCGGTGGGTCAGAGTAGGGCGCGGAGGCGGAGTAGGTCTCGGAAGCCGGCTTCCAGGCGGACTCTGCCCGATGCCCACGCCTTCGCGAAGTTCAGCTCGCCGTTGACCAGGGCCACCAAATCGTCGCCCTTCATCGACAGGCGGATCTGGGCCTTGTCGACCGGCGGGCCGGGCCTCGTGTCGCGGACCTCGATGCGGCCGTCCTGGAGGCGGCCCGCGAACGTGACGTCGAGGTCCGTGATGTGGCAGGTCAGCGAGCGGTCCAGCGCGGCGGCGGCATGAACCTCGCCATTCGCCCGCGCCATGCTGTCCGAAAGTCTGTCGAGTGCGCCGCGGCACTCCTGAGTGGTCGCCATCGTGATCGACCGTACCGCAGGGCTTCGCGGTAGCGTCTTGGCATGAGCGACCCGATGCCGCGCCCCGAGCTGGAATCCGAGCCGGAATCCAGGGTGGAATCCGAGAGGGATCCCAGGATGGAATCCGAGAGGGATCGCGCTGCCGAGGCGGTCGGCCCCTCGCCCTTGGACGTATCCCGTGCTCCCACCGGCGACGCCGGGGTCGACGCGCTGGTCCAGCGGCTCGGGGACGTCGACCACCTCGGTACCCAGGAGCATCTGGAGGTGTACGAGGATGTACACCGGGGGCTCCGCGACGCGCTGACCGCGCTGGACGCCCGCCAGGGGCCGCCCGCCCCGGGCGGACCGGGAACCTCCGCGCCCGCCCACCCGTTGGCGGACCACCGCCCCTAGCGGCCCACCGGGCCGCCGTGACACTACGACAACAGGAGCTGAACCGAACGTGGCAGGAGTGGCACGCCGCCGCCTCGACGCCGAGCTGGTGCGCCGGAAGCTCGCGCGGTCGCGCGAGCACGCCGCCCAGCTGATCGCCGCGGGGCGGGTGAGCGTCGGCAAGACCGTCGCCACCAAATCCGCCACCCAGGTCGAGACCGCCGCCGCGATCGTGGTGGTGGACGACGACAGCGATCCGGACTACGTCTCGCGCGGCGGCCACAAGCTGGCCGGAGCGTTCGCGGCCTTCGTGCCGCAGGGACTGAAGATCGAGGGGCGCCGGGCGCTGGACGCCGGGGCGTCGACCGGTGGCTTCACCGATGTGCTGCTGCGCGCCGGAGCCGGACACGTCGTGGCTGTCGACGTCGGCTACGGACAGCTCGCCTGGTCCCTTCAGAGTGACGACCGGGTCACCGTGAAGGACCGTACGAACGTACGCGAGTTGACGCTCGACGACATCGACGGGCAGCCCGCGGACCTCGTGGTCGGCGACCTCTCCTTCATCGCGCTCGGCCTGGTGCTGCCGGCCCTCGTGCGGTGTTCGGCGCCCGACGCGGACCTGGTCCTCATGGTCAAGCCGCAGTTCGAGATCGGCAAGGAACGGCTCGGCAGCGGGGGCGTCGTGCGCAGCCCCGAGCTGCGCGCCGAGACCGTACGCACCGTGGCGGCCCAGGCGGCCGGCCTGGGGCTCGGGGTGGTCGGTGTCACCGCCAGCCCGCTGCCCGGCCCCTCCGGCAACGTCGAGTACTTTCTGTGGCTGCGGGCCGGGGCGCCCGCGCTCGATCCCGCGGACGTCGACCGCGCAGTGGCGGAGGGACCTCGTTGAGCTCGTCGGAGAACGCGCAGAACACAGCGGCACGCACTGTCTTCCTGCTCGCCCACACCGGACGGCCCGCCGCCATCCGCAGCGCGGAGCTGGTGGTACGGGGGCTGCTGCGCAGCGGCATCGGGGTGCGGGTGCTGCGGGCGGAGGCGGCGGACCTGCCGCTGCCCGCCGACGCGGAGATCGTCGAGGACGCCATCCCCGAGTGCCTCGACGCCTGTGAACTGCTCATCGTCCTGGGCGGTGACGGCACCCTGCTGCGCGGCGCCGAGCTCGCCCGCGCGTCCGGCGTGCCGATGCTCGGCGTCAACCTGGGCCGGGTCGGCTTCCTCGCGGAGGCCGAGCGCGACGACCTGGACAAGGTGGTCGACCGGGTGGTGACCCGGGCGTACGAGGTCGAGGAGCGGATGACCCTCGACGTCGTCGTGCGCAACAACGGCGATGTGGTGCACCAGGACTGGGCCCTGAACGAGGCCGCCGTCCAGAAGGTCTCGCCCGAGCGGATGCTGGAGGTGGTCCTGGAGATCGACGGCCGTCCGGTGACCGGCTTCGGCTGCGACGGCATCGTCTGCGCGACCCCGACCGGCTCGACCGCGTACGCCTTCTCGGCGGGCGGGCCCGTGGTGTGGCCCGAGGTCGAGGCGCTGCTCATGGTGCCGATCAGCGCGCACGCGCTGTTCGCCAAGCCGCTGGTCACCTCGCCCACCTCGGTGCTCGCGGTCGAGGTGCAGCCGCACACGCCGCACGGCGTGCTGTGGTGCGACGGGCGGCGCACGGTCGAACTCCCTTCGGGCGCACGGGTGGAAGTGCGCCGGGGTGCCGTTCCGGTCCGGCTCGCCCGGCTGCACCACGCCTCGTTCACCGACCGACTGGTCGCCAAGTTCGCGCTGCCGGTGTCGGGTTGGCGCGGCGCGCCGCACTGAGCCCTCCGGCGCGGGCGGGCCTCAGGACGCGGCCAGTGTCGTGATCGCCCGCCGGCGCAGGGCCGCCCGCACCGGAAGCCCCGTGGCCAGCAGGGCGAGCAGCAAGGTGGCGCCCGCCATGCCGAGCGCGGTCGGCCACGGCAGATACGGGACCCAGGATCCGAAGGCGGCCGTCAGCATCGGGGCCAGGGTTGCCAGGGCGACCCCCGTGCCGAGCGACAGCGCCGTGGCGGCGACGATGCCCGCCTCCCAGGCGGCCATCGAGCGGACCTGTCCCGGCAGGGCGCCGACCACCCTCAGCAGGGCGAGGTCGCGGCGCCGCTCGAAGGAGATCATCGCCAGGGTGTTCGCCGCGGCGATCGCGGCGAAGCCCGCGTAGAGACCGGTGCCGAAGTAGTCCAGCCAGACGGAACCCGGGCTGCCCGCCGACCCCGTGTAGTGGGCCGCCGTCGTATGCGTCGCGATCTTGGTGAGGCCGAAGCCGGTCACCAGGACCAGCGGAACCACCGCGGCCGAGAAGCGGCGCGGCTGCGAGCGGACGTTGAGCACGGCCAGGCGCGCGCTGCCGCCGAACCGGCGGGCCGGCGCCGCCACCAGGCGGGCCGCGGGACCGACGACCTTCGGGCCGAGCAGCCCCGTGCCGACGCAGAACAGCAGCAGTACGAGGAACGAGGCCTGCGCCGCGCGGTCCGACGACTGGTGGGCCAGGGACACCGACAGGGCGCCGCCGCCCACCACCGCCAGCACGCCCAGCAGCGCCCGGACCCTGCCCAGCTCACGCCGGCCCGCCACGGCCTCCTCCAGGGCCCGCGCGGGTCGCATCAAGGACACGCGCAGCGAGGCGAGGAGGGCGGCGAGCGCCGAGGTGACCACGGCGACGGCCAGGCAGACGGGCAGCGCGAGCCACGTGAAGCGGTAGCCCACCTCGGCCGGGACCAGAGCGTGGTCGCGCAGCCCGGCGAACCAGACCCGGCCCAACAGGCCGCCGCCGAGCAGGAAACCGGCAAGCGCGGCCGGCCCCGCGGTGGCGACCGCCTGGACCACCACGGCACGCCGCACCTGACGGGGCCGGGCGCCGATGGCCCGCACCAGCGCGAGCTCGCGGTGCTGCTGGGCCACCGCGGTGCCCATCGTCGATGCGATCACGAAAATCGACATGTAGATGGATCCGATCAGCATCACGACGGCCATGTCGCCGATGTCGTTGGCCGCCAGCACGGCCCGCGCCCCTGCGGACAGGCCGTCCGCCGACGTGCTGACCAGCAGGGTCATCGAGGCGCTCACCACGGTCGCGGCGAACAGCGCGGCCACGAACGTCCCGGCGAGCGCCGGGCGGTGGCCGCGCAGGGCGGAACGGACCAGTCCTGTACTCATGTCGTCGAGCCTGGCGGGGAGGGTGGCACCAGGACCATCCGGCGGGCCTCCCGATCATGGTGGGGCTTTCCCCCGCACCGACGGTTGGGGCCCCACGAGAGGGTGACGGCACGGGGGGCGTCGCAATCAGGGCCCCGGACCTCGTAAGGTCATGTCCGTGTTGGAGGAGATGCGGATACGGTCGCTCGGGGTCATCGACGACGCGGTGGTCGAGCTGTCGCCCGGTTTCACCGCGGTGACCGGCGAGACCGGCGCGGGCAAGACCATGGTCGTCACGAGCCTGGGGCTGCTGCTCGGCGGGCGGGCCGACCCCGCGCTCGTGCGGATCGGCGCCAAGGCGGCGGTCGTCGAGGGGCGGATCGCGCTGCGGCCCGGCAGTTCGGCGGTGCTCCGGGCCGAGGAGGCCGGGGCCGAGCTGGACGAGGGCGCGCTGCTGGTCAGCCGTACCGTCTCGGCGGAGGGCCGCTCGCGGGCGTTCCTCGGCGGGCGGTCGGTGCCGGTCGGCGTGCTCGCCGAACTCGCCGACGAGCTCGTCGCGGTGCACGGCCAGACCGACCAGCAGGGCCTGCTGCGCCCGGCCCGGCAGCGCGAGGCCCTCGACCGGTACGCAGGTGACGCGGTGGCCGGCCCGCTGGCCAAGTACGCGGAGGCTTATCGGCGGCTGCGGGCGGTCGCCGGCGAGCTTGAGGAGCTGACCACGCGGGCGCGCGAGCGTGCCCAGGAGGCCGATCTGCTGCGGTTCGGGCTCGATGAGATCGCCGCCGTGGAGCCGCTGCCCGGCGAGGACGCCGAACTCGCGGCCGAGGCCGGCCGGCTCGGGCACGCCGAGGCGCTCGCCTCGGCGGCCGCCGTCGCGCACGCCGCGCTGGCCGGCAACCCCGAGGACCCCGAGAGCGTGGACGCGACGACACTGGTCGCCGGCGCGCACCGGGCCCTGGAGGCTGTGCGGTCCCACGACCCCGCGCTGGCCGCGCTCGCCGAGCGCATCGGCGAGGTCGCGATCCTGCTCGGCGACGTGGCGGGCGAGCTCGCCGGATACGCCGACGACCTGGACGCCGACCCGCTGCGGCTGGCCGCCGTGGAGGAGCGCAGGGCCGCCCTGACCGCGCTGACGCGTAAGTACGGCGAGGACATCGCGGCCGTGCTCGCCTGGGCGCAGGAGGGCTCGGCGCGGTTGACCGAGCTCGACGGCGACGACGGCCGGATCGAGGAACTCACTGCCGAGCGGGACGGTCTGAGGAGCGAACTGTCCGTCCTGGCGCAGGAGTTGACGGACGCCAGGACCGAGGCCGCGGCCCGGTTCGCCGAGGCCGTCACGGCCGAGCTCGCCTCCCTCGCGATGCCGCACGCACGGGTGTCGTTCGCGGTCGGCCAGAGCGAGGATCCCGAGGGCGTCGAGGTCGGCGGCCGCACCGTCGCCTACGGCCCGACCGGCGCCGACGAAGTGGAGCTGCTGCTCGCCCCGCACCCCGGTGCGCCGGCCCGGCCGATCGCCAAGGGTGCCTCCGGCGGTGAGCTCTCGCGCGTGATGCTCGCCGTGGAAGTCGTCTTCGCGGGCACGGACCCGGTGCCGACGTACCTCTTCGACGAGGTCGACGCGGGCGTCGGCGGCAAGGCGGCGGTCGAGATCGGCCGTCGGCTCGCCAAGCTCGCCAAGTCGGCGCAGGTCGTGGTGGTGACGCACCTGCCGCAGGTGGCGGCGTTCGCGGACCGCCAGCTCCTCGTGGAGAAGACCAACGACGGCACCGTCACCCGGTCCGGCGTCACGGTCCTGGAGGGTGAGGACCGGGTGCGCGAGCTGTCGCGCATGCTGGCCGGCCAGGAGGACTCCGAGACGGCCCGCGCCCACGCCGAGGAACTGCTCGCCACCGCCCGCGCCGACGGGTAGTCGCCTGCCGCCCGGCGCCCCCGGGAGGCTTTCGTAGGGTGGCCGGTATGGCTGATGTGATGCGTGGGATCAGGACGTTCGGCGTTGCGGGGGCGGTGGCGCGGGGCGTCGGCGCGGGGCTCAGGACCCGGCGGGACGAGCGGTTCGAGCGTACGAACTACGCGGGGCGGACGGTCGACCTGTACGCCGGACCCGCCGTCGCGCTCGGCTCCCTCGCCGCGGCCGCGACGCTGCGGACCCGGACGGCCGGGCTCCTCGCCATCGGCGCGGGCGCGCTGTGCGGGGCGTACGACGATGTCCGCAAGGACCACCGGCGCGGCTTCCGGGACCATCTCGGGGCGTTGAGGGGTGGCGAAGTCACCAGCGGCGCGGTCAAGTTGATCGGGATCGGGGGCGCCGGTCTGCTCGCCGGGGCGCTGCTCAAGGAGCGGCCCGTCGACAAGGTGCTCGCCGGGGTGGTCGTGGCCGGGACCGCGCACCTCGTCAACCTGCTGGACGTGCGCCCCGGACGGGCCACCGGCGCCGTCCTGGCGCTCGGCGCCCCCGGCCTGCTGCGCGGGCCCGAGGCGGCCGTGCCGATGGGGGCCGCGGCCGCCGTGCTCGCCGACGACCTCGGCGAGCGCACGATGATCGGCGACAGCGGCGCGCATGCCCTGGGCGCGGCGCTCGGGGTCGCCATCGCCACCGGCAACCGGCGGGTCGGGCTCGCCCTGCACGCCGCCGGTCTGCTCGCGGCAGCGGGCTGGGCGGAGTCCCGCATCCCGCGGTAGAGCTCCGCCGGGTGGTGGGTGTCCGGCCGTGTGCGGTCGTGGCCGGTCGTGCGTTTCCCCGCGCTCCTTTCGGGGCGCGGGCGCTCGCCCGGTGCGCGGTTTCGTTCACCCGTGTGGGTGTTTTGGGCGCGTGGATCTGCCCGGCGCGACACGGAAGGAACCTCCGGGCGGTGCCGGAACGTCCGTACGGACTGGCATCCTTGGCCGGGAAGCATCGACCTCCACCGCCGACTCGGCCGCTCCGGGAGCCTGTTCACGTGTCACAGCTGCGTACGGTCCAAGTGCTGGGCGGCGGCAGCGCGGGCAGCAGCGCGCACGTCAGGTCGCTCGCGGCCGGCCTGGTCGCCCGGGGCGTACGCGTCACCGTCTGTGCCCCCGCCGAACTGGAGCGGGAGTACGACTTCCCCGCGGCCGGCGCCCACTTCGTGCCCGTCTCGCGGCGCGCCGATCCGATGGCGGTCGGTGCGCTGCGGGCCGCCTGTGCGGGCGCCGACGTCGTCCACGCGCACGGGCTGCACGCCGCCGTCCGGGCCGTCCTGGCGCTGCGCGGCAGGAAGGGCGTGCCGCTGGTCGTCACCTGGCACACCCGCGCGCACGCCGAGGGCGCCCGCGGCCAGGTACTCGCCCTGCTGGAACGACGCGTCTCGAAGGCCGCCGCGGTGGTGCTCGCCACCTCCTCCGACCTGGTCGACCGGGCCCGGTACCGGGGCGCGAGGGACGCCCGGCTCGCCCCGGTCGCGGTACCCGCGCCCCGTCCGGCGCCCGGTCCGCCCGACGGTAAGGCGCGGGCCGAACTCGGCGCCGTGGACCGGCCGTTGCTCATGGCGGTGGGAAGTCTGGCCGAACACCGCGGCTACGACGTGCTCCTGGACGCGGCCCACACCTGGCGGGACCTCTACCCCGCGCCGCTGCTCGTCATCGCCGGGGAGGGGCCCGAGCGGGCCGCGTTGCAGCGCAGGATCGAGGCGGAGTCCCTGCCGGTCCGGCTCGTCGGGCGGCGCGACGACATCACCGAACTGCTCGCCGCCGCCGACGTCGCGGTCCTGCCGAGCCGCTGGGAGGCCCGCTCGCTGCTCGCCCAGGACGCGCTCAGGCT
The DNA here is from genome assembly GCF_036231355.1 of Streptomyces sp. NBC_01431. Taxonomy (NCBI): domain Bacteria; kingdom Bacillati; phylum Actinomycetota; class Actinomycetes; order Kitasatosporales; family Streptomycetaceae; genus Streptomyces; species Streptomyces sp. NBC_01431. Next base: position 6,336,715 of record NZ_CP109496.1, read on the forward strand.
CGGTGTGCCGCTGGTCGCCACGGCGGTGGGCGGCGTGCCGGAACTGGTGGGGGAGGCGGCGGTGCTCGTCCCGTACGGAGACGCCGGGGCGCTTGCGGACGCGGCTCTGCGGCTGCTCGCGGACCCTCAGGCGCGCCGCGAGCTGGCCGAGGCCGGCCGGGCCCAAGCCGAGACCTGGCCCACGGAGGACGAAACGGTTGCTCAAGTCCTCGCCGTCTACGACGAGTTGGTGGGCCTCTGAGCTGCGCGGGAGGCTCGTCCGTCGGCCGCGGGTCGGCCGCGGCCGGTAGCGCACCGGACCCCCACGAGGACGACCGGCGGCGGGGGTGACACCGGACACCCCGGCGGCGCGAACTCTCAGCCCGTGACGTGCCTGCGGGCCCGGAGCGCCAGCGACAGGGCCAGGACCGTCTGCGGGTCGTCCAGGTCCGTGCCCAGGAGGTCCGCTATGCGGGCCAGCCGGTTGTACAGGGTCTGGCGGTTCAGATGCAGTTCGCGGGCCGTCTCCGCCTTGCGGCCCGCGTGGGCCAGATACGTCTCAAGGGTGGGCATCAGGGCCGGGCGCGCGGCGCGGTCGTGGGTCTGGAGCGGCCCGATCGCGCGCTCCACGAACGCCGCCAGGTCGGGGTGTTCGCGCAGCCGCCACAGGAGCAGGTCGATGTCGAGCCGCCGGGCGTCGTACCAGGGCCGCTCGGGCAGGCCCTGCGCCGCCGTCGCGGTCTCGGCCGCGTGCCGCAGCCCGGCGCCGGCCGCCGCCCAGCCGGCCGCGACGCCGACCACGACCACCGGCTGGGCCCCGGCCCGCGCCCCCATCAGACCCGCCCGCTCCACGCCCGCCCGCAGCGCCGCCGCGACCCGGTCGGCCACCGCCGTGCGCTCCGACTCCGAACGCAGGCCGAGCAGCAGCGGCACCCGTCCCTCGACGGGGCGTACGCCGAGCAGGACGGGCACGCCGACGGAGGACAGCTCTTCGAGCACTGCCCGCGCCAGGACCGCCCAGTTGCCCGTCGGGGCGAGTTCGGAGGCCAGCCGCATCACCACCGGCAGCAGCGGGCCCTCGCCCGGTCTGAAGCCGAGCACCTTGGCCTGGCCGGGCGCGTCCTCGGGGGTGATGCGCCCCTCGGCGAGGTCGGTCAGGAAGTCGCCGCGGCCGCGCGCGGCCAGCTCCTCCTCCTGGCGGGCCTGCATGAGGACGACCGCCAGGATGCCCGCGGCCCGTTCGGCGGCCATGCGGTGGACCGGCAGCAGCGGCGAGTCGACCGCGAGCAGCGCCAGGCGGGCCCGTACCGCGCCCACGCCGTGGCCGCCGCCCGGCACGTCCACCAGCACCGCACCCGTCGGCGGCCCCGACGCACGGGCCTCACGCTGGCCGCGCAGCCCCTCCCAGACCTGGAGCGGATCGGCCGCGGTCTGGGTCGCCTCGCAGGCCGCGGCGTACAGGAGCTGCCCGTCCGGGGTCTCCAGGAAGACCGGGTTGGCGGTGAAGTCGGCCAGGATGCGCAGGACTTGGGGGATGCCGCCGCCACCGAGCAGCGCGCCCGTGCACCGCCGGTGCACCTCCTCGGCGCGTTGCAGCAGGGCGTAGTGGCCGTTGACGATCTCGGTGTGGATCTCCTCGGTCACCGCCACGAACGGCACCTCGCGGTGCAGCTGGACCAGGGGGAGACCCGCGGCGCGCGCGGTCTCCACGATGGTGGCGGGCAGCCGGGCGAAGCGCGGGCCGAGCTCGACGACGAGCGCGGCGATGCCCCGGTCCGCGAGCCGCCGCACGAACGCGCGCTGCTCGGCGGGACGCGTACCGAGGCCGAGGCCGGTGGTCAGGAGCAGCTCGCCGCCCTTGAGCAGCGACGCGATGTTGGGCACCTCCCCGGCGTGCACCCAGCGCACCGTGCGGTTCAGCCGCTCGGCACCGGCGACGACCTCCGGAAGACCGCCGCGCAGCCCCGGCAGCTCCAGCGCCCGCTGCACGGTGATCCCGCCCTGCGTGTCCACTGCGACTCACCTCTCGTCCTGCGGGATCCGGGGGCCGACCCCGGACGCCACCGCATGCGCCGGACGCTACCTGCGGTTACGTTCCGAGGTCAGCCCGCTGTGGCGTACGTCACGCGCACTGCCGCAGGCCTGTTGGGGGTCAGCCGCCGTACGCCCCCGAAGCGGTCAGCCGCAGGGCCGTGTCGATCAGCGGAACGTGGCTGAACGCCTGCGGGAAGTTGCCGACCTGGCGCTGGAGGTGCGGGTCCCACTCCTCCGCGAGCAGTCCCAGGTCGTTGCGGAGCGCGAGCAGCTTCTCGAAGAGCTTGCGGGCCTCGTCGACCCGGCCGATCATCGCGAGGTCGTCCGCCATCCAGAACGAGCAGGCCAGGAACGCGCCCTCCTCGCCCGCGAGGCCGTCCAGGTTCTCCTCGTCGCCGCCCGTCGTCGGGTAGCGCAGGATGAACCCGTCCGGCGTGGACAGCTCGCGCTGGATCGCCTCGATGGTGCCGATCACCCGCTTGTCGTCCGGCGGTAGGAAGCCCATCTGCGGGATGAGCAGCAAGGACGCGTCCAGCTCCTTGGAGCCGTACGACTGCGTGAAGGTGTTGCGTTCCGCGTCGTAGCCCTTCTCGCAGACGTCCCGGTGGATCTCGTCGCGCAGCTCGCGCCACTTGTCGAGCGGGCCGTCCACGTCGCCGGTCTCGATGAGCTTGATCGTGCGGTCGACGGCCACCCAGGCCATCACCTTGGAGTGCACGAAGTGGCGGCGCGGCCCGCGCACCTCCCAGATGCCCTCGTCCGGCAGGTCCCAGTGGCTCTCCAGGTAGCGGATCAGCTTGAGCTGGAGCAGGGAGGCGTAGTCGCTGCGGGTCAGGCCCGTCATGTGCGCCAGGTGCAGCGCCTCGGTGACCTCGCCGTACACGTCGAGCTGGAGCTGGTGGGCCGCGCCGTTGCCGGCCCGTACCGGGGTGGAGTTCTCGTACCCGGGCAGCCAGTCGAGCTCCGTCTCGCCCAACTCCCGTTCGCCGGCGATCCCGTACATGATCTGCAGGTTCTCGGGGTCGCCCGCCACCGCGCGCAGCAGCCACTCGCGCCAGGCGCGGGCCTCCTCGCGGTAGCCGGTGCGCAGCAGCGAGGACAGCGTGATCGCCGCGTCGCGCAGCCAGGTGTAGCGGTAGTCCCAGTTGCGTTCGCCGCCGATGTGCTCGGGCAGCGAGGTGGTGGGCGCCGCCACGATGCCGCCGGTCGGCGCGTAGGTGAGCGCCTTCAGCGTGATCAGGGAGCGGACCACCGCCTCGCGGTAGGGGCCGTGGTAGGTGCAGTGCTCCACCCACTCCCGCCAGAACTCCTCGGTCGCGTCCAGGGACGCCTCCGGCTCCGGCAGCGCGGGCGGCTCCCGGTGCGAGGGCTGCCAGCTGATGGTGAACGCGACCCGTTCGCCGGGCGAGACCGTGAAGTCGGAGTAGGTCGTCAGGTTCTTGCCGTACGTCTCCGCCTCGGTGTCCAGCCACACCGAGTCGGGGCCCGCGACGGCCACCGTGCGGGAGTCCACCTTGTGCACCCAGGGCGTGATGCGGCCGTAGCTGAACCGCATGCGCAGGGTGCTGCGCATCGGGACCCGGCCGCTGACGCCCTCCACGATGCGGATCAGCTGAGGGGCGCCGTCGCGCGGCGGCATGAAGTCGGTCACCCGGACCGTGCCGCGCGGGGTGTCCCACTCCGATTCCAGGATGAGTGAGTCGCCCCGGTAGCGACGGCGGTCGGCCACCGGTGGCGGGTCGTCGGTTCCGTAGGCGGGGCCGACGCGCCAGAAGCCGTGTTCGTCGGTGCCCAGCAGTCCGGCGAAGACGGCGTGCGAGTCGAAGCGCGGCAGGCACAGCCAGTCCACGGTTCCGTCCCGGCAGACCAGTGCGGCGGTCTGCATGTCTCCGATGAGTGCGTAATCCTCGATGCGCCCGGCCACGTGCAATCTCCAGTCGAACGGCCACGTCGCCCCCTCGGGGCGCTTACAGCGACAGCGGTCAAGGGTTCGCCAACGAGCGCATGTTCCGGATGACGGACGGGGTGGTGCCGTGCTACCAGGCGGCTCGGCAAGCGAGTGTCCGAGCAGGATACGACGCACCTTAGTGATCCGCTGGAGCGTTCCTTGAACCGCATTGGGCCGTATGGGTGACCCTCGTACTCAGGGCTGACCGGCGGCATACGGAGCGTGGCCGGGCGCGCTCTGTCGTTGTCGCTGATACCCTGGTAGCCCGTGGCCGGGTGCTGAAAAAAGCCCCGAACCGCAGCGACGGCACCCCAGGAAACGCGTACGGATTCCGTACAAGATCCACACAGGGTGACCGGCACGCACTCCACACAGCGACCACGGGAGCCCCCTCTTGGCCATGCAGCCCACGGCTTTGCGAAACAGCGCAGCCACGACGACCAAGCACATCTTCGTCACCGGGGGTGTCGCCTCTTCCCTCGGCAAGGGTCTGACTGCCTCCAGCCTGGGTGCGCTCCTCAAGGCGCGGGGCCTGCGGGTCACGATGCAGAAGCTCGACCCGTACCTGAACGTCGACCCGGGCACGATGAACCCGTTCCAGCACGGCGAGGTGTTCGTCACCAACGACGGCGCCGAGACCGACCTGGACATCGGCCATTACGAGCGCTTCCTGGACGTGGACCTCGACGGATCGGCCAACGTCACCACCGGCCAGGTCTACTCGCAGGTCATCGCGAAGGAGCGGCGTGGTGAGTACCTCGGTGACACGGTGCAGGTCATTCCGCACATCACCAACGAGATCAAGCACCGCATCCGCCGGATGGCGACCGACGACGTCGACGTCGTGATCACCGAGGTCGGCGGCACGGTCGGCGACATCGAGTCGCTGCCGTTCCTGGAGACCGTGCGTCAGGTCCGTCACGAGGTCGGCCGCGACAACGTGTTCGTCGTGCACATCTCGCTGCTGCCCTACATCGGCCCGTCGGGCGAGCTGAAGACCAAGCCGACCCAGCACTCCGTCGCCGCCCTGCGCAACATCGGTATCCAGCCCGACGCGATCGTGCTGCGCGCCGACCGCGAGGTGCCGCTGTCCATCAAGCGCAAGATCTCGCTGATGTGCGACGTGGACGAGGCGGCCGTGGTCGCCGCCATCGACGCCAAGTCGATCTACGACATCCCCAAGGTGCTGCACACCGAGGGCCTGGACGCCTATGTCGTGCGCAAACTGGACCTCCCGTTCCGCGACGTGGACTGGACGCAGTGGGACGACCTGCTCGACCGGGTCCACAACCCGCTCCACGAGGTGACCGTCGCGCTGGTCGGCAAGTACATCGACCTGCCCGACGCCTATCTCTCGATCACCGAGGCCATGCGCGCGGGCGGCTTCGCCAACAAGGCCCGCGTCAAGGTCAAGTGGGTCACCTCGGACGACTGCAAGACCCCGGCCGGTGCCAAGAAGCAGCTCGGTGACGTCGACGCGATCCTGGTGCCCGGCGGCTTCGGCGACCGCGGTGTCAACGGCAAGATCGGCGCGATCCAGTACGCCCGTGAGAACAAGGTGCCGCTGCTCGGCATCTGCCTGGGCCTGCAGTGCATCGTGATCGAGGCCGCGCGCAACCTGGCCGGCATCCCCGACGCCAACTCCACCGAGTTCGACGCGGCCACCGCCCACCCCGTCATCTCGACCATGGAGGAGCAGCTGGCCTACGTGGAGGGCGCGGGCGACCTGGGCGGAACGATGCGCCTCGGCCTGTACCCGGCGAAGCTCGCCGAAGGCTCGATCGTGCGCGAGGTCTACGACGACCAGCCCTACGTCGAGGAACGCCACCGCCACCGCTACGAGGTGAACAACGCCTACCGCGCGGAGCTGGAGAAGAAGGCCGGCCTCGTCTTCTCCGGCACCTCCCCGGACAACAAGCTCGTCGAGTACGTCGAGTACCCGCGCGAGGTGCACCCCTACCTCGTCGCCACCCAGGCGCACCCGGAACTGCGCTCGCGCCCGACCCGCCCCCACCCGCTCTTCGCGGGCCTGGTCAAGGCTGCTGTCGAGCGCAAGACGGGCAAGCCCGCCAAGTAGTCGCTCATTGTTAACGTTGCCGGGGTACGGACCTTTTCCGAAGGAGCCGTGCCCCGGTTCTGTTTTTGTGCGCGCACTGTGGGAGGACGCCGTCATGGCCATCGAGGACACCGCCGAACACTGGCAGGTCGTGGCGAGTGCCACCCCGTTCACCGGACACAAGACCGGGGTGCGCACCGATGACGTCGTGATGCCCGACGGTTCGGTCCACCAGCGCGACTACCAGGTCCACCCCGGCTCGGTGGCCGTCCTCGCCCTGGACGACGAGGGCCGCGTCCTGGTGCTGCGCCAGTACCGCCACCCCGTACGCCACAAGCTCTGGGAGATCCCGGCCGGGCTCCTCGACGTGCCCGGCGAGAACCCGCTGCACGCCGCCCAGCGCGAGCTGTACGAGGAGGCGCACGTCAAGGCCGAGCAGTGGCACGTCCTGAGCGATGTGTACACCTCTCCCGGCGGAAGCGACGAAGCCGTACGGATCTTCCTGGCACGCAACATCTCCGAGGCGGACGGCGAGCGCTTCGAGGTCGCCGAGGAGGAGGCCGACATGGAGCTGGCGCGGGTGCCGCTCGGAGATCTCGTACGGGGTGTTCTGGCGGGCGAACTGCACAACACCTGCCTGGCGGTCGGGGTTCTCGCGCTGGCCGCGGCACTGAACGGGGAGGGCGTCGAGGGGCTGCGCCCGGCCGCGGCGCCCTGGCCGGCCCGGCCCTTCGAGGAGTGAGCGGACCCCGCATCCATCCGATCTGAAAATCCGCTGATCCGATCGGGGGACATCCCCGCCGTGCTCCACCCGAACGGTCACGAAGCGTGAACTACGCTCGGACACTGCCCGTGCGGGGACCCGCACGGTCTCCAGGTGCGCAGGCGGACGGAGCGTGGGCCCGTGACGGATCAGGCGGTGGACGTGGGCGGCGCTGCCGCCGGGCAGCACACGGGTCAATTCCTCGGCAGGCAGCGGGAGTTGAAGGAACTGCGGGCCGACATCGAGCGGGCCGGTCTTGACACGCTGTCAGGAAAGAAGTCGCCCCGGGCCAGGGTCCTGCTGATCGCGGGCCGCCCGGGATCGGGACGCACCGCACTCGCCGAGGAGCTGGCCCGCCAGGTGGCCGGCGACTACCCCGACGGGGTGCTGCGGGCCCAACTCACGGAGCCGGGCGGGGCCCGGATCCCCGCCGACCGGGTCGCCCGGGACCTGCTCGACGCGCTCGCGGTCCCGGCGCCGCCCGGAGCCGGGCAGGACGAGCTGACCGAACTGGTCCGCGGCGCCCTCGCGGACCGCCGGGCGATCGTGCTGCTCGACGACGCGGCCGACGCGGAGCAGGTCGGCCCCCTGCTCCCCGACACCTCCGCCTGCCTGGTGGTGGCGACCGCCCGGGGTCCGCTCACCGGAATCCCCGACGTCCGCCCCTGCACGCTGGGGGGACTCGACGTGAAGTCGTCCGTCGAACTCCTGGAGACCCACACCGGCTCGGTGCGCGTCACGGTCGACCCGCGCGCCGCCGAGACCCTCGTGGAGGCGTGCGGAGGACAGCCCGCCGCCCTCGTCCTCGTCGGCGGCTGGCTCGCGGCCCGCCCCAAGGCGGCCATCGCCGACGTGGCCAGGCAACTGCGTGCCATGCCCGGCGACGAGCCCGAACTGCCGCTGGCGGAACGGCCGTTGGCGCGCTCCTTCCGGCTCGTGTACGAGTCCCTCTCGCAGCCGTCCGCACGGATGCTGCGACTGCTTTCGCTCGCCCCCGCCGGAATTGCCGACGCGCACACCGCCTCCGCGCTCGCGGGCTGCTCGGTCTCGGGCGCCCAGAGCGCGCTGGTCGACTTCACGGCGTACGGACTGCTGCGGCGCGACGCCGCCGTCCCCGAGCGGTACCGGGTCCCGGCCTCCCTCGCGCCGCTGCTGCGCGCGCTGACCGAGGCCGTCGATCGGCCCGGCGAGGTGCAGCTGGCTCGAGCCAGGATGCTGGAGCGGACCGTGCGGCTGCTCCAGTCCTGCCGTGCGGTCACCGAGCCCCCGGGCTCGCCCGCCCGCAAGAAGCTCGCCGGGCTGCCGCGCGCCCTGCGCTTTCCCAGCGCGGCGGCGGCCGACGCCTGGCTGCGCGCCCACCAGCCCGCGCTGCTGGCTGCCGCCCGGTCGGCGGTCGAGGACGGAGAGCTCGACACGCTGGCCCGCCGCCTGGTGGCCGCGCTGGTGCGGGCCCTCGCCGCGCACCGGGGTGCCGAGGCCGCGGCTCCCGAGCTGTACGGGCTGCACCAGCTCGTCCTCGATGTCGCCGAGCGCCGCGATCTGCACCGGGAGAAGGCCGCGGCCCTGCTGAACCTGGGAGACCTGGACGCGCAGACCGGGCGGACCACCGAGGCGCTGGCCCGCTACCGGGCCGCGCTTGACGCCGGCCGCGCGGCGAACGACCCGTACGCCATCGGCCGTGCGATGGAATCCGTAGGCGGCGCCCACCAGGAGCTGGGGGACTGGCAGCGGGCCTGCGACTGGTACGGGCGGGCCCTCTCGCAGCGCCTCGCGCGCGGCGAGCGCGCCGACGAGGCCCGGCTGTACGGACGGCTCGCCACCGTGCACACGTACGCGGGCCGCTACGGCGAGGCGCTGCGCGGCTGGCGTGCCGCGGTGGCCGGATATCGGCGGCTGGGCGATCTCCCCAGCCAGGCAAGGGCGTTGAGCGAGGCGGCCCGGGTCCAGGAGTACGCGGGGCGCCCCGAGGAGTCGCTGCGCACCTGCCGGGAGGCGGTGGAGCAGGCGCGCACGGCCGGTGATCTGCGGTTGCAGGCCGCGCTCCAGCTCCGGCTCGCCGACACCCTCGACCGGCTCGGCGACCCCACGGCGGCCCGGCTGCACCGGGCGACGGCCGATCGGCTTCTGGAAGATGAGGCAGCAGCCGCAAGGGACCTGCGAAATCCGTAGCGCTTCAGCCAAAGATTGAAGCTTTGTAAGGGTAGACAGCGCGAAAACCTTCATTAGACTGGCTCTGCCGCAACTTCCTGCGGTGTCTCCCGGTGTGCCGCTGTGCGTCCGGGTATGTATGGCATTGCCCCCCTTTTTCCCTGAGCCAAGGACCGTGATCGACGTGAAGGTCGGTATCCCCCGCGAGGTCAAGAACAACGAGTTCCGGGTGGCCATCACCCCCGCCGGTGTGCACGAGCTCGTGCGCCACGGCCACCAGGTCTTCGTCGAGCAGAACGCCGGCGTGGGCTCCTCGATCACGGACGCCGAGTACGTCGGCGCCGGTGCGGAGATCCTCGCCACCGCCGACGAGGTCTGGGCCACCGCCGACCTGCTGCTCAAGGTCAAGGAGCCCATCGCGGAGGAGTACCACCGCCTCCGCAAGGACCAGACGCTCTTCACCTACCTGCACCTCGCCGCCTCCCGCGAGTGCACGGACGCCCTCCTGGAGTCCGGCACCACCGCGATCGCGTACGAGACCGTCGAGACGGCCGGCCGCCAGCTGCCGCTGCTCGCCCCGATGTCCGAGGTCGCGGGCCGGCTCGCCCCGCAGGTCGGCGCCTACCACCTGATGCGCTCGGCCGGCGGCCGCGGCGTGCTGCCCGGCGGCGTCCCCGGCACCCACGCCGGCAAGGCCGTCGTCATCGGCGGCGGCGTCTCGGGTTGGAACGCCACCCAGATCGCCGTCGGCATGGGCTTCCACGTGACCCTGCTCGACAAGGACATCAACAAGCTCCGCGAGGCCGACAAGATCTTCGGCACCAAGGTGCAGACGATCGTCTCCAACGCCTACGAGCTGGAGAAGGCCGTCATCGAGGCCGACCTCGTCGTCGGCGCGGTGCTCATCCCCGGCGCCAAGGCCCCGAAGCTGGTCACCAACGAGCTCGTCGCCAAGATGAAGCCCGGAAGTGTCCTTGTCGACATTGCGATCGACCAGGGTGGCTGCTTCGAGGACTCGCGTCCGACCACCCACGCCGAGCCGACCTTCATGGTTCACAACTCGGTGTTCTACTGCGTCGCCAACATGCCCGGCGCCGTCCCGAACACCTCCACCTACGCGCTCACCAACGCCACGCTGCCCTACATCGTGTCGCTGGCGAACAACGGCTGGGCCGAGGCGCTGCGCCGCGACGCCGCGCTCGCCCTTGGCCTCAACACCCATGACGGCCAGGTCGTTTACGGCCCCGTCGCCGAGGCCCACAGCCTGGAGCACGTCGAACTGCACGCGCTTCTCGGCTAGGGAAAAGCCGGTTCGTCAACGCGAACCGTCAACCTCATACATCCGGCCGGACCTTGTCGACCAAGGTCCGGCCGAATGTGTATCGCGACACTTCCGCCCACCTGTGACGGGCTCGCTCAACTCGCCTCGAACGTAACCCTTTAACCGTTTCGCGCACCGGTGAAACGCGCGCCTGAGTGCCCGTACGCCCTTGACAGAGTGGTGTTCGGTTGCCGACACATCGGGCCGGGTCCGGCGGATTGTGTTGCTGCGGACCGGTGACACGCCATAGAGTCGCCAACCGTCGGCATGGTGCCACGCTGACCTATCGATAAAGTTTCCTGGTCACGTCCAAGGAGGTAAGACGACTTGTGAATGAGTCGACATTTACTCCCGGAGGTGGTCAGTCAGGAATCCCTGCGGGGATTTCCGTACGGGGCCAGAGCCCTTCGGGGCCCGAGGCTGTCGGCTCCGTCGCGGTCCGCACCTCCGAAACCACTCTGCTCCCCATGCAGGCGGGGATGGTCCCCACCCAGCACATGACGACAGCCCCACGGATGATGGACGGCCTACACGTGAACGCCACGGCCGGCAACGAGAGCGGCCGGGACACCGCCGCCCTCGCCGACTTTGACGAGGTGCCCCAGGGGCACTTCTACGACCCCGACGCCGAGTACGAGCCCGACCCCGAGTACGCGGCCACCCTCGCACCCGACGCCGCCCGCCAGCGCCGCGAGCGGATCGGCCCGACCGGACGGCCGCTGCCGTACTTCCCGATCCCGGGTCCGCTGACCGACCACGGTCCCGCGAAGATCATCGCGATGTGCAACCAGAAGGGCGGCGTGGGCAAGACGACGTCGACCATCAACCTGGGTGCCGCGCTCGCGGAGTACGGACGCCGTGTGCTGCTCGTCGACTTCGACCCGCAGGGAGCCCTGTCGGTCGGCCTCGGCGTGAACCCGATGGAACTCGACCTCACCGTCTACAACCTGCTCATGGAGCGGGGCATGTCGGCCGACGAGGTGCTGCTCAAGACGGCGGTCCCCAACATGGACCTGCTGCCGAGCAACATCGACCTGTCCGCCGCCGAAGTGCAGTTGGTGAGCGAGGTCGCGCGCGAGTCCACGCTCCAGCGGGCGCTCAAGCCGCTGATGCAGGACTACGACTACATCGTGATCGACTGTCAGCCCTCGCTCGGTCTGCTCACCGTCAACGCCCTGACGGCGGCTCACAAGGTGATCGTGCCGCTGGAGTGCGAGTTCTTCGCGCTGCGGGGTGTGGCCCTGCTCACCGAGACCATCGAGAAGGTGCAGGAACGCCTCAACCCCGAGCTGGAGTTGGACGGCATCCTCGCCACGATGTACGACTCCCGCACGGTGCACAGCCGCGAGGTCCTGGCCCGGGTGGTCGAGGCCTTCGACGACCACGTCTACCACACGGTCATCGGCCGGACCGTGCGCTTCCCGGAGACCACCGTCGCCGGTGAGCCGATCACGACGTACGCCTCCAACTCCGTCGGCGCGGCCGCCTACCGTCAGCTCGCCAGGGAGGTGCTCGCCCGGTGTCACGCCGAGTGAGTCTGCCCGGGGCCGACGAACTGTTCCGTACGACCGGGGGGATGGCGCTCTCGCCGTCCACCCCGCGGCGGGGGGCCAACGGCGAGGCGAGGGTGCCGGGTCCGGCGGGCGAGAGCGAGCCGGTCGCCGGCGAGCCCGCGCCCGAGGCGGAGCACACCGCCGCCGAGGAGGACTCCAACCCGGCCGAACCGCGCAGCCGCGGCGCCGCCGAGGCGGACGCCGCCAAGACCCGGCGCACGCCCGCGCAGGGTGGCCCCTCCACCGCGCAGCAGCGCCGCCGTCAGCGGGCGGCCAACCGGCGGCCCAGCGGCCGCGAGCGGCACGACGAGAAGATCACGGTGTACGTCTCCGCCGAGGAGCTGATGGACCTGGAGCACGCGCGCCTGGTCCTTCGCGGTGAGCACGGGCTCGCCGTCGACCGCGGGCGGATCGTCCGCGAGGCGGTCGCCGTCGTCCTCGCCGACCTGGAGTCGCGGGGCGACGCGAGCATTCTCGTACGGCGTCTTCGGGGGCGATAGCCGTTAGCCTGCGGCGGAGCCGCTCCGCCCGCCTTTCCACCCCCTGGACCACCCTTGCCGACTGCTGACGAGCCCACCGCCCCCGCCGCGCGTGCGCCGCGCCGTGCGCTGGGGCGGGGGCCGGGCGAGTTCCCCACCCCGCCCCTTCCCGGCGCCGAAGTGCCGGCGGCCGACGAGGAGCGGACCCTGGCCGAAGCCGAAGCCGAAGCCGAAGCCGAAGCCGAAGCCGAAGCCGGAGCTGGAGGCGACCCCGGGCCGGGGGACGGGCGGTTCACCGTTCGGCTGGCCAATTTCGAGGGGCCCTTCGATCTGCTCCTCCAGCTGATCTCCAAGCACAAGATGGACGTCACCGAGGTCGCCCTGTCCAAGGTCACCGACGAGTTCATGACGTACATCAGGGCCATGGGTCCGGACTGGGACCTGGATCAGACGACCGAGTTCCTCGTCGTCGCGGCCACCTTGCTCGACCTCAAGGCGGCCAGGCTGCTGCCCGCCGCCGAGGTGGAGGACGAGGCCGACCTCGCGCTCCTTGAGGCGCGGGACCTGCTGTTCGCGCGGCTGCTCCAGTACCGGGCGTACAAGCGGATCGCGGACATCTTCAGCGAGCGGCTCGACTCCGAGGCGCGCCGTTACCCGCGCACCGTCGGCCTGGAGGCGCACCTCGCCGAGCTGCTGCCCGAGGTCGTCATCAGCATCGGTGCCGAGGGCTTCGCGAAACTGGCCGTGAAGGCCATGCAGCCCAAGGCGAAGCCGCAGGTGTACGTCGACCACATCCATGCCCCGCTCGTGTCCGTGCGCGAGCAGGCCGAGATCGTTGTGGCGCGGCTGCGGGAGGCGGGACAGGCCAGCTTCCGGGTGCTCGCCGAGGACGCGCCGGACACGCTCACGGTGGTGGCCCGGTTCCTGGCCCTCCTGGAGCTGTACCGCGAGAAGGCCGTCGTCCTGGACCAGGACGAGGCGCTGGGGGAGCTGATGGTGCGCTGGAGCGGCGGCGAGGGCGACGGGGTGCCGACGGTGACCGACGAGTTCGACCACGTGGTGACGGAGGAGAAGGCATGAGCGAGGAACTGGAGCTGAAGCCGGCCCTGGAAGCCGTCCTCATGGTCGTCGACGAGCCCGCCTCCGAGGACCACCTCGCGAAGGTGCTGGAGCGGCCGCGACGGGCCGTGGCGGACGCCCTGCGGGAGCTGGCCGACGAGTACACCGTCCAGGGCCGCGGGTTCGAGCTGCGGCTGGTGGCGGGCGGCTGGCGGTTCTACAGCCGGGCCGAGTACGCGGACGCCGTCGAGGGCTTCGTCCTTGACGGCCAGCACGCCCGGCTCACCCAGGCGGCCCTGGAGACCCTCGCGGTCGTCGCGTACCGCCAGCCGGTGAGCCGCTCGCGGGTCTCCGCGGTGCGCGGAGTGAACTGTGACGGGGTCATGCGGACCCTGCTCCAGCGGGGTCTGGTCGACGAGGCGGGCACGGAACCCGAAACAGGTGCGATCCTGTACAGGACGACGAACTACTTTCTGGAGCGGATGGGCCTGCGCGGCCTGGACGAGCTCCCGGAGCTGGCGCCCTTCCTCCCCGAGGCGGACGCGATCGAGGCCGAGACGCTGGAGGGTGTTCCGTCGTTCGACCCGGACGCGCCGGACGCGCCGGAAACCCACGCAGACGACAAGACGGAAATGTGATGCGAAGCAGCAGCGGCAGGAACAGCAGCGGAAACAACGGCGGGAGCCGTGGTGGCAACAGCGGCGGCCGCGGCAGCAGTGGCGGCGGTGGACGGGACGGCCAGCGCCAGGGCGGCGGCCAGCGTCAGGGCGGTGGCCCGCGCCAGAGCGGCAGCGGCAAGCCGCCCCGCCTCCGCCCCGAGGAGCGCACCTACGACGTGGGCGGCGGCTCCTCCGACGCCCCCCGCAGCGGGCGCGGCGCCTCCGCGCGCGGCGGTGCCAAGGGCGGCCCCAAGTCGCCGCAGGGCGGCACCCCGGTCCGGCGCGGCCCGCACGGCCAGCGCCTGGGCCAGGCCCGCCCGCGCGAGCTCGACGCCAAGATCGAGCAGCGCAACCGCGACCGGTACGCGGACAAGCCGGACGTGAAGACCCCCAAGACCTTCCCGGGCGCCGAGCAGGAGGGCGAGCGGTTGCAGAAGGTGCTCGCCAGGGCCGGCATGGGTTCGCGCCGCGCCTGCGAGGAGCTGATCGAGCAGGCCCGCGTCGAGGTCAACGGCGAGATCGTGCTCGAACAGGGCAAGCGCGTCGACCCCGAGAAGGACGAGATCAAGGTGGACGGCCTGACCGTCGCCACCCAGTCGTACCTGTTCTTCGCGCTGAACAAGCCGGCCGGCGTCGTCTCCACCATGGAGGACCCGGACGGCCGCCAGTGCCTCGGTGACTACGTGACCAACCGCGAGACGCGGCTCTTCCACGTGGGCCGGCTCGACACCGAGACCGAGGGCATCATCCTGCTCACCAACCACGGCGAGCTGGCCCACCGTCTGACCCACCCCAAGTACGGCGTGAAGAAGACCTACCTGGCCGCCATCACGGGTCCGCTGCCGCGCGAGATCGGCAAGCGGCTCAAGGAGGGCATCCAGCTGGAGGACGGCTACGCGCGGGCCGACGCCTTCCGCGTCGTCCAGCAGACCGGCAAGAACTACCTCGTCGAGATCGAGCTGCACGAGGGCCGCAAGCACATCGTGCGCCGCATGATGGCCGAGGCCGGCTTCCCGGTCGAGAAGCTGGTGCGCGTCGCCTTCGGCCCGATCGGGCTCGGCGACCAGAAGTCCGGCTGGCTGCGCCGCCTCACCAACACCGAGGTCGGCATGCTGATGCGTGAGGTCGAGCTCTAGAGATCGCCCCGCTTCCCGGCGAGAGCCCGGATCCCGTGTTCGCACGGAATCCGGGCTCTCGCCGTCTTGTGCGCACCCCGGGAACGCCTTTATAGTCACAGTGACCATAAAGGAGGTACGGGCGTGAGCCTCACCTGGACCGAGATCCTCGGATTCGCGACCGGCGCGCTCTGCGTCTGGCTGGTGGCCCGGCAGCACATCGCCAACTGGCCGGTGGGACTCGCCAACAACGTGTTCTTCATCGTGCTGTTCCTCCAGGCGGGCCTGTACGCGGACGCGGGCCTCCAAGTCGTCTTCATCGCCCTCGCCGTGTACGGCTGGTGGACCTGGGCCCACGGGGGTGGACCAGGACCCGGCACGCTCGCGGTCCGGCGGACGACCCGCACCGAGTGGCTGTGGCTGCTCGCGGCGGGGGCGGTGGGGACCGTCGCGCTGACGTTCCTGCTCGGCGCGGCCACCGACTCGACCGTCCCGTTCTGGGACGCGCTCACCACCGCCCTGTCGCTGACCGCGACGTACGGGCAGTGCAAGAAGCTCGTCGAGTCCTGGTGGCTGTGGATCGCGGCGGACGTGGTCTACATCCCGCTCTACGCCTACAAGGAGCTCTACCTGACCTCGCTCCTGTACGCAGGCTTCCTGACCCTGTGCCTCATCGGGCTGCGCGGCTGGCGGCGCGAGCTCGGCGCCCGCCCGGCCCGGCTCGCGGAGGTGGCGGGGTGAAGCGGTACGAACACGGCCTGGTCCTCGGCAAGTTCTATCCGCCGCACGCCGGCCACCACCACCTGGTGCGCACCGCCGCCGACCGCTGCGAGCGGCTCACCGTGCTGGTCTGCGCCGCCTCCGTCGAGTCGGTCCCGCTGGCCGAACGGGTCCAGTGGATGCGCGAAGCGCACCCGGGAGTCCGAGTGGTGGGGGCCGTCGACGACATCGAGATGGACCTGAACGACCCGCACATATGGGACGCGCACCTGGCCGTTTTCAAGGGCGCCGTCCCCGAGCCCGTCGACGCGGTCTTCACCTCCGAGCCCTACGGTGACGAACTCGCCCGGCGCTTCGGCGCCGACCACGTCTGCGTCGACCTGGACCGCACGCTGTTCCCGGTCTCCGGGACGGCCGTCCGCAAGGACCCGGTGGGCTGCTGGGACTTCCTGAGCGAGCCGGTACGGGCCTGGCTCGCCCGCCGCGTGGTCGTGCTCGGCGCCGAGTCGACCGGCACCACCACCATGGCCCGCGCCCTGGCCGAGCACTACCGTGCGCGCGGCGGCGTCTGGGCGCGCACCGGGTGGGTCGAGGAGTACGGGCGCGAGTACAGCGAGGGCAAGCTGGCCGCACTGCGCTCCCGCTACCCGCAGGCGCAGTGGGAGGACGTCGAGTTCGGCTCGGACGAGTTCCCGGTGATCGCCGAGCGGCAGAACGAGCGCGAGGACCGCGCCGCCGGACTCGGCTCGCCCGTGCTGTTCTGCGACACCGACTCGTTCGCCACCACCGTCTGGCACGAGCGCTACCTCGGCCGCCCAAACCCGCGCGTCGAAGCGGTCGCCGAGCGCGCCGCCGCCCACCACCTGTGGCTGCTCACCGACCACGAAGGCGTGCCCTTCGAGGACGACGGGCTGCGCGACGGGGAGGAGCTGCGGCCCTGGATGACCGACCGGTTCCGGGCCGAACTGACCCGTACCGGACGGGAGTTCATGGAGCTGCGCGGCCCGCACGAGGAGCGGCTCGCGACCGCTGTCGCCGCCGTCGACGCGCTGCTCGACCGGGGCTGGGACCTCGCTGACCCGCTGCCGGAGCGACGATGACCGCCGTCGGCGGGGCACGGGCACCGCAGGGGTGCGCCGGGGTGCCGGCGGATGACGGCGGGGCCGGCCGGGTGGCGGGCGACGGCGAGCGGGCGGCAGGGGGCCGGGAGGGGGCGGGGCGGGTGCCCGAGGGGTACGACCCGCACGCCTTCGAGCCGTTCGCCGTCACCGTCGACCTCGCCGTCTTCACGGTCCGCGACGGCGCCCTGCACGCGCTGCTCATCCGACGCGGACAGGACCCGTACGCGGGAGCGTGGGCGCTGCCCGGCGGCTTCGTGCTGCCGCGCGAGTCCGCCGAATCGGCCGCCCGGCGCGAACTGGCCGAGGAGACCGGCCTGTCCGACGAACTCGTCGGCGCGCTGCACCTGGAGCAGCTGCGCACCTACAGCGAACCGGACCGCGACCCCCGCATGCGGGTGGTGTCGGTGGCGTACACCGCGCTCGTGCCGGACCTGCCCGAACCACACGGCGGCGGCGACGCGGACCACGCGGAATGGATCGCTTTCGGCGCGTACGGGCACCTCGCCTTCGATCACGAGCGGATCCTCGCCGACGCCCACGAGCGCATCGGCGCCAAGCTCGAATACACCTGCCTCGCCACGTCGTTCTGCCCGCCCGAGTTCACCCTCGGCGAGCTCCAGCAGGTGTACGAGACGGTCTGGGGCACCGCCCTCGACCGCCCCAACTTCCGCCGCAAGGTCCTTGCCACGCCCGGTTTCGTCGAGCGGGTGGCGGGCGCCTCGCGGCTGACCGGCGGCCGGGGCAAGCCGGCCGCGCTCTACCGGGCGGGTCCGGCGACCGCGCTGCATCCGCCCCTGCTGCGCCCGGAAGGACGACAGACATGAACCGACCAGCGAAACAGACGGCGACCGGCGCATTGCTCGGCCTCGCCCTGGGAGACGCCCTCGGCTACCCGACCGAGTTCAACGACGTGCCCTCGATCCTCGCCAAGTGCGGCCCATGGCGCGAGATGGCGCTGCCCACGCCCGCGATCGTCACCGACGACACCCAGATGACTCTCGCGCTCGGGCGCGCCATCCGCACCGCCATGGACAGCGGCCTGCTCGGCCCGCAGCGCCTTGAGGGGCCGGCCCGCGCGGAGTTCGTCGACTGGTACCACTCGCCCGAGAACAACCGGGCGCCCGGCCGGACCTGCCTGGTCGCGTGCGCGCGCCTGGACAGCGGACTGCCCTGGCAGGAGGCGAGCCAGCTCGGCTCCAAGGGCTGCGGCGCCAACATGCGCGTCGCGCCCATCGGCCTCGTACCCGGAGTCAGCGAGGAACAGCGGGCGGGCGCCGCCCAGTTGCAGTCCGCGCTCACCCACGGCCACCCGACCGCGCTGGCCGCCTCCGACCTCACCGCGCGGGCGGTGTTCCTGCTCGCGCAGGGCGCCGACCCGGTGGGCCTGGTCGGCCAGCTGCGGTCGTACGCCTACGAAAACCGCAGCCGCTACCACGAGCGCTGGCTCGGCGACCTGTGGACGCGCTCGCAGGACCCGACCCCGGGGCACTTCATCGCGCGCGGCTGGGACGACTGCCTGGACGCGCTCGACCGGGTACTGAAGGCGCTCCGCGACCCCTCGCCGGAGACCGACCCCTGCCTGGAGACGGGCGACGGCTGGATCGCCGAGGAGGCCTTCGCCACGGCCCTGCTCTGCTTCCTGCTCTTCCCCGGCGAGCCGCTCACCGCACTGCGCCGGGCGGCCTGCACCCAGGGCGACTCGGACTCGATCGCCTGCCTGGCCGGCGCCTTCGCGGGCGCCCACCTCGGAGCGGCGGCCTGGCCGAAGGAGTGGACCGAACGCATCGAGTACCGCAGCGAACTCCTGACGCTGGGCGCGCTCTGGGATTCGTGATCGATTCGGTGGACCGGGTCCGCCGCGCTACGCGCCGAGGGTGCTGCACGCCCCGCTCGGCGCAGCCGCCCCGAGCGCCGACTCCCGCCGCACCCGGAAAAGGAAGTCGGCCACCCGGGCCCGGTCGGGTTCGGGTGGCAGCGGGCTGCGGGCGACCGCCTCGTCGGATTCGACGGCCAGGCGCGCCATCCGCGCCTCGACCTCCGGCCAGGACACCTCACCGCGCCGCACCGCGAGCAGCCGCTCGCGCTCGGCGCCGACGCCGATGGTGAGCACCCCGGTGCGCAGCAGATCGCGGCAGCTCATGAGCAGCCTCAGCAGATGCATGGCGTGCTTCCACCGAGGGGCGCCGTACTGGCGCACATCGGCGTCCAGCTTCCTGCGCTGGCCGAGCGCGTAGCGGACGAAGGTCTGGTGGGCCTGACGGGACAGGAACGCCTCGCGCAGGGCCAGGAGTTCCCGCCCCGTGCCGTCGGCGTACTCCACGAGCGGGGAGTACAGGCACTCCAGCACGTTCGGATTCGCGCGCAGCGCCAGCTCGCAGAAACGCTCCAGCTCCCAACTGAACCGCTCGACGTTCCCCAAGCCCTCGTCTTCGTTCGAACGGGGGAGAGCCCACCGCCCCTCGACATGCGTCGGGGGCTTCTCGAAGCGCCAGTACAGCGGGGTCGGCGCCAGGTACACGCCCCGCACGTCGGTGTCGCTGTCCTCGGTCGCGAGGCCGAAGGCACGCGAGCCCATGACGCAGGAGTAGACGGTGTGGTCGGCGGCGAGCTGCTCGGGCGTCATGGCGTGATTCTGGCCGGTCAGGCCAGCCGGATCGAACCCTTTTCGACGGCGATCGGCTGGGACGCGAGCGGTCGCGGGGCCGGCCCGGAGGCGACCGAGGCGTCCGCGACCCGGTACTTGCTGCCGTGGCAGGGGCAGTTGATGGTGCCCCCGGACACGGTGGAGACCGTGCAGCCCTCGTGGGTGCAGATCGCCGAGAAGCACTTGAAGGTGCCGGCCTCCGGCTGGGTGACGACGACCTTGTGGTCCGGGAAGATCCTGCCACCGCCGACCGGGATGTCCGACGTCTTGGCAAGGACCGGGCCGGCCTGGGCGGGCGGGCTCGGCCGGCCGGCCGCGGCCGGTCCGGTGACGCTGGGCGGGGCCGGAGGGGGCGGCGTCGAAGCCCCGCCGCTTCCGCCGGACGTCGAGCAACCCGCCAGGGCCGCCGCCCCCGCGGTGGCGGCGAGTACGGTCCTGCGGCTGTTGACGGTTTCCATCCTGTGCTCCTCAAGTCGTCGGACCGTACGCGGAAGTACGCGCGGCAGGAGCATCCTGGCGCCGAAGGAGCCGAAGACGAAGCACCGACGGGCTGATGCGGCCCATCGTGTACTGCCGGGTCCGGGGAGGGACCGCGGAAGAACGACCCGCCGCGGCTCACCCCCAGGGCGCGAGCTCCACCACCCGTCCCTCGGCATCCCGGCGCACTTCGAGCACTGCCGTGACGGCCGCCCGCTCGATCGGCCCGTACACGTGCGGGAACACGGCGCCCCCGGCGCCTTCCCGGCGGACTTCGGCGGCCAGCGCCGACTCGTCGACGCACAGGACCAGCAGTGGGCCCGGTACGTCGCGGTAGTGCGCGTCGGCGATCGCAAGCGCGGTGGCCTCGTCGGCCGAGCAGTGCACGAAGCCCTCGTTGGCCAGGGAGGGCGGGCGGTAGGGCAGGTCCGGACCGGCGGACCACTCGTCCAGGGGAACCACGTGGAGGATCATCCGTCGGTTCTACCGCAGCCCCGGGCCTGCCTGCCCGACAGGCTCACCAAGGGGGCCGGGCTCCGCAGCCCCGGCCCGGCCCGCCCGACAGGCTCACCAAGGCCGGGCTCGGCGCGGTCCTCGGCGGCGCCCACAACGGGCGGATGAGCGGCGTCCGGTGCCGGTGGCCGGGACCGCGGGCGGTGGACGCCCGCGTCCGCAGGGCGGTCGCCGCGCACGCGTGTCAGCGGGGCTGGCTACGCTGAACGGGAACGAAGGTCAACTCTAGGAGCACGTCGTGGCGGTACGAGCGGTCCGCGGGGCAGTCCAGCTGGAGCGGGACGAGGCCGGACACATGGACGAGCAGGTCGGCGCGCTGCTCACCGAGATCCTTGAGCGCAACGAACTGACCCCGAACGACCTGATCAGCATCTGGTTCACCGCCACCCCCGATCTGCACAGCGACTTCCCGGCCGTGGCCGCGCGCCGGCTCGGCATCACCGACGTACCGCTGATCTGCGCGCAGGAGCTCGACATAGCGGGCGCCATGCCCCGGGTGGTGCGCATCCTCGCGCACGTCGAGACCTACCTCGACAAGGCCGAGATCGCCCATGTCTACCTCGGTGCCGCCGCCGCCCTGCGCAAGGACATCGCCCAGTGAGAACCGCGCTCGTCATCGGTACCGGCCTGATCGGCACCTCCGCCGCCCTGGCCCTCGCGAGTCGCGGCATCACCGTGCACCTCGCCGACCACGACCCGGGCCAGGCCCGCACCGCGGCCGCGCTCGGCGCCGGCACGGACGAGCCGCCCGAGTCCCGGGTCGACCTCGCGATCGTCGCGGTGCCGCCGGCGCACGTGGCCGCGACGCTGGCCGAGGCGATCGGCGCCGGGCTGGCCAGGGCGTACATCGACGTGGCCAGCGTCAAGGGCGGCCCGCGCCGCGAGCTGCTCGCGCTCGGCTGCGACCTGAGCTCCTACATCGGTACGCACCCGATGGCGGGCAAGGAACGCTCGGGCCCGCTCGCCGCCACCGCCGACCTCTTCGAGGGCCGGCCCTGGGTGCTGACCCCGACCCGCGACACCGACACCGAGGTGCTCAACCTGGCGCTGGAACTGGTCGCGCTGTGCCGCGCCGTGCCGGTCGTCATGGACGCCGACGCCCACGACCGGGCCGTGGCCCTGGTCTCGCACACCCCGCAGCTGGTGTCCTCCATGGTCGCGGCCCGCCTCGAAGAGGCCGACGAGACGGCGGTCCGGCTGTGCGGCCAGGGCATCCGCGATGTCACCCGCATCGCGGCCTCCGACCCCGGGATGTGGGTCGAGATCCTCTCCGCCAACCCGGGCCCGGTCGCCGACGTGCTGTCGGGGATCGCCGCAGACCTGGACGAGACGGTGCGCGCGCTGCGTTCCCTTGAGTCCGCCGACGAGGACAAGCGCCGCGGCGGCGCCCTGGGCATCGAGGACGTGCTGCGGCGCGGCAACGCCGGCCGGGTCAGGGTGCCCGGCAAGCACGGGGCCGCACCGGCCACGTACGAGATCGTCGCCGTGCTCATCAGCGACGAGCCCGGTGGTCTCGCACGGCTCTTCGCGGACGCGGGCCGGGCCGGGGTCAACATCGAGGACGTCCGCATCGAGCACGCGACCGGCCAGCAGGCGGGCCTGGTCCAGCTGATGGTCGAGCCGGCCGCGGCCCCGGGCCTTGCGGCCGCGCTGCGGGAACGGGGCTGGTCGATCCGGCAGTGAGCGGGTCCCGGGACGGGGCGGGACGGGGGGCTCGCACGAGCCAGTAACCTTGTACGGGGCGGATTTGCGCCCCGAGCAAACCCCGCCCCGTACCAGGAAGGTGTCCGTCACCGTGGAAAGCGCCGCCCGGACCGCTCCGGCAGCAGTGATTGTCGCCATCGACGGCCCCTCCGGCACCGGCAAGTCCAGCACCTCCAAGGCGGTCGCCGCCAAGCTGGGGCTGAGCTATCTGGACACCGGAGCCCAGTACCGGGCGATCACCTGGTGGATGATCAGCAACGGGATCGACATCGGCGACCCCGCCGAGATCGCGGTCGCGGCCGCCAAGCCGGTGATCGTCTCCGGCACCGACCCGTCGGCGCCGACGATCACCGTGGACGGCGAGGACGCCGCCGGGCCGATCCGCACCCAGGACGTCACCTCCAAGGTGAGCGCGGTCAGCGCCGTCCCCGAGGTGCGGGCCCTCATCACCCAGCTTCAGCGCGACATAGCGGCCGCCGCACCGCACGGCATCGTGGTCGAGGGCCGGGACATCGGCACGACCGTGCTGCCCGACGCCGACCTGAAGGTGTTCCTCACCGCCTCTCCCGAGGCGCGCGCGGCTCGTCGCAGCGGCGAGATCAAGGGCTCCGACGTCGCGGCCACCAGGGACGCCCTGATCAAGCGGGACGCGGCCGACTCCAGCCGCAAGACCTCCCCGCTGGCCAAGGCCGGCGACGCGGTCGAGGTGGACACCACCGAGCTCACCCTGGACCAGGTCATCGAGTGTGTGGTCACCCTCATCGAGGAGAAGCGGGCCACCAAGTGACGTCCCTTCCGTCGCCCGGCCGCCCCTCGCAGGGGCGCTCCGCGCCCCGCCGGCCCGCCTCGGAGCGAGGCGCCGAGATCGGCCGCCGGATCGGTGTCGGCCTGATGTACGGGCTGTGGAAGCCGCGGGTGCTCGGCGCCTGGCGCGTTCCGGCGAGCGGTCCGGCGATCCTCGCCGTCAACCACTCCCACAACATCGACGGCCCGATGGTCATGGGCACCGCCCCCCGCGGCACCCATTTCCTGATCAAGAAGGAAGCCTTCGTCGGGCCGCTCGGCCCGTTCCTCGAAGGCATCGGCCAGGTCAAGGTGGACCGGGCGGTCGCCGACCGCACCGCGATCACCGACGCGCTGGCCGTGCTCGACCAGGGCGGCGTCCTCGGGATCTTCCCCGAGGGCACCCGCGGCGAGGGCGATTTCGCCTCGCTGCGGGCCGGCCTCGCCTATTTCGCCGTACGGTCGGGGGCGCCCATCGTCCCGGTCGCGGTGCTGGGAAGCACCGAGCGCCGCGGACGGTTGATAAAGGGGCTGCCGCCGCTGCGCAGCCGCGTCGACGTCGTCTTCGGGGACGCCTTCGAAGCCGGTGACGGCAGCGGGCGGCGGACCCGCAAAGCCCTGGACGAGGCCACCGTCCGCATCCAGGACCGGCTCACCGGCCACCTGGAAAACGCCAGGCGCCTGACCGGGCGCTAGGTCAGACTTTCAGTAGTGGACCGCTCGATCGCGGCCCACCGATCACCACGATGAACGAGGTACGGACTTCATGAACGACCAGCACGAACACGGAGCACTCGGCGACGCCGAGTACGCGGAGTTCATGGAGCTCGCCGCCGAAGAGGGCTTCGACATCGAGGACGTCGAGGCCGCCATCGACGAGGCCGGCCACGGCCCGCTCCCGGCCCTCGCCGTCGTCGGCCGCCCGAACGTGGGCAAGTCGACCCTGGTGAACCGCATCATCGGCCGCCGCGAGGCGGTCGTCCAGGACAAGCCCGGCGTCACCCGCGACCGCGTCACCTATGAGGCCGAGTGGGCGGGCCGCCGTTTCAAGGTCGTGGACACGGGCGGCTGGGAGCAGGACGTCCTGGGCCTCGACGCCTCCGTCGCCGCCCAGGCCGAGTTCGCCATCGAGGCGGCGGACGCCGTGGTCTTCGTGGTGGACGCCACCGTGGGCGCCACCGACACCGACGAAGCCGTCGTCAAGCTGCTCCGCCGGGCCGGCAAGCCTGTCGTGCTCGCCGCCAACAAGGTCGACGGCATGTCCGGCGAGTCCGACGCCGCCGCCCTGTGGTCGCTCGGCCTCGGCGAGCCCTTCCCGATCTCCGCCCTGCACGGCCGCGGCACCGGCGACCTGCTCGACGAGATCCTCAAGGCCCTGCCCGACGCCCCGCCCCAGCGCTTCGGCACCGCCCTCGGCGGCCCGCGCCGGATCGCGCTGATCGGCCGCCCCAACGTCGGCAAGTCCTCGCTCCTGAACCAGGTCGCGAAGGAGGAGCGGGTCGTCGTCAACGAGCAGTCCGGCACCACCCGCGACCCCGTGGACGAGCTCATCGAACTCGGCGGAATCACCTGGAAGTTCGTGGACACGGCGGGCATCCGCCGCCGCGTCCACCTCCAGGAGGGCGCCGACTACTACGCCTCGCTGCGTACCGCCGCCGCCGTCGAGAAGGCGGAGGTCGCGGTCGTCCTCATCGACACCAGCGAGTCCATCTCGGTGCAGGACCAGCGCATCATCACGATGGCCGTCGACGCCGGGCGCGCACTGGTCATCGCGTACAACAAGTGGGACACCCTCGACGAGGAGCGGCGCTACTACCTGGAGCGCGAGATCGAGACCGAGATGCAGCAGGTCGCCTGGGCGCCCCGGGTCAACGTCTCGGCGCTGACCGGCCGCCACATGGAGAAGCTGGTCCCGGCGATCGAGACGGCACTGGCGGGCTGGGAGACCCGGGTGCCGACCGGCCGCCTCAACGCCTTCCTCGGCGAGCTGGTCGCCGCCCACCCGCACCCGATCCGCGGTGGCAAGCAGCCGCGCATCCTGTTCGGTACGCAGGCAGGCACCAAGCCGCCCCGGTTCGTGCTGTTCGCCTCGGGCTTCATCGAGGCCGGCTACCGGCGCTTCATCGAGCGCCGGCTGCGCGAGGAGTTCGGCTTCGAGGGCACCCCGATCCACATCTCGGTGCGGGTGCGCGAGAAGCGCGGCCGTAAGAAGTAACTCCCTTACGGGGGAGGGCTGGAGCTAGAGCCCCCTGCGAGGGCCGGGCGGCAGTGCCGCCGGGAGGTGATGGTGCCCGGTGTGCTGCCGCCCGTTCGCGTGCATCGCGGGGTGCAGATGCCAGTTCCCGGCGTACGTGGTCGGGAAGTGCTGGGTCTGCTGACCCGTCTGGTGAGTGGTCCGGGCGCCGTAGCCACCCAGTCCGCCACCGGCACCGCCGAACCCCCGGAAGTCGAGGTCCTCCTCGCCGGAGCGGTCACCGGGCAGCGTGCGGAAGGACCTGCGGTACTCCGAGCACAGCGCGTCGTAGATCGGCGTGGGGGAGTAATGGCCTCCCAGTGCGTCGCCCGACGCGCGCATGGCGGGGATATGGGACTGGTACGGCTCGCGGGATGGGTCGTATGAGTGCACGTATGTGCCAACGACACCGCGGGGCGGGGGATGCGGGGCGTTTCGGCTTATCGGGAGCACTGGGCGGGGAATTCCACGCCCCTTCCGTGCGCGCCCGTGTCAGCGGGGGCTTCGGGAAGGGGCGTGGCTCAGCCTCAGGTGCCGGCCAGCGGCATGGCGGCGGCCACGAGGCGGCCGTCGGCGGAGGCCTTCTCCAGCGCGTCCCTGAGCAGGTCCTCGCGCGGCTGCTGGCCGATGACGCCGACCGGCGCGGCGAAGACGAGGACCCGCTGTGACTTGTTGGCCGCCGCGCGCCAGCCCTCCGTCACCTGGAGCGGCTGGTGCGCCTGCCACCAGGAGACCGAGCCGCTGCCGCCGGTGCCGGGCTGAAGGATCGCGTGCAGCTGGCCCATCGCGAGCAGCACGGACCAGCCGGACAGCACCGAGGGCAGCCGGGCCATGTCGGTGACCGGCACGAAGCCCTGCTCGATGAGGAGCGGGAGGAATTCGTCGGTGGACCCGCCCGACCCGGCCCGCGCGATCGGGACGGTGGGTTCCACGACGAGCGCCGGGTGCAGGTCGCCCTCGATCAGTACCAGACCGCTGGTGATGCCGAGCACCGCCTGCTCGGGTGCGCCGCCGCCGGGCTCCTCGCCCGTGATGGAACGTACGGCGCCCTGGAGCTGCTCCTCGGCGACCTGGACGACCTGGGAGGGGATGCAGCTGGCGTGGGCGAAGGCGAGCACCGCCGTCTCCTCGCCGACGAACAGGACGGTGCTGGTGCGCTCCTGCTCGGAGTCGCCCGGCGTCCGGCAGGAGGTGCAGTCGTAGCTGCCCGGGGCGTTGTCGCCGGCGAGCAGCCGCTCGGCTTCTTCGTCGCCGATCTCGGCGCGGACGTCCTCACTGACGTCGAGCATGCGCGGCACGGGTGGCTCCTAGGAACTGAGTGGATGCGCCGGGCGGTTCCCGGCTTCTCTCGTACAAACGACAACGGGTGATCTGTGGCCGGAGTCACGCGAGAAGGCGAACGGAATCGAACCGTCCCCAGCGGAGGGTGAATGCGCCCCCGGAACCCTTCACTCCCTGTCAACACCTGCGGGATACACGGAAGTTGACGCGGTGAGCCGGGTCACAGATCATTTCACCGACAGGTCGACAAATGCTGATATCCACGAATCAAGTGGGTGTCCGGAAGTCGCTGATACTCCCGGTAACCATCAACTGGCCTGGAATGACAGGGCGTTGGTTGATGCCGGAGCATGCGGGTCCCTAGATTCCACCGCCGTGTGCACCGAGCACCGCCCGGGAACGCCCGCCGGCCGTACCAGCGAACGACGACCTTCCGGTGGGCGGGGGCAGCGCGGAACGAGGCGCCGGAAGCGCCGGAGACCGCGTTGCTCAGGGGGACCCCGGGTGCTTCGAGAGGGATTTCATGTCTCTTGGTACCAGTGGTTCCGGCCCGCTCCGCAGCCGTGGGGCGGCAGCGCTGATCGCGGCCGCGATGGCGGCCCCGGTCGCTCTGCTCACTGTCGCCACCGGTCCGGCCGCGGCGGCGGACAGCGGGGTGTGGGACCGCATCGCGCAGTGCGAGAGCGGTGGAAACTGGCACATCAACACCGGAAACGGCTACTACGGCGGGCTTCAGTTCGACGCCGGGACGTGGCGGGCGCACGGCGGCGGGGCGTACGCGTCCACGGCCGACCGGGCCAGCAGGACCGAGCAGATCGCTGTCGCCACCCGGGTCCAGCGCTCGCAGGGCTGGGGCGCCTGGCCGTCCTGCTCGCGCCAAGCCGGGGCGTACGGCGGCGCGCCCGCGGCGCAGGCGCCCGCCGAGAGGCGGGCCGCGCCAGCCAAGCCCGTCAAGCAGGCGCCCAGGAGCACGCCGCAGGCCGCGCCGAAGTCGCACAAGCCGGTGGCCCCGCTCCACACCGGGAGCACGCCCGCCGCCGGGACGTACACGGTCCGTAGCGGCGACACGCTCTCCGCCATCGCGGCGGCCCACGGCACCGGCTGGGAGGCGCTGTACGCGGCCAACCGGGCCGTCGTCGGCGTCGACCCGGACCTCATCGTGCCCGGACAGCAGCTCAAGGTCTGAGGCACACCGAGGCACCCAGGGCGTGTCCGGCCAGGACGGCCGAACGCCCCGAGCCCCGTCCGGCCGCCCGGACGGGGCTCCCGCCATCACCCCTCCACACCGTGGTCCCCAGGTGGACGGGTGGTGATCCGCCCCTGGAGTACGGGTGACGGGCGAGCCAAGTACAGTCCGGTGCTGACCGGGCTTCCGGTCCCGACCGGCCTGGCCGGCCGAATGACCGAGCGGATGATCGACGCCATCGATCGCACGACCAAGGGGACGCGTGGCGCATGCACATCTCATTCCTGCTGCACAACGCGTACAGCCTGGGCGGCACCATCCGGTCCACCTTCAACCTCGCCGGTGAACTCGCCCGGCGGCACGACGTCGAGATCGTCTCCGTCTTCCGCCATCACGACGAGCCCACCCTCACCGCGCCCGAAGGCGTCCGCCTCAGGCACCTGGTCGACCTCCGCAAGAACAGCCCCGGCTACGAGGGCGACCACCCCGACCACCGCAGGCCCGCCAAGGTCTTCCCGCGCGGCGACGGACGCCACAGCCAGTACAGCCGCCTCACCGACAGCCGCATCGCGGCCCACCTGAGGGCCGTCGAGGCGGACGTCGTCGTCGGCACCCGGCCGGGCCTCAACGTGCACATCGCGCGCGAGACCCGGCCCGGCGTGGTCCGCGTCGGCCAGGAGCACCTGACCCTCGCGGGGCACAGCTACCGGCTGCGCAGCGAGATCGGCCACTCCTACCCGTTGCTCGACGCGATCACCACGGTCACCCGTGCCGACGCCGCCGCGTACGAGGCCCTGCGCCTGCCCGGCGTACGCGTCGAAGCGGTGCCCAACAGCGTGCCCGCGCCCCGCGTCGAGCCGGCGTCCGGCGACGCCAAGCTGGTCGTCGCGGCCGGGCGGCTCACCCCGGTCAAGCGGTACGACCTGCTGGTGCGGGCCTTCGCGCGGGTGGTCGCCGTACGGCCGGACTGGCGGCTGCGGATCTACGGCTCCGGTGACGCCTTCGGGAACGAACGCGAGGCCCTGCGCAACCTCATTGACGATCTTGGCCTCTACAACCATGTGTTCCTCATGGGCCTGGCGGGCCATCTCGAAGGCGAGTGGGTCAAGGGCTCCCTCGCGGCCGTCACCTCCAGCCACGAGTCGTTCGGCATGACCATCGTGGAGGCGATGCGCTGCGGACTCCCCGTGGTCTCCACCGACTGTCCACAGGGGCCGCGCGAAATCATCAAGGACACGGTGGACGGCAGGCTGGTGGAGACGGGCAACGCCGATGCCGTGGCCGCGGCGCTGCTCGAACTGATCCAGGACGACGAACTGCGTCACCGCATGGCCAAGTCGGCGCTGGCGAACTCCGAGCGTTTCGACCCGGCCCGGATCGCCGAGCGGCACGAGACGATCTTCGCCGAACTGCACGCCCAGGGCGGCGGCAGCCGCTCCGCCGGGGCTCTGCGCGACTCGCTGCACAAGGCTCGCAGCACTGCCCTCGACGGGGCCTACGCCCTGCGTCACAAGGCCGCCGCCGTGCTCCGGAAAGGGCAGACCGCATGACCACCACCGCCGAGTCACCGGACACGGGCAGCGCGTCCGCGGCGCCGCGCGCCGACTGCATCGCCGACTCCGCGGGCGGAGTGACCTTCGACATCACGGGCGCCGGGCGGCCGGGCGCCGCGCTCGTCCTGCGTCGGCGCGGCGCGAAGCCGGGCCCCGACGTGCTCCTCCCGCTCACCCCGGCCGCCGAAGGCCTGCTCCGGGCGGTGCTGCCCAGCACGGTCGAACTCGCCGAAGGGGAGTGGGAGACGTACCTGCGCGCCGGTGAGGGCGAGGAGCGGCGCCTGGAGCCGGGCGTGCGGGACTTGCGCGCCCTGGTCGACCGCGAGCCCGGCCCGGACACCGAAGGGGTCGCGGTGCGCATCCCCTACCCCGGGCGGTCCGGCGAACTCGTCGTCCGCAGCTGGCTACGCAAGCCGCACGCCGAGACCGGCGAGGTCGGCTTCGGCGCCGACGCGGTCACCGTGCGGGGGCGGCTGTACGGCACCGGGCTCGCCCCGGACGCGGTCGTCGAGGCACGGCTGCGGGGCGGCGCCGGCCGGACCCACCGGGTACCCGCGATGGCCGACGCCGACGGCTTCACCTTCACGCTCCCGTACGGGCCGCTCGCCGAGGGGCTCGACGCGAAGGAGTGGCTCTGGGACCTGTGGCTGCTCACCGGCGACGCGAAGGTCCGCCTTGCCCGCATCCTGGACGACGTTCCGCTCAAGCAGGTGATCTTCGTGTACCCGGGTACCCGGGTGGGCCCGGGAGTGGTCCGGCCGTACTACACGGGCGCCAACGATCTGAGCGTACGAGTGGACAGGGCGGCGGGTTAGCGGGTGCCGCCGCGGCCTTCCCCGCCGGTCTCCGCTTGGAGCTCCGGGGCCGGGGCCTGGGTCAGGTCGTCCCGGAACGGGGCGAACTCCGGGTGGTGCAGATCGAACGCCGGAGCCTCGGTGCGGATCCGCGGGATGGTCAGGAAGTTGTGCCGGGGCGGCGGGCACGAGGTGGCCCACTCCAGCGAGCGGCCGAACCCCCACGGGTCGTCGACCTCCACCTTCTTGCCGTACTTCGCCGTCTTCCAGACGTTGTAGAAGAAGGGCAGCGTGGACAGGCCGAGCAGGAAGGCGCCGATGGACGAGATCGTGTTCAGCGTCGTGAAGCCGTCCGCGGCCAAGTAGTCCGCGTAGCGCCGCGGCATGCCCTCCGCGCCCAGCCAGTGCTGGACCAGGAAGGTGGTGTGGAAGCCGATGAACAGCGTCCAGAACTGGATCTTGCCGAGGCGTTCGTCGAGCATCTTGCCGGTGAGTTTCGGCCACCAGAAGTAGAAGCCGCCGAAGGTCGCGAACACCACCGTGCCGAACACCACGTAGTGGAAGTGGGCCACGACGAAGTACGAGTCCGTGACGTGGAAGTCCAGTGGCGGTGAGGCCAGGATGACGCCCGTCAGGCCGCCGAACAGGAAGCTCACGAGGAAGCCGACGGCCCAGAGCATCGGGGTCTCGAAACTGAGCGAGCCCTTGAGCATCGTGCCCGTCCAGTTGAAGAACTTCACCCCGGTCGGCACCGCGATCAGGAAGGACATGAACGAGAAGAACGGCAGCAGCACCGCTCCCGTGGCGAACATGTGGTGGGCCCACACGACGAGGGACAGCCCCGTGATGGCCGCCGTCGCCCCGACCAGCGTCATGTAGCCGAAGACCGGCTTGCGCGAGAAGACCGGGATGATCTCCGTGATGATGCCGAAGAACGGCAGCGCGATGATGTAGACCTCGGGATGGCCGAAGAACCAGAAGAGGTGCTGCCACAGCAGCGCGCCCCCGTTCTGTGCCTCGAAGACCACCGAACCCAGCCTCCGGTCCGCCTCCAGGACGAGCAGTGCCGCCGCGAGCACCGGGAACGCGACCAGCACCAGGATCGAGGTGAACAGGACGTTCCAGGTGAAGACGGGCATCCGGAACATCGTCATGCCGGGCGCCCGCATCCCGATGATGGTGGTCAGGAAGTTGACCGAGCCGAGGATCGTGCCGAAGCCGGAGAGGGCGAGCCCCATGATCCAGAGGTCGGCGCCGGCACCGGGGGAGCGCGTCAGTGAGTTGAGCGGTGCGTAGGCGAACCAGCCGAAGCTCGCGGGCCCCGTCGGCAGCAGCAGCGAACCGAGCACGATCAGCCCGCCGAAGAGGAACAGCCAGTACGCGAGCATGTTCAGCCGGGGGAAGGCCACGTCGGGGGAGCCGATCTGCAACGGCATGATCGCGTTGGCGAACCCGGCGAAGGTCGGCGTCGCGAAGAGCAGCAGCATGATCGTGCCGTGCATCGTGAAGAGCTGGTTGTACTCCTCGTTGGTCATGATCTGGAGTCCTGGCCTGGCCAGTTCGGCCCGCATCAGGAGCGCCATCACCCCGGCGATCAGGAAGAAGACGAACGAGGTGATCAGGTAGAGGTGCCCGATCTTCTTGTGGTCGGTGGTGGTCAGCCAGTCGACGATCACCGCGCCGGGCCGGGCCGCCCGCGCAGGCTCCGCGGTCTCGGTCGCCGTCTCCGTACCCATCGCACCCCCAGAGCTGTCTGGCGTCAGGCCGGGGGCCATGATGCTCGCGGTCCGGCCGGGCGCAACAGGGGGCGTGCGCGATCCGGCCGTGCTCCGACGGTCCCGGCCTCGGGGTTCGCGGTAGGGATTGTGTAAGGGTGCGGTGAATTACGCATGCGTCGTCAATTTCATCCGGAGGGCTGGTGGATGGTAATTCTGCGAGTGTCCGCCGCAGGAATTCCGTCCATTGCGGGAATGCGTTGGAGTGGCTCGAAGCGGTGTGTGCGATAACCGGCCGAGGGGGCAGGAACTGCTCGTTCGAGTGACGGAGTTCGAGGCGTAGCTGACCCTCGATCCTGTGACAGAAGTGTGACTGGCGGGGCACCGGGGGCGGACAACCAGCGGGTTCCCACCGGGTCCGCGGGCCGGCGGCGGCCCCCGCTTCCGTCACCGGGCCGACCCGCCTACGGTGGGGTGCATGGCACCCATACCGTCCCACTCCGCACATCCCGACGACGCTCCCGAGTCCTACGTCGGCCTCGACGCCGAGGGCGCCGAGCGGCTGGCCAGGGCCCGCGGCTGGTCCACCGTCAGGTCGCTGCCGCCAGGCTCGATCATCACCTTGGAATACCTGGCGGGCCGGCTGAACTTCGAGGTCGAGGACGGCACGGTCACCCGCTGCTGGCACGGCTGAGCCCGTTCCGGCGCGACAACGGCGAAGGCCCCCGGTGAGAACCGGGGGCCTTCGTGTGGCGGGGGTTGGTCTGTGCGTACCGCCCCCGCCGTACGGCGGGCCGTCAGCCGCCCAGGGGGCGGGCCGGGGCGGTGCGCGGCGTCCGCTCGGTGTGCGGCGGGCGCCGGGTGCCCGCGGGCACGACCGGGGGCCGCTCCGAACGGGCCGGCTGGTAGGGCCTGGCCGGAAGCGGCCTGGTGGTGGCGCGCCCGCTGCCCGCGCCGACCGGCTCGCGCACCGGCGCCTCGCCCTCGTCGTGGCCGCGCTGGGGCACCATCGCGGGCACCGACGGGGTCGGCACCGGGACCGGAGCGGTGGCGCCGCTGGTCCGCCGGCGCTCGCGCACCTTCTCGCGGACCAGGAAGACGAACGCCTCGGCGCGGGCGATCAGCGGCTCCACCCAGGGCAGCGCGAGCAGGATGAGCAGTCCGGCCGCCCAGCCGAGGAGCACATCGCTCACCCAGTGCGTACCGAGGTAGACCGTGGTGGCCCCGACCCCGAGGGCGACCATGGCGGAGCTGACCGAGAGCCAGCGCCGGGCGCGCGGGGTGGTGGCGAGGTAGGCCAGGATGCCCCAGGTCACGACCGCGTTGGCGGTGTGTCCCGAGGGAAATATGTCGCCGCCCGCGAACAGTTCGGCGGACCCTATCTGTGTGGCGTAGTGCGGGCCGAGCCGACCGAGGCCGAGCTTGACCGAACCGACCGTCATGTTGAGCAACAGCAGGGCCGCCCCGAGAGTCAGGAGCGGCCGGAGGGTGTGCTGGCGCCAGGAGCGCCAGCCCAGCCAGGCCATGACCATCACGGCGGTCGGCCCGCGCTGGCCGAGGACCACGAAGTAGTCCAGGAAGGCGTGCAGCTGCGGCCACTGCTCGTACGGCCGGAACAGCATGACCTTCCAGTCCAGCTCGACGAGCCAGGACGAGGTCAGCACGGCCACGACGATGGCGAGGTAGAACGCCATCGTCGCGCCGAAGAGGACCACGCGGTGACGGCTCATCCGCGGGATCTCTATCTTCGGTGGCTCGGGCTCCCGGTCCAGGCGGGCGAAGATTCGGTCAGTACGCACTCAATCGACGTTACAGCGAGTGAGTGACGGCCCAGGCCGATCCGGGGTCTTTGTGATGACGATGTGATGTGGAGTATGTCTCACGCCCGCCTTTATTCCCGGCCCCTCCCGAATACCCGATGGCTTTGTGCCCTATTCATTCAAGTCGCCGTCGGAAGGCCTGTTTGTATCCCGCGGAATTCCGTTTGCCGGGCGTGGGAGTGGAATTCACACTTCGGTCACCGGGCGGGTACGGAGCGTAAAGATCATCTTCGGGCCGGTCGGGGCGTGGCGCACACCACACCGCCGTGGTCATCGGGGTGAGAGGTGGACCACGCGCCGCCGGGGCGGACTCGCGTACGCTGACGAATCACTCGCCCGTCGACGCCGGCCTTTGGGGACGCCGACCCGATGCCCGGCTGGTCACTGGTCCGCCGGGCCCGCCGACCGCGAGAGTGGTGACGGCAGGTCCGATGCGGCCAAGCCGTCCAGGGTCTGGCCGCGGCCCGCAGTACTGGGAGGTACGTACATGACAGGGACGACCATGGCCGGTGCACGGGCGCGTGCTGCTGCCGGCGGTGCCAACCGCTGGGTCGTCCTCGTCGTCCTCTGCGTCAGCCTCTTGTTCGTGGCCCTGGACGCCACCGTGCTTCATGTCGCGATCCCCTCGGTCACCGAGGACCTGCGCCCCGGCTCGGTGGAACTGCTCTGGATCGTCGACGCCTACCCGCTGGTCTGCGCGGCTCTCCTCATCCTCTTCGGCACACTCGGCGACCGGGTGGGCCGGCGCCGGGTGCTGCTGCTCGGCTACGGGATCTTCGGCGCCGCCTCGGCGGTCGCCGCGCTGGCCGATTCGGCGCCGGTGCTCATAGCCGCCCGCGCGCTGCTCGGCATCGGCGGCGCGATGATCATGCCCGCCACGCTCTCCATCGTCCGCGTCGTCTTCCCCGACCGCCGCGAGCGGGCCACCGCCATCGGCATCTGGACGGCGGTCGCCGCGATCGGCGCCGCCACCGGGCCGGTGCTCGGCGGCTTCCTCGTCCAGCACTTCTGGTGGGGCTCGGTCTTCCTCGTCAACATCCCGCTGATGGCGCTGATGCTGCCGCTCGGCCGCTGGATCGTGGCCGAGTCCAAGGGCAGCTCCGACGGGCCCTGGGACGTGCTCGGCGCGCTGATGGCGGCGGGCGGCATCCTCGCCGTGGTGTTCGGCGTCAAGCGGCTCGGCGGCGGCTCCGGCGTCCTCGACGGGCGCACCCTCGCGGCGCTCTGCGTCGGCACCGCGCTGCTCGTCCTGTTCGTCCGCAGGCAGCGGCGCCGCGCGCATCCGCTCATCGACATCCGGATGTTCTCCCGGCCCGCGTTCGCCACCTCGGTCGGCTGCATCATCGTGGCCATGCTGGCGCTCGTCGGCCTCGAACTCATAGCCGTCCAGTACCTCCAGCTGGTCCTCGGGCTCTCCCCGCTCGACACCGGACTGCGCATGCTGCCGCTCACCTTCGCCGCGATGGCGGCGGGCGCGACCGGTTCGTACACGCTGCGCAGGCTCGGCCCGCGCCGGATGGTGTGCACGGGGTTCGTGCTGACCGCCGCCGCCGTGCTGCTGCTCCTCATGATGGGCCAGACCGACTGGCCGTCCCTGATGTTCGTCTCCTTCGTACTGCTCGGCTTCGGCCTGCAGACCACGCTGTTCGCGGCGTACGAGTCGATGCTCAGCGAGGCGCCGCCCGAGCGGGCCGGGGGCGCGGCCGCGATCGGCGAGACCTCCTACCAGCTCGGCGCGGGCATGGGCATCGCACTGCTCGGCAGCGTGATGAACGCCGCCTACGCCCCCGGGCTCGCCTCCGTCGGCTCGGTCCCCGCCGCGGCATCGGCCCAGGCGGCCAACTCGCTCGGTGAGGCCTACGACGTCGCCGCCCGCCTGGGCGGCCCGGCCGGCGACGCGCTGCGCTCCGCGGCCCGCACCGCCTTCGTGCACGGCCTGCACGTGACGCTGTTCGTCAGCGCCGGGCTCCTGCTCCTGGGTGCGCTGGCCGGGCTGCGGCTGCCGTGGATCATGGACTGCACGGTGGCCGGGCCGGACCCGGCCGCCGAGCCGGAGGCGCGGCAGGCGCCGCTGGCGCAGCAGCTCAGTCTGAAGGTGCCCGCTCCGGCGCGGCCCGCGGACGTGGCGACGGCGGAGTCTGGACGCGCGGGACACTGACCCGTAACGTCAGCGCTCAGGTAATAACTAACACTGCTAGTTTTAGTTGAGCGAGAGCCGCGGAGGCGCCCTCATGTCCGCTCCTTCCTCCAAGCTGCCCCCCTTCGACCCGGCCGACCCGCTCGGCATCGACGACCTGCTGAGCGCGGAGGACCTCGCGATCCGCGACACCGTGCGCTCCTGGGCCGCCGACCGGGTCCTGCCGCACATCGCCGAGTGGTACGAGAACGGCGAACTGCCCGGCATCCGCGAACTGGCCCGCGAACTCGGCTCGATCGGCGCGCTGGGCATGTCCCTGACCGGTTACGGCTGCGCGGGCGCGACCGCGGTCCAGTACGGCCTCGCCTGCCTGGAGCTGGAGGCCGCCGACTCCGGCATCCGCTCGCTCGTCTCCGTACAGGGCTCGCTCGCCATGTACGCGATCTGGCGGTTCGGCTCCGAGGAACACAAGCGGCGCTGGCTGCCCGGCATGGCCGCGGGCGAGATCATCGGCTGCTTCGGTCTCACCGAGCCCGACCACGGCTCGGATCCGGCCGCAATGCGCACGTACGCCAAGAAGGACGGCGCCGACTGGGTGCTGACCGGCCGCAAGATGTGGATCACCAACGGCTCGGTGGCGGGTGTCGCGGTCGTCTGGGCGCAGACGGACGCCGGTATCCGCGGCTTCGTGGTGCCGACCGACGCCCCCGGATTCTCGGCCCCCGAGATCAAGCACAAGTGGTCGTTGCGGGCCAGCGTCACCAGCGAGCTCGTCCTGGACGAGGTGCGGCTGCCCGCGGATGCCGTGCTCCCGGAGGTCACCGGGCTCAAGGGCCCGCTCAGCTGCCTCTCGCACGCGCGGTACGGAATCGTCTGGGGCGCCATGGGCGCGGCCCGTGCCTCGTTCGAGGCCGCCGTCGACTATGCGAAGACCCGCGAGCAGTTCGGCAAGCCCATCGGCGGCTTCCAGCTCACCCAGGCCAAGCTCGCCGACATGGCCGTCGAACTACACAAGGGGATTCTGCTCGCCCACCATCTGGGCCGGCGCATGGACGCGGGAAGGCTCCGCCCCGAGCAGGTCAGCTTCGGAAAGCTCAACAACGTACGGGAGGCGATCGAGATCTGCCGCACCTCGCGCACGATCCTCGGCGCGAACGGGATCTCGCTGGAGTACCCGGTGATGCGGCACGCCACCAATCTGGAGTCGGTGCTCACCTACGAAGGCACCGTGGAAATGCACCAGTTGGTGCTCGGCAAGGCGCTCACCGGACTTGACGCGTTCCGCTAGGAACGATGATCCGGTGAGCGCCCGGCTCGGCGGTGGTCGTGGCCGGGAGCCATCGGGACTCAGCTCTGGTTGAAGAAGCCGCCGGTCTGGCGGCCCGCGGCCTCGCCGCTGACGATCTGGGTGTCGGCGGGGGTCAACAGGAAGACCCTCGTCGCCACGCGCTCGATGGAGCCGCGCAGGCCGAAGGTGAGCCCGGCCGCGAAGTCGACGACGCGCTTGGCGTCGCCCGCGTCCATGCCCGTCAGGTTCACGATCACCGGGACGCCCTCGCGGAACAGCTCGCCGATGCCCCGCGCGTCCCGGAAGCCGTCCGGCGTGACGGTGGCGATCCGGCGGCCCTGCTCCTCGGCCGCGTCGGAGGCCACCCGCACCCGCGGGTCGGTCACCCAGGCCTCGCCCGGCTCGGCGGCACCCTCGGTGTACTCGTCGTCGTAGTAGCGGTCGTCGTTGTCCTCGACAAGCCCCAGCCAGGCACTGGCCTTGCGCACCGATCCCATGGACGCCTCCTCTCACAGCGGACTTCTTCTAGCTACATCTTCCGTTCCGCATCCCTATGGTCGTCCATGATGCGGATACCGCGCCAAGTGGATAGTCGCCGCGCAGGTGATTCGTGACGGTACTGGCACAGAACATGTGGCGATTCGTCAGGAATCCTCTAGGTGTGGGGCGGTACAGGAGATCCGGTGTAACAAAAATATGTATGTCCCTCCACATGAGTGACCTGGGTGTCGTACGGGTGAACGGATCGCTCGATACGATGCGTGCCGCACTGAAGAACGATGCGTGGGGCGCGAGCCCGACGGCACCTGGGGGAGAGTCGTGTTCGGAATCGTCAGGCCCTGTTCACACCGGCTCGGCGAGGGCCTGAAGACCGAGTGGATGGCCCATCTCTGCGGACTCTGCCTGGCACTTCGCTCCGACCACGGGCAGCTCGCCCGGGTCGTGACCAACTACGACGGCCTGATCGTCTCGGTTCTGACGGAGGCTCAGGCCGAACGCACCCCCGGCCGGCGACGCACCGCCGGACCCTGTCCGCTGCGCGCGATGCGAACGGCACCGGTCGCCAAGGGTGAGGGGGCCCGCCTGGCTGCGGCCGTCTCGCTGGTCCTCGCGTCGGCCAAGGTCCGCGACCACGTGGCCGACCGGGACGGTCTGTTGGCCCGCAAGCCGGTCGCGCTCGCCGCCCGCCGGGTCGCCAGGAGCTGGGACCGCGCCGGGGCGCGCACCGGCGCCTCGCTCGGCTTCGACACGGCAGTGCTCCTCGACGCGGTCGACCGGCAGGGCGCCATCGAGGCTCTCGCGGGCCCCGGCACCTCCGTCCTGACGGTCACCGAGCCGACGGAGACCGCGACCGCGGCCGCCTTCGCCCACACCGCCCACCTCGCCGGTAAGCCGCACAACGCGGAGCCGCTCGCCGAGGCCGGCCGGCTCTTCGGGCGGCTCGCCCACCTCCTCGACGCCGTGGAGGACCGCGAAGCTGACGCCGCGTCGGGCGCCTGGAATCCGCTGGCCGCGACCGGCACGGACCTCACCGAGGCCCGCAGGCTCGCCGACGACGCGGTGCACGGCATCAGGCTCGCGCTGCGCGAGGTCGACTTCGTGGACGGAAAGCTCGCCCACGTCCTGCTCGCCCACGAACTGAGCCAGTCCGTGAACCGCTCGTTCAACACGGTGAGCTGCGCGCATCCGCACCAGGGCTCGTTCGGCCCGGCGGGCCCCGCGTTCGACCCCGAGCCGCCGCGCCCCGAGCCGCGCGGCTTCTTCGCGGGCTGCGCCGCCTTCCTCGGGCTCTGCTGCACCTGCAAGTTGTGCTGCGCCGACCAGTACGAGGGCCCCTGGTCGCGCAAGAAGCGCGAGGGCTGCTGCACCGACTGCGATGGCTGCGACTGCTGCGACGCCTGTTCGTGTTGTGAATGCTGTGAATGTTGTGAGTGCTGTGCGTGCGTCGGCGGCGCGAGCTGCTGAACGGCTCGCTCAACCGGCATGACGGCAGGGCGGTTTGGGATCTGGAGATGCGAGGGGAGGGGTGCGTTCAGCGTGAAGGCGTAAGGGAACGGCGCGAGGCGCGTCGCAGGGACCGTGCAGGGGGTCGGCTCAACAGGAAGAGGACCACACTCGACCGAAGTCGATGTGGGAGCGCGTGACCAGCCACTGCTGCGGATGCATGGCCCCAGTGGAACAGGCATCCGATGACGCGTCAACTGCGCTGAGACGCCCGGCTCACAGTGTGGACATGCTTGACAACCTCCAGCATGCGGCGCATAACCTCGGGAGCGGAAACCGTGCTGAGGGGCTCGGTTCCGCGCCGCTCGGCGCCGTGTGTTCGTGAAGGCCGTCCCGTACTCGATCGCCGCATCGATGGAGCCTTCGTATGTCCCTCACCCCTCCCCGCGCGTCCCTCGTGATCGTGGGGGCCGGTCCGCGCGGAACCGGATTCCTGGAGCGGCTCGCCGCCAACATCCCTTCCCTGTACGGGGACGAGCCCCTCGACGTCCACCTGGTGGACCCCTATCCCGCGGGCGGCGGACGGATCTGGCGCTCCGACCAGTCGCCCCTGCTGTGGATGAACTCCATGGCCGAGGACGTCACCATGTTCACCGACGAGACCGTCCAGCTGGAGGGCCCGGTGCGCCCCGGCCCCACCTTCGCCCAGTGGTCCGGCCGGGACGCGCGCGCCTTCCCCAGTCGACGGGCGCAGGGCGAGTACCTGCGCTGGGTGTACGAGGACGCGGTGGCCGCGCTGCCGCCCACGGTCACCGTGCACGAGCACCGCACGCGCGCCCGCCGCGTCACCGGCCCGCGCGAGGGCCGCCAGCGGGTGTGGCTCGACGGCCGCCGCGAGCCGCTGACCGCCGACGTGGTCGTGCTCACCCTCGGTCATCTGAACGCCGGATTAACCGCGGAACAAAGGGAGTTGGCGGACTTCGCCGACCGCCGCGCCCTGGTCTACCTGCCGCCCGCCTTCGCCGCGGACAGCGACCTTGCGCCCCTGCGTCCGGGCGAGCGCGTCATCGTCCGCGGCTTCGGACTCACCTTCATCGACCTGATGACCCTGCTCACGGAAGGCCGGGGCGGCCACTACGACGCCACCGGCGCCTACCATCGCTCCGGCCGCGAGCCCGTGCTTTACGTCGGCTCCCGGCGCGGCGTGCCCTACCACTCCAAGCTCGGCTACGCCTGGCAGGGCGAACGCCCCGCGCTGCCGCGGTACTTCGGCCCCGCAGAGGTGGACGCGCTCCTCGCCCGGCCGGGCCGGCCCGACTTCCGCCGTGACATCTGGCCCCTGATCGACAAAGAGCTGGGCTTCGCCCACTACCACCGGCTGTTCACCGCCCACCCCGAGCGCACCGCCGTCGACTGGCCCGGCTTCGAGGAGAAGTACGCCGCCGCCGACCCCGGCAGCCCCGGCCTGCGGGCGCTGATCGCCGCGGCCGTCCCCGACCCCGCCGACCGCCTCGACCTCGAAGCCCTCGACCACCCGCTCGACGGGCTCCGCTTCCCCTCGTACGAGGCCCTCCAGGACGGCCTGCGCGGCTATCTGCTGGCAGATCTGACCAGACGTCATGATCCGTGCCGCAGCGCCGACTTGGCGGTCTTCCTCGGGCTGCTCTCGGTGTACGGACAGCTGCTGCGGATCGGTGACGTGGGTAGCTGGTGGCACGGGTTCTTCAGCTACCTGGCCTCCGGACCACCCGGCCCCCGGCTGCGTCAACTGCTCGCCCTGTCGGAGGCGGGGGTGGTGCGCTTCCTCGGCGCGGGGCTCGCCGTCGAGGCCGATGAGGCCAAGGGCGTCTTCCGGGCGCGCGGCGCCAGTGTGCCCGGGAAGGGGATCGAGGCGGCCGCGCTCGTCGAGGCGCGGCTGCCCGAGCCCGCCGCCGACCGCGTCGGCAGCCCGCTGCTGCGCTCGCTGTACGCGGCCGGGGCGGGCTCGGCCGCGACCGGCCTGCTCCAGGTCGACCCCGCCGACGGCCGGATCCTCGGACGCGACGGCCGGGCGCACCCGCGCCGGTTCGCGCTCGGGCCCTTCACCGTCGCCCGCTCGGCGGGGGCCTTCACCAGGCCGCGCACCGGGGGGCCCGCCTTCCGGCAGAACGACGCCACCGCCAGGGCCGCACTGAACGTCCTGCGCGACCTTGCGTGTCGCCCCCTCAGCGCCTGACGGCCGTCACCCCCTGCGCTGCCGCGCGCCCACCCATGCCAGAAAGGTCCACCCCATGCCCGCACCCCTGGTCCGGAGCCCCGTGCATCTCGCCGTCGCCATCGACGGCGCGGGGCACTACGACGCCGCCCACTTCACCGCCCTCGCACGGCTCGCCGAGCGGGGGACACTCGACTTCGTGACGCTGGGGGACTCCTTCGCGCGGCCGGGTCTGGACGCCCCGGCCGTGTTGGCCCGCGTCGCGCCCGCCACCGAACGCATCGGGCTCGTCCCCGCCGTGAACACCACCCACACCGAGCCGTTCCACGTCTCCTCGGCCATCGCGACGCTGGACTGGGTGAGCCGCGGGCGGGCCGGCTGGAGCCCCGAGGTGTCCACCACCGAGACCGAGGCGAGGCTCTTCGGGCGGCGGCCCGCC
The DNA here is from genome assembly GCF_036231355.1 of Streptomyces sp. NBC_01431. Taxonomy (NCBI): domain Bacteria; kingdom Bacillati; phylum Actinomycetota; class Actinomycetes; order Kitasatosporales; family Streptomycetaceae; genus Streptomyces; species Streptomyces sp. NBC_01431. The sequence continues at coordinate 6,378,375 of NZ_CP109496.1, forward strand.
GCGAACGCGGCCGACGCGTGGCACGAGGCGGGCGAAGTCGCCGACGTGGCGGCCAGGCTGTGGGACTCATGGGAGGACGACGCCGAGATCCGCGACGAGTCGACAGGCCGCTTCGTTGACCGCGACAAACTGCACCACGTCGACTTCGAGGGGCGTACGTTCTCGGTGCGCGGCCCCGCCATCGTGCCTCGACCGCCCCAGGGCCACCCGGTCACGGTCATCGACGCGACCGCCGCGAGGCCGCGGGCCGCCGCCGTACGCCACGCCGACGTCGCGCTCGTCCGTACCCAGGACCCACTGTCCGCGCGGACCACCCGCCAGGAGCTGCGCGACCGGGCCCGCGCGCACGGCCGGGACCCCGAACGGCTGCGGGTGCTCGGCTCGGTCCCGGTGGAACTGCACACCACCGCCGACGCCGTGGAACTGGCCGCACTCATCGGCGACTGGCACGCGCAGGGCGCCGTCGACGGCTTCCACCTGCGCCCGGCCGACCCCGAGCGCGACCTCGGCCTCCTCGTCGGCGCCACCGTGCCGGTCCTCCAGCACCGCTGTCTGCTCCGGCGCTTCTATCCGGGCGCCACGCTCCGCGAACACCTGGGACTGGCCCGGCCCGTCAACCAGTACGCCCTCACAGGGGGAAGCCCGTCATGACCGAGCCCAAGAAGCACATCCACCTGGCCGCCCACTTCCCCGGCGTCAACAACACCACCGTCTGGGCGGACCCGCGCTCCGGATCGCAGATCGACTTCTCGTCGTTCGAGCACCTCGCCCGGACCGCCGAACGCGGCACGTTCGACTTCTTCTTCCTCGCCGAGGGACTGCGGCTGCGCGAACACAAGGGCCGCATCCACGATCTCGACGTGGTGGGAAGGCCCGAGTCGATCACCCTGCTCAACGCGCTGGCCGCCGTCACCGACCGGCTGGGGCTCGCCGCCACCGTCAACGCGACCTTCAACGAGCCATACGAGACCGCCCGCCGCTTCGCCTCGCTCGACCACCTCAGCGGCGGGCGGGCCGCCTGGAACGTGGTCACCTCGCCCGATGCCTTCACCGGTGAGAACTTCCGGCGCGGCGGCTACCTCGACCGCGGGGACCGGTACTCACGGGCCGCCGAATTCGTGGCCACCGCACGGCAGTTGTGGGACTCGTGGCCCCCTGGCGGCGAGCCCCGCCCGTTCGCCCACCACGGGCGGCACTTCCGAGTCGAGGGTACGTTCGGCGTGCCGCGCTCCCCGCAGGGCCACCCCGTTGTCATCCAGGCCGGTGACTCCGGCGAAGGCCGCGAGTTCGCCGCCTCGTGCGCCGACGTCGCCTTCACCCGGCACGGGACCCTGGAGGCGGGCCGCGCCTTCTACGCCGACGTGAAGGGGCGCCTGGCCGCGTACGGCAGGGAACCCGGCGACCTCAAGATCATGCCCGGGGTCACCTTCGTCCTCGGCGACACCGCGGCCGAGGCGCAGGAGAAGGCCGCCGAGATCCGCCACCGTCAGATCTCGCCGCAGAACGCGATCCTCGCCCTCGAACAGGTCTGGGGCCGTGACCTGTCCGGCTACGACCCCGACGGCCCCCTCCCCGACATCGACCCGGACCCCGAATCCGCCCTCGCGCAGGGCCGGGTGAAGATCGCCGACCCCTTCGCGACGGCCGCCAAGTGGCGGGCCCTGTCCGAGGCCAAGGGGCTCTCCATCCGGCAGACCGTCATCGAGAACACCGGCCGTCAGTCCTTCATCGGCACCCCGCAGACGGTGGCCGCCGAACTCGACGCGTTCGTTCAGGGCGGCGCGGCCGACGGCTTCATCCTCGTACCCCACCTCACGCCCGGCGGCCTGGACGACTTCGTCGACCAGGTGGTGCCGCTGCTCCGGGAACGGGGCGCGTTCCGCACGGAATACGGCGGGTCCACGCTGCGCTCGCACCTCGGGCTGCACACCCCGGCATGAAGGGCACCAACTGACGCCAGACGGACGGCAGTTGACCGGAGAGGTGCGACTCGGGGGCCGACGCCGGGCCCATCGAGGTGTCGCGCATCGCCCAGGACGAGCGGCGGCTCGTGGTGCCCTGCGCCTTCGCCGACCACTTCATCCGCCCCTTCCCGCCCCCGGGCAACACCCTCCCCATCGACATCGAGGCGGGGGGCGCGACATCCGCACCAACTGAGCCCCGCGCACGCCTCCTTGAGTGGACCGGCCCGAAAGGCGCCCTTGCGCTTGACGGCCGGGCCGCCGAATACTCCTCCGCAGCGCTTGTCAGGAGCACGGCTTGCGTCTTGTTGTGCTGCCGTCATCCCTGGCCGCGCCTCACGGGGTCCCCCCACTCCTGGGCCCCTCGATTCCCCTCGGGAGGAAAAGAAGTGAGGATCAAGCGCACCACCCCCACACACCGCTCCGGTCCCTCAAGACGCACCAAGTTCGCCGCCGTCGCGACCGGCCTGCTCGCGGCCGCCGCCATAGCCGTACCCAACGCCAGCGCCACCCCCAGCCACACCTTCGGGGCCGCCGCCCTGACCGCCGCGAACGACGCCGTGCGCGGGGCGGACGTGGCCGGAACCGCCTGGAGCGTGGACAGCGCGACCGGCAAGGTCGACGTCACCGCCGACTCGACCGTCTCGGCCGCCGACATAGCCAGAATCAAGCGCGAGGCCGGGGCCAACGCGGGCGCCATAAGCATCCAGCGGGTCCCGGGCAGGTTCAGCAAGCTGCTCTCCGGCGGGGACCCGATCTACACCACCAGCTGGCGCTGCTCCCTCGGCTTCAACGTCAAGAAGGGCTCCACGTACTACTTCCTGACGGCCGGGCACTGCACCCAGGGGTACCCGAACTACTACACGAGCACCTCGCACTCGACGAGCATCGGCCCGACCGTCGCCACCAGCTTCCCGGGCAACGACTACGGTCTCGTGCAGTACAGCAACACCTCGCTCGCGCACCCGAGCGCCGTCGGCAGCCAGCGCATCACCAGTGCCGCCAACCCGAGCGTCGGCCAGAGCGTCACCCGCCGCGGCTCGACCAGCGGCATCCACAGCGGCAAGGTCACCGCGCTCAACCAGACGGTCAACTACGGCAACGGCGACATCGTCTCCGGCCTCATCCGGACCACCGTGTGCGCCGAGCCCGGCGACTCCGGCGGCCCGCTCTACTCCGGATCCACCGCCCTCGGACTCACCTCGGGCGGCAGCGGAGACTGCACCTCCGGCGGCACGACCTTCTTCCAGCCGGTGGTCGAGGCCATGAACGCCTATGGCGTGAGCCTTTTCTGACGATACGTCACCATCAGTGCGGCGAACGCCGACGAAGCCCTCGTCCCGGGAGAACCGGACGGGGGCTTCCGACTGGACGTGTTGCGCTGATTTGAGAGGATGTGAAAGGGCGGAGCGGAAAAGGTCCGAAGGTGGCCGGCGCCGGACACACGGGGTGAGACGCAGTGAAGCGCATCGGAGTGACCGGCCACCGGGACATCCCGGCCGAGGCCTTCGCGGAGATCCGCGACCGGCTGCGGTCGCTGCTCTGCGGCCACGACGGCTCCCTGGAGGCGCTCTCCAGCCTCGCCACCGGCGCCGACCAGCTCTTCGCCTCGATCGCCCTGGACTGCGGCGCCGCCCTCACCGTGGTGATCCCCAGCGGCGACTACGAGACGGGCTTCGCGGACGCGGCCGAACTCGCCCGCTACCGGGGCCTGAAGCGCCGTGCCAGCCAGGAGGTCGCGCTCGGCTACCCGCACTCCACGGACGAGGCCTACTACGCGGCCGGGGCCTACATCGCGGACAACTGCGACCGGCTCGTCGCCGTCTGGGACGGGCTGCCCGCCCGCGGGCTCGGCGGCACCGGCGACATCGTCCAGTACGCCCGGAGTCTCGGCCGGCCCGTCACCGTCATCTGGCGCGACGGCACCCGCCGGGCATGAGCCGGATCCGGTCAACTCCGCAGCCGCGCCAGCCAGTCCGTGTGCTGCGGCGAGACGACGCGCTCGGTCTCGTACACGGCCTGCGGCCACTGCCGTTCGGTCACCATGTTCTCCATGGCCACATGCATCTCCATCAGGTCCTGCTCCACGAGGGAATGGGCCGAGATCAGCGGCTGATGGCGCCGGATCTCGCTCCACGCGAGACACGCCGCGGCCGCTGCCGACAGAAGGCCCGCCAGATTCATCCCCTGCACGACCGAGAAGGTCTGGAGCGTGGTGAAGAACAGGGCGAGGAGGGTGAGCAGCGTGATCGCCGTCGACCACAGCCTGGTCGCCCGCCGGGAGGTCTCCTGGCGGCGCCGGTACCAGTTGCGCTGCTCGATCAGCCGGTCGCGTACGTACGTCTCCTTGCGTACGTTGAACGACTTGCCCCGTAAGTCCCGCATGCCCGGCGTGACGAGTTCCCCAAGGCCCGGCTCCCCGTGGTCGCGGGGGTCGCGCCAGCCGACCTTCTTCAGCTCCCGCAGGCCCTCCTCGACGCGGGTGACGAACAGCCCCTCCGGGTCGGGGGCGGACAGATCGAAAGGAGCCCCGTGCACGGCGTAGCGCCAGCACATGGATTTGATGAACTCGGCGGCCGAGCGGTTGAGTTGCCAGTGCGAGGCGGCATGGCGCCGGGCCGCCCCGAAGCCGGCGAGCAGCACCCCCGCGTAGGCCAGCGCGCTCAGCGCGCTGAGCACCTCGAAGTCCTGGCCGACCCGCACCTGCGGCAGTGCCGCCGCCAGTGCGCCGGTGACGAGCAGCGAGAGCTGAGCGCGGGTGATCTTGAGGGCGGACTGCTGGCGGCCGATCGCCAGCGCGTCCGCGTGGTGGAAGAGGCCCGGCAGATCCGCGTTCCGGAAGACCATGCTCTGCAGTGGGCCGGGAATCGCCGTCACGTGCACCCCCGTCTGCGGTTTTGCCTTCATCCATAGGAAGGGACGGCAGCCGCGCGCCTCGATTGCGCGCTCCACCCCCCCGGTGGAGATGAGAGTAAAGTCGTCCCGCCGACACTGCAACGGTGCATGTGCCGGTGCCACTGTCCACGTGCGTTTATCACACACCGAGGGACGAACGTGAAAAGCTCCGTGAATTCAGCCCCATTCGCCGCTGCGAAGAAGGACCGAGTGTCGCTGGCCGAACTGGCCGCGAAGGGTGCGGACAGCAAGGCCGACAAGTCGCTCAGCAGGGTTCTGCCCATCTGTGGTGACGGCCGCCCGGCGGCCGCGGCCACCTTCAACTCGGCGCTCTGACAGGTGCGTTGAGGATCAACCCCCGCCGGGTACGCCCGGCGGGGACCCTGTGACGCACGGCCAGTGCCGGGGCCGGCGAGAATTCCGGGTCAACTCCCGTTGTGGGCGGCCGAATTCCTTTTCTCGCTAAACTGGCCGAATGACAGGACCCCTGGTCCCCTTTCGCGAGATCGTGCTCAAGGTGCACAGCCGGTGCGATCTGGCCTGTGATCACTGTTATGTGTACGAAGCCGCAGACCAGAGCTGGCGCAATCAGCCGAGGGCGGTCTCCGACGATGTCATTTCCCGCACCGCCGGGCGCCTCGCCGAACACGCCCGCAGACACGCTCTGCCGTCCGTCTCGGTGATCCTGCACGGCGGGGAACCCCTGCTCGCGGGACCCGACCGGCTGCGCCGCGTCTGCGAGGAACTGACCGCCGCCGTCACCCCGGTCGCCGCCCTCGATCTGCGGATCCACACCAACGGGGTGCTGCTCGGCCCGCGCTACCTCGATCTCTTCGCGGAGTTCGGCGTGAAGGTCGGCATCTCCCTGGACGGGGACCGGGCCGCCAACGACCGCCACCGGCGCTTCGCGGACGGCCGCAGCAGCCATCCCCACGTCCTGGCCGCCGTCGACCTGCTCCAACAGGACCGCTACCGGCCGCTGTTCCTCGGTCTGCTGTGCACGGTCGACATCGCCAACGACCCGGTGGCCGTGCACGACGCGCTGGTCGCGCTCGCCCCGCCCCGCATCGACTACCTGCTGCCGCACGCGACCTGGCAGGCCCCGCCGGTACGGCCGCAGGGCGCCGCGGCACCCTACGCCGACTGGCTGCTCGCCGTCTTCGACCGCTGGGAGGAGCGGGGCAGGCCGGTCCCGGTGCGGCTCTTCGAATCGGTGCTCTCCACCCTGCACGGCGGCCCCAGCCTCACCGAGTCCCTCGGGCTCGCCCCGACCGACATCGTCGTCGTGGAGACCGACGGCACCCTGGAGCAGGTCGACTCGCTCAAGTCCGCCTACGAAGGCGCCGCCGCCACCGGATTCACCGTGTTCCAGGACGACTTGGACGCGGTGGCCGCCCACCCCGGCGTGCGCGCCCGCCAGCGCGGCCTCGCCGGGGTGGGCGACGCATGCCGTCGCTGCCCGGTGGTGCGGTCCTGCGGGGGCGGCCACTACACCCACCGCTACCGGGCCGGCGCGGGCTTCGACAACCCGTCGGTGTACTGCCCCGACCTGATGGCGCTGGTACGTGGCATCGAGTCCCGCACGCCCGCGCCCGAGCTCCCCGACGTACCCCAACTCCTCGCGTCCGCACTGGAGTTGAACCGCACCTTGCTGGTCCGGCTGCACACCGAGCTCGACGGGCGCGGCGGGGCCGAGTGGGCCGCGCTCTGGGAGCTGACCACCGCCGTCGACGGTGCGGGCCTCGACACCGTCCTCGCCCACCCCTATGCCCGCACCTGGCTGCTTGCCGCCCTGGGCGCCCTGCGCGAGGGCCGCCCCGAAGCGATGGCGAAGGCTCACCGCCTCGGGGCGTACACGGCCGCCGCCGCGGTGCGGGACGGTACCCGGCTGGCCGTGCCCGTGAGCTGGTCCAACGGTCTGCTGCACCTGCCGACCCTCGGCGCCCTGCGCCTGGGAGCCCCCGGCACGGCGGGCCGGGCCGAGGTCCACGCCGACCGGCACGGATTCCGGGTCCGCCACGCGTCGGGCGAGCGACACATCGCCCACCCCGCCGAACCGGCCCCCCACTGGCATCCGGTCCGCAGGCCCGGCCGGGCCGACGCGCCGGTCCTGGAGGACCTCGACCCGTACCGCGACTGCTTCGCCGGCCCCGTACTGCCCCGGCTCGGGCCGCGCCGTGCGCAGGCGTGGGGGAGCGAGGTGGCGCGGGCCCGTGCGCGGCTCGCGGCCACCGTCCCGCGCCTCGCGGCGGCCGGAGCGCTGACCACGCTGACCCCGCTGGCCGGCGGCACGGGGCCGGTGGTGGGGCGGCACGGCTTCGGGGCGCTCGGACTGCCCGCGGGCCTGATGGGCGAACCGCTCGCCGTGGCCCTGCTGCGCGGCTCGCGCCGGGCCGCCCTGCGGGCCCTGCTCGATGTCGAGGACCTGTACGACATGGACGGTGCGCGGCAGCATCCGTCGCCCTGGGGACCGCTGCCGGTCTCCCGGCTGCTCGCCGAGACGTACGAAGGGGTCGCGGTGGCCGCGTACGGCGGCGCAGCGCGGGCCCTGGCGGAGCTCGGGCGCGCGCTTGACGCGCTGGAGCGGGCGGCCGAACTCACTGTGACCGGAAGGCGCCTGGTCTCCACCGTGCGCCAGGAATGGGAAGAGGCATCGCGTGAGTGCTGAGCACCCCGGAGGACTCGAAGGAGCCGATCCGACCGCCCAGTTGCGCGCACTCGGCGTGCGCGAGGGCGGCATCCTGCTCGTGCACGCCGCGCTGCGCGGCACCGGGCTGCGGGACGACGTCCTGCTCGACGCGCTGCGCACGGTGCTGGGCCCGGAGGGGACGCTGGTGGTCCCGGCGTTCACCCCGGAGAACTCCGACACGTCCCCGGCCCACCGCGCGCTCGTACGCCAAGCCCCCGACCCGGCCGCGTTCCGGGCCGCGATGGCGCCCTTCGACCCGGACCGCACCCCGTGCCCCGGGATGGGCCGGCTGGCCGAACGGGTCAGGACCACCGAGGGCGCCGCCCGCAGCGACCATCCGCAGACCTCCTTCGCGGCACTCGGTGCCCGCGCCCCGGAGCTGATGAAGGGCCACGCCCTCGACTGCCACTTCGGCGCCGAATCCCCGCTCGCCCGGCTGATCGCCGCCGCGGCGCAGGTGCTCCTGGTCAACGTGGGCTTTGCGGAGTGCACCGCGTTCCACGCCGCCGAATACCTGGTGCCGTCGAACCCGGTGCGTACCTACCGGGCGGTGATCAGGGACGAGCGGGGCGGTCGCACCTGGTTCGAGTACACCGACGCCGCGCTCGACGACAGCGACTTCGCGCTGATCGGCGCCGCCTTCCCGGCCGAGCACGTACGCCGGGGGCCGGTGGGGCGGGGCAGTGCGCGGCTCTTCCCGATCCGCGAGGCGGTCGACCACGCGGCCGCCTGGATGTCCGAGCACAGGCGGTGAACGACGGCCCGGAAAGCGGTGAGCCCCGATGGACCATGGCCCCCTCACCCGGTCGGGCCGCCGGTCTCCGCGGCTTTTCCCGTGCGGCGCCGGCCCACTCGCGCGGTGACCGGGGCTCCCCTTGGGGGACAAGCAGAGTTACCGTCGAGGTACACGTCCGATTCGGACCCTTGGGGGCCGTGATGGTCGAGGCACTGGTGACAGCCGGCATCGCCGTCGCATCAGCCGGAGTCGTCTATGTGCTGGCGGCGGCACGGGTCATCAAGCAGTACGAGCGCGGGGTGGTCTTCCGGCTCGGGAGGCTGAAGGACTCCGTGCGCGGCCCCGGTTTCACCATGATCCTTCCGTTCGCCGACCGGCTGCGGAAGGTGAACATGCAGATCGTCACCATGCCGGTGCCCGCACAGGACGGCATCACGCGGGACAACGTGACGGTCCGGGTGGACGCGGTCATCTACTTCAAGGTCGTCGACCCGGCGGACGCGGTCATCCAGGTCGAGGACTACCAGTTCGCGGTCGCGCAGATGGCCCAGACCTCGCTGCGCTCGATCATCGGCAAGAGCGATCTGGACGACCTCCTGTCGAACCGGGAGAAGCTCAACCAGGGCTTGGAGCTGATGATCGACAGCCCGGCGATCGGGTGGGGCGTACAGATCGACCGCGTCGAGATCAAGGACGTGTCGCTGCCGGAGACGATGAAGCGCTCGATGGCCCGCCAGGCGGAGGCCGACCGCGAGCGCCGGGCCCGGGTCATCAACGCCGACGCCGAACTCCAGGCCTCGAAGAAGCTCGCCGAAGCGGCCGGAGTGATGTCGAAGGAGCCGGCCGCGCTCCAACTCCGGCTGCTCCAGACCGTGGTGGCGGTGGCCGCGGAGAAGAACTCGACGCTGGTCCTGCCGTTCCCGGTGGAGCTGCTCCGCTTCCTGGAGCGCGCCCAGCAGCCGGCACCGGGGCCCGTGGAGCCCGCTGTGGGGCCCGCGGCCGAGCCCGCTGTGGAGCCCGCTCCCGCAACGACCGCGGTCGAGCCCGCTCCAGAAGCTTCCACTCCTGAGGTCCCCGCCCCAGGGGCCTCCGTTCCTGAGGCTCTCGTTCGAGAGGCTGCCGCTCCTCCTGTTCCCGATGCCGAGCTGCCGATGGCGTAAGGGGGCGCGACCCAAAGCGATGGGGGAGGCTCACGTGCCCACCGGTGGGCCGGCGCGATCCTGGCGCAGCCCGGCCAGGAGCACGGTGACGACGGCGCCGGCCGCCGCCCAGATGGAGAGCACCTGGAGCGGGCTGCTGATCGCGTTCCCCCTGAAGTACGCGATGGAGCGCGCCGCCCAGGTGCCCGCGCCCGGCGGAAGGCCGGGCCCGATCGTCCGCCAGAACGGCGGGAGCAGCGGATACGGATAGGCGCCGCCCGCGCTCGGATTGCCGAGGACGACGATGACCAGGATCGCCAGGCCGATGCCGACGACCCCGGCGAGCCCCTGGAAGGCGAGCGTGGTGGCGCCCACCGCGAACACGACGAGGGCGCCGAGTCCGGCGAGCCCGATGTAGCTGCCCGGCAGCGCGTCGAGCACCGGCCCGATGATGAGCGAGCCGAGCAGCCCGGCGGCGATCGAGTACAGCGCGAGCACCGCGAGCCGGATCAGCGCGCGATGGGGGTTGGCGGGCCGGGCGCCCGCGCTGATCGCGAGGATCGCGGCGCACAGGTAGCCGCCCACGCACCAGCCGACGACGAGGTAGAACGAGGACAGGGTGCGGGAGTCGCCCGCGGCGACGGGGGCGACGTCCACCACCTTCACGGTGCGCTGCTGCGTCTTCTCGGCGGCCGTCACGATCGCCTCCACGGCCTGCGCGAGCGAGGCCCCGCCGCCGCTCGCCACGAGCACCGTGTCGGTGGTGCCCCGCGGATCGACGATCAGGGCCCCGTCGATGCCGCGCTCGCGCAGCTGCCGGGTGGCGTCGGCCGCGTCCTTGGCGGTCCGTACGTCCAGCGGCCCGCCGGGCAGCGCGCCCAGCTTCTGCGTGAGCTGCGGGCTGATCTGCGGGGGAGCGACCACCGCGAAGGGGATGTCCTTCGGCTTCGGGCTGTGGAAGGCACCGGCGTAGGACGCGATGAAGGCGACCATCAGCCCCAGTACGCCGATGACCAGCAGGGCGGCCCGCACGGTGACGGCGGTCTTCACCTCGTCGACGAAAGTCATGCCCCCACGCTCGGCCGCGCCGGGTGCGCACGCAGTCGGGGCGGGGCCGAACGGCTGACTCCCCCCGGCCGGTCCGCCCCCTCGAACGGGCACCGGCTGCCACGCTGGAGGCAGGTTCCCGGGGCTCGCTTCCCCGGGAGGACTACACAGCCGACAGGAGCACTCCATGCTGACCTCCACGCAGGTACCCGGCGGGCTGAACTGGCTCGACCTGGGGACCCCCGACCCCGACGCGGCCGTCGTTTTCTACGCGGGCGTGTTCGGCTGGGATTTCCGGTCCGCGGGACCGGAGGCCGGGGGCTACGGCTTCCTCCAGAAGGACGGCAGGACGCTCGCCGGCCTCGGCCCGCTGACCGAGGAGGGCGCGAGTTCCGCCTGGACGGTGTACTTCCGCACCGTGGACGCCGACGCCACCGCCAAGGCCGTCGAGCAGGCGGGCGGCTCGGTCCGCGTCGCGCCCGCGGAGGTCTTCACGGCCGGGCGGATGGCCGGCTTCACCGACCCGACGGGCGCCGAGTTCGCCGTGTGGGAGCCCCGGGAGATGGACGGCCTGGAGATCGTCAACGAGCCCGGCAGCGTCAGCTGGATCGAGCTGTACACGACCGATGCCGCGGTGGCGAAGGACTTCTACCGCACGGTCCTGTCGTGGGACACCCGCGACATGCCCATGAGTGAGGACATCGTCTACACGATCGCCGGTGCGGCGGGCGGCGGCGAGCAGTCCATGCACGGCGGCCTCATGCAGCTGCCCCAGGAGAACCTGGACGCGGGCTCGACCTCCGAATGGCACCCGTACTTCGAGACCGAGGACTGCGACGCCACGGTGGTCAGGGCACAGGAGCTGGGTGCGACCGTCATCATCCCGCCCGCCGACGCCGAGGGCGTGGGACGGTTCGCGATGCTGCTCGACCCGTTCGGCGCCCCGTTCGCGGTGATCACGAGCGCCACCGCCTGACCTCCCGAGAACGGCCGGCGGACCGCTCCGGCAGACATTCGAACATGTGTGTCGCACGCACGTTCGAACTGGTCTATGGTGGAAGGGAGGGGGTGAGAACGGATCAGTAGGAGGTGCGGATGTCCGGCTTCACGCATCTGCACACCGTTTCGGGATTCTCCCTGCGGTACGGGGCCTCCCACCCGGAACGGCTGGCCGAACGCGCCGTCGACCGCGGCATGGACGCCCTCGCCCTGACCGACCGGGACACCCTCGCGGGCACGGTCCGCTTCGCCAAGGCCTGCGCCAAGGCGGGCATCCGGCCGCTGTTCGGGGCCGATCTGGCCGTGCCGGAACACCTGGAAGACGCCGGGCCCGCTCGGGGGCAGGCCCGGCGCACGCCCGTACGGGGCGGTGCGTTCGTCGACGAATCGGCTCCCCGGGTCACCTTCCTCGCCCGTGACGGCGCGACCGGCTGGGCCGAGCTCTGCCGCCTGGTCAGCGCCGCGCACACCGCCGGGGGGCGCCCGCTGCTCGCCCGCTCCGACCTGCCCGCCGAGGGGCTCACCGTGCTGCTCGGACCGGCCTCCGAGATCGGCCGCGCGCTGAGTGCGGGCCGCCCCGACCGGGCCGCGAGACTGCTCGCGCCCTGGCGGGAGATCTACGGCGACTCGCTCCGCCTCGAAGCCGTCCACCACGGGCTCAGGGGCACCGGGCCCGGCTCGCTGCGGCTGGCCGCGCGCACCGTCGGGTTCGCCGCCGAACAGGGCGTGCGCGCCGTGCTGACCAACGCCGTGCGGTACGCCGATGCCGGCCAGGGCCCGGTCGCCGACGTGCTCGACGCGGCCCGGCGCCTGGTGCCGGTGCGGGCACCGTTCGACAGTGGCGAGCGCTGGCTCAAGGACCCGGACGCCATGTTCAAGATCGCCGAACGGGTCGCCGAGGCGGCGGGCTGGCGGCGCGACGTCGCCCACCGGCTGCTCGCCATGACCGAGCAGACCGCCGCCGAATGCCTCGTCGACCCCCAGGACGACCTCGGCATCAAGACCTTCGCCTACTTCCCGGAGCCGCACCTGGTCGGCGCGGCCCACCGCACCCCGCAGCGCGTCCTCGCCTCCCGGGCCGCCGCGGGCATGGTGCTGCGCGGCTACGGCGACCGGCGCGCGTACTGGGAGCGGATGCACCACGAGCTGGACATCATCGCGCACTGGGGGTACGCCTCGTACTTCCTCACCGTCGCCCAAGTCGTGGACGACATACGGGAGATGGGGATCCGGGTGGCCGCGCGCGGCTCCGGCGCGGGCTCGCTCGTCAACCACCTGCTCGGCATCGCCCACGCCGACCCGGTGGAGAGCGGGCTCCTGATGGAGCGCTTCCTCTCCAAGCGGCGCCCGGTGCTGCCCGACATCGACATCGACGTGGAGTCCGCGCGCCGGCTCGACGTCTACCGCGCGATCATCGACCGCTTCGGCACCGAGCGGGTCGCCACCGTCGCCATGCCCGAGACCTACCGGGTGCGGCACGCCATCCGGGACGTGGGCGCCGCGCTGTCCATGGACCCGGCCGAGACCGACCGGATCGCGAAGTCCTTCCCGCACATCCGGGCCCGCGACGCCCGCACGGCGCTGAAGGAACTGCCCGAACTGCGGTCCCTGGCGGGCGAGATGGAGAAGTACGGCAGGTTCTGGGAGCTGGTCGAGGCGCTCGACGCACTGCCGCGCGGCATCGCCATGCACCCGTGCGGCGTGCTCCTCTCGGACGCCTCCCTGCTGTGCCGCACCCCCGTCATGCCGACCAGCGGCGAAGGGTTTCCCATGTCCCAGTTCGACAAGGAGGACGTGGAGGACCTCGGGCTGCTCAAACTGGACGTCCTGGGCGTGCGGATGCAGTCGGCGATGGCCCACGCGGTGGCCGAGATCGGCCGGGCGACGGGCGAGAAGCTCGACATCGACGACCCGGCGCAGGTACCGCCCGGCGATGCGAAGACGTACCAACTCATCCGGTCCACCGAGACGTTGGGCTGTTTCCAGATCGAGTCACCGGGCCAGCGCGACCTGGTCGGGCGGCTCCAGCCCGCCACCTTCCACGATCTCGTGGTCGACATCTCGCTGTTCAGGCCCGGACCGGTCGCGGCCGACATGGTGCGGCCGTTCATCGAGGCCCGGCACGGGCGGGCCCCGGTGCGCTTCCCGCACCCCGACCTGGCGGACGCGCTGCGCGACACCTACGGCGTGGTCGTCTTCCACGAGCAGATCATCGAGATCGTGAACATCATGACCGGCTGTGGCCGGGGCGAGGCCGACCGGGCGCGGCGCGGACTCGGCGACCCCGAGTCGCAGGGCCGCATCAAGACCTGGTTCGCCCAACGAGCCGAAGAGCGCGGCTACCTGCCCGAGGTGATCGCCCGCACCTGGGAGATCGTGGAGGCCTTCGGCTCGTACGGCTTCTGCAAGGCGCACGCTGTCGCCTTCGCCGTGCCGACCTACCAGTCGGCCTGGCTCAAGGCGCATCACCCGGCCGCCTTCTACGCCGGGCTGCTCACCCACGACCCCGGGATGTACCCCAAGCGGCTGCTGCTCGCGGACGCGCGGCGGCGCGGGGTGCCTATCCTGCCGGTGGACGTGAACCGGTCCTCGGTCGCACACGGAATCGAACTGGTGTCCGGTGTGTGGGGGGTGCGGCTCGCGCTGGCGGACGTCCACGGGATCAGCGAGGCCGAGAGCGCGCGCATCGAGGCCGGCCGCCCCTACGCCTCGCTGCGTGACTTCTGGCAGCGGGCCCGGCCCAGCCGGCCGGTCGCCGAACGGCTCGCCCGGATCGGCGCGCTCGACGCGTTCGGCGCCAACCGGCGCGACCTGCTGCTCCACCTGTCCGAACTGCACGGCGCCCGCCGTGCCGCGGGCGGTCAACTCCCGCTGGACGGCGGCCTGTTGACGGCCAGTACGGGACTGCCCGACCTGGATGACGCGGAACGGCTCAGTGCCGAACTCGGCGTCCTCGGTATGGACGCCTCCCGCCACCTGATGGAGGACCACACGGAGTTCCTGAACGAACTCGGCGTCGTCTCCGCCAAGCGGCTGCGCGATGCCGAGCACGGCCGGACGGTCCTGGTGGCGGGCGCCAAGGCGGCCACCCAGACCCCGCCGATCCGCTCCGGCAAGCGGGTCGTCTTCAGCACCCTGGACGACGGCACGGGCCTGGTCGACCTGGCCTTCTTCGACGACAGTCACGACGCCTGCGCCTACACCGTCTTCCACTCCTGGCTGCTCCTTGTGCGCGGCGTGGTGCAGCGACGCGGCCCGCGCAGCCTCAGCGTGGTGGGCGCCCGCGCCTGGAACCTCGCCGAACTGGCCGAACTGCGCCGGGTGGGCGGCCTGGACGCGGTCTCGGCCCGCCTCGCGACCCCGCCGGAACCCATCGAACCCGCCGCCCCCTCCTCGGAAGCCTCCGAAGCCTTTGAAGCCTCCGAAGCCTTTGAAACGGCGGCCGGGCGGTCCGCCGACAACGGCCGCCGCATCCACCTGTCCACCGGCTACGAACTGAACCCCTGGGCCGACCTGCGACCGGCAGGTGAACAGGCCGCCACCGGACGGAAGTTGTGGCACGCGAGCCCCGGGAGCGCGGGATGATCCTCTGTGCACGGTTCGCCCCGGGAGAGTCGGACGCGGCGCCTTCCTCGCTGGTCACGCTGGCCGAGGGCCTCACCCCCACCGTCCAGGCGCTCCCGCCCGACGGGCTGCTCGCCGATCTGTGCGGCGCCGAGAAGTACTTCGGGCAGGACGCGGAGCGGCTCGCCGCCCTCCTGCGGGTCCGCGCGCTCGCCCACTTCGGCCTGGGCTGCGCCATCGGCCTCGCGCCCAATGCGATGCTGGCCAGGATGGCGGCCCGGGACGCCGGAGCCGGGACGACCCGGGTGGTGCGCCCCGACGAGGTGGACCGGTACCTCGCCGTCAAGCCGGTCCGTGCGCTGGACGGGGTGGGGCGCTCGACCGCTCGCACCCTCTGCGCGTACGGACTCGACACGGCGGGGCGCCTCGCGGACGCTCCGCCGGGCACCGTTCAGCGGATCGTCGGCGCCAGGGCCGGACGCGAACTCCAGGAACGGGCCCGCGGCATCGACCGCACCCCCGTCGTGCCGAACGCCGCAGCCAGGTCCCTGGCGGCCGAACGCACCTTCTCCCGCGACGAGTTGGACCCCGTACACCATCGCAGGGCGCTGCTCGCCCTGGCCGAGGAACTGGGCGTCCGGCTGCGCGGCGCGCACCAGGTGTGCCGTTCCCTCAGCCTCACCGTGCGCTACGCCGACCGGTCCACCACCACCCGCACCCGCGGCCTGCGCGAACCCTCGGCGCACTCGCCCGCGCTCACCGACCTGGCGTACGGGCTCTACGCGGCGCTCGGCCTGCAACGGGCCAGGGTGCGGGGCATCTCGCTGCGGGCCGAGGGACTGATGGCGGCCGAACTCGCCGCCCAGCAGCTGACGTTCGACCCGGCGGACGACCGGGCTCGCCGGATCGAGGCGGTGGCCGACCGGGCCCGCGCCCGCTTCGGTCCGCGGGCCATCGTCCCGGGGACGCTGTCGGACGCGGCCTGAGCGAGGGCGGGCGGGTTCAGGAAGCCAGCCGTTTCCTGACGTCCGCGGCCTGGGGGCCGAAGTCGACCGCCGGGATCCGCCACCGGGAGTCGCCCCCGGCGGCGTCGACGTAGACCAGGATGCCGCCGCCGGCCTGATCCGGCGTCAGATCGAAGACCTCGGAGCGCAGCTGGTGGCCGCCCGGTTCGATCCGGCCGACGCCGTTGTACCCGCTCACCAGGACCTTGTGCGCGGCGCCGGTGCCCTCGAAGACGCTCTGGCCGTTCGCGGCGATCCAGCGCCAGCCGCCCTTCGTGCCGTTGGCGGGCTCCTCGTCGGCCGCGTTCGCCGACAGTGAGGCGTCCTTGGTCGTGATGACGGCGAAGGTCCCGAACCGCGAGGCCGTGCCCTGGGCCTTCCTGGTGTAGACGACGGTCGTCGGCGTGATCTCCAGGATGCCGACGAGCTCGGTTCCCACGGTCCGGGACGCCACGCCGAGGGCCAGGGCGGCGGCATCCGGACCGGGCGCGGCCGGGGTGTTGGCCGCCGGAGGTGTCGGGGTGGCCGACTGCGGGCCGGCGGCCCCCGCGGTGGGCGGCTTGTCAGCAGAGTCGTGGCTGCCACCCGGACCGCCGGTGGCGCAGGCGGTCAGGGTCAGACAGGCGGTGGCAGCGGTGGCGAGCAGGATCTTGCGCATGGTTCCCCCCAAGGCGTTGACGCTCACCGGGAACGTACCGCGACGGTGCCGACACCCAGCGTGAAGTCGCCGAACCGGGACGAAGCGGTGTCCTGTAGTGACGAATCCACCCCATCTGACGGGCCGACAGATTTTTACTGACGCGTAACTTCACTCTTGCGCTACTCGTGCGTAATTTGGCGTGAGCACGACCGTACGTATCCCGTACGGCACCCACTTGTGGTCCGGGCCGCAGGGCGAATCCCCCATCGCAACTCCCTTGAGCCGCAAGGAGATCACCCGATGCTGCCCTGGAAACGCGTGCTCAGACCGCTCTCGGCGGTGCTGCTGGCCGCCGCGGCCACCCTCGTTCCCGCGACGGCCGCGCACGCCCAGTCCGCGCCGAGCAGTGGCTGGAACGACTACTCCTGCAAGCCGTCCGCCGCCCACCCCCGGCCCGTCGTCCTGGTGCACGGCACCTTCGGAAACGGCACCGACAACTGGCTGGCCCTCGCCCCGTATCTGGTCAACCGCGGGTACTGCGTTTTCTCGCTCGACTACGGCCGGCTTCCCGGTGTGCCCCTCTTCGACGGCCTCGGCCCCATCGACAAGTCGGCCGCCCAGCTCGCCACCTTCGTGGACACGGTGCTCGCCGCGACCGGAGCGCCCAAGGCCGATCTGGTCGGCCACTCGCAGGGCGGCATGATGCCGCGCTGGTACCTGAAGTTCCTCGGCGGCGCCGCCAAGGTCAACGCGCTCGTCGGGATCGCCCCCGACAACCACGGCACCACCCTGGACGGCCTGGCCCAACTGCTGCCGTACTTCCCCGGCGCCGAGAACCTCCTGACGCTCGCCACTCCCGGACTCGCCGACCAGATGGCCGGGTCGGCGTTCGTCACCAAGCTCAATCAGGGCGGCGACACCGTCGCCGGCGTCCACTACACCGTCATCGCCAGCAAGTACGACGAGGTGGTCACCCCCTATCGCTCGCAGTTCCTGGACGGCCCGGACGTCCACAACGTCCTCATCCAGGACAAGTGCGCGCTCGACCTGTCCGAGCATGTGGCGATCGGCCTCACCGACCGCGTCGCCTACCACGAGGTGGTGAACGCGCTCGACCCCGCGCACGCCACCTCGACCACGTGCGCCTCCGTCATTGGCTGACGGCCCGTCACATGACCGCCCCTCACCGGCAGTCGGGAGGGGCGGTGCGCCCCGCGAAGTCAGCGGCCGTGGCGCCCGGCCGGAGCGGCCTTGCGGCGCAGTGTCACGAAGAGCGCCGCGGCACCGACGGCGAGCGCGCCCGCGCCGCCCATGGCGAGGTACGGGGTACTGCTGTCGCCCCCGGTCTCGGCGAGGTTCTGCGTGCGGGTCGCGCCGGTGGTGTCGGTCGTGCTCGGCGTTCCTGTCGAGGCGATCGGCGTGGACGCGGCCCCGTCCGCCTGCGGCCCGCTGCCCTTGCCGGCCGGGACGGTGTTCGGCCCCTTACCTGGAGCGGCGCCGTCGTGATGGTGCTGGACGGTCGACTTGGCCGCGCCGTCCGCGATCTCCTGGTCGGTGGGCGCCGAGGCCGCCGGTGCCGGTGCGCCCGCCGTCCCGCTGTCCTTGCCGAACACCACGTCGGAGCAGGTGTAGAACGCCTCGGGGCTGTCCGAGCGCTGCCAGATCGAGTAGATCAGGTGGCGGCCCGACCTGGCCGGGATCTTCCCGTCGAAGACGTAGTCGCCATTTCGCATCGGCGGGTCGGTGACCTTCGCGAACGGCGTCGCCTCCAGGTCCGACCACTTCAGCGGCTTCGACGGGTCGTAGCCGTCCTTGGTGATGTACAGCTCGAACGACCCCTTGTGCGGCGCCGTTCCCTTGTAGTGGAAGGTGTGGCTGCCCGCCGAGAGCTTGGTGGCCGGCCAGTCGGCGCGCGCCAGGTCGAGCCCCCTGTACTTGTCGTTGCCGGCGCTGCACAGCTTCCCGTCCGGGATGATCTGCTTCGAACGGCCGGCGGCGTTGGCCATGTTCACCGCGTTCCAGTCGTAGAACGCCTGCGGGCCGCTCGCCGCGACGGCGGCCTTGCACGCCGCGGACCTGGGGCTCTCGGGGCCCTCGGCGTAACAGGCGGAGACCCGGCTCACCGGGTCCGTCATGGAGCCGTGGGCGGCGGCGGGCCCGGCCGCGAGCCCCGTGAGGGCGAGCGGCGCGAAGCCCAGGGCGGCGACCGCGGCCACCTTGCGACCACGGGGCCCCCGCTGCTCGGACGCGGTGGAGAGCTGGGGGAAGGTCATGGTGGCGTACTCCTTCGAGGGTGCACAGGCGTGGGGCGTGCGAGTCGCGAACCGCCGGACGTCCGTCCGGCGATCAGCACGCTAACCCCGGAAGACCCTGAAATCCCCTGCTGGGAGCGGGCGTTGGCGATCCTTATGGTCGTTTTAAGGAGCCGCTCAGAAGTGATTAAGAACGGGGCTCGGCCGCCCCGTACCGTGTGCCCATGAACGATGAGATCCGGCTCGCGACCCCCGATGACGTTCCCCGGGTGCGGGAGGTGACCGATGCCGCCTACCGCCCCTACATCGAGCGGATCGGCGTCGTGCCCGTCCCCATGGAGGCCGACCATGCGGCGAACGTGGCGGCGGGGCGGGTCTTCGTGACCGGCCATCCGGTCGTCGGCGTCCTGGTCCTGGTCCTGGTCCCGGAGCCGGACCACCTCTTCCTCGACTCGATCTGCGTACACCCGGACGCGAGGGGAACCGGCGTGGGCCGCGCGCTGCTGCACTTCGTGGACGCCCACGCGCGCGCACTCGGCCTGCCCGAAGTGCGGCTCTACACCAACGCGATGATGTGGGAGAACCAGAAGATCTATCCGCGCTACGGGTACGAACTCGTCGAGCGCCGCGCGGAAGGGGCCTACGACCGCTTCCACTACCGCAAGGTGCTCGCGCCGGAATCCGGCTCCGGGGCCGTTCGGGGCTGATTGTCAGTGCTGCCTGGCACGATCGGGGCATGACCATCGACTGGGACGAAGCCGCCGACACGTTCGACCAGGAGCCCGACCACGGGCTGCTCGACCCCGCGGTGCGGGCCGCCTGGGACGAGCGCCTCGCCGGCTGGCTGCCGGACCGCGCGGGCGATCTGCTCGACCTCGGCTGTGGCACGGGAAGCCTGTCGCTGCTCGCCGCCGCGCGGGGCCACCGGATAGCGGCTGTCGACCTCTCGCCCCGGATGGCCGAGCGGGCCCGCGTCAAGCTGGCCGGCACCGGCGCCGAGGTGCTGATCGGCGACGCGGCGCGTCCACCGGTGCGAGGGCGCACCTTCGACGTGGTGCTGGCCCGCCACGTGGTGTGGGCCCTGCCCGACCCGGAGGCCGCGCTGCGCCACTGGTGGTCGCTGCTGCGGCCGGGCGGCCGACTGATCCTGGTCGAAGGGGTGTGGGACGGCCCCGGCATACCCGCCGACCGCCTCACCGACGCCCTCGCCGCGTTGCACGCGGAGCCGCGCTATGAACGGCTGTCCGGGGACGCGCGATTGTGGGGGCGCGAGGTGGACGACGAGCGGTACGTGGTGGTGGCCGAGGCCCCCGCGGCCTGAGGACGGACACGGGGGCAACGCACCTGGCGCGCCGCGCCCGGACACGGGGCCGCGGAAGCGGAACGCACGCGGCACGCGCCCAACGCCCCCACCCCCGCGCCGCGCACCCCCGCGCCCACGCCCCCCGACTCCCGTCCGCCGTTCGACGGCTCGCTTCAGTCGATGAGGGCGGTGAACTTCCCCAGTTTCGCCAGGAGTTCGAGCTCGTCCAAGGCGGCAAGCGCGCGGGCCGCCGCCTTTGGGTCGTGCTCGGACAGGCCGCTGGCGGCGAACTCGTCCTCGTCCAGGCGCAGTACGGTCGCGCCGTCGGCCGAGACCCACAGGTCGAGGTCCAGGTCCTCGGCGATCAGCTCGCCGTCCCGGACCACCGCGGGCCGGGTGATGTCGCAGTACCAGCCCTTGAGTACCGAGCCCGCCCCGCGGACCTCCTTCACGGCGTACCAGCGGTCGCGCCAGTAGTGCTCGGTGAACACATCGCCCGGCTCGAACCGCACGAATCCGAAGTCGCGGACGCCCGCCGCCGCCCAGGGAGCGCGCACGCTCAGCCGCGTCCCGTCGTCGGACTCCACCGACGCCGGGTAACGCAGCTTCGTACGCCCGGCCTTGACCAGGACGACATCAATGGGGGTGCCGGGCTCAACCGTGCTCGTGGACATGACGAACCTCCCTCGCGAACAGGTATCGCACGCTACGCGGGCACCCGGGGCGGGAGCCTTCCATTTTCGCGGCGGAGGCGAGCGGGGGAGAATCGGGTTGTGACCCTCAAGATCGTGATTGACCAGGGCGCGGCCACCGCGCCGTACGAGCAACTGCGCGCCCAGATCTCCGACCGGGCCCGCTCCGGGAAGCTGCCGGTCGGCTACAAACTGCCCACGGTCCGCGGCCTCGCCGAAGAGCTCGGGCTCGCCGCGAACACGGTGGCCAAGGCCTACCGCGCCCTTGAAGCGGACGGCGTCATCGAGACCCGGGGCCGCAACGGGACGTTCGTCGCGGCGGCGGGGGAGGCCTCCGAGCGCCTTGCGGCCGCGGCCGCGGCGGTCTACGCAGGCGAGGCCAGGCGCCTGGGCCTGGGCCGGGAGGCCGCGCGAGCGGCGGTCGACGAGGCCTTGCGGGCGGCGTACGGCAGCTAGGAGCCTCCGCCTGGCCCTTCCCGAAGGCCCACTCTGCCCGAAATCCGGCCCTGCCCGAAGGCCCCCCTCTCCGAATCCCTCCGGCGGACACGTCCTCGGCCGCGGGCCGTCGCGGGCCCATCGCGGGGGTCCCCGCGCCCCGTTGGGGCGCGGCCCCGCGCAGGGGATCAGAGATACAGCCCCGCGTCCGCGTCCGCCCGCTGGTCCGGGACCGACGCCGGCGACGTGCCGCGGCGCAGGGCGAACAGTTCGGCCAGCGTGGTGCCCTCGCGGCCCACGCCCTCCTCGGTGCCCAGCCAGCCGACCGCTTCCGCGCGGGTCAGCGGGCCGACCTCGATGCGGGCCAGGCAGCGGCCGGGGCGCACCACCGCGGGATGCAGCCGCTCCAGGTCCTCGTTGGTGGTGACACCCACCAGCACATTGCGGCCCTGGCCGAGCAGACCGTCCGTCAGGTTGAGCAGACGGGACAGCGCCTGGCCCGCCGTGTGCTTGGCCTCGCCGCGGATCAGCTCGTCGCAGTCCTCCAGGAGCAGCAGCCGCCAGCGGCCCTTCGCCGAGCCGTCGTCCTCACCGATCGCGATGTCCATCAGATAGCCGACGTCGTTGAACAGACGCTCCGGGTCGAGCACACAGTCCACCTGGCACCAGTCCCGCCACGAGCGGGCCAGGGTGCGCAGCGCCGAGGTCTTGCCCGTGCCCGGCGGTCCGTGGAGCAGCAACAGACGGCCCGCGATGTCATCCGGGGTCACCTTCATCAGGCGGTCCATCGCCTCCGCCACCGGCGCCGTGTAGTTGGGCCGCACCTCCTCCCAGGTGCCCGCCGCGATCTGCCGGGTCGTACGGTGCGGGCCGCGTCGCGGAGACACGTACCAAAAGCCCATCGTCACGTTCTCGGGCTGCGGCTCCGGCTCGTCCTCGGCGCCCTCGGTCGACTGCTTCAGGACCTGCTCGGCCAGTTGCTCGGTGGTGGCGGTCACCGTCACGTCCGCGCCCCGGTTCCAGCGCGAGACCAGCAGCGTCCACCCCTCGCCCTCGGCGAGGGTCGCGCTGCGGTCGTCGTCGCGGGCGGCGCGCAGCACCTTCGCGCCGGGCGGCAGCAGGCTGAAGCCCTTCTTGACCCGGTCTATGGAGGAGCTGTGGGAATAAGGCTGCTCGCCCGTGGCGAAGCGGCCGAGAAAGAGCGCGTCGACGACATCGGACGGCGCATCGCTGTCGTCCACGGTCAGCCGGATCGGCAGCGCGGCCTCAGGGTTAGACATGTCGCCCATGATCCGGCAACGCGCCCGCCCGCGCACGTGTTTTGTCCCGTTGGCAGACCGGGGACGTTCCGTACCCGTTCCGCTGAAACCAGCCGGAATGACAACTGCCGCCACTACGCTGCCCCGTGATGGAACGTCATCCCGCCACCGCCTCCCGACAGGGCGGCCCCGCCAGAACGCCCCGGGTCAGGACCTCGGTGCTGCTGGCCTTCGTGTTCCTCGCGGCCCTCGCGCTCCTCCTGACAATGTGCGGTCAAACGAACAGAACCGGCCGGGGCGGCCCAGGCGCCGACGACGCCGCCTCCGCGCTCGGCTGGGGTTTCACGCACACCCAGTACAGCGCCGACACCGGCGCTGACGACGCCGTGGCCCGCGCCCGCGACCTGCTGTCCGGGCAGAGCCTGCCGCAGAACCAGGCGCTGATGGGCTGGGGCGCGGGCAACCCGGAGCCGTCGCCGGGCACGTACGACTTCTCGGATCTCGACCGGCGCGTCGCGTTCATCCGTTCCACTGGCGCCACCCCCGTCATCACGCTGTGCTGCGCGCCCGACTGGATGAAGGGGGGCCGGGCCGGCGCGAGCAGGACCGACTGGAGCGTGCAGTCGCTGGAATCGGCGCCGCTGCCCACCCACTACGAGGACTTCGCGACCCTGGCCGCCCAAGTCGCCCAACGCTACCCGGACGTCCGGCATTTCATCGTCTGGAACGAACTCAAGGGCTTCTACGACGACGCCGCCGGGCGCTGGAACTACGAGGGCTACACACAGCTCTACAACCAGGTCTACAAAGCGGTGAAGAAGGTCAGCAAGGCCGATCTGGTCGGCGGGCCCTACCTGGTCATGGACAGCTACGCGCCCAAGGACCAGTCGTACGCCTCCGGCCTGTCGGGCCCCTGGGGTTCGGTGGACCAGCGCGTGCTCGACGCCTTCACCTACTGGAACGACCACAAGGCGGGCGCCGACTTCGTGGTCGTCGACGGCGCGAGCTTCACCCGGGACGCCCAGCTGCTTCCCGACGCGTTCAGTGCCACTGACAAGCTGACGGCGGTCAGCGACTGGGTGCGCAAGGAGAGCGGCGGGCTGCCGCTGTGGTGGGCCGAGTACTACGTGGAGCCCGACCAGTCCGGCTGGAGCGAGCAGCGGCGGGTCGCCACCCAGGCCGTGGGCATGATGGCCCTGGCGCGCGGCGGCACCAGCACCGCCTTCTACTGGAGCCCCGAGGAGCAGAGCGGACCCTGCCCGGGATGCCTGTGGACACCCACTCAACTCGGCGACGGCGGGCGCGAGTTGGCGATGTACACACTGGTCGCCAAGTTCGCCGGGGCCTTCGGGCCGGGCGCCCGCTTCACCCCCGTCAGTGTGGATCCACCGACCCTGCGGGTGCTGGCGAGCGGCAAGGACGTCCTCGTCGTCAACACCCTCGACCGTGCCGTCGACGCGACGGTCGACGGCAGGCCGCTCTCCCTCGCGGGCTACGAAGTGCGCTGGCTGACCCGGTGAGGCTCGGCCGTCCGCAGCACTCCGAACAGTTTCACCGCCGCGATCGCCGCGATCACCGAAAGGCTCGCGACCTCCGCGATGCCGACGCCGGTCAGCCCCAGTGGGCCAAGGAGCGCCAAGGTGGAGCCGAGCACCAAGGCGCACAACCCGCCCTGCAAAAGGGCCAGGCCGGCCGTCCGGTTCCGCGCGCGCAGCACCGCGAAGTACAGCTCGATCACCACCCGCAGCAGCGCCCCCACCACCAGGCACCGCAGCAGCCCGGTGGCGTGAGCCGCGTACCCCTCGCCGAACACGTGCAGGACGTGCGGGGCGAAGGCGAAGATGAACGCGCAGATCGGTACCACGATCTTGACCATACGGAACAGCGCGGCCCGCGCGTTCCGTCCGAGCCGCTCCGGGTCGTGCGCGCCCTCGACGGTCAGCGAGGCGCCCATGTTGATGGCGAGCAGTTCGACGGTGCCGCCGATGGTGGCGGTGATGTAGAAGTACGCGTTGTCCGCCGAGCTGATCCGCGCGGCGACGATCACCGGGACCAGGTAGACCACGGCCAGCGCGAACAGCGAGCCCGTGTAGTCGCCCGCCAGGAAGCGGCCCAGCTCCCGGTAGGACGGCGGGTGGGCGGTGTGCACGGTGAGTTCGACATGGCGCGGCACCAGACGCCGGAACACCAGCCAGCCCAGCGGCAGTACGGACACCGCGATCGCCGCCACCCAGGACACGAACACCCCACTGGTCGGCAGCGAGGCGGCGATCGCCACCAGGAGCAGCAGTTTGACCGCGGAGAACGCGGTGTTGCCGACCGGCACCCAGAACGCGCTGCGCAGTCCGGTGAGCACCCCGTCCTGGAGGGTGAGCACCGACCAGGCCATGACCGCCGCGATGAAACCGAGCCCCTTGAACGGGCCGTGCAGAAAGCGGTAGGAGGGACCCCAGAAGTCCAGGGTCTCCATGAACACCAGCGCGGCCACGCCGACGACGCAGGTGCTCAGCGTGTAGGCGCGCAGGACGAACCGTCCGGTGGCGGCGCCCGCCACCGGGATGAAGCGGGCCATCGCCCCGGTCAGGGTGAGCGCGGTGATCCCCGCGAGGAACTTCATCGCGGCGATCGCGGCCGAGCCCTGGCCCACCGCGTCATCGGTGTAGTACCGGGCGGCGATCAGCCAGAAGCCGAGCCCGAGCACCGCACTGATGCCCGTGTTGAGCATCAGCGCGTAGGCGTTGCGGAAGAGTGGGGTGCCCCGGTGTCTGCCCCGGGGCTGCGTCCTTCGGTCCTGGGCGGTGGTCACGTCAGCCACGAGTGCCGCTCACCTTCCGGTCGGGTCTTCAGCCGCCGCCGAGCCTGCGCCCGGCCTGCCGGGCCCTGCGCAGTACCGCGTAGCCCTTCGTCAGGACGCGGTCCGCGGCGAAGGCGCGCGCGATGTCGCGGCCGGTGCCCGCGACGAGCCGCTCGAACTCGTCGATGCCGGTGGTGCGCCGGACCGTCACCCGCTCCAGGGCGTACGGTCCCTGGCGCCGCCGGGCGAGCGAGTTGCCCACGGCCAGCGCCTGGGTGAAGCCCGCGGCCCGCACGGTGCGCCGCACCCGGCGGCTGGAGTAGCCGTAGGGATAGGCGAACGAGACCGGCCGCCGCCCCAGCTCGTCGGTGAGGATCTCCTTGCAGCGCAGGGTCTCGAACCACAGCCGCTGGTCGTCGAGTTCGTCCATCCGCGGATGGCTGTGACTGTGCCCGCCGATCTCGGTGCCGGCCGCGACGAGCTCACGCACCTGGCCCCAGTCGAGCATGGTGTCCAGGGCGCCGCCCTCGTCGTACGCGCCGCGCAGCCAGCCCGTCGACACGAAGAGCGTGGAGGCGAAGCCGTACTTGGTGAGGACCGGCAGGGCATGGCGGTGCACGCCCTCGTAGCCGTCGTCGAAGGTGATCAGGACGGGATGGCGTGGAAGCGCTCCCGCGGTGCGCCAGGCGTGCCCGAGCTGCGCCGTGGTGACCGGGGTGAACCCCAGCTCGGCCAGCAGCTCCATCTGGTCGGCGAAGGCGTCCGGTGATACGGACAGGCCGTAGGCCGCCTTCGCGGGGCTGTGGGCCACCGCGTGGTACATCAGGATGGGCACCGGCCCCGTTCCCGTCGCCGTCATGCCGCTTCGTCCTCTCCGGTGCTCCTCTTGCCCGTGTTCTCTTCGTCCGGTACGCGTTCGATGGGAGCCACCTGGAAGCTCGCCGCGCCGCGGCGGGCCCGCACGGTGCCGAGCAGATACCCGCCGGCCGCCACCGCGACGCCCGTCACGATCGCGCCCGCGCGGCCCGCGCCTCCCGGCCGCCCGAGCACCGCGTCCCGCACCCCGCGCACCACACCCGCCGGAAGGACCCGGGTCGTGTAGCGCCGCTCGGACTCAAGTCCCTTGCCAGTACCGACACTTCGGGCCACCAGCGCCTTGGAGAGACCCTCCGCGTACGCCCGCGTACGGAAGTAGCCGAAGCGCTCGCGGGCCGCGGGCACCCGATGGTGGATCACCGCGCGGTCATCGATGAGCAGCACGGCATCGGGCAGCGCCCTGCTGAGCCGGATGCACAGCTCGGTCTCCTCGCAGCCCAGTGGCCGCTTGTCGCCGTCGCGACCGATGCCGGTGGCGAAGCCGCCCGCCGCGTCGAACGCCGACGTACGGAAGGAGGCGTTGCCGCCGAGGACGTTGCGCACCACCACCCGGCCCGGCGGCAGGCCCCGGTAGGTGCAGCCGACGACCCAGTCGAACTCCTCGGGGAACCAGGCGGGACGGTGCCCCGAGGCCCAGGCGGGCATCGTCCTGCCGCCGACCGCCATCACCCGCGGGTCGTCGTACCCCGCGGCGAAGTGGCGCAGCCAGTCCCGCTCGGCCACGGCGTCGTCGTCGAGGAAGGCCACGAACTCGCCCCGGGCGGCGGCGATACCGGTGTTGCGACCGGCCGAGAGGCCGCGGGGGCCCGCGTTGGCGAGCACCCGCACCTTCTCGGCCGGGGCCGTGAACTCCGCGCGGAGCCGTTCCAGGAGCCGCTCGTTGTGGTCCACCACGAGCAGCGTCTCCAGGGCGGGCAGCGACTGCGTGCGCACCGAGGAGACGGCCGCCAGGATGTCCTCCCAGCGGTCCTCGGTGTACACGCAGATCACCACGGAGAATTGACGCTCCGTCAAGAGACCTCTCCCCGCCGTGTGTTCAGGAACACCGCCTGCGTCCGGCGGCGTGCGCGGGGCACCGCCTTCTCCTTGAGGATCACCTTCAGGACGCGGATGCCGTCGCGCACCGCGCTGAGGTTGGAGACGCCGTGGATCCGGTTGTACTCGTAGCTCGGGACCTCTTGTACGCGCAGGCCCGCCTTGACGATCCGGACGTTGATCAGGGTCTCGATCTCGAATCCGGAGCAGTCCAGCACGATCTTGTCCAGGCAGTGCCGCCAGAAGGCGTTGTAGCCGTAGCAGAGGTCGGTGTAGCGGGCGCCGAACTTGCGGTTGACGATGCCGCACAGGACCGCGTTGCCGAGCTTGCGGATCGGTGTCATGTCGTCGGTGCCGCCGCCGTTGGCGAAGCGGGAGCCCTTGGCGAAGTCGGCGCCGCCGACCAGCGCCGAGACGTAACTGACGATCTCCTCGCCGTCCGCCGAGCCGTCCGCGTCGACCATGACGATGATGTCGCCGGTGCAGGCCGCGAAGCCGCTGATCAACGCGTCGCCCTTGCCCTTTCCGACCTGTTTGACGACCTTGACGTCGGGCCACAGTTCGCGGGCCACCCGCACGGTGTCGTCGGTGGAATTCCCGTCGACCAGGACCACTTCGTGGATCCAGTCCGGAAGTGTCTTGAACACATACGGAAGGTTTTCGGCCTCATTCATCGCGGGGATGACCACGCTCACCGGCGGCGCAATGGCGAGATTCGCCGAAACGGGCCGGTACTCAGCTGGTATTCGGTTGTCCGCGGCCGTGGCCGTGCGGCCGTGCGGCGAATCCGGAATTAATTGATCTTGGCCCGGCACGGCCGGGCGCACCGAAGAAGTCATGATGAGTCTCTGTCCCTCTCGTCCGGTGGACCGCCCGCCCCCGGGTGGTCCGGATGAGTTTCCGGTTACGAAAGGGGGGTTCTCACCCCGGTCATGACGGCGCGGAACACCGCACTGATTGGGCGAGCTGGCTTTACTGGCCGCGCGGCCCGTGTTCCGGCCTCCGCACTGCGAGGACCGAGCACGGCACCCCCCTACCGCGCCCCGCTCCGGCACCCATCGTGACGCTTGAGCCCTCCCCTTGCGTCGCAATACCCGATGGACCGATGCGGGTGGATGTAAGACGGTATTGATGCTTGGGACTGTAGGGCAAGACCTCAGGCGAGGCCTCGCGTTTCCTTATTTTCGGCCGTACTTTCACGGCCACGTCCGGAACGATGCGCTCCCGTCCCCACCAGGAATAGAAGAAGGCTGATCACGCCAACTGCCGTGACGCCGCTCCGGATAGACCACATGTGCAGAGCCGCCATGCTTTCGGCGGTCAGCAGATCGATGAGTACTGCTCCTGATATCGACGCCACCGAGCGGCTGAGCGGTTCCAGCCGGTTCAGGGCGAATGCGGCCGCTTCGGCGGGCGCTGCTATCAGGAAGAAGAGCGCGAGCGGTGCGCGCAACGGAGAGTCCAGGCCGCCGAGGGCCAGCACGGCGCCCGCCGCGGACACGGCGAGCGACGCCCCCGCGAGGACGGGCAGCAGATCGGCGCCCACCGAGGCGCTCCCTGCCGGTCTGTCACTGATGGTCTGCATTGGCGACGGTTCCCCCCGATGCGCCGGATGCGAGGCTTCAATGTGGCGCAGTCCGGACACTCCCGTCAAGACCGACTCTCCTGCGACGAACGGAAGTTGACGGTGCGTCAGCGGAGTGTGGGGCTCCGGTGAAGGATTACTCGCGAGTTGCTGACGGATCACCAGATAGGCACACATGTCCATTCGGCGTTCTTGGCATGGACACTTCCCGCGGCCTGTGGGGGCTGGTACCACTGCCGTGGCGGAAAACCCGCTAAAGGAGGTTCCATGAAACTGTCCCGAATCGCGGCATATGCATGGGCGCTCGTGCTGGCAGTCGCGCTTTCCCTCACCGGGGCCGGCGTGGCCGCAGCGGCAACCCAGGCGGCCGGATCCCACTACGTGGCCCTCGGCGACTCGTACTCTTCCGGCCTGGGCGCCGGCAGCTACGACAGTTCGAGCGGCAGCTGCAAACGCTCCACCAAGGCCTACCCAGCCCTGTGGGCGGCGGCGAATTCACCCGTCTCATTCGACTTCACCGCGTGCTCCGGCGCTCGTACGGGTGATGTGACGGCGAGCCAGCTCGGCCCGCTCAGCTCCACCACCGACCTCGTGTCCATCACCATCGGCGGCAACGACGCGGGCTTCGCGGACGTCATGACCAACTGTGTCCTGTACTCGGAGTCCACCTGCCTCAGCAAGGTGGCGGCGGCCCGCGCCTACGTCGACTCGACGCTGCCCGGCCTGCTCGACTCGGTGTACTCGGCGATCAGATCCAAGGCGCCCAACGCCCATGTCGTCGTCATCGGCTACCCGCACTTCTACAAGATCGGCGGCAACTGCCTCGCCGGTCTCAGCGAGAACTCCCGTACAGCGATCAACGGCGCCTCCGACGAGCTCAACGCGGTGACCGCCAAGCGCGCCGCCGACAACGGCTTCAGCTTCGCGGACGTCGTACCGGCCTTCGCCGGACACGAGATCTGCTCCAGCAGCCCGTGGCTCAACAGCGTCCTGTGGACCAACATCGGCGAGTCCTACCACCCCACCGCCGCCGGACAGTCGGGCGCCTACCTGCCGACCTTCACCAACGCGGCCTGACGCGGCCGGACGGCGGGCAAGGACGGCCCGCCCGTCGGCGGCTGCGAGGAGGAGGCCCCGCCCGTCGGGGTCTCCTTCTCACATGTGACCTTGTACGCAACGGAATTGGACGCGACCCGCACCGGACTCCGCACCTCGGCGTGGACCTCGTTGGAGCCGCTCTGCTCGGGGGACTCGGTGTGCGGAACCTGGCGGGTCGACGGGCCGCCCGAGGGGAACGAGAGCGTCTTCCAGCCGGGATCACCGGACTGGCCGTCCCGGGTGACCCAGCGGTACTCCACGTCCGCCGGCGTGCGCCCCACGGTGAAGACGGCGACCATCGCGGGCGCCGAGGCGCTCGGCGCCGGGCACACTCCGTCGTAACTCCCGCGCACCGCCCGCATGGTGACCTCCACCGACTGCGAGGGAGACGGCGAGGGCGACGGGGACGGCGAGGGGCTCGCGCTCGCGGACGGCGAGGCGGCGGATGGGCTCCTGGCGCCGGACGGTGGCGGCACTCCCGCGGAGTGCGACACGGACGGCGCGGACGAGCCGCCGCCCGACGCGCTCCCCTGGTGGCCCTGCCCGTCACCGCGCACCAGCGCGTACAGGAGCCAGCCGAGCGCCAGCAGCAGCACCAGGACCCCGATGAGCAGGACGGCCCCGGTGCGGCGGGGAGGAACGGTGCCGCGGGCCGTCGTGGTGGTGGCGCCCGAAGGGGCCGCGGGCAGCGGGAGGACCGGCGGCGCCCCCGGCGGCCCGGTCACGAGCGTCGTCGCCTCGGACCGCCCCAGCGGGGCCCGCACCGTGCCGCCCGCCGCCACGATCCGCAGCTGGTGCTCGGCCTCTTCGGCGGGCAGGCGCTCGGCCGGGGACTTGCGCAGCAGCCCCTCGATGACCGGAGCCAGCGGGCCCGCCCGGCGCGGCGGCGGCAACTCCTCGTCGACCACCGCCCGCAGCGTGGACAGCGGGGTCTCCTGGCGGAAGGGCGAATGGCCCTCGACCGCCGCGTACAGCAGCACCCCCAGCGACCAGAGGTCCGAAGCGGGGCCCGGCGTGCGCCCCAACGCCCGTTCGGGAGCGAGGAATTCGGGGGATCCGACGACCTCGCCGGTCATGGTGAGCGTCTGGGTACCCATCACCATGGCGATGCCGAAGTCGGTGAGCACCACCCGGCCGTCGGTTGCGAGCAGTACGTTCGCCGGCTTCACGTCGCGGTGCAGCACCCCCGCCTCGTGGGCGGCCCGCAGTGCCGCGAGCACCTCGGCGCCGATGTGCGCGGCGCGTCCGGGACTCATGGGCCCCTCCGCGTCAAGCACGTCGGACAGCGCGAGACCGCGCACCAGCTCCATCACGATCCACGGCCGGCCGTCCTCGGTGGCCACGTCGTACACCGTGACCACATTGCGGTGCGAGATCCGGGCGGCGGCCCAGGCCTCGCGCTCCAGGCGCGCGTACAGCCGCCGGACGTCCGGGGTGTCCAGCGCGGGCGGCGCCAGGACCTCCTTGACCGCGACCTCGCGACCGAGGACCTCGTCCCGTCCCCGCCAGACCACGCCCATGCCGCCCCGGCCCAGCGGAGAGATGAGCCGGTAGCGTCCCGCGATCAATCGCTGCTCACTGCCCGGCACTTCGCTCACTGGCGAGCCTCCCGTCCGCGGCGGAGAAACCCTTCCAAGTTAGCCCAGGGCCGCGCCCCTGCCGCCCCCTTGAACGGCAATCCGCACTCCGTGCGAAATCAGCTCGCGACCCTGCGTGACGACCAGTCAGTGATCTGTCCAACTCACCCTGGAATCAGCAGAATTCGGAGCGTAGTTGTCAACCTGGGGCCTCTCAAGGTGAATCCTGCCACCGGGATACACGAGTGTGATGCGGGGGCGATAGGGTTACCCTGCCCGGGGCCGGGTGCCCTCGTACGGGTGGGGAGTGACATGGAACAGATAACAGTGCGCAGCAGGGCGCGAGTCCCTGCCATCACCTGCGGGAGCAGTGCGACCAGCTCGCGGCTCGACCGCCACCTCTCGGTGCTCGGCGGCCCTGCCGTCCCGCAGCGCGAGGCGGCCGAGGCGACGTTGCTGATGCGTGAGCTGACCTCGCGTGATATTACGCACACCCGCAAGAGCAAGAGCCACCGCGTCTCGCTCTTCGCGCCGCTGCGGCGGCTGCGCCGCTCGCTCTTCGGCAGCCGCGGCTGAACCCACTTCCGACACTGTGAGACCGCGCTCAGGCGATCACGCCGTCCCGGCGCAGCTCAGCCAACTGCTCGTCCGTCATTCCCAGGGCTCGCAGGGTTGCGCGGGTGTGCTCGCCGAGCGCGGGCACCGCACCCATCCGAGCTTCTTGGCCGCCGCCCAGATTGATGGGCGGCAGCAGGGCCCGCAGCGGCCCCACCGGTGACTCCACATCCCGCCAGCGGTCGCGTGCCGCGAGTTGCGGGTGTCCGGCGACATCGCCGACGGTGTTGAGCCGGGCGCAGGCGATTCCCGCCGCTTCCAGTCGGCCGACCGCTTCGGCGGTCGTGCGGCAGGCCAGCGCCCGCGCCACCAGATCGCCCGTCTTCTCCCGGTTCGCCACCCGCGCCGCGTTGGTGGCGAACTCCGGATCGTCCGCCAACTCGGCCTGCTCCAGGACCTGTTCGGCCAGGCGCCGCCATTCGCGGTCGTTCTGCACGGAGAGCAGCACCTGGCCGCCGTCCGCGGTGGTGTAGGCGTCGTAGGGCGCGATCACGGCGTGCGCGACTCCGGTGCGCGCCGGTTCGGTGCCCCCGTGCATCACGTGGTGCAGCGGATGCCCGAGCCATTCGGCGAGCGCCTCCAGCATCGAGATCTCCACCGGACCGCCGCGACCCGTCGTGCCGCGCCGCACCAAGGCCGCCAGGACGCCCGAGAAGGCGTACATGGCGGCCGCGATGTCGGCGGCCGGGATCCCGGCCTTGACGGGCTGCTCCGGCGTCCCGGTGACCGACACCAGACCCGCCTCGCACTGCACCAGCATGTCGTAGGCCCGCTTGTGGGCGTAGGGCCCGTCGGCCCCGTAGCCGGATATGTCCACCGCGATCAGCCGGGGACGAGCCGCGCACAGGCTCGCCGCGTCCAGGCCGAGCCGGGCCGCCGCGCCGTGCGCCAGGTTCTGCACGAACACGTCGGCGTCCGCGATCAGCCGGTGCAGCACGTCCAGGCCGCGCCGGTCCTTCAGGTCGAGGGCCACCGACTCCTTGCCGCGGTTGCACCACACGAAGTGCGAGGCGAGGCCGCGGGCGGCGGTGTCGTAACCGCGGGCGAAGTCGCCGCCGTCGGTGCGCTCGACCTTGATGACGCGGGCTCCCAGGTCGGCGAGCTGCCGGGTCGCGAACGGTGCGGAGACGGCCTGTTCGACGGCGACGACGGTGATTCCCGCGAGGGGCAGTGGCTGAGTGCTCATGACAGCCGTACCTATCGCGTACGGACCGTCCCTGTCACCCCGCGCCCGAGCTCAGCGGCCACAGTTCGCGTACCGGCGGACGGCCAGCGGCACGAACACGGCCAGCAGGAGGGCGCACCAGGCCAGCGAGCCCGCGACGGGGTGGGCGACGGGCCAGGCGGCGTCCGCGGCGGGTCGCGCGTTGCCGCAGAGGTCGCGGACGGCCGCGGCGACGGCGCTGATCGGGTTCCACTCGGCGATCGTGCGCAGCCAGCCGGGAAGGTTGTCGGTGGGGATGTAGGCGTTCGAGAGCAGCGGCAGGACGAAGGTGGCCGAGCCCAGTTGTCCGGCGGCCTCCTCGCTCCGCGTCAGCAGCCCGAGGAACAGCCCCGTCCACGTGGCCGCCAGGCGCAGCAGCATCAGCAGCCCGAAGGCGCCGAGCGCGCCGAGCGGTCCGTCACTGGCGCGCCAGCCCACCGCGAGTCCGACAAGCATCAGCGCCGTCATGCCGAGCGCGGTGGTCAGCAGATCGGCCGCGGCCTGGCCGACGGGCACCGCGGCCCGGCTCATCGGCAGGGTGCGCAGGCGGTCCATCACGCCGCGGTGGGAGTCCTGCGCGGCCTGGAACATCCCGGTCATCAGGCCGCCCGCGGCGGTGGCCACCAGGAGACCGGGCACCAGATAGGCCCGGTACTGATCACCCGGCATGGCCAGCGCGCTGCCGAAGACGTAGCCGAAGAACAGCAGCATCGTGATCGGCATGGTCTGGGTGAGGATGAGCACGCCGGGCGCGTGCCTGAGTCGCTGGAACTGACGGCCGAGCATGGCCGAGCTGTCGTGGGCGAGCGAGGTCATGTCACGAGCTCCTTGCGGCTGGGGGCGGCGTCGGTGAGGCGCAGGTACACCTCGTCGAGGGTGGGCGGGCGCAGGCCGGCGTCCAGGATCGGGACCCCGGCCGCGTCCAGCTCGCGCACGATGCGGGGCAGGGTGAGCGTCGGGTCGGCGGACGCGACGCCCACCGTCAGCCGATCGGCGTCCAGGTGGGGCTCGGCGCCGGTCAACTGGTCCAGAACGGCGGCGGCTTGGGGGAGTGCGTGCGCGTGGGCGACCACGACCTCGGCGTACGAGCCGATCCTGGCCTTGAGCTCGGCGGGGGTGCCGGTGACGGCGGCCCGGCCGTGGTCGATCAGGACCACGTCGTCGGCCAGTTGATCGGCCTCCTCCAGGTACTGGGTGGTGAGCAGCACCGTGGTGCCCTCGGCTGTCAGGGCGCGCACCGCCGCCCAGATCCGGTTGCGGCTCTGCGGGTCGAGACCGGTGGTGGGTTCGTCGAGGAAGAGCACTCGGGGGCGGGTGATCAGGCTCGCGGCGAGGTCGAGCCGGCGCCGCATGCCGCCGGAGTACGTGCCGGCCGCCCGGTCGGCCGCGTCCAACAGGTCGAACTGCTCCAGGAGCTCGGCGGCGCGGGCGCGGCCCGCCGTGCCGCGCAGCTTGTGCAGCTTGGCGAACAGCTGGAGGTTCTGCCGACCGGTGAGCTCGATGTCGACCGAGGTGGACTGGCCGGTCACGCCGATCGCCCGGCGTACCGCGTCCTGGTCGCGCACCACGTCGTGGCCCGCGACCCGTGCCGAGCCCGCGTCCGGCGCGAGCAGCGTCGTCAGCAGCCGTACGGCCGTCGTCTTGCCCGCGCCGTTGGGGCCGAGCACCCCGCAGACGGTGCCTTCGGCGACCGCGAGATCGAGGCCGCGCAGCGCGTGGACCTCGCCGAAGCGCTTCTCCAGACCTTCACTAAGTACAGCGTACGAAGTTGTCATGCGGCCCACCGTACCGCACTACGTACGCCGTACGTAACTACGATGGGGGGCGAGGTGATGATCCATGGCAGGGCGACCTGCTGAACCAGAAGTGATCTGGGCGCGCCCCGAGCGCGCCGGACGGGGCCCCAGGCCCGCATTCAGCCGTGCCGACATCGCGGCCGCCGCCGTGCGGATCGCGGACGCGGACGGCATCGACGCGCTCTCCATGCGCCGGGTCGCGGCCGAGCTCGGCTGCGGAACGATGTCGCTGTACAACTACGTCCCGCGCAAGGAGGACCTGTACGAGCTGATGGTGGACGCGGTCAGCGCCGAGTACGAGCTCAGCGCTCCGACGGGCGACTGGCGGGCGGACATGATCGGCCTCGCCCGGCAGACCCGGGCGCTGATGCACCGCCACCCGTGGCTACCCCGGCTGATGTCCCCGGTGTACGGCTTCAGCCCCAACGCGCTGCGCTACCTGGAGCACTGCCTGGCCTGCCTGGAGCCGCTGGACCTGAAGGCCGGGACGAAGATGGAGCTGATCGCCTCGGTGACCGGCGTCGTCACGACCTACGTCGCCAACGAGATCGCCACGGCGGAGCGGGCGCGCTCGCTGCCGTGGTCGGTGGAACAGGAGCACGGCGTGCGGATCGCCTACCTCTTCAGCCAGGTCTCCACCGGCCGCTACCCCCGCCTCGCCGCCGCCTTCGCCGAGGACTCGGGCCCCATTGACCTGGACGCGGTGTTCGACCGGGCCCTGACCAGGACGCTCGACTCCTTCGGTCGCTGAGCGCTCCGCCGCAGGCGGCGTTCCCCGGCTGCGGGACGGCCGCGGGATGGTCGCGCGGTTCCCCGCGCCCCTTCGGGGCGTGGGTGGCGCACCCGGCTTCCCGCGGGACCGGCCGGGCACTCGCCAACACCGATTTCCGGCTGGGCCCCACAGCCGTGCAGGATGACCCCATGACCGAGATCCGCACCCCCCGCCTCCTCCTGCGCCGATGGACCGACGACGACCTCGTTCCCATGGCGGAGATCAACGCCGACCCGGAGGTCATGCGCTGGATCGGTGACGGCTCGGTCCGTGACCTGGAGCAGACCGCCGAGGACATCGAGAGCTGGGAGGAGGAGTGGGACGAGGAGGGCTTCGGCCTGTTCGCCGTCGAGCTGCTCGCCTCCGGTGAACTGATCGGCTTCGCCGGCCTCTCGGTCGCCGAGTTCCAGCCGGAGGGTGTGCCCGACGTACAGATCAGCTGGCGCCTTGGCCGACCGTTCTGGGGTCAGGGGTATGCCTCCGAAGCCGCCCACGCCACCTTGGAGTTCGCCCTCCAGGACCGCGGGCTCGACGGGGTCATCAGCATCACGCACCTGAGCAACACCGCCTCCGAGAACGTCTCGCGCAAGCTCGGCATGGACCTGGCGAGCGAGATGCGGCACCCGGTGTACAAGACCCCGCAGCACATCCACACCATCGACCTGACGGAATACGCCGGCTGACACCCCCTCAGATGAGGGCGAACTGTCCGCCGGGACCCTCCTCGTGGTGGTCGAACACGGACGCCGGGCGGCGCGCGGCGTGCGGCACCGGCAGCACTCCGGCCGCCGCCAGGTGCTCCCGGGTGAGCGGCGGCCCGATCTCCAACTCGGCCTGATCCGTGCCCAGTTCGGCCAGCAGTGCGAGCACCGTGATCAGTTCGAGCAGGTCGGAGGTCCACTCCTGCGGCCAGCTCGTCGGGCCCACCGCGCGCAGCGTGCCCGGCTCCGTGGGTTCCGTACGCCGCTGGAACCACAGCTCGATCATCCGCACACCGCCCACCCGGAACTCCCAGGCCTGTCGCGGCACCGGAGAGATCCGGCCGCCCTCACCCACGTGCAGGGTCTCCTCCTCGGCCGCGTACCGCAGCTCCCGCGGGCGGGCCGGGAGCGCGGCCCGCACATACGGGCGCCGCCCGCCCGGCAGCCGCGGCTTCTCGCCGCCGTGCGCCCCGCGTAGCATCACCGCACGCATCCGCCTGCCCAACTCCACTCCTGTGAACCAGAGTTGGGGGTCTGCGGTCAGCGGGACCGTACAGCCCCCAGGGCCCGGACGGGCGGCCGCCACGATCCAGGCGAGCACGTCGAAGGGCGTGACATCGCATCCGTACGTCCGGCACAGAAAGGCGAGCAGACCCGGGGCGAGGTTGGGTTCGAGGCCGTCCGGGCGGCGGTGCAGCGGACGGATACGGCCCGGCCGCCCGGTGGGGGAGCGGCCGTCGGGCAGCACCGCCGAGACGGTCAGCGCGGGACCGGCCTCCCCCCAGCCCTCACCTTTCCTTCGAGCACGGGGGACCCCCGTCGATACGTACCCCTGCTCGATCACGAAGAGCTGCCGCTCGTCGGCCACCCGCCACAGTTCGGGGCGGGCCGCGTCGATCAGGCGCTGGTCCGGTATCAGCCACTGCTCGTCGAAGGGGCCGTGCTGGATGCGCACCGGGCCGGGGCAGGTGCCCCGCTCCTGGGCGAAGGGGCCGGTGCCGGCCGTCCGGCCGGGCAGCGCGGCGACCGCGGAGCGCGGCGTACGTGCCCGGCTCGGGCCGAACAGCCGCTCCCGGTCGGCCCCTTCGGACCGTACGAGCAGATCCCAGCGGGCCCGCAGGGTCCGCTCGTCGGGCGCCACCACCCAGTCGCGCCCCAGCCGCAGCGGAGCCACCGACCAGGGCATCAGGTCGTCGAGGAGAGGCACGTCATCGCTCACAGCCAGCATGCTAGGCGCGCGGCGCGAGCGGCGTCGCTCGGCCGCGGGGTCGACCGCGCCTTCCCGGTGCCCCTTCAAGGCGCGGAACCGGACCGGGCTGCCACGCCACCGCTCGGTGCCGCACGCGCCCCCGGATCAGCGGGCCTCGACAGTCACCGAGAACGCGAAGCGGTCGCCGCGGTAGTGGATCCGGGCGACGTCCACCACCTGGCCGGCGCCGTCGTAGGCGATGCCCGTGTAGTGCAGGATCGGTGAGAGCAGCGGCACTTGGAGCAGTTCGGCGGTGACCGGATCGGCGAGGCGGGCCTCCACGGTGTCCGTGATGCGGCCGATGTCCACCCCCACCGCGTCCCGCAACACCTTCGTCATCGGCCAGCGCTCCAGATCGGCGAGGTCGATCCGCTCGGCCACCTCCGGACGCACCGTGTTGTGCGCCCAGTTGGTGGGCTCGCCGTTCTCGCCGTCGCGCCGCAACCGCCGGTACGTCACGACCTGCGGGCACTGCGGGAAGTACGCTGCCAGATCCCCGGGCACCGGCTCCGGGCCGTGGCCCAGGATCGTGGTGTGCTCGCCCGACTGCTGGGCCACGATCGCGTCGATCGAGCCGAGCAGCCGGACCGGGGAAGCGCGGCGGGCGGCGGGGTCGATGAAGGTGCCGCGCCGCCGGTGCCTGGTGATCAGGCCCTCCTCCTCCAGCTCCTTGAGCGCCTGGCGCATCGTGAGCACGCTCACCCCGAAGTGCGCCGCGAGCTGCTCCTCGGTGGGCAGTCGCAGCG
Source organism: Streptomyces sp. NBC_01431 (assembly GCF_036231355.1). Taxonomy (NCBI): domain Bacteria; kingdom Bacillati; phylum Actinomycetota; class Actinomycetes; order Kitasatosporales; family Streptomycetaceae; genus Streptomyces; species Streptomyces sp. NBC_01431. The sequence goes on from NZ_CP109496.1 coordinate 6,417,038, forward strand.
AGGCGTCGGGAGAGCGGCCCAGTATCGAGGCGCGCAACGACTGGGAGACCTGGTACCAGAGCGGCAGCTTCCGGTTCAGGACCAGGGAGTCGGGTGCGAAGGAGGAGGTCACAGATGATCCGTATCAGGTGGCGCTCAGGCGGGGAAGTGGCGCTGGAGACCCTGCCACACCTCGTCGTAACCCCGCTGGAGGTGTCCGGCCGTCGCCGCCTGCCCGGTGGCGGTGACCGGCCAGCGCGTCTCGAACATGAAGGCGAGGCCGTCGTCGATCTTCTGCGGCTTCAGCTCGGCGGCGCTCGCCCGGTCGAAGGTCTCCCGGTCCGGTCCGTGCGCCGACATCATGTTGTGCAGCGAGCCGCCGCCGGGCACGAAGCCTTCGGCCTTGGCGTCGTACGCGCCCTCGATCAGGCCCATGTACTCGCTCATCACGTTGCGGTGGAAGTACGGCGGCCGGAAGGTGTCCTCGCCGACCAGCCAGCGCGGCGCGAACACCACGAAGTCGACCCCGGCCAGGCCCGGGGTGTCGGACGGCGAGGTGAGCACCGTGAAGATCGACGGGTCGGGGTGGTCGTAGCTGATGGTGCCGATGACATTGAAGGTGCGCAGGTCGTAGACGTACGGCGTGTGGTTGCCGTGCCAGGCGACCACGTCCAGCGGGGAGTGGTCGTACGTCGCGGCCCACAGGTTGCCGCAGAACTTGTTGACGACCTCGACCGGCCCTTCGGCGTCCTCGTACGCGGCGGTGGGCGCCCGGAAGTCCCGTGCGTTGGCGAGACCGTTGGCGCCGATCGGACCGAGGTCGGGGAGCTGGAAGGGCTGCCCGTAGTTCTCGCACACGTAACCGCGGGCACTGTCGTCCAGGAGCTCGACCCTGAAGCGCACGCCGCGCGGGATCAGGGCGACCTCGCCGGGGCGGGCGGCGAGCAGGCCGAACTCGGTGCGCAGGAGCAGTCCACCCTGCTCGGGGACGATCAGGAGTTCGCCGTCGGCGTCGCTGAACACCCGTGATTCCATCGAGGAGTTGGCGTGGTAGAGGTGCACCGCCATGCCGGTGCGCTGGGTGGCGTCGCCGTTGCCGCCGAGCGTCCACAGGCCCGCCAGCCAGTCGGTGCCGGACGGCGGCTCGGGCAGCGGGTTCCAGCGCAGCCGGTTCGGGTCGGGGACCGTCTCGGTGAAGGGCGCCGAGCGGAGGTGGCCGTTGTCGGTGCGGGTGAACGCCGGGTGCGCGGCCGACGGGCGGATCCGGTAGAGCCAGGAGCGGCGGTTGTGGGCGCGCGGCTCGGTGAAGGCGGAGCCGCTGAGCTGCTCCGCGTACAGGCCCAGCGGGGCGCGCTGGGGGGAGTTGCGGCCGTGCGGGAGGGCGCCGGGGACGGCCTCCGAACTGTGCTCGTTGCCGAAGCCGCAGGAGTAGGCGAGGCCCTGTGCGGTCTTCCTCGCCTGTTCACCGGTTGTCGTCGTCATCGTCCGCTCTCCTGCTTGCCGTGCCGGAATCCTATGCTCAACCGTAGGATTACGATCGGGACGCGTCAACGGGAAAACCGGCCGGGCCGGGCATGATGGGCCCGTGCCTCCTGCTCCTGATGTCCACGCGAACCTCCGTCGCGCGCCCGTGCAGCGGCGCAGCGCCGAGCGGCTGTCCCGGATACTCGACGCCTGCGCCGAACTCCTCGACGAGACCGGCTACGAAGAGCTCTCGACGCGGGCCGTGGCCCAGCGCGCGGGCGTGCCCATCGGTTCCGTCTACCGCTTCTTCGGAAACAAACGGGCCATGGCCGAGGCGCTCGCCGCCCGCAACCTCGACCGCTACGCCGTCATGATCAACGCGCGCCTGGAGAGCATCGACGCGGCCGACTGGCGGGGCGCCGTCGACGCGGTCCTGGACGAGTACCTCGTCCTGAAACAGACGGTGCCCGGCTTCAACCTGGTCGACTTCGGCGGTCCCCAGCCGGTGCCCGACCCCTCCTCCGACGCCAACCACCTGCTCGCAGACCGGCTCGCCGAACTCCTCCCGGCCCAGTTCGGCCGCACCCTGGACGCGGATCTGCGGCGGGTCATCCTGGTCGCGGTGGAGGCTGCCGACGCCACCCTGCGTCTCGCCTTCCGCACGGACCCGCAGGGCGACCCCCACATCGTCGCCCAGACGCGGGAGCTGCTGCACGCGTATCTCGCCCGGACCCTGGACTGATCCGTCCGGGACCTCCCGCGCATGCCTACCGGTCGGTATGCTCGAAGCGCCCGCGCGCCGCCGCCCTGGGAGGACGTATGTCCCGCACCGCCCTGCGTATCTGCCCGCTCTGCGAAGCCACCTGCGGGCTGAGCCTCACCCTGGAGGGCGGCCGGATCACCGGCGCCCGGGGCGACGCGGACGACGTGTTCAGCCAGGGGTTCATCTGCCCCAAGGGCGCCTCCCTCGGGGACGTCGACAGCGACCCCGACCGGCTCACCACACCGCTCGTACGGCGCGACGGCGTCCTTGAGCCGGCCGGCTGGGCCGAGGCCTTCGACGCGATCGCCGCCCGGCTGCGGCCGATAGTCGAGCGGTACGGGCCCGACGCGGTGGGCGTGGTGCTCGGCAATCCCAACGTCCACACCATGGCCGGAGCCCTCTACCCGACCGCCCTGCTGCGCGCGCTGGGCACCCACAACCTCTTCACCGCGAGCACGCTCGACCAGATGCCCAAGCACGTCTCCAGCGGGCTGCTGTACGGCGACCCGTTGGCCATCCCGGTGCCCGACCTGGACCACACCGGACATCTGCTGCTGCTCGGCGCCAACCCGCTCGAATCCAACGGCAGCCTGTGCACCGCCCCCGACTTCCCGGGCAAGCTCAAGGCCCTGCGCCGGCGCGGCGGCACGCTCACCGTGGTCGACCCGCGCCGCACCCGCACCGCGAAGCTGGCCGACCGGCACGTCGCCATCCGGCCCGGCACCGACGCCCTGCTGCTCGCCTCGATCGCCCAGGTGCTCTTCGAGGAGAAGCTCACCGCGCCCGGGGACCTGGCCGAGCAGCTCGAAGGGTTCGATGAACTGGCCCGCGAACTGAGGGAGTTCACGCCCGAGGCCGTCGCCGCCGCCTGCGACGTGGAGCCGGCCGACATCCGGGTCATGGCCCGCGAACTCGCCGCCGCGCCCACCGCGGCCGTATACGGCCGGATCGGCAGCTGCACCGTCGAGCACGGTACCCTGGCCAGCTGGTTGGTCGACGTACTCAACGTTCTCACCGGCAACCTCGACCGGCCCGGCGGCGCGCTCTTCCCGCTCTCCGCCACCGACCGGGCCCCGCGGCCGGCCGGACCCGGCAAGGGATTCGCGCTCGGGCGCTGGCACAGCCGGGTCGCACGGCACCCGGAGGCGAAGTCCGAACTGCCCATCGCCGCGCTCGCCGAGGAGATCGAGACACCGGGCGAGGGACAGATCCGCGCGGTCATCGCGTGCGCGGCCAACCCCGTGCTCTCCGCGCCGGACGGCGACCGGCTCGACCGGGCGCTCGCCGGGCTGGACTTCATGATCAGCATCGACCCGTACCTGAACGAGACCTCGCTGCACGCCGATGTCGTACTGCCCCCGCCGCCGCCCTCGCAGAGCGCGCACTTCGACTTCACCTTCAACGCCTTCGCCGTCCGCAACCAGGTCCGCTACACGCGGGCCGCGGTGCCGCTCGCCGAGGGGCGCATGGACGAGTGCGAGATCCACGCCCGGCTGGTGCTCGCCGTCAGCGGGATGCACGGCGCCGAGCCCGCCGCGGTGGACACCATGGTCATCGACCGCACGCTGGCCGCCGCGGTTGCCGACCCGCACTCCGCCGTGCACGGCCAGGACGCCAAGGCGCTCGCCGCCCGCCTCGCCGGAGCGAGCGGGCCCGAGCGCCGTCTCGACCTCATGCTCAGGCTCGGCCCCTACGGCGACGGCTTCGGGGCGCGGGCCGACGGCCTCACCCTGGAGCGGGTGCTGGCCCACCCTCACGGCATCGACCTCGGGCCGCTTCAGCCCCGTCTCCCGCAGGTCCTCAGGACCCGCAGCGGGCGGATCGAACTGCTCCCCGCGCCCGTCGCCGCCGACCTGCCCCGGCTGCGCGCCGCCCTCGAAGAGCGTCCCGCCTCCCTCGTGCTCGTCGGCCGGCGTCATCTGCGCTCCAACAACAGCTGGCTGCACAACATCCCCGCCCTCAACGGCGGTTCCAACCGCTGCACACTTCAGATCCACCCCGACGACGCGGCCCGGCTTGGCCTCGCCGACGGCGCCGAGGTACGGATCACGTCGGACGGCGGCGCGGTCGCGGCCCCCGTGGAGATCACCGACAGCGTGCGCAGGGGCGTCGTCAGCCTGCCGCACGGCTGGGGACACACCAGGCCCGGCAGCCGGCTCGCGGTGGCGGCCGACCGCCCCGGCGTCAACGTCAATCAGCTGCTCGACGGCTCCCGGCTCGACCCCCTGTCGGGGACCTCGGTGCTCAACGGCTTCCCCGTCACCCTCGTACCCCTGCCGTGACCTGGAGTTTTGCTCGTATTGCTCAGGTGTCAACATCTTGTTAAGGATTGAAACGGCGACCTAACGTCATCCGCACCGCCAGCCCCTGGCGGGAGTTCAAGGGTGAACGTTAGGTGTTCTGAATGCTGACCATCCTCGGCTTCGGCATGATCGCGACCTTCCTGGTCCTGATCATGCTGAAGAAGATGTCGCCGATCGCGGCGCTGGTTTTGATCCCCGCTCTCTTCTGCGTCTTCGTCGGCAAGGGAGCCCATCTCGGCGACTACGTCATCAAGGGCGTCGGCTCGCTCGCGCCGACCGCCGCGATGCTCATGTTCGCGATCATCTACTTCGGCGTGATGATCGACGTCGGCCTCTTCGATCCGGTCGTCCGGGGCATCCTGCGCTTCTGCAAGGCCGATCCGATGCGGGTCGTGGTCGGCACGGCGGTGCTCGCCGCGATCGTCTCGCTCGACGGCGACGGTTCCACCACCTTCATGATCACGGTCTCGGCGATGTACCCGCTGTACAAGCGGCTCGGCATGAGCCTCGTCGTGATGACGGGCGTCGCCGCCACCGCCAACGGGGTCATGAACACGCTGCCCTGGGGCGGCCCGACCGCCCGCGCCGCCACCGCGCTCAAGCTGGACGCCTCCGACATCTTCGTGCCGATGATCCCCGCGCTCGCGGTCGGCCTGGTCGCCGTCTTCCTCCTCTCATACGTGCTCGGCATGCGCGAGCGCAAGCGCGTCGGCTACCTGTCCCTCGACAAGGTGCTCGCGCCGGAGTCGGAGACCGTGCTGGTCGGGGCCGCGGGCTCCGGCGAGGTTCCGCGCAAGGCGAGCGGCGGCGCCGGAGCGGACTCCTTCGAGGGCGACGACTTCCAGGGGCTCGACTCCGCCCGGCCGACGCTGCGACCCAGGCTGTACTGGTTCAACGCACTGCTCACCGTCGCCCTGCTCACCTCCATGATCATGGAGTGGCTGCCGATCCCGGTACTTTTCCTGCTCGGCGCAGCGCTCGCGCTGACCGTGAACTTCCCGCACATCCCGGACCAGAAGGCCCGCATCGCCGCCCACGCGGACAACGTCGTCAACGTCTCCGGCATGGTCTTCGCGGCAGCCGTCTTCACTGGCGTCCTCAGCGGCACCGGCATGGTCAAGCACATGGCGGACTGGCTGGTCGGTGTGGTGCCGGACAGCATGGGCTCGCAGATGGGCCTGGTCACCGGAGTGCTCAGCCTGCCGCTCACCTACTTCATGTCGAACGACGGCTTCTACTTCGGCGTCCTGCCCGTCCTCGCCGAGGCCGGTGCCGCGCACGGCGTCTCCCCGCTGGAGATCGCCCGCGCCTCCCTGGCCGGTCAGGCCCTGCACATGTCCAGCCCGCTGGTCCCCGCGGTGTACGTGCTGGTCGGCATGGCCAAGGTCGAGTTCGGCGACCACACCCGGTTCACCGTGAAGTGGGCCACGATCACCTCGCTGGTGGTGCTGGGGGCGGGGATACTGTTCGGCACCATCTGACAGCTCCGCGGGGGGCCCTGGCGCTGAAAAACTAACAGCGTTAGTTTGAGCGACGGACGACAACGGCTCCGCCCGGGAGGAATGCGATGAAGGCCCACGACGGCATGTACATCGGCGGCGCGTGGCGGCCCGCCGTCGGCCAGGACACCATCGCGGTGGTGAATCCGGCCGACGAGCAGGTCATCGGGCACGTGCCGGCCGGTACGGCCGAGGACGTCGATGCGGCGGTACGCGCCGCCCGCGCGGCACTGCCGGCCTGGGCCGCGACCGAACCGGCCGAGCGCGCCGCCAAGCTCAGCGCGCTGCGGGACCACCTTCTGGCCCGCAAGGACGAGATCGCCGAGACCATCAGCGCGGAACTCGGCGCACCGTTGCCGTTCGCGCAGGCCGTGCAGACGGGGCTGCCGATCGCGGTCGCCGCCTCGTACGCCGAACTCGCCGCCTCGTACCGCTTCGAGGAGAAGATTCAGAACTCCGTCGTCCACCAGGAGCCGGCCGGGGTCGTCGGGGCGATCACGCCCTGGAACTATCCGCTGCACCAGATCGTCAACAAGGTGGCACCCGCATTGGCGGCGGGCTGCACGGTCGTCCTCAAACCCGCCGAGGACACGCCCCTGACCGCGCAGCTCTTCGCCGAGGTGGTGCACGAAGCAGGCCTGCCCGCCGGGGTGTTCAACCTGGTCACCGGCCTCGGCCCCGTCGCGGGCCAGGCCCTCGCCGAGCACGAGGGCGTCGACCTGGTGTCCTTCACCGGCTCCACGGCCGTCGGCAAGCAGATCGGCGCCACGGCCGGCGCCGCCGTCAAGCGGGTCGCCCTGGAGCTGGGCGGCAAGTCCGCCAACGTCATCCTGCCCTCCGCCGACCTCGCCAAGGCCGTCGGCGTGGGGGTCGCCAACGTCATGAGCAACTCCGGCCAGACGTGCAGCGCGTGGACGCGGATGCTGGTCCACGCGGACCAGTACGAGGAGGCCGTCGAGCTGGCGGCGGCCGCGGCCGCCAAGTACACCGTCGGCGACCGCGTCGGCCCGCTCGTCAACGCCAAGCAGCTCGCGCGCGTCCGCGGCTACATCGACAAGGGCGTGCGGGAGGGCGCGCGGCTGGTGGCCGGCGGCGCCGAGGCACCCCTGGAGCAGGGCTACTACGTCGCGCCGACCGTCTTCGCGGACGTCACCCCCGAGATGACCATCGCCCAGGAGGAGATCTTCGGCCCGGTCGTCTCGATCATCAAGTACGAGGACGAGGACGACGCGCTGCGGATCGCCAACGGCACGGTGTACGGCCTGGCGGGCGCGGTCTGGGCGGCCGACGAGGCCGAGGCCGTGGCCTTCGCGCGGCGCATGGACACCGGCCAGGTCGACATCAACGGCGGACGCTTCAACCCCCTCGCCCCGTTCGGCGGTTACAAGCAGTCGGGTGTGGGCCGGGAGCTCGGCGTGCACGGTCTGGCCGAGTACCTCCAGACCAAGTCGCTCCAGTTCTGACCGGACGTCCAGTTCTGACCGGACGCCCTACTCTTTGGCCGCCGCCCTTTCCGTTCTGATCGTTCAGGAGTCACGCACGTCATGGTTCGCGCCGCCGTACTACCTGCCGTCGGCTCTCCGCTGGAGATCACCGAAATCGACCTGCCCGAACCGGGCCCCGGCCAGGTGCGGGTGCGCCTGGCCGCCGCCGGGGTCTGTCACTCCGACCTCTCGCTGACCAACGGCACCATGCGGGTCCCGGTCCCCGCCGTCCTCGGCCACGAGGGCGCCGGGACGGTCGTCGCGGTCGGCGAGGGCGTCGGCTCCGTCGCGCCCGGCGACCGGGTGGTCCTCAACTGGGCGCCGTCCTGCGGCAGTTGCCATCCGTGCTCGCTCGGCGAGGTGTGGCTCTGCGTCAACGCGCTGAACGGCGCGGCCGCGGTGTACGCACGCACCGCCGGCGGCACCGAGCTCCACCCGGGCCTGAACGTCGCCGCGTTCGCCGAGGAGACCGTCGTCGCCGAGAACTGCCTGCTGCCGCTGCCGGACGGCATTCCGCTCACCGAGGCCGCGCTGCTGGGCTGCGCCGTCCTCACCGGGTACGGCGCCGTGCACCACTCGGCGAAGGTGCGCGAGGGTGAGACGGTCGCGGTCTTCGGCGTGGGCGGGGTGGGTCTGGCCACCCTTCAGTCGGCCCGGATCGCGGGCGCCGCGCAGATCATCGCGGTCGACGTCTCGCCGGAGAAGGAGGCGCTGGCCCGCGAGGCGGGCGCGACCGACTTCGTCATCGCCTCCGAGACCACCGCCAAGGACATCCGCAAGCTCACCGGCGGCCAGGGCACCGACGTGGCCGTCGAATGCGTGGGCCGCGCGGTCACCATCCGTACCGCGTGGGAGTCCACCCGCCGCGGCGGGCGCACCACCGTCGTTGGCATCGGCGGCAAGGACCAGCAGGTCAGCTTCAACGCGCTGGAGATCTTCCACTGGGGCCGCACGCTCGCGGGCTGCGTGTACGGCAACTCCGACCCGGCGGCCGACCTCCCGGTCCTCGCCGAGCACATCCGCTCCGGCCGCCTCGACCTCGACTCGATGGTGTCCGAGCGCATCGGCCTCGACGGCATCCCGGCCGCCTTCGACAACATGATCGCGGGCAAGGGGGGCCGGGCGCTGGTGGTGTTCTAGCCGGACCCGGCTCAGCCGATCCGTTCCCCAGGGCTGGGCTCGCCCGCGTCCTTGGGGGCGGAGGGCGCGGCCCCGGCGGCGGGGCCGGCTGCCACGGTGACCCCGCCCGGGGAGGACCGCCGCGGCCGGGACCGCGAAACGGCCACGCCCGCCAGGCAGATCGCGCCGCCGAGCAGCGTGAGCGCGGCCGGGACCTCGTCGAGCACCGCCCAGGACATCAGCACCACCATGGCGGGCACCACGTACGTCGTCGCGCCCATGCGGCTCGCCGCGGTGCGGGCCAGCGCGTACGCCCAGGTCGTGAACGCGAGGGCGGTCGGGAACACACCCAGATAGACGATGTTGAGGGTCGCCGAGGCGGGTGCGTGCGAGGCGTCCGAGATCAGCTGCCCGCTGAACGGCAGACAGGCCAGCGCCCCCACCAGGCAGCTGAAGAAGGTGACTTGGAGCGGGCTGCCGTGCCGCAGCGCGGGCTTCTGCAGGACGACTCCGGCCGCGTACGTGGCCGCCGCTGCCAGACACAGCAGCACGCCGAGCACCGAGGCGTGCCCGTCGCCCGACATCGAGAGGCCCACCGCGACCGCGCCCGCGAACGAGACGGCCATGCCCGCGAGCAGGCGCGGCGGCAGCGCCTCGCCGAGGAAGCGGGAGGCGAGCAGCGCCATGAGGATGGGGCCGACGTTCACGATCATCGCGGCGGTGCCGGCGTCGACCTGCCGCTCGCCCCAGTTGAGGACCACCATGTAGCAGCCGAACCACAGCACGCCGGACGCCACGATGCCGGGCCAGGCAGCCTTCGGCGGCAGCCCCTCGCGGCGTATGAGGAGCAGGAGACCGAGCACGAGCGCCCCGGACAGCAGACGGCCGAGGGCGAGTGCGCCGGGGGCGTAGGCGTCCCCCGCGCTGCGGATCGCAACGAAGGCCGAGGCCCACAACACGACGGAGACCGCCACCGCGGCCAGGGCGAGCCGAGCGGAACGGCGCTCGGGTGAGAAGTTCGTCATGGTCATGCGAGGACAGTAGGCGTCCGGCGGTCGGGATTCGGCCGAATTATCGAGCGGGGCCCGCCGCCTCGGGGGCGGGCTGGTCGCCCAGCGCTCCGTACTGGATCGCGAGCCCGTCGAGCAGGGCCTGGAGCCCGGTCTCGAAGGCGCCCTCGTCGATCCGCTCCTGACGCTCGGCGAGGAGGTGCGCCTGGCCCAGGTGCGGATAGTCCGCCGGGTCGTACGCGCTCTCGTCGTCCACGAATCCGCGCGCGAAGGAGCCGAGCGCCGAGCCCATGATGAAGTACCGCATCAGCGCGCCGATGCGGGTCGCCTGCGCGGGCGGCCAGCCCGCCGCGACCATCGCGCCGAACACCGCGTCGGCGAGCCGCAGACCCGCCGGCCGGCGGCCCGGCCCCTGGGCGAGCACCGGAACGATGTTGGGGTGGCGGGTGAGGACCGCTCGGTAGGCCACCGCCCAGTCGTGCAGCGACGTACGCCAGTCGCGGTCGTCGTCCGGGTCGAACATCGACAGGTCGACCTGTGCGGAGGTGGCGTCGGCCACGGCCTCCAGGATCTCGTCCTTGGTGCGGAAGTGGTTGTACAGGGACGGGCCGCTGACCCCCAGCTGGGCGGCGAGGCGCCGGGTCGAGACCGCCGCGAGGCCCTCCGTGTCCACCAGCGCGCTCGCCGTCGAGACGATGCGGTCGGGGCTCAGGAGGGGCTTGCGCGGTCGGGCCATGCGGCACATAGTAGGGCCTGCCAACCAAAAACTAGCAGTGGTAATTAAAACTGGGGTGCAGGGATGAACCTGGAGCTGAGCGAGGAGCAGGCGGCGGTGCGGCAGCTCGCCGAGGAGTTCGTGGGCCGCGAGATCACCCCGCACGTCATCGAGTGGGACCGTTCGGAGAACGTCGACAAGTCGATCGTGAAGAAGCTGGGCGCGCTCGGGTTCCTCGGGCTCACCATCGACGAGGAGTACGGCGGCTCCGGCGGCGACCACCTCGCCTACTGCCTGGTCACCGAGGAACTGGGTCGCGGTGACTCCTCGGTCCGCGGCATCGTCTCGGTCTCGCTCGGCCTGGTCGCCAAGACCATCGCGTCCTGGGGCGAGGAGGAGCACAAGCGGGCCTGGCTGCCGCGCCTCACCTCCGGCGACGCCGTCGGCTGCTTCGGGCTCACCGAGCCGGGCACCGGCTCGGACGCGGGCAACCTCGCCACGCGGGCCGTGCGGGACGGCGACGGGTACGTCATCAACGGCACCAAGATGTTCATCACCAACGGCACTTGGGCCGATGTGGTGCTGCTCTTCGCCCGCACCAACAGCGAGCCCGGCCACCGCGGTGTCTCCGCGTTCCTCGTGCCCGCCGACACCCCGGGGCTGAGCCGTCGCGCCATCCACGGCAAGCTCGGCCTGCGCGGCCAGGCGACCGCCGAACTCGTCCTCGAAGACGTACGGGTCCCGGCGAGCGCCCTGCTGGGCCCCGAGGGCAAGGGCTTCTCGATAGCGATGTCGGCGCTCGCCAAGGGGCGGATGTCGGTCGCGGCGGGCTGCGTCGGCATCGCCCAGGCCGCACTCGACGCGGCCGTGCGCTACGCCGGTGAGCGCGAGCAGTTCGGCAAGCCGATCGCCCACTACCAGCTCGTCCAGGAGCTGATCAGCGACATCTCGGTGGACGTGGACGCGGCCCGGCTGCTGACCTGGCGGGTGGCCGATCTGGTCGACCGGGGCCAGGAGTTCGCGACCGCCGCCTCCAAGGCGAAGCTGTTCGCCTCCGAGGCCGCGGTGCGTGCCGCCAACAACGCCCTCCAGGTCTTCGGCGGCTACGGCTACATCGACGAGTACCCGGTCGGAAAGCTGCTGCGCGACGCCCGCGTGATGACCCTGTACGAAGGCACCAGCCAGATCCAGAAACTCATCATCGGCCGCGCGGAGACCGGGGTTTCGGCATTCTAGCCCCCGGTCCCAGTGAGTACGTCCCTGAGTACGAGAGCGGATATGGCGCGTGCCGCATCCGCCTCATGCTGTCCGTCATGAGTGACACACCGGTCAAGCAGCAGAACACCGCGGCCTACTACGGGCAGGCCGTGGCCGCCTTCGCGACAGCGCTCTTCGCCACCGCGATCGGGATCCTCCGTCTCCAGGCCGACGCCTGGGTGCGCGCCTTCCTCGGCATCGCCGTCCTCTACCTCGTCACCTCCGCCTTCACGCTGGCCAAGGTGATCAGGGACCGGCAGGAGGCTGGGCAGATCGTCAGCCGCGTCGACCAGGCCCGACTGGAGAAGCTCCTCGCGGAACACGACCCGTTCCAGAAGCTCTAAGCGCTTGCTCACCCTCGGGGTATGGTGTTCGTCCCGCTGAACGGAAGTACGGACGGATGGAAGGGGCGAGCGATGGGCACGGCTGACGTGACTGAGGAGACGGCCGGCGGCGAGGAGAAGCCCTGGGGTGAGGTCACGCCCGAGGCCGCCAGGCGACTGCTCGTCGCCGCCGTCGAGGCGTTCGCCGAGCGCGGCTACCACGCCACCACCACCCGTGACATCGCGGGCCGGGCCGGTATGAGCCCGGCCGCGCTCTACATCCACTACAAGACCAAGGAAGAGCTGCTCCACCGGATCAGCAGGATCGGCCACGACAAGGCGCTGGAGATCCTGGAGTCCGCGGCGGACGCCGAGGGGAGCGCGGCCGAACGGCTCTGTGCCGCCGTGCGCTCCTTCGTCCGCTGGCACGCCGGGCACCACATGACGGCCCGTGTGGTCCAGTACGAACTCGACGCGCTCGGCGACGAGCACCGCACCGAGATCGTGGAACTGCGCAGGCGCAGCGACGCCGCGGTGCGCCGCATCCTCAACGACGGGGTGGCGGCGGGGGAGTTCGACGTGCCGGACGTGCCCGGCACCACGCTCGCCGTGCTGTCGCTCTGCATCGACGTGGCGCGCTGGTTCAACACCCAGGGGCGGCGCACGCCCGACGAGGTCGGCGCGCTCTACGCCGACCTCGTGCTGCGGATGGTGGGGGCCCAGAAGTAGCGGCCCGCGGGGCCCGGCCGGGAAGCGCTCGCCCCGGGTGTCCCGCGGCGCCGGGCTCCACGGGCCGCGGAGCCGGTGTTCAGAAGGACCGCGGCGCCGGGCCCCGAAGGACTGCGGAGCCGGTGCTCAGAAGAAGTAGCGGGAGACCGACTCCGCCACGCAGACCGGCTTGTCGCCGCCCTCGCGCTCGACGGTGACCTTCGCAGTGACCTGGACACCACCGCCCGCCTCCACGACCCCCGTCAGCACGGCGGTGGCGCGCAGCCGCGAGCCCACCGGCACCGGGGCCGGGAAGCGGACCTTCTCGGTGCCGTAGTTGATGCCCATCTTCATGCCCTCGACCCGCAGGACCTGCGGGACCAGTGCCGGGAGCAGCGACAGGGTGAGGTAGCCGTGCGCGATGGTCGTCCCGAAGGGACCGGCCGCGGCCCGCTCGGGGTCGACGTGGATCCACTGGTGGTCGCCGGTGGCGTCGGCGAACAGATCGATTCGCTTCTGGTCGATCTCCAGCCAGTCGCTGTGCCCGAGCTGCTCGCCGACGCCGGCCTTCAGCTCTTCGGCGGACGTGAAGATCCTCGGCTCTGCCATGTCCTTGATCCCTGCCTTTCGCGACGCTCTCGCCGTCATGTACAAGCGCTTGCTCAGCTAGCTCAGCATGGTTGGGGCCGCCGGTCCTGTCAACGACGTACGGAACGTGGACCAGTAGGGTTCGAGGGGTGCCGCAGATTACAGAGAAGATCCACGAGCTCACGGTCGGGCAGTTGTCCGCGCGCAGTGGGGCCGCCGTGTCCGCCCTGCACTTCTACGAGTCCAAGGGCTTGATCACCAGCCGCCGGACCGCGGGCAACCAGCGCCGCTACTGCCGCGACACCCTGCGCCGCGTCGCCTTCGTGCGGGCCGCGCAGCGCGTCGGCATTCCGCTCGCCACGATCCGCGACGCCCTGGCCGAACTCCCGGAGGGGCGCACCCCCACGAAGGAGGACTGGGCCCGCCTCTCCGAGAACTGGCGCTCCGAACTCGACCAGCGCATCAAGCGGTTGAGCCAGCTGCGCGATCACCTCACGGACTGCATCGGCTGCGGCTGCCTGTCGCTGAGCACCTGTGTCCTGTCCAACCCGGACGACGTGTTCGGCACCAGCATGGCCGGCTCCCGCCTGCTCGCGGAACGCAAGGGCTGACGGCGCCCCCGTCCGTTGCCCGCGGCGGACTCGGCAAGCGCGGCCGACCAGAGCGGAACCGCCGCGCTGTCACGCGTACTTCGTGCGCCGTTGAGGCATGCCTGGAGCATGTGGTCGATGGTGCCGAACGGCACTGACACCCCAACGGCACTGGCAACCCGAACGGCACTGAGACCCCAACGGCACTGGCAACCGAACGGCACTGGCAACGCGACCGGCACGGACAACGCGCGGCGCGATGTCGGCCGCACGGACAACGCGGGGGAGAGCCGGCTCGCCCCCGCGCCTCTCACGCCACCGATACCAGCGCTCCGCGCCGTACCGACTTGGCCCGCGCCAGCGCCTCGGAGGTCAGCACCGGCTGCGGCACCAGGATCCCGCAGCCCGAGCAGACCGGTCCGAACCACGGTTCATGGGCCAGATCCTGTTTCCACACCAGCAGTCCTCCGCCGCACGCCGGGCACGCTGCCCCGGGTGCCCCCCGCAGGGCCGAGATCATACGGCCGAGCACCTCGGCCATCGGGCCGTCCGGATGCACCGCCGGATCGTCGCACCACGCCACCCCGAAACCGCCCCAGGTGCGCCGGTGCCAGTCGTCGATGGAGCCCGGCCGCCGCAGCCCCTCGTGCTTCTCGCGCTTCCTGCGCTGGGCGAACTCCACTTCGTAGGCGAGCCAGACGGCCCTGGCCGCCTCCAGCTCGTCCAGCGCGGCCACCAGCCGCGCCGGATCGGGTGCCCGGTCCTCGGGCCCGATGCGGTGCCTGCCGCACAGATGGTCCCAGGTCGCCCGGTGCCCATAAGGGGCGAACCGTTCCAGGCACTTGCGCAGCGAATACCGCCGCAACGCGAGATCGTTCCTCGGGTCGCGCACCTGTCTCGCCAGACTGCGGAAACCAGCCATGGCCCTGCCACCTCCGTCGCTCGTACTTCGGCGTCGAGGAATGGACGTACCGGAAGCCGATCCGGCTCCATCGAAATTCCGATGGCGTCCATTACGGGGGATTCGCCTACCCTGTCCGCTCCCCGGGAATCCGATTCTCACGAAGTGCTCGGGAGCTGGCTCGAATGGCCCCGCCTCCCCGCCCACCTGCTCGAACGTCCCGAGGTGAGGGAAGGGGGCGGGCCGTGCGACGTGCGTGAGCCACGGCGGGAACCGGTCGGTCGGGCATCCGGAATCCCTTCAACCGGTCTGTTCCCCATGGCCACTTGGGCCCCACTGACACGAACCCCATTCGTCCGCCCCACATATCCCTGCGGAGCCCGGAAGAATTACGCGCACCGGCCGAGGCCGAAATGGGATCCACCGCCGGTGGCCGCCGCGGAGATCGCGGAGCTGATCGGGCGGCCGTGTGGGGATTCGGAGAAGGTGACGCATGTTCACCTTACGTTCTGCCGTACCCCTGAGTAGCCTCCGCGCATCGGCCCCCCACTAAGCGCTCCGCCGGAAGACCGGTTCGAAATCCGCGGGTAGTTCGTGGCTGGTCGCGCGGTGCGCCGCGCCCCTCACCGGGCGGGCCATCGCACCGGACTTTCGAGACGACCGCTGAGGAGCGCGCATGCGACGACGCACCGCAAGGCTCAGAACCGCCAACGGGAAACCCCGGGCACTCCCGCGCGTGCGGCGGGGCAGGGCGGCCGCCACCGCCGCCACCGTCATAGCCCTGGCCGCCGCGATGCTCAGCCCCGCGATCCCGGCCGGCGCCGCCGAACCCGCGGACGGCGACCACTGCCAGGGGCAGTGCTCCGACATCCTGCCGCCCGGCGCCAACGGCAACGCGACTCTCGTGGAGATCCTGGGCAACAAGCTGTTCGGGACCCACCCCGCACACAGCGACGATCAACTCGGCAAGTACGACGCCCTGGTGGCCGGTCAGTCCTCGCTCACCGACGACAAGCTCAACGGCTTCTTCAACGACGCCTCCTTCGGGGTGCCGAACGGGCAGGCGGAGTCCACCAGTTCACCGCGCCCCGACGTCACCATCACCCGGGACAAGGCGACGGGCGTACCGCACATCAAGGGCACCACGCGGTACGGGACCGAATACGGCGCCGGGTACGCGGCCGGCCAGGACCGGCTCTGGCTGATGGACCTCTTCCGGCACATCGGGCGCGGCGAGCTCACCTCCTTCGCGGGCGGTGCCCTCGCCAACCAGGGCCTGGAGCAGGAGTTCTGGCCGCAGGCCCCGTACACCGAGGCCGACCTCCAGGCGCAGGTCGACCGCATCCGCACCACCAACGGCGCCCGCGGCGAGCAGGCCATGGCCGACGCCCAGGCGTACGTCGACGGCATCAACGCCTATGCCAAGCAGTCCAAGGACGGCCGCTACTTCCCCGGCGAGTACGTCCTGACCGGCAAGATCGACTCCATTACGAACGTCGGGGAGATCCAGCCCTTCAAGCTCACCGACCTGATCGCGCTGGCCTCGGTCGTGGGCGGACTCTTCGGCGGGGGCGGTGGCGGCGAGGTGCAGGCCGCGCTCTCCCTCCAGGCCGCGCAGGCCAAGTACGGCGTCGCCGAGGGCACCAAAATCTGGGAGTCCTTCCGCGAACGCAACGACCCCGAGGCGGCGCTCACCGTCCACGACGGCACCAGCTTCCCGTACGCGGGCAAGCCCGCCAACGCGCAGGGCACCGCGATGCCCGACCCCGGTACCGTCGTCCCCGAGCAGCTCGTCTACGACCGTACGGGCTCGGCGAACACCAATGCCAAGGCGGACGTGAAAGTTCCGCAGAAGCTCAAGCCGCTCAAGGGCATGTACGACAACGGCGCACTGCCCGGCATAGACCTCGGCAAGCCGCGCGGCATGTCCAACGCCCTCGTCGTGTCCGGCTCGCACACCGCGAGCGGCAACCCGGTGGCGGTGTTCGGTCCCCAAACCGGCTACTTCGCGCCACAGTTGCTGATGCTCCAGGAGATCCAGGGCCCCGGCATCAGCGCCCGCGGCGCTTCCTTCGCCGGGGTCGGCATGTACGTCCAGCTCGGCCGCGGCCAGGACTACGCCTGGTCGGCCACCTCGGCGGGCCAGGACATCACCGACACCTACGCCGTGGAGCTGTGCCAGGACTCCACCCACTACCTCTACCGGGGCGTGTGCACCCCGATGGAGAAGCTGGAGAAGACCAACTCCTGGACACCGACGGTCGCCGACACCACCGCGGCCGGCTCCTACCGGATGCAGGTCTGGCGCACCAACTACGGCATCGTCACCGCCCGCGCCACCGTAGGCGGCAAGCCCGTCGCGTACACCTCACTGCGCTCCACCTACCGTCACGACGCCGATTCGATCATCGGTTTCCAGATGATGAACGACCCCTCCTACGTCAAGGACGCCAAGACCTTCCAGGAGGCGGCCCAGCACGTCGACTACACCTTCAACTGGTTCTACGCGGACTCCCGCACCGCCGCCTACTACAACAGCGGCCTGAACCCGGTCCGCAACCCGAACGTCGACCCCTCGCTGCCCACCAAGGCCGAGCAGGCCTACGAATGGCAGGGCTTCGATCCCGCGTACAACACGGCGGCCTACACCCCGCCCGCCCAGCACCCCCAGTCGATCGGCCAGGACTACTACGTCTCCTGGAACAACAAGCAGGCCAAGGACTTCTCCACGGCCGGCTTCGGTGACGGCTCGGTGCACCGCGCCAACCTCCTCGACGACCGGGTCAAGGCACTGGTCGCCCAGGGCGGCGTCACCCGTTCCTCGCTCACCCGGGCCATGGCCCAGGCCGCCGTCACCGACCTGCGCGGCGAGGACGTTCTGCCCGACCTTCTGAAGGTCGTGCGCAGCGCCCCCGTCACCGACCCCCAACTGGCCACTGCGGTACAGCAGTTGGAGTCCTGGAAGGCGGACGGAACCCAGCGCCGCGAAACCGCGCAGGGCTCGCACACGTACACCCATCCCGACGCGGTGCGCCTGATGGACGCCTGGTGGCCGCTGCTCGTGGAGGCCGAGTTCAGGCCCGGACTCGGCGACCCGCTCTACAGCGCCCTCACCGCCAATCTGAGCACCGACGAATCCCCCTCGGCCGCCCACGGCCCGACCGGGGCGCACGCGGGCTCCGCCTTCCAGTTCGGCTGGTGGAGCTATGTCGACAAGGACCTGCGTACGGTCCTTGGGCAGCCGGTGCAGGGCCCGCTCGGCCGCGCCTACTGCGGTGACGGCAACCTGGCCGCCTGCCGCGACGCCCTGCTCGGCACCCTCAAGCAGGCCGCCGCGAAGACCCCGGCCCAGGTCTACCCCGGCGACGCCGGGTGCTCGGCCGGCGACCAGTGGTGCGCCGACAGCATCGCGCAGCGCCCGCTCGGCGGCATCACCCAGTCCGTCATCAACTGGCAGAACCGGCCGACCTATCAGCAGGTGGTCGAGTTCCCGAGTCACCGCTAGGCGCGCCACGGGCAGCGGGTCAACTGCGGGCCGGCCGTGGTCGGCCCGCAGCGGCCCGCGCCCCCGCACCCCCTCAGGGTGCGGGGGCGCACCGGACTTCCACGAGACCGCTTGAGAAGCCCCGGCCCGTGATCACCGGGCACGCTTCGGCGGATGAGCGGCCGCGGGTCAGACCCTGCCGATCCGGCCCGCGGCCAGCACCACCCGCGCCAGCTGCTCGTGGCAGATGTCGCTGTGCGCACCGGCCGGCGGCCCACCGGCCTTCACCACGGACGCCGCGTCGACGCTGACGCAGCCCGAGTCCGGCACCCCGTCGCGCAGCGCCTCGTCCAGCGTCAGCGTGGTGCACGAGGTGACCGCCTGGATGCCGTCGTGGCCCACCGCCCACCAGCGCTTCTCCAGTCCGGGCAGCTCGCTCGCATCGTCCCCGGACAGGGCTGAGGCCAGTGGGTAGATGACGCCGAGCGCGGTGTCGAAGTGCGAGTAGCAGGAGACGAGCGGGCCGTCGATCCGCTGCTGCATGTCGGACAGCGCGCCCGCCCCGGTGAGGCCGTTGGGGAGCCGCTCGGCGAACGCGTAGTGGGAGAAGGCGCCTTCGAGCAGCGTCACCGACTTCACGGTGCGTGCCCCGCCCCCCAGCCCTTTCAGCGCGAACGCGACCAGCCGCGCGCCCTGGCTGTGCCCGACCAGATGAATTCTCAAGTGGGGCTGAACGGAGGCCAGTTGACTGATGAGTGGCCCGAGACCGAGCTGTCCCACGGTTCCGGCCCGGCGTTTCATCTCGTAGTAGGTGGTCTGGCGCAGCACCTCCTTCGCGCCGTCCCAGAGGTGCTTCAGGGAGCCGCCGATCGAGAACGAGGGGCCGGACGGACCCGGCCGCACCGCCATCCCGGTGTCGGCCAGGGCGGCCGTGAACCGCTGACAGAGGCCGAGTGTGTCGTCCGTCAGGATCGCGGGCGAGGCGCCGGGACCGTCCTCCACCGTCAGGTCCCCGACGGCTCGGGCCGCGCTGCTGGAGGCCGTCACCAGCTGCCGGGTCAGCCGCCCGAACTCGTTGAACGCCGCCTCGTCGTCGGGTTGTTGGGACAGCAGCGTGGCGATCCGGTCGACGGCCGGCCCCTGTCCGGGGAAGGCTCCCTTGAGCGCCGCCACGGTCGCGTCGTCAAGGCCGGGCCCCGCGGTGGCCGCGGCCGGATGCGGGAAGTTGGGGATGGTCTCGTCCGTGAAGCGGATCGACGGCCAGATCACGCCCGAGTACCCCAGCCGCACCCCGGGCGCGTTCGCGAGCAGGGCGGGAAACGGCGCGTAGAAGGCGCGGAACAGGTCTCTCGCGTTGGACGGGGTGTTGTTCCAGCCGTGCGCGAACATCACCAGGTCCGTCGCTTCCACGGTGGCCAGGGCCGCCCGCTGCGCAGGATCGGCGTCGCCGTCCGCGTCGAAGGTGATCTCCCGGTACGGCTCGACTCCGATGTCCGTCATGGCCCGACCTCCGGTCCGCTCGACGATGAGCGAGCCCATCGTCCCGCCGGACGGGGGAGCTGACCATACGTGTGACCCGCGGGGTGTGTACCGAATTACCGCCTGGGCTCGCGGTTCGGTTCACCCGTACATGAGGTACTCGCGGCGCACCGCCTCGAACGCGGCGAGCCCCGGCTGCCAGGCGGCCACCACCTCGTCCGCTCCCGCACCCGCGTCGATCATCGTCCGTACCAGCGCCGAGCCCGTGAGCTTGTCGATCCAGTTGTCCGGGCGCCAGGCGAAGCCGCTCCACACCCGCTTCGCGGTCACGAGCAGCAGGATCCCGGTGCGCACCGGATCGTAGGACTCCCGGTCGTGGACGTGCAGTTGGACCCCGCCGACCGTCTTCCCCTCGAATTTCGAGAACGTCGGCGCGAAGTACGCCTCGCGGAACCGGACGCCGGCCGGGGCGAGTTCATTGAGCGCGGCCGCCCACCGGCCGTCGATCCCGTCGGCTCCCAGCAGCTCGAACGGCCGCGTCGTACCCCGACCCTCGGAAAGGTTCGTGCCCTCGAACAGGCAGGTGCCCGAGTACACCAGAGCCGTGTCGGCCGTGGGCATGTTGGGGCTCGGCGGCACCCACGGCAGTGCGGTGGCGTCGAAGAACCGCGAGCGCCGCCACCCCGTCATGCCCACGGTCGTCAACGCGACCTTTCCGCCGAGGAATTGGGCGTTGAAGAGCCGGGCGAGCTCGGCCGCCGTCATCCCGTGCGCCTGGGCGATCGGCTGCCGCCCGACGAAGGTCGCGAACGCCGGATCGAGCACCGGGCCGGACGCCGCCCGCCCGGTCACCGGATTGGGCCGGTCAAGGACGACGAACCGCTTGCCCGCGAGCGCCGCGGCCTCCATGCAGTCGTACAGCGTCCAGATGTACGTGTAGAAGCGCGCGCCCACGTCCTGGATGTCGAAGACCACCGTGTCGACGCCCGAGGTGGTGAAGACGTCCGCGAGTGGCTGTCCGCTCTTCGTGTACGTGTCGTACACCGGCAGCCCGGTCGCCGGGTCGTTGTAGCGGCCTTCGGAGCCGCCCGCCTGCGCGGTTCCCCGGAAACCGTGCTCGGGGCCGAAGACCGCCACCAGGTTCACCCGGCGGTCGGCGTGCATGACGTCCACGATGTGGCGTACGTCCCCTGTGACCCCGGTCGGGTTGGTGACCACCCCCACCTTCTGGCCGGCCAGGGCGGCGTAGCCGTCGGCGGCGAGCCGGTCGAATCCGGTGCGGAGCGCGCGGTTGCCGTCGGCGCGGGCGGGTGCGGCGGCGAGCGTTCCCCCTGCTCCGGCCGCGACCGTGCCCGCGATCAGACCCCGTCTGGACAGGTTCATCCGCACACCTCCGCGCTACGGCCCACTGTCATGCGCACGCTAGCGGGCGCGGGCCCCGCGCGGAACGAGGCGTGCCGCTGCCCTCCGGTGCGGGAGCCTCCCGGGCTGCGCCCCGGGCTCCGCATCGCGCCCGAACGCCGCTCGCCTTCAACCGCCGGACAAGCCGGGTATGCCCCGCGCCGCACACCGCTGGGGATTGCGGGGGGCGGCCATGCGCGGTCCGCGGGCGGAAGGGCGGGGCGGGGGCAGGGCGCGGGTCCGGAGGGCTCGGGGGGCTTCCCCCGGGACATACCGACTGGTTAGTCTGCCGTAGCAATCGGCACGCAGAGAGGCGGGTCTCGATGAGTACGGTCCAGGCATTCCAGGGCGCCACAGTGGTGGTCACCGGCGCCGGTGGCGGCATCGGGGCCGCCCTCGCCCGCAGATTCGCGGCGGAGGGCGCCCGGGTCGTCGTCAACGACCTGGACGCCGACAAGGCTCGCGCGACCGCCGACGAGATCGGCGCGATCGCCGTCCCGGGCGACGCGTCCGCGATCGTCGCGCCTGCCCGCGAGGCACTCGGCGGGACCATCGACATCTACTGCGCCAACGCGGGCCTGGGCTCCGGCGGTTCGGAGTCGGCGCCCGAGGACGTGTGGGCCGCCGCCTGGGACGTCAATGTGATGGCGCACGTCCGGGCCGCCCGCGAGCTGCTGCCCGACTGGCTGGAGCGCGGCAGCGGCCGGTTCGTGTCCACCGTGTCCGCGGCGGGCCTCCTCACCATGATCGGCGCGGCCCCGTACAGCGTCACCAAACACGGCGCGCTCGCGTTCGCGGAATGGCTGTCGCTGACCTATCGCCACCGCGGCGTCCAGGTCCACGCCATCTGCCCGCAGGGGGTGCGCACCGACATGCTGGCCGCCACCGGTTCGGCCGGTGACCTCGTGCTCAAGCCCACCGCCATCGAGCCGGAGGGCGTGGCCGAGGCGCTCTTCGCGGCGATGGCCGCCGACCGCTTCCTGGTGCTGCCCCACCCCGAGGTCGCCGACTACTACACCGCCCGCGCGGCCACCCCCGACCGCTGGCTGACCAGCATGAACCACCTCCAGCAGAAGTGGGAGGCGAACGCCGGATGACCTCGATCTACGCGGCGAAGCCCTGGCTCACCCAGCTCAGCGAGGCGCAGCGGGCCCCCATCAGCCCGCCGGAGACCGTGCTCCAGTCCTTCCGGGCGGCCGTCGAGCGGGCGCCCGACCGGACCGCGCTCGCCTACTTCGACGGGCGGCTCAGCTACCAGGAGACCGACGCGCTCTCCGACTCCGTGGCCGGCCACCTCGCCGCCCGGGGCCTGGTCCGCGGCGACCGCGTGGCGCTCATGCTCCAGAACACCCCGCACTTCGTGATCGCCCTGCTCGGCGCGTGGAAGGCGGGCGCCACCGTCGTCCCGCTCAACCCCATGTACAAGTCGGCCGAGGTCGCGCACGTCCTGAAGGACTCCGAAGCCGCCGCGCTGATCTGCTCGGACCGCGCCTGGGAGGGCTATCTGCGCGACACCGCGGCCGGCTCCCCGGTGCGCACCGTGCTCACCGCCGGCGAACTCGACCTCCAGACGCGCAACGACGAGCGGGTCCTCGGCTTCGAGCGGCTGCCCCGGCCCACCGACACCGACGACCTCGTCGCCGTCGCCCGGCAAGGGCTGACCGCCCCCGCGGAGCGGGAACTCTCCGCCCACGACACGGCGTTGATCAGTTACACCTCCGGAACCAGCGGCACCCCCAAGGGCGCGATGAACACCCATCGCGGCATCACCTACAACGCGGAGAGGCAGCGCACTGGACATCCGATAGCAGAAGGCTCGGGCTACTTCGCGCTCGCGCCGCTCTTCCACATCACCGGCATGGTCTGTGAACTCGCCGCCTGCATCGCCAACGCGGGCACCCTGGTCCTGGCCTACCGCTTCCACCCGGGCGTCGTCCTCGACGCCTTCGCCGAGCACCGCCCCGCCTACACCGTCGGCCCCTCCACGGCCTTCATGGCGCTCGCGGCCACCCCCGGCGTCACCCGGGAGCACTTCGCGTGCTTCCAGGTGATCTCCTCGGGCGGCGCGCCGCTGCCGCCCGCGCTGGTCGAGAAGTTCCGCGAAGGCTTCGGACCGTACATCCGCAACGGGTACGGACTGACCGAGTGCACCGCCCCCTGTGCCTCGGTGCCGCCCGAGAAGGAAGCGCCGGTCGACCCGGTTTCGGGAACCCTGTCCGTCGGCGTGCCCGGACCCGAGACGCTGGTACGGATCCTGGACCCGGCCGGTGATGAGGTGCCCTTCGGCGAGCAGGGCGAGATCGTGGTGCGCGGGCCCCAGGTCGTGCCCGGCTACTGGCGCCGGCCCGACGCCACCGCCGAGGCCTTCCCGGACGGCGAACTGCGCACCGGCGACATCGGCTTCATGGACCGCGACGGCTGGCTCTATGTGGTCGACCGCATGAAGGACATGATCAACGCGTCCGGGTTCAAGGTCTGGCCGCGCGAGGTCGAGGACGTCCTGTACACCCACCCGGCGGTCCGCGAGGCGGCCGTGGTCGGCATCCCGGACGCCTACCGGGGCGAGAGCGTCAAGGCGTACGTCAGTCTGCGTCCGGGCGCCGAGGCCGGGCCCGAGGAACTCGCCGCGCACTGCAAGGAGCGGCTGGCCGCGTACAAGTACCCCCGCGAAGTGGAGATCCTGCCTGAGCTTCCCAAGACCACGAGTGGGAAGATCCTGAGGCGGGAACTGCGCTCCCAGGCGCACTGACCGGTACGAACGATCAGCACAACACGGTGTGCGGCATGCCGCACACGTACCAGAGAAAGGTGGCGGCGATGGCCAAGGCGACGGACACGAACGGCACCACTCCCGTCCCCCAGCGGCTGCTCGCCGCCGCCACTCGCCTCTTCGCGGAGAACGGCTACGACCGCACCTCCGTGCAGGAGATCGTGGAGGCGGCGGGGGTCACCAAGGGTGCGCTCTACCACTACTTCGGCTCCAAGGAGGACCTCCTCCAGGAGGTGTACGCGCGGGTGCTGCGGCTCCAGCAGGAGCGGCTCGACGCGTTCGCCGACGCGGACGCGCCGGTGGAGCAGCGGTTGCGGGAGGCGGCGGCGGACGTGGTGGTGACCACCATCGACAACCTGGACGACGCCGCGATCTTCTTCCGGTCGATGCATCACCTCAGCCCGGAGAAGAACAAGCAGGTCCGTGCGGAGCGGCGGCGCTACCACGAGCGGTTCCGGGCGCTGATCGAGGAGGGGCAGGCGGCCGGGGTGTTCTCCACGGCGACGCCGGCGGACCTGGTGGTCGACTACCACTTCGGGTCGGTGCACCACCTGTCGACGTGGTACCGGCCGGGCGGCCCGCTGACCCAGCAGCAGGTCGCGAACCACTTGGCGGATCTGCTGCTGCGGGCGCTGCGGCCGTAGCGGGCTGCTTTGCCCCACCCCGCCCCTCGGAGCGCCGGGCGCAGAGCGGGACTTCGGGGCATGCGGGGAGGGGATCGCCTTCCAACGGGCGGGGGAGCCAATTCATCTTCCACGTGCGGGTGAATGAAGGCGTGTCCATTCAATGGGTTAGGCAGTTACAGGGGTGGCTCGAACGAGCCGCCGAGTCGGCGCCAAACTCCATTTCACAGCAAGGGGATTACCGTGCTCCCAATTCTTTCCGTCCTTGGTGGTGTCGTGGTCGGACTCGTCCACGTCGTGGGCGTCCTCCTGAAGGTCCTGCTCGGCTAGCGGGAGAGCAGTGGGCGGGTGAACTCGAACCGCCACCACTCTGCCTTCTCGCCGCTAACACGTGGGGACTGCCCGGGGCGGCGTCTGAGCCCCTTCCGCACCCGTACAGGCTGGTCAAGGCCTGTACGGGTGCAGTGCTGTGGGGAGTCACGCAGGCGCCCGCCCGGGGCAGTCGGCTCGGGGCACGAGAGGCTGCGGCGGTGCTGGAAATTGGCGACCGCAGACAAACAAACAGGATGCGGCACGGATATAACCGATGGCCGGCTTCGCGCGTACGCACCCCAGAAGCTCCGGGAAATACTTACGGACGAAAGGCTGCCCGGGGTCATATCTGCTGCGCCTACTACGTCTACTCGGGTAATCCTGGTGCTGCCCCGGGAAGACCGGGCGTTTTGGATAGGCTCGGGCACTCCGTAATGGCGGCCCGGTGCGCCGCCGCTTCCCTGCGTCGTTATACGTACCTCTTCAGTTCCCGGCGGGCCAGCGAGCGCTGGTGGACCTCGTCGGGGCCGTCCGCCAGCCTCAACGTCCGTGCCGCGGCCCACAGTTCGGCCAGTGGGAAGTCCTGGCTCACGCCGCCCGCGCCGTGCAGCTGGACCGCGTTGTCGATGATGTCGACGACCGTGCGCGGGGTGGCGATCTTGATGGCCTGGATCTCGGTGTGGGCTCCGCGGTTGCCCACCGTGTCCATCAGCCACGCCGTCTTCAGGACGAGCAGGCGCAGCTGCTCGACCGCGACGCGGGCGTCCGCGATCCACTCCTGGACCACGCCCTGCTGGGCGATGGGCTTGCCGAACGCGGTGCGGGTCACCGCCCGGCGGCACATCAGCTCGATCGCGCGCTCGGCCATGCCGATCAGCCGCATGCAGTGGTGGATCCGGCCGGGACCGAGCCGGGCCTGGGCGATGGCGAAGCCGCCGCCCGCCTCGCCGATCAGGTTGCCCGCGGGCACCCGGGCGCTGTGGAAGACGACCTCGGCGTGACCGCCGTGGGAGTGGTCCTCGTAGCCGTACACCTGCATGGCCCGGCGCACCTCGACGCCCGGGGTGTCGCGCGGCACCAGGATCATCGACTGCTGGCGGCGTACGTCCGCGTTGCCCGGATCGGTCTTGCCCATCACGATGAAGATCTTGCAGTCCGGGTTCATCGCCCCGGAGATGTACCACTTGCGGCCGGTGACGACGTACTCGTCGCCGTCGCGCTCGATGCGGGTCTCGATGTTCGTGGCGTCGGACGAAGCCACCACCGGCTCGGTCATCGCGAACGCCGAGCGGATCTCACCCGCGAGCAGCGGCTCAAGCCACCGCTTCTTCTGGTCGTCCGAGCCGAACTGCGCCAGGACCTCCATGTTCCCGGTGTCCGGGGCCGCGCAGTTCAGCGCGGTCGGCGCCAGGTGCGGGGAGCGGCCGGTGATCTCGGCGAGCGGGGCGTACTGGAGGTTGGTGAGCCCGGCGCCGTACTCCGCGTCGGGAAGGAACAGGTTCCACAGGCCCTGCCTGCGGGCTTCGGCCTTGAGGTCCGCCACCACCTGCGGGGTGTCCCAGGGGGAGGCGAGCCGGGCGCGCTGCTCCTCGACGGTGGCTTCGGCGGGGTACACGTGCTCGTCCATGAAGGCGAGCAGCCTGGTCCGCAGTTCTTCGGTACGGGCGTCGAATGCGAAGTCCATGAGGGGAGTTCAGCCTTCCTGGAGGGTCGTGAGGCCGTGCTCGATGAAGACGGGAACCAGCTCGCCGATGCGGTCGAAGCCGGCGCCCACGGTCTGGCCGAGGGTGTAGCGGTAGTGGATGCCTTCGAGGATCACCGCGAGCTTGAACCAGGCGAACGCCGTGTACCAGGCGATGGCGGAGGTGTCGCGGCCGGAGCGGGCCGCGTACCGCTCGATCAACTCGGCGGGGGAGGGGTGCCCGGCCGCGCCCGCCGTGGTGGAGATCGGCGAGTTGGGCAGTTCCAGCTTGGCGCTGTACATCACGAGCAGGCCGAGGTCGGTCAGCGGATCGCCGAGCGTGGACATCTCCCAGTCGAGTACGGCCTTGATCCGGTCGTCGTCGCCGATCAGGACGTTGTCGAGGCGGTAGTCGCCGTGCACGACGGTGGGGGCGGGCGAGGCGGGCAGCTCGCGCCCGAGGGCGGCGTGCAGTTCGTCGATGCCGGCCAGTTCGCGGTTGCGGGAGGCGTCGAGCTGCTTGCCCCAGCGGCGCAGCTGGCGGTCGAGGAAACCGTCGGGCCGCCCGAAGTCGCCGAGGCCGACCGATTCGGGGTCGACGGCGTGCAGCTCCACCAGCGTGTCGACCAGGCCGAGCACGGCCGCCCTGGTGCGCTCGGCGCCGAGCGGGGCAAGCTGCTCGGCGGTGCGGTACGGCGTCCCGGCCACGTACTCCATGACGTAGAACGGCGAGCCCAGCACCGACTCGTCCTCGCAGAGCAGGACCGGCTCGGGGACCGGCACCGCCGTCGGGTGGAGCGCGCTGATCACCCGGTGCTCGCGCTTCATGTCGTGCGCGGTGGCGAGCACATGGCCGAGCGGTGGGCGGCGGACCACCCACTGCCCGGCGCCGTCCGTGACGACGTACGTCAGGTTCGACCGGCCCCCCTCGATCAGCCGGGCCCTGAGCGGTCCGCTCACGAGCCCGGGGCGCGCGCGGTCGAGGTGGGCACGCAGCCGCTCCGGGTCGAGGCCTGGCGGGGGGACTGTGCTCATGGTCGGCACCTCCACAACGGGACGGTCATGCTGTCCCGGGTCACGCTACCGACCAGTCGGTATGCCGTCCAGAGCGGGCGGCGATTCCAGGTCCCGGGTGCGGCACGATTCAGAACAGTATGGCGACGGCGAAACAGGCCAGGGCCACCGTGCAGGCGGTGGCGCCGATCGCGGTGCGCACCCCGAGCACCCGGGGCCGCCCGGCGCCGCTCAGACCCCGGATGCGGCGGTGCGCGACCGTCAGGAAGCCCAGCCACGCCAGCCCGCTGAGCGACACCGCGGCCATCGTCAGCGGCGAACTCCCTTTGTGCAGCGCCTGTTTGGCGGCAAGCAGCGCGGCCACCGTGCAGGCGAGCGTGGTACGCCGCCAGGCGAGCCGGGTCCGCTCCGGCTGGAGCCCGGGGTCCCGGGCGGGCGCGGGGGGCATCAGCCCGCCCAGCCGAAGACGACGACCACCACCATCACGACCGCGACGACCGCGACGGCGAGGCCGAGGAGGGTCGGGAACCGCGTCACCGGCAGGTCCTCGCCGCGCCGCATGGCCCGCTCGCAGCGAACCCAGTGGTTCACCGCGCGCAGCGCGCACAGCACCCCGGCGGCGAGCAGCGCGAGCGCGAGGCCGACCCGCACGCCCCAGCGCAGCTCCGGCAGGAACTGGTCGACCGCGAAACCGCCACCGATCAGCGCGAGCGAGGTCCTGATCCAGGCCAGGAAGGTGCGCTCGTTGGCGAGCGAGAACCGGTAGTCGGGGGTCTCGCCCTCCTCGTCGATGCGCTGCGGCGCGAACCACAGCCGCAGGGTCTGCCCGATCGTGATCACCCGCCGCACCCTACCCGGGGCGACCCCTCAGGACAGGCTGAGCCCCGACGCCCGCAGCCGCCGCCAGGCCGCGAGGCCGTCCGGCACCCACTCCCACTCCCCGATCCGGCGTTCAAGCTCGGCCAGGGTCAGGAAGTCGTGCCAGGCGACCTCCTCCACCTGGGGGTGCACCGCGAGCTCGCAGCGCACTTCGTACACCGAGGACCACCAGGTCTGCGCGCCGTTCTCGTAGAGGAACTTGAACAGGGGCACGGGCCGGGGCAGACCGGACACGCCGAGCTCCTCCTCGGCCTCGCGCAGCGCCGCGGTGTCGTAGGACTCGCCCGCGCCGACCACCCCGCCGACGAACATGTCGTAGAGCGAGGGGAAGACGAGCTTGCCCGGGGTGCGGCGGTGGACGAAGATCCGTCCCGCGCCGTCCCGGGCGAGGACGAAGACGCAGCGGTGGCGCAGGTTCTTCGCGTAGGCCTCGGCGCGCCGGGCCTGCCCCGTCACCGTGTCGTGCTCGTCGACGATGTCCAGGATTTCGTCAGCCGGATTCATGCGGCCATGAAATCACCGGCCGCGGGCACTGCTCCACAGGTCCGCCGGCGACCGGCTCTCAGTGCGGCTGGAGGTCGCGGACCTCTTCGCGCGCGGCCGTGCCCGACGGCATCGCCGGATGCAGCCCGAGCAGCACGATGCCGGTCACGATCGCCGCGAGCCCGGCCGCCTCCCACGCCAGCGCGCCCGCGTCCGTACGCAGCTGGTCCCCCAGGAAGCCGACCCCGCAGGCGATGCCCGCCAGCGGCTGGGCGGCCGTCAGGGCCGGCAGGGACATCCGCAGCGGGGCGGCCTCGAAGGCGCTCTGCACCATGACGAGGCCGCTCACCCCGAGCGCGATCACGGCGTACAGCTGCCAGCTCGTCATCAGCCCCGCCCAGCCGCCGCCGGAAAGACGCTGCCCGCTGACCCGCGTCAGCGCGTCCTGGAGGCCGTAGAGCAGACCCGCGGCGACGGCCAGCATGACGGGGGCCGCCACGCTGAGCCGGTCGTGTTTGGCGAGCGCGGCGAGCAGCAGCGCGATCCCCACCACCAGGCCCACGATCAGCCAGTGGCGCAGCGGGCCCGCCACCGAGGTGCTGCCCTGCGGCTGGCCCGCCACGATGAAGGCCGTCACCCCGCCCGCGAGCAGCGCGAGCCCCGCCCAGCCCTGACGGCCAAGCGGCTGACGGGTCTGGAGTCTGGACAGCCACATGGCGAAGAACAGATTGGTCGCCACCAGCGGCTCGACGAGGGAAACCTCGCCCCGGCCCAGCGCCAGCGCGCTCAGCACCATGCCGGCCACCATCAGGCCTATTCCGGCCAGCCAGCGTGGCATCCGCATGAGGTCGAGCAGGAGCCGTGGCGACATGAAGTCGCTCATCGGGGCGTGTTGCGCCGCGTTCTGCTGCAGCACGAAGCCCGAGCCCAGACAACACGCTGCGCTCACGGCGAGGACGAGGACCACTACCGACACGACGTACACCTCAAGGACGGCCGGGGGCCGCTGACTTGGCCGACGATAGCGCGCCGTGGCCGCGGCCGCCTCCCGGGCGCCGGGCCCCGGGCGGTTGACGCACGCCGACGGGATACCGAAGATCTGACGCACGGGTAACTTGGCGGACGAGCGGAGTGAGCGGCCCATGGCGTACGACGCCGATGTGATCGTGGTCGGGGCGGGGCTCGCGGGCCTGGTGGCCACCGCCGAGCTGGTGGACGCGGGCAAGAAGGTGATCCTGCTCGACCAGGAGCCCGAGCAGTCGATCGGCGGCCAGGCGCACTGGTCGTTCGGCGGGCTCTTCCTGGTGGACTCGCCCGAGCAGCGCCGGATGCGGATCAAGGACAGCCGCGCGCTCGCGCTCCAGGACTGGTACGGCACGGCGGGCTTCGACCGGGCCGAGGACCACTGGCCGCGCCAGTGGGCCGAGGCGTACGTCGACTTCGCCGCCGGCGAGAAGCGGGCGTGGCTGCACGCCCGGGGAGTGCGGTTCTTCCCCGTGGTGGGCTGGGCCGAGCGGGGCGGTTACGACGCCAATGGGCATGGGAACTCCGTCCCCCGCTTCCACATCACCTGGGGCACCGGACCGGGCATCGTGGCCCCCTTCGAGCGGAGGGTGCGGGAGGGCGCCGCCCGTGGCCTCGTTCAGTTCAGGTTCAGGCACCGGGTGACGGGTCTGGGCCGCGGCGCCGGAGCGGTGGACACCGTGACCGGGGAGATCCTGGAGCCGTCCGACGCCGGGCGCGGGACCGCGTCCACCCGGACCGTCACCGGCTCCTTCGAGCTTACGGCGCAGGCGGTCATCGTGACCAGCGGCGGCATCGGAGGCAACCACGACCTCGTGAGGTCCCAGTGGCCCCAGCGGCTCGGCACCCCGCCCGAGCACATGCTGTCCGGCGTCCCCGCCCATGTGGACGGGCTGATGCTGGGCATCGCCGAACAGGCGGGCGCGCACCACATCAACCGCGACCGGATGTGGCACTACACCGAGGGCATCCAGAACTGGAACCCGATCTGGGCCCGGCACGGCATCCGCATCCTGCCCGGACCCTCCTCGCTCTGGCTGGACGCGCGCGGCAGCCGGCTGCCCGTGCCGCTCTTCCCCGGTTTCGACACCCTCGGCACGCTCGACCACATCATGAAGACCGGCCACGACTACACGTGGTTCGTGCTCGACCAGAAGATCATCGGCAAGGAGTTCGCGCTGTCGGGCTCCGAGCAGAACCCCGACCTGACCGGCAAGTCGGTCCGGGGCGTCATCGGGCGGGCGCGGGCCGACGTGCCGGGCCCGGTGAAGGCGTTCATGGACCACGGCGCCGACTTCGTGGTCGAGAAGGACCTCGCCTCGCTGGTGCGCGGCATGAACGCGCTCACCAAGGAACCCCTGATCGAGGAGGCCGCGCTGCGCCACGAGATCGTGGCCCGCGACCGCGAGATCGCCAACCCGTTCACCAAGGACCTCCAGGTCACCGCCATCCGGGGGACCCGCAACTACCTCGGCGACAAGCTCATCCGCACCGCGCCGCCGCACCGCATCCTCGACCCGAAGGCCGGCCCGCTGATCGCGGTCAAGCTGCACATCCTCACCCGCAAGTCGCTCGGCGGCCTGGAGACCGACCTGTCCTCGCGCGTCCTGACGGCGGGCGGGGAGCCCCTGCCCGGTCTGTACGCGGCGGGCGAGGCGGCCGGGTTCGGCGGCGGAGGCGTGCACGGCTACCGCTCCCTGGAAGGCACCTTCCTCGGCGGCTGCATCTTCTCGGGACGGGCGGCGGGCCGGGCCGCAGCGAAGGCGGTGGACTAGCGGGTGGCCGGTGGGTGTCGGCCGGGCCGCGGGGATGTCCGCAGGGGCAGAACCGGAGCCGGGCCTGCCCCGACGGCCCACGGCCGCTGCCCCGCCGGTCAACTGCCTTGAGCGCGGCTCGGGTTGAATGATCAAACAGGCCGCACGGCCTTGACGCGGAGCACGGGGTGCCGCTTTGCTGTCGGCGACCATCGCGCACAGGTTCTGCGCACACCCATGCCCATGAGGCCCCGCCCATACAGGAAGTACGCGGATGTCCCCGCCGCCGCCCCCGCTCGGCCGCCCCCGCCGACGGGGCAGCCGGTCCTTCGACCCGGCCCTCGACGACATCGAACTCGCCACCGTCCGGGACCAGTTGGCCCAGGGCCGGTGGACCAGGGCCCGCTCGCTGCTCGCCGCCACCGGGGACGACTGGGATCGCAGGGGCCACCGGATGACCGTGCTGGCCGAGCCCGCGACCAGCGCCGGCTGGGCCCGCGAATGGCTGCTGGCCGAACCCGACAGCGCCGATGCCGCCACCCTCTTCGCCTGCGCCGCTGTCCAGCGCTGCCTGCGCGGCAAGGAGTCCGCGGACCGCGCCCGCCAGGCCTGCCTGACCGCGGCCGAGCGCGCCCCGGGCGATCCCACCCCCTGGCTCGCCCTGCTCGCCCTGGCCCGCGCGCACGGCACCGAGGACGAGACCGTGCGCGCCTTCGAGGAGGTGCGCGCCCGCCACCCCGAACACCACCACGCCCACCACCTGATGGCCGCGCGGCTGGCCGAGCGCCGCCCCGCCGAAGGCCCCGACCCGCTGCACGAGGTGTACGACTTCGCCGCCGCGTCGGCCGCCCGCGCCCCCGCCGACTCCCCGCTCGCCCTGTTGCCGCTGATCGCGCACGCCGAGCGCTACCGGGTACTGGCCGGCGCCGGGGGCAGGCCGGGTGATGCCGCGGCGTCCGGGCACTGGAGCGGCCGCCGGGCCGCCCAGGTGATCCGGACCGCGTTCGACTGGTGGCTGGAATGGGAGCGCGAGGACCACCCCAGGGCCGGCGTCGACCTCAACTTCCTGGCGCACGCCAAGCACTGCGAGGGCCGCACCGCCGAGGCCGCCGCCCTCTTCCACCGCATCGGGCGCCACTTCACCCCCGCGCCCTGGTCCTACCCCGACCGCGATCCGTACCGCGCCTTCCACGCCGCCCGCAGCGCCGCGCTCGGCTCCGTGTAGCACCACCCCGGCCGCGACCACGGCCGGGCCCCACGTCCCCGTTTCCGATGGCAGCTCCGAAAGGGCAGACCCCGCATGCCGAGCCAGACCAGCGAGACCGAGATCAGTACGTACAAGGGGCAGGACCGGGCGCTGCGCGCCGACCGCCTCGGCACGCCGGGGCTGCTGCTCTCGGTCCTCGCGGCGAGCGCGCCCCTGATGGTGGTGGCCGGGGTGATGCCCACCGCCTTCGCGGCCATGGGCGTCGTCGGACAGCCGCTGCTCTTCCTGATCCTCGGCGCGGTCCTCGCGCTGTTCAGCGTCGGGTACGCCGAGATGAGCCGCCACGTGCACAACGCGGGCGCGTTCTACGCCTACATCGCGCGGGGCCTGGGCCCGACCGCGGGCGCCGCGGCCTCCTATGTGGCGCTGGCCGCCTACAGCGCGCTCCAGGTCGGCATCTACGGCATGTTCGGCTTCGAGGTCTCCGGGCTGCTCGACACCTATGTGCACGTCACCATCGACTGGTGGGTGCCCGCGCTACTCGCGGTCGCGGTGGTCGGCGGGCTCGCCTGGCTGAAGATCGACATCAATGCCAAGGTGCTCGGCGTGCTCCTCGTCATCGAGGTCGCCCTCGTCGTTGTCTTCGACGGCGCCGCCCTCGCGAAACCGGCCGCCGACGGGCTCTCGCTGCACGCCTTCAACCCGCACACCCTGACCGGACCCGGCGTCGGCATCGCGCTGTGCTTCTGCGTCGCCGCGTTCACCGGCTTCGAACAGGCCCCGGTGTACGCGGAGGAGACCAGCCGCCCGAACGTGGTCGTCAAGCGCGTCATGTTCCTGGCCGTCGGATTCACCGCCGTCTTCTTCGCGCTCAGCTCCTGGGCGCTGACGCTGGCGACC
Organism: Streptomyces sp. NBC_01431; assembly: GCF_036231355.1. Classification (NCBI taxonomy): domain Bacteria; kingdom Bacillati; phylum Actinomycetota; class Actinomycetes; order Kitasatosporales; family Streptomycetaceae; genus Streptomyces; species Streptomyces sp. NBC_01431. The sequence continues at coordinate 6,450,751 of NZ_CP109496.1, forward strand.
GGCCCGCGCGACATCGTGGACTCCGCGCAGAAGCAGGGCCCCGGGCTGCTGTTCGCGCTGGCCCAGAAGAACCTCGGCACCACGTTCACCGACGTGCTGCACGTCCTGTTCGTCACCGGCATGTTCGCGGCGCTGCTCAGCTTCCACAACGTCGTCGCCCGGTACGTGTTCGCGATGGGCCGCGAGGGTCTGCTGCCCGCCGGGTTCGGCCGGACCAGCAGCACCAGCGGCGCCCCCGCGGGCGGCTCGCTGCTACAGACCGTGATCTCGGTGGTCGTCGTCGCCGCCTTCGCGCTCACCGACCACTGGCCGGACGGCGACCCGACGGCCCCGGTCATGCACCTGTTCACCTGGATGGGCAACGTGGGCGCGCTCGGCGTGATCCTGCTGATGGCCGCCGCCTCCCTCGCCGTGATCGTCTTCTTCGTCCGCAGGGGAGCGGCCGGGGCCCAGCTGTGGCGGCTGCTCGCCGCGGGAGCCGCGGGCATCGCGCTGCTCGGCATCGCCGCGTACACCGTCAAGGACTTCCACGTGCTGGTCGGCGCGGGGCCCGAGGACGCGCTCAACTGGGTGCTGCCCGCGATCATCGTGGTGGCGCTGCTCGTGGGCCTGTCCTGCGGACTCGTGCTGCGCGCGAAGAAGCCGGAGACGCACGCCCGGATCGGTCTGGGCAACGAGGCCTTCCAGCTGGAGCGGACGGCGATCGCGGAGCAGGCCACGCGGGGCGGCGTGCCGGGCCGGCGCGCACCCGGTCACGAGGAGTCCGGGCGGGCCGCCGAGCTGTGAGTGGGCCGGGGGAATTCTGACGGAACGGTGACGGACGGCCGTGACCCCTGGCAGGACCGGGCCGACGGTGTTCGAATCGTCGGGTGACAGCAGATCAACCGGAACCGCCCCCGCGGACCCAGCCGCGCGGCGCTCCCGTCGGCCGCCGGCTCGTGCTCGGCATGCTCGGCCTCGGCGTGGCCGGGGTCGCCTCCGCCCGCTACGTCCAGCAGGGCCTGGAGTCATTCCTGGGCGCCGCCGCCGACAAGGACCCCACCGGCCTCACCAGCCTGCTGCCCAACGGCGGCGGCTTCCGCTACTACTCGGTCACCTCTTCCGTGCCGAACAGGAGCGCCGCCGACTACCGGCTCACCGTCGACGGCATGGTCACCCGGCCCTCGACGTACACGCTCGACGCGCTGCGCGCGCTGCCGCAGACCCGGCTGGTGCGCGACGTGCAGTGCGTGACCGGCTGGCGGGTGCCCAGCACCCCCTTCGCCGGGGTGCGGCTGTCCCGGCTCCTTGACGCGGCGGGCGTGCGGCCGGGGGCCGGGGCGGTCCGCTTCACCTGCTTCGACGGCGCCTACAGCGAGAGCCTCACCCTCGAACAGGCGCGCCGTGACGACGTGTTGATCGCGCTGAGCATGCAGGACAAGCCGGTCAGCCACGCCCACGGCGGGCCGGTCCGGCTGTATGTGGCGCCCATGTACTTCTACAAATCGGCGAAATGGCTCTCCGGGATCACCGTGACGGAGCAGGTCCAGCGGGGGTTCTGGGAGGAGCGAGGCTATGACACCGACGCCTGGGTCGGCCGGTCCAACGGACGCGGAGACACCCCCACCGGCTGAACTCCCTTACAAAGTAGGGAGGTTCACGCCGGCGGAGCGCTGGGTGCACCGGGCCACCGCCTGGCTGATGGGAGCCTGCGTGGTCACCGCGGCGATTCTGTACGTCCCGCAGTTCGCCGAGGCGGTCGGCCGGCGGGAACTGGTGGTGCGGGTACACGAGATCTGCGGGGTGCTGCTGCCCGTGCCGCTCCTGGTCGGCCTCGTCTCCCGGGCGCTGCGCGCGGATCTCGCCCGGCTCAACCGCTTCCTGCCGTACGACCGCACCTGGCTGCGCAGCGCGCTGCGCCGGGACCCCGAGCCGCGCCCGGCCGGGAAGTTCAACGCCGGGCAGAAGGTGTACGCGGGCTGGATCGCGGGAGCCGTTCTGGTGATGCTGGGCACCGGCCTGCTGATGTGGTTCACGCACCTCGCGCCGATCGAGGTGCGGATCGGGTCCACGTTCGTGCACGACTGGCTGTCGCTGGCCGTGGGCATCGTGGTCGCCGGGCACGTGTGGATGGCGTTCGGCGACCCGGAGGCACGCCGTGGCATGCGCACCGGGTCGGTGGGGCGGCCCTGGGCGAAGCGGGAGCACCCCCTGTGGGAGCCCGAGCTAGACGAGGAGTGACAGCAGCAGGACGAAGCCCAGCGAGACCACGGAGATGATCGTCTCCATCACCGACCAGGTCTTGATCGTCTGGCCGACGTCCATCCCGAAGTACTCCTTCACCAGCCAGAACCCGGCGTCGTTGACATGGCTGAAGAAGAGCGAACCGGCGCCGACGGCCAGCACGAGCAGGGCCGCGTGCGCGGTCGACATGTCGGCCGCCAGCGGCGCCACGAGCCCGGCCGCCGAGATGGTCGCCACCGTCGCGGAGCCGGTCGCGAGCCGGATCGCGACCGCGATCAGCCAGGCGAGCAGCAGTGCGGGGATCGCCCAGTTCTTGGAGAGGTCCAGGATCATCTGGCCCACGCCCACGTCGATCAGCGTCTGCTTGAAGCCGCCGCCCGCGCCCACGATCAGCAGGATGCCCGCGATCGGCGCGAGCGACTTCTCGACGGTCGTGGAGATCCGCTCCTTGGTGAACCCGGCCGCCCGCCCCAGCGTGAAGATGCCCACGAGGACGGCCGCGAGCAGCGCGATCAGCGGCGAGCCGATGACGTCCGTGACCCGCTGGAGGGGGTTCTTCGGATCGTCGATCACGATGTCGACCAGCGCCTTGGCCAGCATCAGGACGACCGGAAGCAGCACGGTGGCGAGGGTCGCGCCGAAACTCGGCCGCCTCTCCAGGTCCTCGGAGGGGCGGGCGGGGACCATCTTGTCCGGGGCCGGTATGTCGACCCAGCGGGCCGCGTACTTCGAGAACAGCGGGCCCGCGATGATCACCGTGGGAACGGCGACCAGCACACCCAGAGCGAGTGTCACGCCGAGGTTGGCGCCGATCGCGTCGATGGCGACCAGCGGGCCGGGGTGCGGCGGTATCAGCCCGTGCATCACCGAGAGGCCGGCCAGCGCGGGGATGCCGATCCGCATCAGCGAGTAGTTGCCGCGCTTGGCGACGAGCAGCACCACCGGGATCAGCAGCACGATGCCGACCTCGAAGAACAGCGGAAGCCCGATGATCGAGGCGATGGCCACCATCGCCCAGGGCATCGCCCGCCCGCCGGACTTCCCGGCCTTGGCCAGGATGGTGTCGACGATCTGGTCGGCGCCGCCGGAGTCGGCGAGCAGCTTGCCGAGGATCGCACCGAGCGCGATCAGCACGCCCACTCCGGCGACCGTGGCGCCGAGGCCGGTGCTGAAGCTGGCGATGGCCTTGTCGAGCGGTGCGCCCGCGAAGGCGCCGAGCGCCAGCGAGCCGATGGTCAGGGCGAGGAAGGCGTGCAGCTTGAACCTGGTGATGAGCAGGACGATGACGGCGATGCCCGCGAGTACGGCGATGCCCAGCTGGGTGTTGCCGGCCGAGGTGATCGGCTGCGTGGCGCCCGCTGCCAGGAACTCGACGCTGAGTCTGGTCACGGTGGTGATTCCTTAGGTGGAGAGCGGCCGCAGCGCGGCGGCGGCCCGCTCGGCGATTTCCTCGGGGGTGCCGGACACATCGACGGCGACGCCGGCCTCGTCGGCCCCCAGCGGCTGGAGGGTGGCGAACTGCGAGTCGAGCAGCGCGGCAGGCATGAAGTGGCCCCTGCGCTCGGCCATCCGCCGCTCGATGAGCGTGCGGTCGCCGGTCAGGTGCAGGAAGACGAGCCCGGGGGCGGCCGCCCGCAGCCGGTCGCGGTAGCTCCGCTTGAGCGCGGAGCTGCTGACGACCCCGCCGCGCCCGGCCCGCCCGTGTGCCCAGGCGCCGATGGCGTCCAGCCAGGGCCACCGGTCGGCGTCGTCCAGCGGGATGCCCGCGGACATCTTGGCGACGTTCGCGGCGGGGTGGAAGTCGTCGCCCTCGGCGTAGGGGACGCCGAGCCGTGCTGCGACCAGCGGCCCGATGGTGGTCTTGCCGGTACCGGCGACACCCATCACGACGATGGTCAGGGGGGAGTTCATGCGGGTGGTGCCTCGCTGTCTTCCTCGACATCGATGTCCGTCGCGGCACACTCAAACCCATTACGTACGACATATTCAAGAGCTCGTGATGTAAAAGTCATACTTTTGAGGCCTCGATGGTGGCCCGTAGGCTTGGCCCATGACGACTCGGGCCCGGGGCCTTCACATGCATGTGCTCGACAGCCTGGGTCTGGCCATCACCGCGGGGGAGTACCCATCGGGCAGCGTGCTGCGCACCGACGAGCTCGCCCAGCGCTACGACGTCTCGCGCACGGTCGTCCGCGAAGTGGTGCGGGTCCTCGAATCCATGTACCTGGTCGAGTCCAGACGCCGGGTCGGCGTGACCGTACAGCCGCCCGAGCAGTGGAACGTGTACGACCCGCAGGTGATCCGGTGGCGGCTCGCGGGCGCCGACCGGCCGCGCCAGCTGCGCTCCCTGACCGTGCTGCGCTCCGCCGTTGAGCCGGTCGCGGCAGGCCTCGCCGCACTGAAGGCCACGCCCGCCCAGTGCGCGGACCTCACCGAGCAGGCCCTCGGCATGGTCGCCACCTCGCGCGGCCGCCAGCTGGAGGCGTACCTCGTGCACGACGTGGCCTTCCACCGGATCGTGCTCAACGCGTCCGGCAACGAGATGTTCGCCCGGCTCGGCGACGTGGTGGCCGAGGTCCTCACCGGCCGCACCCACCACCAGGTGATGTTCCCCGACCCCGACCCGGCCGCCGTCACTTTGCATGTGCGGGTGGCCGAGGCGGTGCGCGAGCGCGATGCCGCCGAGGCCGAGCGACTGACCCGGGAGATCGCGGTGGGGGCCCTCCAGGAGCTGGACGTCCTCGCACCATAGGTACCCTGGGCAACAAAAAACGTTCCGTTGCTACCTGTCGGTTACCTCAGAAACACCTCAAATCTATCCCTACGTGACATTGGCCACTGCCAAACTGCACCGACAGCCGGGACCATGGGCCACTAGTCCGTGCCAAGGTGACGACTTGCATCACCGGTACGGCCGGTCCCGCACGACCGCATGACCCCTCACAAAGGCGAACAACTCCATGAGTGACCGCACCATGCCTGCGGCCGAGACCCAGAGCGCCCCTGCGGGGGCTGCGACGGGCACCCCCCACATCGACGCCGGTGACGCCGGTTACAGCAAGGACCTCAAGTCCCGCCACATCAACATGATCGCCATCGGCGGCGCGATAGGCACCGGCCTCTTCCTCGGTGCCGGCGGCCGCCTGGCGGGCGCGGGCCCCTCGCTCGCGATCGCGTACGCGGTCTGCGGCGTCTTCGCGTTCTTCGTCGTACGGGCCCTCGGTGAGCTCGTGCTCTACCGCCCCTCCTCGGGCGCCTTCGTCTCCTACGCCCGTGAGTTCATGGGCGAGAAGGGCGCCTACACGGCCGGCTGGCTGTACTTCCTGAACTGGTCGACCACCGCCGTCGCCGACATCACCGCGGCCGCGACCTACGCCCACTTCTGGGCCATGTTCAGCAACGTCCCGCAGTGGGTCTGCGCGCTCGTCGCGCTCGCGGTCGTCCTCACCGCCAACCTCATCTCGGTGAAGTACTTCGGCGAGATGGAGTTCTGGTTCGCGATCATCAAGGTGGTCGCGCTGGTCGCCTTCATGCTGGTCGGCATCTACCTGGTGGTCACCCAGCACGACGTGGACGGCACCATGCCGGGCTTCGCCAACATCACCAGCCACGGCGGCATCTTCCCGATGGGCATGCTGCCCATGCTGCTCGTCATCCAGGGCGTCGTCTTCGCGTACGCCTCGGTCGAGCTGTGCGGCGTCGCCGCCGGTGAGACCGAGAACCCGCAGAAGATCCTGCCCAAGGCGATCAACTCGATCATGTGGCGGGTCGGCATCTTCTACGTCGGCTCGGTGGTGCTGCTCGCGCTGCTGCTCCCGTACACCGAGTACTCCGAGGGCCAGAGCCCGTTCGTCACCGTCCTGGACAAGCTCGGCGTGCCGGGAGCGGCCGGCGTGATGAACCTGGTGGTCCTGACCGCCGCCCTCTCCAGCCTCAACTCGGGCCTGTACTCCACCGGCCGCATCCTGCGATCCATGTCGCTCGCGGGCTCCGCGCCCAAGTTCGTCGGCGTCATGAACAAGGGCCGCGTCCCCTACGGCGGCGTGCTGTTCACCGCGGCGTTCGGCGTCCTCGGCGTCGCCCTGAACAAGTTCGTGCCCAACGACGCGTTCGAGATCGTGCTGAACTTCGCCTCCATCGGCATCCTCGGCACCTGGGCGATGATCATGATCTGCTCGCTGCTCTTCTGGCGGCGCTCCCAGCAGGGCGGCGTCGAGCGCCCGTCCTACAAGCTGCCGTGGGCCCCGTACACGCAGATCGTCACGCTGGTCTTCCTCGCGAGCGTGGCCTTCCTGATGTGGTACGGCGGCGGTGTCGGCCGCACCACGATCTACTGCCTGCCGATCATCGCGGCGCTGCTCGTCGGCGGCTGGTACCTCGTGCGCAAGCGGGTCTTCGCGATCGCCTCGGGCGAGTAACCCGGTCCCCCAAAGAGGGCGGCACCCCCTGGTGGGGGTGCCGCCCTTTTCTGTGCGCAAGCGCCATGTGGGTCGGCGGGCGCCACGTGTGCGTACCCGCCATGTGCCCAGGCGCTGTACGTGCCTGTTCGCCACGGGGACGCGCGTTATGTGCGTACGTGCTGCAAACGGGCCGCGGCCGCGGCGAGGACCATATCCAGGGCCGCGGGATAGGCGCTGCGCCGCATCTCCGCCACCAGGACCGGCGCGGTCGCGGCCACATGCGGATGGGTGTCCGCCGGAAGCCGTGCGTACCGCTCCGGCCAGGCCCGCTCCTCCAGTGCCCGGGACTCCTCGGGCAACGTGAACACCGCCGCGTCCAGGGCCGCGAACGACAGCGCCTGGTCGACGAAGACGTGGTAGATCCGCACCGCCTCGGCGTCCGGGAAGCCCGCGCCCCGCAGGATCCCGAGGATCGTCTCCACCGACCGCATCTCGTTGGCCCGCCCGGTCACCCGGGTGAAGGTGAGCAGCGCCGCCTGCGGATGGGCCTGGTAGTCGGCGTGGATGCGCAGCCCGAGCGAGCGCAGGTCGGCCCGCCACTCGCCGGTCGGCCGCCAGGACCGCAGTGTGCGGCCGATGAGTTCGTCGGCCACCGCCAGCAGCAGGTCGTCCGTGTCGCGGAAATAGCGGTAGAGCGCGCTCGGATCCGCCCCGAGCGCCGTCCCGAGCCGGCGCACGGTGAGCGCCGCCGCCCCGTGCTCACCGATCAGCCGCAGGGCGGTGTGGACGATCAGTTCCTCGGACAGGACCGTGCCCCGCTTGGTGGGCCGCCGGCGCCGCCGTTCCCCGTCCGGTACGACTCGCTCGCTCATGGGCCGCCACCCTACGAAGCCCTCACTCTTATGACAACAGCGTTGACGGACCGACTTCACCAGGAGTTCGATGTGCCGCCATCGGGGCCGATCAGCGCCCCTCGGCGAAGGAGCGACCGTGCGCACTCCCTACGGCAGTGACCCACCCGTTCTCCCCAAGAGTCTCGGCGTCATGGACGGCATCGCCATCGCCGCCTCCTCAACGGCGGCCACCACCTCCATCGGCATCGGACTCGGCGTCACCGCCGGCGTCGTCGGCCTGCATCTGCCGATCATCATGCTGCTCGGCTTCATCCCCATCCTGGGCATCGCGAGCGCCTATTCGCGGCTGAACAAGGTCGAGCCCAACATGGGCAGCGGCTATGTCTGGGTGGGCCGCTCGCTCAGTCCCTGGCTGGGGTTCCTGACCGGCTGGATCGGCATCGTCTCCACCGTCGTCTTCCTCTCCTACACCACCGCCGTCACCGGCTCCGCCCTGATCCAACTGGCGGGCGAGGCGGGCCTGCACGGACTCGGCGGCCTGCACCTGGACCCCGACTCCACGGCGCAGTCCACCATCCTCGGCATCGTCGTCCTGATCGGGGTCACCTGCACCGCCGTCGCCGGCGCGCGCTCGGCCGCCAACCTCCAGAAGTGGCTGCTCGTCTTCGAGTACGCGGTGCTGCTCACCTTCTGCGGGTACGGCCTGTTCAAGGGCCCGCACCCGTTCAGCCTCGACTGGCTGAACCCCTTCACCATCCCGTCGGGCCAGGCGCTCGCCCAGGGCCTGTTGCTGTCCGTCTTCTGCTACTGGGGCTTCGACGCGACCTTCAGCGTCAACGAGGAGATCCGCGACCCCAAGGACGCCTCCAAAGCCGGCACCATCACCCTGTTCACCATGCTCGCCCTCTTCCTGCTCGGCTCCTTCGCCTTCCAACGGGTGCTGTCCGCCGATGAGTTGGTGGGCCACGGCGCCCAGGGCCTCACCTTCTTCGGTGACCGGCTGGCCGCCCAGCCGCTCGCCGCCCTGCCGCTGATCGCACTCACCTTCTCGGCCATCGCCTCGCTCCAGTCGGGTGTGATCCCCACCGTCCGCGGCATGTTCGCGATGAGCCGGGACCGCACGCTCGGCCCGCTCTGGCTCAAGGTCAGCCCCAAGTACGGGACTCCGGCGGTCGGGACGGTGGTGATCTGCTGCATCGCCATGGGCATCGCCATCCTCTCCCTGCTCATCCCGAAGATCGGCGACCTGATCCTGGCCTCCGTGAACGCCATCGGGATCGTCGTCTCCCTCTACTACGCCCTGACCGCGCTGGCCGCCGCCAACCGCTTCCGGGGCGCCCTGCGGGAGAGCGTGGGCGAGGCCGTGCGCGCCGTCGTGATCCCCGTCCTCAGCGCGCTGTTCCTGCTCGGCCTCGGCGGCTACCTCGGCTGGACCTTCTACACCTCCGCCGACCACTTCGAAGTGAGCCCCGACAACGGGTGGTTCATGCTTTTCTGCCCCACCGTGATGCTGCTCAGCGGCTTCGTCGCCGCCGCCTGGGCGAAGTGGGTAAGGAAGTCGCCGTACTTCGTCACCGGGCTCTCGACCGTGGAAACCGACCCGGCGCCGCTCGGCGCCCCCGAAACCGCCTGATCCACCCCCGTACAGAATGGATTCGCACATGCGCCACACCCCCGCCGACCTCGTGTTCACCGGCGGCCCGGTCCTCACCCTGGACGCCGCCCGCTCCCGCGCCACCACCGTGGCCGTCACCGGTGAGCGCATCACCGCCGTCGGCCACGACGAGGTGCGCGAGCTGATCGGCCCGAAGACCGAAGTCGTCGACCTCGCGGGCAAGTTGCTGATCCCGGGATTCCAGGACGCCCATGTGCATCCGGTGTCGGCGGGCATCGAGCTGGCGCGCTGCGACCTCACGGGCACGCGTACGGCGGCCGACACCCTGGCGGCCGTACGGGCCTACGCCGACGCCCACCCCGACCAGGAGTGGATCACCGGCGGCGGCTGGTCCATGGAGGCCTTCGACGGTGGCAGCCCCACCCGGGAGCTCCTCGACCGCGTGGTGCCCGACCGGCCCGTCTACCTTCCCAACCGGGACCACCACGGAGCCTGGGTCAACAGCCGCGCGCTCGCGCTCGCCGGGATCACCCGGGACACCCCCGACCCGGCCGATGGCCGGATCGAGCGCGACGCCTCGGGCGAGCCGACCGGGCTGCTCCAGGAGGGCGCCATGGACCTGGTCGGCCGGCACACCCCCCGCTCCACCCCCGCCGAACGCCTCGCGGCCCTGCTGCGCGCCCAGGCGCACCTCCACTCGTTCGGGATCACCGCCTGGCAGGACGCGATCGTCGGCAGCTTCGGCTCGATGGACGACCCCGCGGACGCCTACGTGGCCGCCGCCCGCGACGGCTCGCTCACCGCCCGGGTCGTCGGCGCCCTGTGGTGGGACCGAGAGCGCGGCGCCGAACAGATCCCCGAACTGGTGGAGAAGCGACGGGAGTTGAGCCACGGCCGCTTCCGCGCTGGCTCGGTGAAGATCATGCAGGACGGCGTGGCGGAGACCGGCACCGCGGCGCTGCTCGGCCCCTACCTCGACGCCTGCGGCTGCGCCACCGCCAACACCGGCACCAGCTTCGTCGACCCGGTCCAACTGCGCTCCTACGTGACCCAGTTGGACGCCCTCGGCTTCCAGGCCCACTTCCACGCGCTCGGCGACCGGGCCGTGCGCGAGGCGCTCGACGCGGTGCAGGCGGCCCGCGAGACCAACGGCTGGACCGACACCCGGCCGCACCTCGCCCACCTCCAGATCGTGCACCCCGACGACATCGGCCGGTTCCGGGCGCTCGGCGCCACCGCCAACATCCAGCCCCTGTGGGCCGCCCACGAACCCCAGATGGACGAGCTCACCATCCCCTTCCTCGGCAAGGAACGGGCAGGCTGGCAGTACCCGTTCGCGGCACTGCTCCGCTCCGGGGCCACCGTGGCGGCCGGATCCGACTGGCCGGTCAGCAGCCCCGACCCGATGCACGGCATCCACACCGCCGTGAACCGGATCACCCCTGAGGAGGAGGGGCCGGTCTTCCTGCCCGAGCAGCGGATCACGCTGACCGCCGCGTTCGCCGCGTACACCGCGGGCACGGCTCATGTGAACCACTTGGACGACAGCGGCTCGATCCGCGCGGGCGCGCTCGCCGACCTGGCGGTGCTCGACCGGGACCCGTACGCGGGCCCGCCCGAGGAGATCGGCGCCACCCGGGTGCTGGGGACATACGTCGCGGGCCGACGCGTGCACGACGCCACCTCATAGGGTGTATTCCTGATACATCCGACGGCACGGAACAGGGAGTGGCGGCATGTCGCAGCAGGTCCAAGGGGTCATCGCGCCGGGCAGGAACCAGCCCGTACGGGTCGAGACCATCGTGGTGCCGGACCCGGGGCCCGGCGAGGCGGTGGTGAAGATCCAGGCCTGCGGCGTCTGCCACACCGATCTGCACTACAAGCAGGGCGGGATCAACGACGACTTCCCGTTCCTGCTCGGCCACGAGGCGTCCGGGATCGTGGAGTCGGTGGGCGAGGGCGTCACCGACGTCGCGCCCGGCGACTTCGTGATCCTCAACTGGCGTGCGGTGTGCGGCAATTGCCGCGCCTGTCTGCGCGGGCGTCCGCAGTACTGCTTCAACACCCACAACGCCCGGCAGAAGATGACGCTGCTTGAGGGAGGGGCCGAGCTGTCGCCCGCCCTCGGCATCGGCGCGTTCGCCGAGAAGACCCTGGTCGCGGCGGGCCAGTGCACCAAGGTCGACCCGGCGGTGTCCCCGGCCGTGGCGGGGCTGCTCGGCTGCGGTGTCATGGCGGGCATCGGCGCGGCCATCAACACCGGCAACGTCGGCCGGGGCGACTCGGTCGCCGTCATCGGCTGCGGCGGCGTCGGCGACGCGGCGATCGTGGGAGCCCGGCTCGCGGGCGCGGCGCGGATCATCGCCGTCGACATCGACGACCGCAAGCTGGCGACGGCGAAGACCATGGGCGCCACGCACACGGTCAACTCCCGGTCCAAGGACGCGGTCGAGACGATCCGCGAACTGACCGGCGGCAACGGCGCGGACGTCGTCATCGAGGCGGTGGGCCACCCGGAGACGTACAAGCAGGCGTTCTACGCCCGCGATCTGGCCGGCACGGTGGTCCTGGTCGGCGTGCCGACTCCGGAGATGACGTTGGAGCTGCCGCTGTTGGACGTCTTCGGCCGCGGCGGCGCCCTGAAGTCCTCCTGGTACGGCGACTGCCTGCCGTCCCGGGACTTCCCGATGCTGATCGACCTGCACCAGCAGGGCCGGATCGACCTCGCGGCGTTCGTCACCGAGACGATCGCGCTCGACGAGGTCGAGAAGGCCTTCGAGCGCATGCACGAGGGCGATGTGCTGCGCTCGGTGGTGGAGTTCTGATGGCCGTTCGCGCACGAATCGATCATCTGGTCACGTCCGGCACGTTCGCTCTCGACGGCGGTACGTGGGACGTCGACAACAACGTGTGGATCGTCGGGGACGACGAGGAGGCGGTCGTCATCGACGCCGCGCACGACGCCGAAGCGATCCTGACGGCGCTCGGCGGCCGGACGCTCAGGGCGATCCTGTGCACCCACGCACACAACGACCACATCGACGCGGCCCCGGCCCTGGCGGACGCGACGGGTGCCCCGATCCTGCTCCACCCGGACGACCTCCCGCTGTGGAAGCAGACCCACCCGGAACGCCTCCCGGACGGCGAACTGGCCGACGGCGAGCGGGTGTTGGTGGCGGGCGCGGAACTGGAGGTCCTGCACACCCCGGGCCACGCCCCCGGCGCGGTCTGCTTCCACGCCCCCTCCCTCGGCACGGTCTTCACCGGCGACACCCTCTTCGCCGGCGGCCCCGGCGCCACGGGACGCTCGTTCTCCCACTTCCCGACGATCATCGACTCGATCAGGGACCGGTTGCTCACGCTTCCACCGGAGACGGTGGTACGCACGGGGCATGGCGACGCGACGACGGTGGGCGCGGAGGCGCCGCACCTGGCGGAGTGGGTGGCACGGGGGCACTGAGCGCGACTGTTCGCGCGTGGGGGTGGGTCGCGTGACACCTGCGGCCCACCCCCGGTCGCCCGCGCCCACCCGGGGGGCGCCCTTCAGCCGTGAACGGGGGCCAATTTCCCTACGTGGAGGCCTTATTGGTCCGACGTCGGAGAGGTCGGCCACTCCGACAGCCGCAGCCCACTCTCAAATCTGCGAGCCCGCCCGTCCACCGGATCGGTGAATTCGAGCACCTTGGCCAGCAGTTGCAGCGGCGCCCCGAAAGCCGCGGGGCCGCCCTCGGGTTCGTGCTCGGGAAGGACCACCGGATACACCGGGTCGTTCAGGATCGGCAGGCCGAGCCCGTTCATGTGAACACGCAGCTGATGGGTGCGTCCGGTGGCGGGCAGCAGGCGGTAGCGGCCCAACCCGCCGCGCCGCTCGACCAGTTCGATGCGGCTCTCCGCGTTCGGCTCGCCCGTCTCCTCGCGGGCGGCGATCACTCCGCGCTCCTTCACGATCCGGCTGCGCACGGTCACGGGCAGCGTCACACCGGGGTCGTACGCCGCCACCGCCTCGTACTCCTTGCGCACCCGGCGCCCGCTGAACAGGTTCTGGTACGCGCCCCGGTCCTCGGGCCGCACGACGAACAGGGCCAGGCCCGCCGTCAGCCGGTCCAGGCGGTGGGCGGGCTGGAGCTCGGGCAGCGCCAGATCCCGCCGCAGCCGGGCCATGGCCGTCTCGGTGACGTGCCGGCCCCGTGGCGTGGTGGCGAGGAAGTGCGGCTTGTCCGCGATCACGATCCGCTCGTCGAGGTGGACGATGCCCACCTCGAACGGCACCGGCACTTCCGGCGCGAAGTCCCGGTGGAACCACACGTGCAAGCCGGCCCGGTACGCCTCTGCCCCGCTGAGTACCCCCTCGGCGCCGACGAACCGTCCCTCGCGCAGCATCGCGGCCACCCGGTCCGCGCCGATCGCCCCCTCGAACCGGCCCACCAGGTGATCACCGACCGTCGCCCACGCTCCCTCAGGGTCGACGGGCAGCCGCACACGCACCGGGTCGATGCCGTCGCGCTGCGCGAGCGGGGCGGCCGGGGTTCGGGATCTGCGTCTCACGGAACCAGAGAACCCCACCCCGCCCCGCAGAAGCAAGACAAGCCCAGGTCAGGCCCCCCTTTCCCGCTGTGTCCCGCTCGATGCCGACGAGTGCGCACCGCGGGACCGCTCGCCCCGTACTGCCTTCCGCGCGATCGAGAGGCATGCTTCCAAAGAGGATTCCTCGCAAAATATCCTCACCTGCCACATATAGGGCAAAGAGGCCGTAATGAGCGAAGAGTCAGTCATGGGCGGCAAATGCTGTCTGCTCACCACGGGTGAACTGATGCCCGGAGACGTCATCGCGACGGATCCGGACGGCCCCTGGCTCGTGGTGGTGCGCACCGCGCCCGCGACCGAGACGAAGACCAGACTGCAATTGCGCCCGCTGACCGGCGGTCCCGACCTGGAGCGCGTACTGCCGCGCTATGAACGCCAGGTCGTCCGTACGAGCCGGCAGGACCCGGCCGCACTGCCGCAGCCCGTCCGGCACGATGCCGAGCGGCGCCGCCGGGTCGTGGTGACCGGCCTGGGCGCGGTCAGCCCGCTCGGCGGCGACGTTCCGCAGCTGTGGCAGGGGCTGCTCGACGGCCGCTGCGGGGTGTCGGTGGTGAGCGGCCCGGAGTTCGACGGGCTGCCGGTGCGGCTCGCCGCCCGCGCCGCCATCGAGCCCGCCGAGCTGTTCCCGAAGCCGGTGGCCCGCCGGATGAACCGCTCCACCCAGTTCGCGGTGCTGGCCGCCCGCGAGGCCTGGCGGGACGCGGGGCTCGACGTCTCGGGGACGGTTTCCAGCGGTCTGCGGCCGTCCCGCACGGGGGTGTCGATCGGCACGATCATCGGCGGCGCGCCGGTTCTGGTAGAGAGCAGGCTGACGCTCAACGAACGCGGGCCGCGGGCCGTCTCTCCGTACACGACGCCCATGATCGTGCCGTCCGCCTCGGCCGCCCGGATATCCACGGACCTGGACATCCGGGGCGAGGCCAGGACCGTGGTGTCCGCCTGCGCGTCCGGTACGGAGGCGATCGGGCAGGCCATCGACGCCATCCGGACCGGGCGGCTCGACCTGGTCGTGGCGGGTGGCACCGAAGCCGTCATCACCCCGGAGATCCTCGCCGCGTTCGCCGCGCTGCGGGCCGTCTCGACGCGCAACGACCAACCGGCCGACGCATCAAGGCCGTTCGACGCCCGGCGGGACGGATTCGTGCTGGGGGAGGGCGCCGGCGTACTCGTCCTGGAGGAAGAGGAACACGCCCGCGCGCGCGGCGCCCGCGTCTACTGCGAGGCGGCGGGCTGGGGCCTGTCCGCCGACGCGTTCCACATGGCGGCCCCCGAACCCCAGGGCCGCGGCATCGAGGCCGCGCTGCGAGCGGCCCTCGCGGACGCGGGGGCCACGCCCGCCGACGTGGCGCACATCAACGCGCATGCCACCGCGACGGTGGAGGGGGACCGCACGGAGGCCCGCGCGTTGGGCCGCCTCTTCGGCCGCCACATCCGCGACGTCCCCGTCACCGCGAACAAGGGCGCACTGGGTCACCTCCAGGGCGGCGCCGGCGGCGTCGAGGCCATCGCCACCGTGCTCACCCTGCGGGACGGCCTGATCCCGCCGACCGTGGGCTGCGACGACCCGGAGGAGGGCCTGGGCCTGGACGTGGTCCGCTCCACCCCGCGTCCGCTCCCACCGTGCGGCGACATCGTCCTGAGTAATTCGTTCGGCTTCGGCGGGCACAACGCGGTGCTGGCCTTCCGGCGGCTGTGAACCCCTGGTGGGGCGGGCGGCACCGCACAACGAGAAGTCCCCGTGATCGCTGTGCGATCACGGGGACTTGCTGGTGTCCGAGGGGGGACTTGAACCCCCACGCCCGATAAAGGGCACTAGCACCTCAAGCTAGCGCGTCTGCCATTCCGCCACCCGGACAAGGTGTCTGTCTCGCGGGCCGTGCCCGTTCCGACGTGGAAAACAATAGCAAACATCTGGGGGTGGTCGATCACCCCCCTGGCCTGCATGAACACCGGATGTCGGCGGGAAGCCGCCCTTGGGTGGCCAGGTGGTGCGAGGGAGGATGGGGGCGGACCACACGGAGCGACAGCGGGAGGAAGCAGCGTGAGCGAGTCGAGCACGACCCGGACCGGCGGCGTCACCGGTGAGGACGAGGTCGTCGACCTCTGCCGCGATCTGATCAGGATCGACACCAGCAACTACGGGGATCACTCCGGGCCGGGGGAGCGCGCGGCGGCCGAGTACGTCGCGGAGAAGCTCGCCGAGGTCGGCCTCGAACCGCAGATCTTCGAATCGCACCGGGGCCGGGCCTCCACGGTCGCCCGGATCGCGGGCGAGGATCCGTCGCGGCCCGCGCTGCTCATCCACGGCCACACCGACGTCGTACCGGCCAACGCCGACGACTGGACGCACCACCCCTTCGCCGGCGAGATCGCCGACGGCTGCGTGTGGGGCCGGGGCGCGGTCGACATGAAGGACATGGACGCGATGACCCTCGCGGTCGTACGCGACCGGCTGCGCAGCGGCCGCAAGCCCCCGCGGGACATCGTGCTGGCCTTCCTCGCCGACGAGGAGGCCGGTGGCACCTACGGCGCGCGCTTCCTGGTGGACAAGCACCCCCAGCTCTTCGAGGGCGTCACCGAGGCGATCAGCGAGGTCGGCGGGTTCTCCTTCACCGTCAACGAGAACCTGCGGCTCTACCTGGTGGAGACGGCCCAGAAGGGCATGCACTGGATGAAGCTGACCGTGGACGGCACCGCCGGACACGGCTCGATGATCCACAAGGACAACGCCATCACCGAGCTGTCCGAGGCCGTGGCGCGGCTCGGCCGCCACAAGTTCCCGGTGCGCGTGACCAAAACGCTGCGGCACTTCCTCGACGAGCTGGGCGACGCACTCGGCACCGAGCTCGACCCGGAGAACATGGACGAGACGCTCGCCAAGCTCGGCGGCATCGCCAAGCTCATCGGCGCCTCGCTCCAGAACACCGCCAACCCGACCCAGCTGGGCGCCGGTTACAAGGTCAACGTCATCCCGGGCCAGGCCACCGCGCACGTGGACGGTCGGTTCCTGCCGGGGTACGAGGAGGAGTTCCTGGCCGATCTGGACCGGATCCTCGGCCCGCGCGTGAAGCGCGAGGACGTGCACGCGGACAAGGCCCTTGAGACCACCTTCGACGGCGCGCTCGTCGACGCGATGCAGACCGCGCTCCAGGCCGAGGACCCGATCGCCCGTGCGGTCCCGTACATGCTCTCGGCCGGCACCGACGCCAAGTCCTTCGACGACCTCGGCATCCGGGGCTTCGGCTTCGCCCCGCTGAAGCTGCCGCCGGAGCTGGACTTCGCCGGGATGTTCCACGGCGTGGACGAGCGGGTGCCGGTCGACGGCCTGAAGTTCGGCGTACGGGTCCTGGACCGCTTCATCGACGCTTCGTGAGGGCCCGCGAACCTCGCGGGCGCACCGGGACGACACTCAAATAATCGTCTGAACGTACGCACACGACTGAAAAGAGTGAATGAACTCATAAGCTCGTAGCTCCATAACTTTCTCCTCGTTACAGGGTGTGCGGTCCGCGGCTGGGATCGCACATATGCCAACAAGGAGGAAGTAATGATCAAGAAGGTCGTCGCTGCTGCGGCTGCTACCGGTGGTCTCGTTCTCGCGGGTGCGGGCCTCGCCGTCGCCGACTCGGGTGCCCAGGGTGCCGCTGTGCACTCCCCGGGCGTCGTTTCCGGCAACGTCGTCCAGGCGCCCATCCACATCCCGGTGAACGTGTGCGGTAACACGATCTCCGTGATCGGGCTGCTGAACCCCGCCTTCGGCAACACCTGCGTCAACAAGTGACGTTGTGCCTCAACCCGTGAGGGTTTGAGCCCGGCGGCCCCGGAGTGCGCGCCATGCACTCCGGGGCCGCCCGGCATTTTCAGCTCGGGCGCAACGGCGCAGCCGGGCTTTCCGGAAGGCAGAAGGCAGGGAACGGAAATATGCGACAGGTCACCCGCAAGGGACTGATCACCATGGCGGCCGCGACCGGCGTCATCGCCATGGGCGGCGGCGCCGCGCACGCCGACTCGATGGCCCAGGGCAGTGCCG
Source organism: Streptomyces sp. NBC_01431 (assembly GCF_036231355.1). Lineage (NCBI taxonomy): Bacteria > Bacillati > Actinomycetota > Actinomycetes > Kitasatosporales > Streptomycetaceae > Streptomyces > Streptomyces sp. NBC_01431. The sequence goes on from NZ_CP109496.1 coordinate 6,468,457, forward strand.
CCAACTCACCGGGCGTACTGTCCGGCAACGCGGTCCAGGTTCCGGTGCACGTGCCGGTCAACGCGTGCGGCAACACCGTCAACGTGATCGGCGCGCTCAACCCGGCGTTCGCCAACCACTGCGTCAACAAGGGCGGCGGCCAGCACGCCGGCGGCGCCACGGCCGCCGGCCACACCAGTAACTCGCCCGGCGTCGGCTCCGGCAACACCATCCAGGTGCCCATCGACGTGCCCGTGAACGCGTGCGGCAACAGCGTGAACGTCGTGGGCGTCGGCAACCCGGCGTTCGGCAACGACTGTGTGAACGACGAGAGTGGCCGGCCGGGTCACCCCCAGCACCCGGGTCACCCGGGGCACCCCCAGCACCCCGGCCACCCGCAGCACCCGGGCCAGCCGGGTCACCCCGGTCAGCACCAGCCGCCCTGCACCCCCGGGCAGCCGGGCCAGCCGGGTCACCCGGGCATCCCCGAGCACCCGGTCAGCCCGATCGCGCACCAGCCGGCCAAGCCCGGCACGCCCGTCGGGCCCGCCGCTCCCGGCAAGCCCGGCACGCCGGTCACGCAGACCGTGACCGCGCCGCACGCTCCGGCCGCGCTGGCGCACACCGGCGCCGACGGCGTGGGCTTCGCCGCCCCGGCCGCCGCGGGCCTGCTGCTCGGCGGCGCGGTGCTCTACCGCCGCGGACGTGCCGCGCAGCGGTAGTCCCCGAGGCCGTGGCGCACGGCCGTCATGATGGAGCGGGCCCCGCAGCCGCGGGGCCCGCTCCGTCCTTGTCGCACACTCGCCACTGTCACCACGTGGCGCGCACCTGGCGGATGATCCGCCTGCGGAGCCGCACTCTGCGGCTGCCGTCCCGGCGCAGACTCAGTCGGTCCAACTCCCAGTGTCCGTACTCGGCGTGGTCGGTCAGCAGACGCGTCGCCTCCTTGCGGGACACCCCGCGCGGGACGTACACGTCGACAAATTCGTATTCCGGCATCGCATCTATTGTGCGGGCAGCGGCCCGGTACGGATAGCGTCTGCACTATGTCTGATGCTGCGCAGCCCACCGCTGCCGAGGTACGTGCCGCCGCCGAGGCGGTCAAAGCCGCGCTGGACCGTCACCTCGATGCGGTGGAACGCCGCACGGGGGACGACGATCCCGCCGTGTACGAGGCCTTCAACGCGCTGGCGGCGGCGGCCGAGGCCTACGACGAGCGGCTCTACGACCGGTACGACGAGGTCACCCCCTTCGAGATCCCCGGCGCCGACGACTCCCTGCCGCCCTATGCGGGCCCCGAGGAACCCAACGCCCTCAGCGTCCTGATCCGGCGCGACTACGCGGTCGTGGAGCCCCAGCGGCTGCTCGCCCAGGCTCAGCGGATCGCCGATCTCGACCCCGAGGCGGACGAGGTGACGGCGGCGGGCGACGACGCCGAGCGCGCGGGGGCGGTGGTCGGAAGCAGCATCCACGCAGCCCTCGGTGTGCTCTTCGGCGAGTACGAACCAGACGAAATCGCCTCCCGCCACAAGGAGTTCGGCCTTGAGGAGGGCGATTCCACGCTGTGGGTGTCGGCCGCCGACGACCTTCCGGAGCCGGGCGAGTGGCTGAGCACACCGTTCGACCAGGCCGACCCGCAGCGGGTGGTGTGCCGCTTCGATGTGAGCGCCGTCTTCGACGAGGAGGAGCTGGGGGACGACCTGGACGACGAGGACGACCTCCGCTCGACCTCCTGACCTGAAGTGGACGCGCGTCCGCCGATCAAACGGCGGCCCGCGTCGCACGCCCGGACAAGGGCAGCCCGGCCTCCCGAAACAGGGCCGCGCGCCCGTCGGCCGGAGCACAGGCCGCGCGGCCCGGGAACGTCCGGGCCGCGCGGCCTGTGCCGTCGGCGGCTACTCGGCGGTCATCAGGAGACCCTTGAGGAGCGGAGCGAGGCGAGTGGTGCGCGGTGCCGGGAGGACCTCCGCAACGGCCCGGGGGAGCGCCTGGTCCACGCCGTGGACGACGGACAGATGACGCTCGGCCCGGCTGAACGCGGTGTAGACCCACGCCCGGTTGAGGCCCTGCGCCGCGTCCCCCGGCAGCACCACGACCACCGCGGGCCAACGCATCCCGGTCGCCTGGTGCGCCGTCAGCGCCCAGCCGTGCCGCAGCGCCGACTCGACCCGCTCCTTCGGTACGAGGACGGGGGCTCCGGCGCAGTCGAGCCGCAGGCCCTCCGCGTCCGCCCCCACGACCGTGCCCGTCACCGTGCGCCCGGGGGCCGGTGCGTACGCCACCCGGTCCGCCGGGTCGAAACCGCCGAAGCGGCCGGGGCCGGGGTTCAGGCGCTGCTTCAGGGCCGCGTTCAGCGCGCGGGTGCCCGCCGAGCCGCCGTGGCCGACCGTGATGACCTGGGTCTGTTCGGCGGGAATGCCGATCGCCCGGGGGATCGAGTCGGCGAGGAGCTGCACGCTGCGGTGCACGGCCTCGCCCGCGTCCCGCACCGGGACGATCACGACTTCCCTGCCGGGCGCCTCGACCTGGTTCAGCTCGCCGATGCCGACGCCCGAGACCAGTTCGCCGACCGGCCCCGGATCCGGCAGCCGCGAGGCGACCACCGGGCAGACCCGGGCGGCCAGCACATCGGCGAAGACCCGCCCGGCGCCCGCGGAGCCGAGCACCCCCGGATCCCCGCTCAGTACCAGTCGGCAGCCGTCGGGCAGCGACTCCACCAGCATGGCCGCGGTCTCCACGTCGAGCTGCGGCGCGTCCTGCACGACCAGGACGTCGAGAGCGAGCGCGCCGTCCGCGTCCCGGCCCGGACCCGCGCCGGAGAGCAGGCCCGCCACGGTGAACGCGGCCAGCGGGCCGGTCAGTTCGGCCAGGCGACGCTGCCCGTCCGCCGTGTGCGCGGCGCCCGCGGCCCGCAGTCCGGCTGCTGCCGCCGCCGTCACCACGGCGGCGGATTCGGTGCGCGCGGCCTCGCCGCCGGTGTGCGCCACCAGACCGCTGCCCGCGACCGCGCGGACCAGCTCGCCGACCTCCGGCCACACCGAACCGTCGTCCCGCACCGGCGAGTTGAGCAACCGGGCGAGCCCGTCGGCCAGGCTCTCCTCGGCCAGCGCGTAGCGGTCGAGCCCGAGCAGTACCTCCACCGGTTCCGCCGGCGGCGCGCCCTCCTCGCCGCTCTCCGGAGCCTCGGGCTCCTCGGCTCCCTGCGGAACGCCGTCCTGGAAGACCAGCACCACGCCCTCGGCGATCGCCTGCTGCACCGCCGCGTCCGGGTCCGGAACGGACCGGGCCGCAAGGGACTTGCGCACCTCGTCGGCCGCCAGCGCCGTGTGCCCCAGAAGGGCCGCCTGCTCAAGGATCCAGCCCACCAGCGCGGCGCCCCGGCGCTCGTCGTCGGGCCGGCACTCGGCGCCGAGCAGCGCCCTGGCGAAGCCGTCGGCCTGCTCGGGCCGCACTCCGGGCACGGCCAGGAGCTGCCAGGGGTCGGCACCGAGCACGTCGGCCCCCTGTTCGCCGAGGGCCCCGGTGACCTGGGCGGCCAGGGCCTCGGGCGCGCCGCCCCGGGTCAGTACGTCGCGCACCGAAGCGAGGGCTTCGGCCGACGTGGTCGGCGTCCGCGCTGGTTCGGGCGCGCGGGGACGTACCGGAGCGGTGGCCACGGGGGTGGGCGCGGGCTTGCGGGGGGCGGGCGGCGGGCCCGCGAAGAACGCGGCGCCCGACTTCTCGCCGCTCTCCACAGCCCGGACCGCCGCCAACAGGTCCGCGGCCGGTCCGCTCAGCTTGGCGCCGGCCTCGATCGGCGCCTCCTTCTCGGCCTTGCGCTGCTCGATCCTGGCCCGCAGTTCGCGCTGGGCGGCCAGCTCGGCCGCCGCCTCGGACACCTCGGGCGCCGCGGGTTCTGCCGTCGTGTCCGCCGGCGCCTCCGTTGTCGAGCCCCCGTCCTCGTCCGGCGTCGCGTCCGGTGCCGCATCCGTCGGTGCGTCCGCGTCCGCGTTCGTGTCAGCGTCCGTCGTCCCGGGTCCGGCCGGGGTGTCGGATGCGGCGCGCTCCACGGCGGTTTCGGCGCCGGCGGTCTCCGCGTCGGCGGCCACCTCGGTGATGTCCGGCGCCACCGCCGCCTGGGCGGTGTCGTCGGCCGTGGATCCAGGGGCCGAGCCCTGGGGAAGCGCAGTCACAGCGTGCTCCAGTCCTGATCGGGATAGCGGTGCACGGGCGCCGACACATCGTCCAGCGCCTGGCAGATCTCGTCAGGAAGACTAAGCGTCTCCACTGACAATGCCGCCGCGAGCTGGTGCGCGTTGCGCGCGCCGACGATCGGCGCCACCACTCCCGGCCGGTCCCTCACCCATGCCAGCGCCACCTGCAGGGGTGTCGCGGCGAGCCCGTCCGCCGCTATCGCGAGGGCGTCGACGATGCGGCTCGCCGGGTCGTCGAGATAGGGCGCCACGAACGCCGAAAGCCCCTCGGACGCCCCCCGCGAGTCGGGCGGCGTCCCGTGCCGGTACTTGCCCGTCAAAACGCCCCGCCCCAGCGGCGACGAGGGCAGCAGACCGATGCCCAGGTCCAGCGCGGCCGGCAGGACCTCACGCTCCACCCCGCGCTGGAGCAGCGAGTACTCCATCTGGGTGCTGGCGATCCGGGTGCGCAGGCCGGGCGCGGCGAGCTGCCAGGTCCCTGCCTTGGCGAGCTGCCAGCCGCTGAAGTTGGAGACGCCCGCATACCGCGCCCGCCCGCTGGTGACCGCGATGTCCAGCGCCTGGAGGGTCTCCTCCAGCGGGGTCTCGCAGTCGAACGCGTGCACCTGCCACAGGTCGACGTAGTCGGTCCCGAGCCGTTCCAGCGAGGCGTCGAGGGCGGCGAGCAAATGGCCGCGCGAGCAGTCGAAGCGGCGGTAGGGGTCGGGCACGCTGCCCGCCTTGGTCGCGATCACCAGGTCCCTGCGCGGCACGAGCCGCTCCATGAGCTGCCCCAGCAGATACTCGGCGTCCCCGCCGCCGTACACGTCGGCCGTGTCGACCAGCGTGCCGCCCGCTTCCCAGAAGGCCTTCAGGAGATCGGCGGCATCGTGCTCGCCGACGTCCCGGCCCCAGGTGAGGGTGCCGAGCCCGATCCGGGATACGCGCAGGCCCGTGCGGCCGAGATGCCTCTGCTCCATGGGCGCTGAGATTACTGGCCAGGGGCCCACAGGGAGAGAGCCTGTGGACAACTCTGCCCTGCCGCACCGCGCCCGCGCGCGCTAGAGTCCGGGGCACAGGGACATTACTCATGAGTAAGACGCGTGGGTACGGGTCAAGACGAGTAAGGGGATCGGCCATGCGGCTCGGCATCAACCTCGGCTACTGGGGCGCGGGAATGGACGGCGACAACCTCGCCGTCGCCAAGGAGGCGGACCGGCTCGGCTACGACGTCTGCTGGGCCGCCGAGGCCTACGGCTCGGACGCGCCGACCGTGCTCGCCTGGGTCGCCGCCCAGACCGAGCGCATCGACGTGGGCTCCGCGATCCTCCAGATCCCGGCCCGCCAGCCCGCCATGACCGCCATGACGGCCGCCACCCTCGACTCGCTCTCCGGCGGGCGCTTCCGCCTCGGCCTCGGGGTCTCGGGACCGCAGGTCTCCGAGGGCTGGTACGGCGTCAAGTTCGACAAGCCGCTGGCCCGCACCCGCGAGTACGTCGAGATCGTACGGAAGGCGATGACGCGGGAGCGGCTCTCCTACGAGGGCGAGCACTGGACGCTGCCGCTGCCCGACGGCCCCGGCAAGCCCATCAAGCTGACCGTGCACCCGCAGCGCGAGCACATTCCGCTCTACATCGCCGCGATCGGCCCCAAGAACCTGGAGCAGACCGGCGAGATCGCCGACGGCGCGCTGCTGATCTTCCCCGCCGCCGAGCACATCGAGGCGACCGCGATCTCCCACCTCCGCGCGGGCCGCGAGAAGGCCGGCCTCACCATGGACGGCTTCGACGTCTGCCCCACCCTGCCGATCGCGCTGGGCGCCGACGAGGACGTACCCAAGATGGCCGACATGTTCCGGCCGTACACCGCGCTGTACGTCGGCGGCATGGGCAGCCGCAAGCAGAACTTCTACAACCAGCTCGCGCAGCGCATGGGGTACGAGAAGGAGGCCGCCGAGATCCAGGACAAGTACCTGTCCGGTGACAAGGCGGGTGCGAGTGCCGCCGTTCCGCAGCAGCTGATCGACTCGACCACGCTGCTCGGATCGGTCGAGCGGATCGCCGACCGGATGGGGGCCTACGCCGCCGCCGGTGTCACCACGCTGACCCTGGCGCCGGCCGGCTTCACGCTCGACGAGCGGCTCGCGGCGCTGCGGGCGGGCACGGAGGCACTGGAGCGGGCGGGTCTCGCCTAGGGGGAGTCTCTGCGGCCGTGGTGGGGGCTCGGGGGGTCTTCCCCGCCACGGCCGTCACGCCTACCAACGTCCGCCCGCGTCCGCTGGTTACGGCGCGGCGGGTACCGCACATTCCTTCGTTCGGCGCAGTGGACCACGACCCCTGTTGCCGCCGTGGTCGCGCCCGCTTTGACTCGGTCTGCAGCGTCCGTGTGCGGCGCACCCCGGAGGTACGGCGATGCTCTCGGCCAAGAGCGTGTTCCAGGAGATCCTCGGCAACGACGAGTCGTTCCGGCTGTTCTGCTCCATCGCGGCCAGCGGAGAGGCTCAGGGCGGCTGGGAGAACGGCCGGATCGCCGCCCTCCTGCCCGAGGGCTGCCGCGCTCTGGCACCCAAGGTCACCCGCCACGGCGCCGACGAGGACAAGCACGGGCGGATCTTTCGCGCGCTGATGAAGAAGCGCGGGCTCAGCCCCATCGGCGTACCGCGCGAGACCGACTACACGATGCTGCTCGAACGGCACGGCATCGGTCTGGGGCACGGCCGGCTCAGAGAGGACGAGCCGCTCACCGAACGGGACGTCATCGTCTACCTCGCCCACAGCCGCGTCACCGAGCAGCGCGCCTCCGAGCAGATGGCGCTGCTGCGCAAGCACTTCGGGGACGACCCGGGCATCGGCCGCGCGGTGCGGATGATCTCCGCCGACGAGGACAACCATCTGGCTTACTGCCATGAGGAGTTGCTGCGCCTGGCCCGCGCCGGGCACGGCCGCACCATCCAGCGCGTGCTGCGCGAATGCGCGCTCGCGGAGATCCGGGTGTACCGCGACGTCAGCCTCGCTGTGATGTCGCACATGGGGCGGATCCTGGGCTGGCCGTGGAGCCGGACAGCGGTGCTCGCGGCGGGGATTCACGCGGTGTACGCCTACGAGCGGCTCGGCGGCTGGCGGCGGATGGTCAGCCTTTCCATGCCGCGGCGCCGCGATGCGCTCGGGGCTCCCGCGGTGGAGTTCGCCTAGCCCGGAGCGCCGAAGTCCTACAGCCAGCCCCTTCGTTTGAACAGGCGGTACAGGCCGACCTCCAGTGACGCCATCAGCAGGATCACCGCCGGGTACGCCCACCCCCAGTGCAGTTCCGGCATGTGGTCGAAGTTCATGCCGTAGATGCCGGCCACCATCGTGGGGACCGCCGCCATCGCCGCCCACGCCGAGATCTTCCGCATGTCGTCGTTCTGGCGCACGCCCACCTGGGCGAGGTGGGCCGAGAGGATGTCGGAGAGCAGGCGGTCCAGACCGTCCACCGTCTCGTTCGTCCGCATCAGATGGTCGTTCACATCGCGGAAGAACGGCTGCGACTTGGCGTTCACGAACGGCACGCCCGCACTCGCGAGCCGCTGCATGGGCTGCGCGAGCGGGCCCGTGGCCCGGCGGAACTCCTGGAGCTGGCGCTTGAAGGTGTAGATGCGCGACGCGGTGTTCTTCGCGTCGCGCCCGCCCGTCGGGGAGAAGATCTCCGCCTCCAGCTCCTCCAGGTCGGTCTGGAGCTCCGCCGCCACGTCCGTGTAGTGGTCCACGACCGCGTCGCTCACCGCGTACAGGACCGTGGTGGGCCCGTGCTTGAGCAGGCCCGGCTCCGCCTCAAGGCGGTGCCGCACCGCCTTGAGCGGCGCGCCTTCGCCGTGCCGGACCGTCACCACGAAGCAGTCGCCCACGAAGAGCATCAGCTCGCCCGAGCTGACGGTGTCGCTGTGCGGCTCGTACGTGACCGGCTTGAGCACCGCGAACAGCGAGTCGTCGTAGACCTCCAGCTTGGGCCGCTGATGCGCCTTGAGGGCGTCCTCAACGGCCAGCGCATGCAGCCCGAACTCGCTGCTGACCAGGTCGAACTCTTCCTCCGTCGGCTCGTAGAGCCCCACCCAGACGAAGCTGTCGCCGGCCGCGCGCGCCTGGGCCAGGGCATCCGAGAAGTCCCCTGGGCCCCGCGTGCGGCGGCCCTCGCGGTAGATGGCGCAGTCGACGATCATTGCAGGCATTGTCCCTTGATCGGGAGCCGCCCGCACCTGTGGTCCGCCGGGCGCCTAGGCTGGCGGCCATGCCCACGCTGATCCTCGTACGTCACGGACGTTCCACCGCCAACACGGCGGGGGTGCTGGCCGGCTGGACGCCGGGTGTCGCCCTCGACGAACGCGGCCGTGCCCAAGCCGCCTCCCTGCCCGGCCGGCTGGCCGGGGTGCCCTTGGCGGCCGTCGTCACCAGCCCGCTGCAACGCTGCCGGGAGACCGTACAGCCGCTCCTGGACGCCCGCCCCGAACTGCCGCTGCACCCCGAGGACCTGATCGGCGAGTGCGACTACGGCGACTGGTCGGGCGGCAAGCTCTCCGAACTCTCCGGCGACCCGCTCATGGAGGTCGTGCAGCAGCACCCGTCGAACGCCACCTTCCCCGGCGGCGAGTCGATGCGCGCCATGCAGAACCGGGCCGTCGAGGCCGTACGGGACTGGAACGCGCGGATCGAGACCGAGTACGGCCCCGACGCGGTCTACGCCATGTGCTCGCACGGCGACATCATCAAGTCCGTCGTTGCGGACGCCCTCGGCATGCATCTCGACCTCTTTCAGCGCATCTCGGTTGAACCGTGTTCCCTCACCGTGATCCGCTACACCCGGCTGCGGCCTTTCCTGGTAAGACTCGGGGACACCGGCGACCTCGCGTCGCTCGTCCCGCACGAGACGCCCGCCGGGGAACAAGCCGAGGTCGGTGGCGGTGCGGGAGCACCGTGATCGCCGGGCGCAGTAGGGTGGACGCGCCGAAAACCGCTGCTCCAACTCCGAACTAGGGAGACCAGAACGTGTCCCGTCAGGTGTTCTTCTACGACCCGCCGGACCGTTTCGTGGCCGGCACGGTCGGGCTGCCGGGCCGCCGTACGTTCTTCCTCCAGGCGTCCGCGGGCGGCCGCACCACCAGCGTCGCCCTGGAGAAGACCCAGGTCGCGGCGCTCGCCGAACGGATCGACGAGCTGCTCGACGAGGTCGTGCGCAGGACCGGAGGAAACGCTCCTGTACCGGCCGTCGCCCCGCCCGACGTCACGGACACCGCCCCGCTCGACTCGCCCGTCGAGGAGGAGTTCCGGGTCGGCACCATGGCGCTGGCCTGGGACGGCGACGAACAGCGCATGATCATCGAGGCGCAGGCCCTGGTCGAGCTGGACGCCGAATCCGAGGACGACCTCGCCGAGGCCGAGGAGCGGATGCTCCAGGACGAGGAGAACGGGCCGCCGATGCTGCGGGTGCGCCTGACCGGAGCGCAGGCCCGCGCGTTCGCCAAGCGGGCCCTGGACGTCGTGAACGCGGGCCGGCCGCCGTGCCCGCTGTGCAGCCTGCCGCTCGACCCGGAAGGACACGTATGCCCGCGCCAGAACGGATACCGTCGCGGAGCCTGACCGCAGCGGAGCAGCTCACCCTGCTCACCCTGCTCACCAAGGGGGAGCTCACGGTCCTCGGGCGGATCCGCGAGGCGTCCAACGCGGTGCTGTACTGCACGGTCGCGTACGGCGACGAGAGCGTGGAGTGCGTCTACAAGCCGGTCGCCGGTGAGCGCCCCCTGTGGGACTTCCCCGACGGCACCCTCGCCCAGCGCGAGGTCGCCGCGTACGAGGTGTCCCTGGCGACCGGCTGGGACCTGGTGCCGCCCACCGTGCTGCGCGACGGGCCGCACGGCGAGGGCATGGTCCAGCTGTGGATCGAGCCGGTCGAGCCGGCCGAGCAGGAGGCCGGGCTGCTCGCGCTCGTCGAGGGCGAGGAGCCCGGCGAAGGCTGGAAGGCGATCGGGTTCGCCGAGGTCGACGAGGGACGCACCGCGCTGCTCGTGCACGCCGACGACGAGCGGCTGCGGCGGCTCGCGGTGCTCGACGCGGTGATCAACAACGGCGACCGCAAGGGCGGCCACCTCCTGCCCGCGCCGGGCGGGCGGCTGTACGGGATCGACCACGGGGTCACGTTCAACGCGGCTGACAAGTTGCGAACGCTGTTGTGGGGGTGGGCGGGGGAGCCGCTCACCGCGGAGGCGGTGGGTGCCTTGAAGGGCCTGGCCGAGGCCCTTCGCCCCGGGGAGCCGCTTGCCGTGCGGCTGGGTGGCCTGATCACGTCGGTGGAGCTCGATGCGGTGCGCTCCCGGGTGGCGGCACTGCTGGCCGCCGGAGTGCACCCCAGCCCGTCAGGAGAGTGGCCGGCCATTCCCTGGCCGCCGGTCTGATCCCGTTCCGGCCGGGTGCGCTCGGGCTCCGCCCCAGACCCCGGTGGCCCCCGGCCCGCCGCCCCTTCCCTCAAGTCTCCGGCGGATGGCGGAGGGCGCTGCCTGACGTCGGTCCGCTGCCCACCGTGCGTGGCTGGGCGCGCAGTTCCCCGCGCCCCAGCAGCACCGATCCTGGCCGGCGCCGGCCCCAGCCGCACTTCTCGGGGTTCTCGCGCAAGGGGCCCGATTCGGCCAAGCGCGGTATCCGGTTCGTATCCGGAACGTGCGTCCGGTTACGCTCATGACATGTATGCCTGGCCCGCTTCTGAGGTCCCCGCCCTGCCTGGCAAGGGCCGCGACCTCCGGATCCACGACACCGCGACCGGCGGTCTGGTTTCCCTCGACCCCGGTCCCGTCGCCCGTATCTACGTCTGCGGGATCACCCCGTACGACGCGACCCACATGGGTCACGCGGCGACCTACAACGCGTTCGACCTCGTTCAGCGCGTGTGGCTCGACACCAAGCGGCAGGTTCACTACGTCCAGAACGTGACGGATGTGGACGATCCGTTGCTGGAGCGGGCCGAACGCGACGGCAAGGACTGGGTGGAGCTCGCGCAGAGCGAAACCGCCCTGTTCCGCGAGGACATGACGGCCCTGCGGCTGCTGCCGCCCCAGCACTACATCGGAGCGGTCGAGTCGATACCCGGCATCGTTCCGCTGGTCGAGCGGCTGCGGGACGCGGGAGCCGCGTACGAGCTCGAAGGCGACATCTACTTCTCCGTCGAGAGCGACCCGCACTTCGGCGGGGTCTCGCACTACGACGCCGAAGCCATGCGGGTCCTGTCCGCCGAGCGCGGCGGCGACCCCGAGCGGCCCGGCAAGAAGAACCCGCTGGACCCGATGCTGTGGATGGCCGCCCGTGAGGGCGAGCCGAGCTGGGACGGCGCTTCGCTGGGGCGCGGGCGCCCCGGCTGGCACATCGAGTGCGTCGCCATCGCGCTCGACCACCTCGGCATGGGCTTCGACGTGCAGGGCGGCGGCTCCGACCTCGTCTTCCCGCACCACGAGATGGGCGCCTCGCACGCCCAGGCGCTGACCGGTGAGTACCCGTTCGCCAAGGCGTACGTCCACGCGGGCATGGTCGCCCTGGACGGCGCGAAGATGTCCAAGTCCAAGGGCAACCTGGTCTTCGTCTCCAAGCTGCGGCGCGACGGCACCGACCCGGCCGCCATCCGCCTCGCGCTGCTCGCCCACCACTACCGGGCCGACTGGGAGTGGACCGGCCAGGTGCTCCAGGACGCCGTCGAGCGTCTCGGGCGCTGGCGCGCCGCCGTCTCGCGGCCCGACGGCCCGTCCGCGGACGCGCTGGTCGAGGAGGTCCGCGAGGCCCTCGCCAACGACCTGGACGCGCCTGCCGCGCTGGCCGCCGTGGACCGCTGGGCCGAGCGCCAGGAGGCGGACGGCGGCACGGACGAGTCCGCCCCCGGCCTCGTGTCCCGCCTGGTCGACTCGCTCCTTGGCGTGGCTCTGTAGCGCCAACCCGCCCGCGCCGAACCGCCCTTGGACTCCTCGCGAGTCCGGGGGCGGTTTCGTTTTTCCTGCCTCCCGCCCCATGGTCGAATGCTCGTTTCTGCGCTAAACACGCTCTATGCAATCACCAATACGCACGAGAGTCGCGCTCGCCGGTGCGGCGGCGCTCGGTCTGCTGGCGGTGTTCGCGGGGCCAGGCAGCGCGCAGGCCGCCCCGTCCGCCAACGCCCCGGCCGACACCTCCGTCGGGAACGTGACCGGTTTCGAGGCGGCCGCGGGCTCCGTCTTCACGCTGCACGCGGGCGCGGCCGAGGCCCGCGTCAGCTTCGTGGCGGCCGACACCTTCCGCATCGAACTCGCCCCGGACGGGAAGTTCACCGACCCGACCGGCTCCGACATCGTCCTGCCCCAGGGCAAGCCGCCGGCCGCCCGCTGGAAGGACAAGGGCGACCGCTACGAGCTGAGCACCGACAAGGTGACCCTGCGCGCCTTCAAAGCCCCGCTCCGCTTCGCCCTCTACAAGGCGGACGGCACCCAACTGTGGTCCGAGACCAAGCCGCTCAGCTGGACCAGGGACACCACCACCCAGACCCTGTCCCGCGGCGCCACCGAGCAGTTCTACGGCGGCGGCATGCAGAACGGCCGCGGCAACACCTCGCACCGCGACCAGACCGTCCAGGTCGGTGTCGACGACAACTGGAACGACGGCGGCCACCCCAACTCCGTCCCGTTCTACCTCTCCACGGCCGGCTATGGCGTCTTCCGCAACACCTACGCCCCCAACACGTACGTCTTCGGGCAGCCGGTCACCGCCAGTGCCAAGGAGCAGCGCTTCGACGCCTACTACTTCGCGGGCGACGCCAAGCAAGTCATCGGCGACTACACCCAGTTGACCGGCAAGCCCTTCCTGCCGCCGGTGTACGGGCTCGAACCCGGCGACTCCGACTGCTATCTGCACAACGCCAACCGCGGTGAGCGCCACACCCTCGACGCCCTCAAGGTCGCGGACGCGTACCGGACGAACGACATGCCCAACGGCTGGATGCTCGTCAACGACGGCTACGGCTGCGGCTACGAGAACCTCCCCGAGACCGCCAAGGGCCTTCAGAACGACTCCATGCGGATGGGCCTGTGGACCGAGGACGGGCTCGACAAGCTCGCCGATCAGGTCAAGGCGGGCCAGCGGGTCGCGAAACTCGACGTCGCCTGGGTCGGCGACGGCTACAAGCACGCGCTCGACGGCTGCAAGGCCGCCTATCAGGGCATCGAGGCCAACAGCGATGCCCGCGGCTTCACCTGGGCCCCCGAGAGCTGGTCGGGCGCGCAGCGCTGCGGAGTGCAGTGGTCCGGCGACCAGTCGGGCAGCTGGGACTACATCCGCTGGCAGATCCCGACGTACGCGGGCGCCGCCATGTCGGGGCTCGCCTACACCAGCGGTGACATCGACGGCATCTTCGGCGGCAGCCCCAAGACGTACACCCGAGACCTCCAGTGGAAGTCGTTCCTGCCCACCGTGATGACGATGGACGGCTGGGCCGCCAGTGACAAGCAGCCCTACCAGTACGGGGAGCCCTACACCTCCATCAACCGCGACTACCTGAAGCTCAAGGAGTCGCTGCTGCCCTACATGTACTCCTACGCTCACGAGGCGACGAAGACCGGAGTGGGGCCGGTGCGCCCGCTCGCGCTCGAATACCCCGACGACCCGAAGGCCTCAACCGACGCCGCCAAGTACGAGTTCCTGTCCGGCCAGGACTTCCTCGTCGCGCCGGTCTACCAGGACACGGCCGTACGCAACGGGATCTATCTGCCCAAGGGCACCTGGATCGACTACTGGAGCGGGCGTACCTACCAGGGTCCGGCCACCGTCGACGGCTACAGCGCGCCGCTCGACACGCTGCCGCTGTTCGTGAAGGCCGGGGCGGCTGTCCCGATGTGGCCGGGCATCCGCTCCTACCAGGACCGGACCGCGAGCTCGCCGCTCGCCTGGGACGTCTACCCGCAGGGCAACTCGTCCTTCCAGCTGTACGAGGACGACGGGGTGACGCGGGCGAGCCGGACCGGCGCCTTCGCCACCCAGCGTGCCGAGGTCTTCGCGCCGCGGCGGGGCGCGGGCGATGTGACCGTCCAAGTGGGCGCCAGCAAGGGCGAGTTCACGGGCAAGCAGGCTGCCCGCCCCTACCAGCTGACGCTGCACACCGGGAGCGCGCCCTCGCAGGTGGAGGTCGCGGGGCACAAGCTCGCGCGGCTGGGGTCCAAGGCCGCGTACGACAAGGCCGCCACGGGCTGGTTCTACGACCCGAGCGACCGGGGCGGGGTGGTCGAGGTGAAGACCTCGACTCTGCGTACGGACAAGCCGTTCGAGGTGAAGCTCAAGAACACCAGCGCGGTGGGCGGGCGGACCCCGGGTGCCGCGGTCACGCTGGCGGCGCCGGCCGGTCAGGAGCTCGGTGCGGGGGCGTCCGGCACGGTGGCCGTGGACGTCACCGCGGGCACCAGGGACGCGACCGGCGTCCAGGTGTCCCTCACCGCTCCGGCCGGGTGGACCGTGACCCCGGCCGCGGTGGACCGCGTCGCGGCCGGAACCACGCGGCGCGTCCAGGTGGGCGTCACCCCGGCCCGGGACGCCAAGCCCGGCGAGGTCACGCTGACCGCCAACTCGGCGTACAGCAGCGGGAGTTCGCAGCAACGGATCGCGGTCTCGGTGATGCCTGCGCCGCCCTCGGGGGACACCTGGGCCAGTGACATGGCCTGGCTGACATCGACCAACGGTTACGGCCCGCCCGAACGCGACCGGTCCAACGGCGAGTCGGGCGCCGCCGACGGCCACACCCTCACGCTCGCCGGAAAGACGTACGCCAAGGGCATCGGCGCCCACGCCGACTCCGACATCGAGGTCTACACCGGCGGGCGGTGCACCGCCTTCACCGCCGACGTGGGCATCGACGACGAGATCAACGGGTACGGGGAGGTGGCTTTCTCCGTGGAGGCGGACGGCAAGGTGCTGTGGAGTTCGCCGAAGGTGACCGGCGCCTCCGCGACCGTGCCGGTCGACGTGCCGCTCGGTGGGGCACGGCACGTCCACCTCAAGGTCACCGACACCAACAACTCCAAGTCCGGTGACCACGGGGACTGGGCCGCCGCGAAGTTCAGCTGCGCCTAGGAACGCGACGGGCGCCGGATGGGGACCGCCCCCGTCCGGCGCCCTCTGTGCGGGAGTTGGCTACTGCTTGTTGACGATGACGGCCTGGATGGTGCTGTTGGCGCTGTCGTAGAACGCGATGACCTGCTGGCCGAACGCGAAGGCCTCCTGGACCTCGTCATGCGTGATCTGGTTGGGGTTCACCAGCTGACGCCAGTTGCCGTCGACGAACAGGTAGAGGATCGAGGGCTGGCCGGGCAGCGGTGTCACGACGTCCCAGAACTTCGTGGCGATGCCGCTGACGAGCGCCAGGCTCTCGACCGCGCTCGGCAGGACGAGCGGCTGCTGCTGTGCCTGCCGGCCGCCCATCTGCTGGAGCAGCTGCTGGTAGGGCTGCTGCTGGCCGAGCTGCTGGAGCTGCTGCTGGACCTGCGGCGGGATGGTCTGCTGCTGGCCGATGCCCTGCTGGCCGTAGCCCTGCTGGGTGAAGCCCTGGTGCTGGCCGATGTTCTGCGGCGGGGACGTGCTGGGGCCCTGCTGGCCCAGCTGCTGTCCGTACTGCTGCTGTTGGTGCTGCTGGCTCATCTGCGGGGTGGTGCTCATGCGGTGTCACCTTCCCTTGTGTGAGTTCCGTTCGCCGTCCGGTGTCGTACGGTCAGCCGGCGACCACCAGGCCGACGACCTCGTCGTCCGAGAACCAGACCCGTACGTCCGGCCGTCCGGCCGCGAAGGCGGTGTGCACCGCCTGGCGGAGTTCGGGCGCGGGGTTGTTGAGGTTGCGCCATGCCCCGGCCACGAACAGCCGGAGCCTCGGGGGCAGTTCACGGGGGTACGGGAGCAGTTCGTCCCAGTACCGTTCGGCCTGGCCGGTGCCTACCGTCGAGGGCAGCAGACGGGCCACCGCGGCCTTGATGGCGGGCCGGTCGCCGATGCGCTGGGAGGCGGGCCGGCCCGGTGCGTCCTGCTGAGGCGCACCGGTCGACCGCAGGATCGCGCGGGCCCGCTCCGGTGACATCGGTGGTTGTCCCAGGGCCTTCAGCATGCCCTGGAGCGAGGCGAGGGCGCCGGCCACGATGGGCGAGGCCGCCGACGTACCGGAGAACGCGTCCGTGTACCAGGCGATCTCCTCGGTGCCGCCCTGGAGGTCGCCCGGCCGGTCCCAGAACCCGCCGGTCGTCGTGGTCTCGCGGCCCCAGCCCTGGGCGTCCAGACGGGCGCCGTAGTTGGAGAACGCGAGCCGCGAGCGGTCCGGGCCGTGGTCGCGGCCGTGCGTACCGGGCGGCGGGGCACCCGCGCCGACCAGGACCGCGCCCGAGGACCGGTTGGACGGGTTGAAGGGGTTGCGCCACCCCTCGGGGAAGCCGTCGGGGCGCCGCTCGTAGAGCGCGTCGTCCAGACTCTCCGCGCCGTTGCCGCCCGCCGCCACCACCAGGATGCCCCTGGCGGTCGCGTGGCGGATCGCGGCGAAGTCGTCCGGCCACCACTCCAGCGGGATGTACCCCGCCTGGTCGTCGCGGTCCCGGAAGTCGAACCTCGGCCCGGGGCGGTGCAGTGCGACCAGCACGATGTCACCGGCCGAGAGGCGTTCGGCCGCGGCATGGATCGCCGCCGCCGTGCCGATGCCCTGGAACGAGGCGGCCGCCGTGACCGCCTCCGGGACGATCCCGTTGATGCCCTTCTCGTCCTGGTCGCCGCCGATGACTCCGAGGACGGCGGTGCCGTGGTTGCGCCACGCCAAGTCCTGGACGGGGGTGCCCACCACGATCCCGGCGAGCCGGTCCGCCAGGTCCTCGTGGCCCAGCTGCCAGGCACCCTCGACGTCGATGACGGTGACGCCCTCGCCGCGGCCACCGGGGCGCAGCCGGGCCCAGGAGGCGTCGACGCCCTCGGGTGCGGGGTTCAGATAGCCCTGGCGTCCCGTGAAGTTGGGTGTCTCGGGCGTGCCCTCCTTGAGCCGCTCGACCGTTTCCTCGTCGCGGCCCGTCAGCGAGGCGGGGACCGCTCCCGGCTTCACGTACGCCGTCTCGATCTCCGGCAGCGCGGCGAGCCGGGTGGTCAGTTCCTCGGCCCGCTCGGTCCCGCCGCGTACCCGGTAGTAGAGCGACAGGTCCACCAGGGCCTCGCGGGGGCTTGCCTGTGGTGCCCGTGCCGGCCGCTCCGCACGGCCGAACAGCGGCTCCAGCGCGATCTGTTCATCGGCGAGGAACATCGACAGGGCCGAGGTGTCGGCCCCGGAGGCCGAGCGGACGCCCTCCGCGCCGAGGCGCAGCCGGGCTTCGGCCCGCGCGACGACGATCAGTTCCGGCTCGGCTCCGTGATAGGTGAATCCAGCTCCATCGGGTCCAGGGCCCGCCGTTCCGGGGCCCTGCCCCGGGAGAATCCGATCGGTCATCGCTTCCGCCGCTCCCCTCGGGTGCTGTGCTTGGCGTGCCTACGGGGAGACACCCTGCACCCGTCGCGCCGGATCGTCCACCCCGTTTGCGCGAACGGCGTTTGAAATCAAGCTGAATGGGAAACCCGTGCATTCCGGCTGGAAAACGATGTCCCGCCGCAATCACGCCAAACACCGCCGAGGCAGGCGGTGTTCGGTGGGGCCGGAGCGGCGGTCCGGTCCCCCCGGACCGGACCGTGGCCCGGGGTCAGTCGTCGGACGGCTGAGCGCCGTGCCACACCGTCGTCACGTTGCAGAACTCGCGGATGCCGTGGCCGGAGAGCTCGCGGCCGTAGCCGGAGCGCTTGACGCCGCCGAACGGGAAGGCCGGGTGGGAGGCGGTCATCCCGTTGAAGAACACACCGCCCGCCTGGAGGTCCCGTACACAGCGGTCCACTTCGGCCGGATCGCGCGTCCACACGTTGGAACTCAGCCCGAACGGCGTGTCGTTGGCGACCGACACCGCCTCGTCCGCGTCCCGCACCCGGTAGAGCGTGGCCACCGGCCCGAAGGTCTCCTCGCGGTGGATCCGCATGTCGGCGGTGATGCCGGCGAGGACGGTCGGGGAATAGAACCAGCCCCCGTCGAGCCCGTCGGGCCGACTCCCGCCGCACAGTGCGGTGGCCCCTTTGCGGACCGCGTCCTCGACCAGTTCCTCCAGGTCGGCGCGGCCCTGCTCGCTGGCCAGCGGGCCCACGTCGGTGTCGTCCAGGAGTGGATCGCCGACCTTCAACTCCCGCATACCGGCGGTGAATTGCTCGGCGAAGGCGTCATAGACATCGGTGTGCACGATGAAGCGCTTCGCGGCGATGCAGGACTGGCCGTTGTTCTGCACCCGGGCGGTCACCGCGGTCCGCGCGGCGCGCCCGACGTCCGCGGAGGCGAGCACGAGGTACGGGTCGCTGCCGCCGAGTTCGAGCACGGTCTTCTTGATCTCGTCGCCGCAGATCGCGGCGACCGACCGGCCCGCGGGCTCGCTGCCGGTCAGGGTCGCCGCCGCCACCCGCCGGTCGCGCAACACCCGCTCGACGCCGTCCGAGCCGATCAGCAGGGTCTGGAAGCAGCCGTCGGGGAACCCGGCCCGGTGGAAGAGTTCCTCCAGGTACAACGCGGTCTGCGGCACGTTCGAGGCGTGCTTGAGCAGGGCGACGTTGCCCGCCATCAGGGCGGGCGCCGCGAACCGTACGACCTGCCAGAGCGGGAAGTTCCACGGCATCACGGCGAGGACCACGCCGAGTGGCCGGTAGTGGACGCGCGCCCGGTCGGCCCCGGAGTCGCGGACGTCGTTCGGGGAGGGCTCCTCGTCGGCGAGCAGCCGGGGCGCGTGCTCGGCGTACCAGCGCAGGGCCTTCGCGCACTTCGCAGCCTCGGCGCGGGCCGCCGCGACCGGCTTGCCCATCTCCAGAGTCATGGTCCGCGCGATGTCGTCCCGGTCGCCGTCCAGGA
The DNA here is from genome assembly GCF_036231355.1 of Streptomyces sp. NBC_01431. NCBI lineage: Bacteria > Bacillati > Actinomycetota > Actinomycetes > Kitasatosporales > Streptomycetaceae > Streptomyces > Streptomyces sp. NBC_01431. The sequence continues at coordinate 6,487,560 of NZ_CP109496.1, forward strand.
GATCGGCTGCCCGCACCACCAGCCGGGCCCGCTGCTCGAACCCGGTCCTGCGATACGCATCGAACGCGGCTTCGGCGGTGGCGAGCCGCCGCTCGACCTCCTCGGGCTCCATGGCCCCGAAGCTCTTGAGCGTCTCTCCGGTAGCCGGATTCACGGTGGCGATGGCCATGACGTACGACACCTCCTGAAGGCACTGGTCCTTCGACCTTCCCGCGAGGCAGGAGGCACCGCAACGCGAGACTTCGCGTGTGAGGGCTTCGAAACCAGGCCCCGGCCGGGACCGGCGCCGGGGCCTGCGTCGGGGGCTCGACATGACGCCCCTTCGGCGCTTGAGGAGCGGGGGTCCGGGGGCCGAGCCCCCGCAAGCCTCGGCGCCGCGGCCTACTCCTCGGGTGATTCCTCGTCGTCGGCGTCCTCCGGCGGCTCCGCCGCCTTCGGTGGTTTCGGGGGGCGGGTCCGGCCGCTGGACGTGTCGCGCAGGTACGAGCCGTCGCCCTCCGTCGCGAGGCCGCCGGGGCCCGGCCCGCCGTCCCGGCGCCGCAGGTACCGCTCGAACTCCCGGGCGATCGCCTCGCCGGACGCCTCCGGCAGGTCCGCGGTGTCCCGCGCCTCCTCCAGCGTCTGGACGTACTCGGCCACCTCGCTGTCCTCCGCGGCGAGTTGGTCGACGCCGAGCTGCCAGGCGCGGGCGTCCTCGGCGAGTTCACCGAGCGGGATGCGCAGGTCGATGAGGTCCTCAAGGCGGTTGAGCAGGGCGAGGGTGGCCTTCGGGTTGGGTGGCTGCGAGACGTAGTGCGGGACCGCCGCCCAGAGGCTGACCGCCGGAACTCCCGCGTGCGTACAGGCCTCCTGGAGGATGCCCACGATGCCCGTCGGGCCCTCGTAGCGGGTCTCCTCCAGGTCCATCGTGCGGGCGAGATCCGGATCCGAGGTCACGCCGCTCACCGGTACCGGCCGGGTGTGCGGGGTGTCGCCGAGCAGCGCGCCGAGGATGACCACCATCTCGACGCCCAGCTCATGGGCGAACCCGAGGATCTCGTTGCAGAACGAGCGCCAGCGCATCGACGGTTCGATACCGCGCACCAGGACCAGATCGCGCGGCTTGTCGCCGCCGACGCGGACCACGGAGAGCCGGGTGGTGGGCCATGTGATCTTGCGGACCCCGCCGTCCAGCCACACCGTCGGCCGGTTGACCTGGAAGTCGTAGTAGTCCTCCGCGTCGAGCGCGGCGAAGACTTCGCCCTTCCATACCCCGTCCAGGTGCGCGACCGCGGAGGAGGCGGCGTCGCCCGCGTCGTTCCAGCCCTCGAACGCGGCGATCATGACCGGGTCGACCAGCTCGGGAACGCCCTCCAGCTCGATCACCCAGTGCCTCCCTCAGAAGTTCCTTGCGTACGCCCCAACCTTACGGCTTCAGTCATACCCAGCCGCAGCCCCCGTGCACGGCTCGCCGAGTCCGGCGGGGATGAGCCGACGGCCGTTGAGGCAGCCAGGACGGACGGTGATTCATCCGATCTGTCAGACGAAAACTACCGGCGAACCCTGGAATCTGGCGCTCAACCGGCGATTTACATCGGATGACCGTGAAGATCCAGGGCGGCTGGTGGGTCGCGGTCACAGTGTGGATCGCAGCCACTGCTCCACGCTGGCGATGTGCACCGTCGCCCAGGAACGCGCGGCCTCCGCGTCGCGATCCCGCAGCGCCCCCAGGATCGCCCCGTGCTCGTGCAGGGTGCGGCTCACCGCGTCCTCCTGGGTGAGCCCGCGCCAGATGCGGGCCCGCGTCGTCGGACCGGACAGCCCGTCCAGCAGGGAGCACAGCACCGAGTTCCCCGAGCCCGCCACGATGCCGCGGTGGAATTCGAGGTCCGCGGCCACCAGCTCCTCCACCGACGGCGCCGACCCCAGGGCGTCCAACTGCGCCGAGAGCGCGTCGAGTTCGGACTCGGTGATCCGTGACGCCGCCATCGCTGTCGCGGCGGGCTCCAGGATGCGGCGTACCGCGAGGAACTCCAGGACCGTGTCGTCGCGGTGGAAGTCCACCACGAAGCTCATCGCCTCCAGCAGGAGCTGGGGATCCAGGCTGGTGACGTACGTTCCGTCGCCCTGCCGCACATCGAGGATGCGGATCAGCGACAGCGCCCGCACCGCCTCGCGCAGCGAGTTGCGCGACAGACCGAGCTCGGCGGCGAGTTCGCTCTCCTTGGGGAGCCGGTCGCCCGGCCGCAGCGCACCCGAGACGATCATTTCCTTGATCTTCTCGATGGCCTCGTCGGTGACAGCCATGGTCGGCCTCCTCCATACATCCGATGTATGGGCCCCATTATGCGGTCCCGGTCGTCGCGGGGTACACGAAAGGGGCGGCCGCCTCGCGGAAGCCGCCCCTCGCCGACGTGTGACGTACCGTCAGATCTTCTTGTTCAGCAGGTCGTCCACCTTGCCGCGGATCTCGTCCGTGGCCAGACCCCGGATCGTCAGGGTCGTGCGGCGGCGCAGCACGTCGTCGGCAGTTTCGGCCCACTCGTGGTCGCGGGCGTACACGACCTGCGCCCAGATCTCCGGCGCGTCCGGGTGGATGCGCTCGGCGAGCGAGGCGTCCTCGTTGGCCAGGCGCGCGATGTCGAAGGACAGCGAACCGTAGTGCGTGGCCAGGTGCTTGGCGGTGTCGGCCGCCATCCGCGGGCCGGGCGCCGGGCCGTCCACCATGAGACGGTGGGCGACCGCGCGCGGGTTGGCTATGCCGGGCAGCGGCATCTTGCCGGGCAGCTGCGAGATGGGCTCGAAGTCGTCGCCGAGCGGGTGGCCAGGCAGCTGCTCCAGCTTCTTCATCACCGTACGGCCGATGTGGCGGAAGGTCGTCCACTTGCCGCCGGCCACCGACAGCATGCCGCCGCGGCCCTCGGTGACGACCGTCTCGCGCTTGGCCTTCGAGGTGTCGCCGGGACCGCCGGGCAGGACACGCAGACCCGCGAAGGAGTACGTGATCAGATCGCGGGACAGCTGCTGGTCGCGGATCGAGAACGCGGCCTCGTCCAGGATCTGAGCGGTGTCCGCCTCGGTGACCTTCACGTCCGCCGGGTCGCCCTCGAACTCCTCGTCGGTGGTGCCGAGCAGGAGCATGTCCTCCCAGGGCAGGGCGAAGGTGATGCGGTACTTGTCGATCGGGGTGGCGAGCGCGGCCTTCCAGGGGGCGGTGCGCTTGAGGACCAGGTGCGCGCCCTTCGACAGGCGGATGGAGGGAGCCGAGTTCGGGTCCTCCATCTTGCGCAGGTGGTCGACCCAGGGGCCGGTCGCGTTCAGGACGAGGCGCGCGTTGACCCCGAACTCCTCGCCCGACAGACGGTCCTTGAGGTCGGCGCCGGTGACCCGGCCCCTGGTGAAGCGCAGGCCGGTGACCTCGGAGTGGTTGAGGACGACCGCGCCGGCCTCGGTGGCCGCACGGACCGTCATCAGGGCCATGCGGGCGTCGTTCATCTGGTCGTCGCCGTACACGGCCACGGCCTTCAGGTTGTCCGTACGCAGCTCCGGCACGTCCGCCGCGGCCTTCGCGGGGGAGAGCAGGTGGCCGACGCCGTCGCCGAAGGCGGACAGCGCCGAGTAGGCGAAGACGCCGGCACCCAGCTTGGCGGCGCCGTGCGGGCCGCCCTTGTACACGGGCAGGTAGAACGTGAGCGGGTTGGCGAGGTGCGGGGCCACCTGACGGGACACCGCACGCCGCTCGAAGTGGTTCTCCGCGACCAGCTTCACCGCGCCGGTCTGCAGGTAGCGCAGACCGCCGTGGAGCAGCTTGGAGGAGGCGGAGGAGGTGGCGCCGGCGAAGTCACCGGCGTCCACCAGTGCCACCCGCAGTCCGGACTGCGCGGCGTGCCAGGCGGTGGAGATGCCCAGGATGCCGCCGCCGATGACCAGGAGGTCGTACGTCGCCTTGGACAGTTGCTCCCGAGTCTCGGCGCGGCTCGGGTGAGAGCCGGAGGCCGGGTGCGTCCCGAGGGCAGGGACGCTCTGCAGGGTGGTCATGTCGATTACTCCTCGTCCTCGATCCAGCCCATGGTCCGCTCTACGGCCTTGAGCCAGCTCTTGTACTCGCTGTCACGCTTGTCGGCGTCCATGCGAGGGGTCCATTCCGCCGCCCGGCGCCAGTTGGCGCGCAGCGCGTCGGTGTCCGGCCAGAAGCCGACGGCCAGACCGGCGGCGTAGGCGGCGCCGAGGCAGGTCGTCTCGGCGACCATCGGACGCACGACGGGCGCGTCCAGGAAGTCCGAGAGGGTCTGCATCAGCAGGTTGTTGGAGGTCATGCCGCCGTCGACCTTCAGCGCGGTCAGCTCGACGCCCGAGTCCTTCGTCATGGCGTCGGTGATCTCGCGGGTCTGCCAGGCGGTGGCCTCAAGGACGGCGCGCGCGATGTGCGCCTTGGTGACGTACCGGGTGAGGCCGGCGATCACACCGCGGGCGTCGGAGCGCCAGTACGGGGCGAACAGGCCGGAGAAGGCCGGTACGAAGTACGCGCCGCCGTTGTCATCGACCGAGGAGGCCAGGGTCTCGATCTCGGCGGCGGTCTTGATCATGCCCATCTGGTCGCGCATCCACTGGACGAGCGAGCCGGTGACGGCGATGGAGCCTTCGAGGGCGTAGACCGGCTTCTGGTCGCCGATCTGGTAGCCGACGGTGGTCAGCAGGCCGTTGTAGGAGTTGACGGGCTTGTCACCGGTGTTCATCAACATGAAGGTGCCGGTGCCGTAGGTCGACTTGGCCTCGCCCTCGGAGAAACAGGTCTGGCCGAACAGGGCCGCCTGCTGGTCGCCGAGCGCGGAGGCGACCGGGATGCCGTCCAGGACGCCGCCCTTGGCGTGTCCGTACACCTCGGCGGAGGAGCGGATCTCGGGCAGCACGGCCGCCGGGATGTCCATGGACTGGAGGATCTTGTCGTCCCACGCCATCTCGTGCAGGTTCATGAGCAGCGTGCGCGAGGCGTTGGTGACGTCCGTGACGTGCACACCGCCGTCGGTGCCGCCGGTCAGGTTCCAGATGACCCAGGAGTCCATGGTGCCGAAGAGAATGTCGCCGCGCTCGGCGCGCTCGCGCAGACCCTCGACGTTGTCGAGCAGCCAGCGCACCTTCGGGCCCGCGAAGTACGACGCGAGCGGCAGCCCGGTCTCGCGGCGGAAGCGGTCCTGGCCGACGTTGCGGCCGAGCTCCTTGCAGAGCGCGTCGGTGCGGGTGTCCTGCCAGACCAGCGCGTTGTGCACGGGCTCGCCGGTGTGCTTGTCCCACATCAGCGTGGTCTCACGCTGGTTGGTGATGCCGATCGCCTTGACGTCGGCGGCGGTGATGCCCGCCTTCTCGATCGCGCCGGCCACGACTTCCTGGACGTTGGTCCAGATCTCGGTGGCGTCGTGCTCGACCCAGCCCGGCTTCGGGAAGATCTGCTCGTGCTCCTTCTGGTCGACCGAGACGATCCGGCCGTCCTTGTCGAAGACGATGCAGCGGCTGGAGGTGGTGCCCTGGTCGATGGCCGCGATGAACGGCCCGTGGCCGTGGGAGGACGTGGTGTGCGTGTCGCTCATGGGTGCTCCTGGGAAGTCCGAAGGGGTGCGATCAGCGTCTCGTCAGGCGAAGGCGATGTTGTAGAGGCCACCGGCGAGCGCGCCGCCGATCAGCGGGCCCGCGACCGGTATCCACGCGTAGCCCCAGTCCGAACCGCCCTTGTTGGGCAGCGGCAGCAGCGCGTGCATGATGCGCGGGCCGAGGTCGCGGAACGGGTTGATGGCGTATCCGGTCGGGCCGCCGAGCGAGAGGCCGATGCCGACCACGACCAGCGAGGTGATCAGCACTCCGATGACGCCCAGGCCCTTGCCGTCCGCGTTGAGGCCCTGGGTCAGGATCGCGAGCACCAGCACCGCGGTGCCGATGATCTCCGTGACCAGGTTCTGCACCGTGTGGCGGATCTCCGGGCCGGTCGAGAAGACGCCGAGCACCGGCCCCGCCTCGCTCTCGCGGGCCTCGACCGACTTGCCGTCGCCCACGATCTCGGGGTCGGTGAGGTGCGCGAGGAACTGGCCGTAGTAGGCGAGCCACACGAGCGCCGCGCCGAGCATGGCGCCGAGGAGCTGTCCGCCGAGGTACACGGGGACGTCGCTCCACTTGGTGCCGCCCTCGATCGCGAGACCGAGGGTCACCGCGGGGTTGAGGTGGGCACCGGAGAGCGGTGCGGAGATGTAGGCACCGGTCAGTACCGCGAAGCCCCACCCGAAGGTGATCGCGAGCCAGCCGGCGTTCTGTGCCTTCGAGCGCTTCAGCGTGACGGCGGCGCACACGCCACCGCCCAGCAGGATGAGAACGGCGGTACCTATGGTCTCGCCGATGAAGATGTCGTGGCTGGACACCCGCGACTCCTTTGTCCTTCGTCCAGGGGAAGGCGGGCCACCGGGTCCCTCCGGTGGTCCGCGCCCTCAATGGCTGAGGGCCCGGCCCATGGCGTTGTCACACTCTAACTCGTATTGCCGGTAGGTGTTCGACAATGCCGACCGCTGAACGGCAGTTTTGTCCTCGGGTTAACTCGGCGTCAAGGCTTCTGAGCCCGGAATCCCTGATCGTTACCACGTGGTACGAAGCGACAAACGCGGCCCCGATGCGACCACCAAGATCATGTAGTGCTATGGGGAGTCCCGGGATGCGGCGAGGAAACCGCGGGGAATCCGGGGCGGAGCCCCGGAGTGGCTGGCGCGGAGCCCCGGAGTAACCGGCGCGGAACCGTCAGAAGCGGCCGGCGCCCAGGTCGCGCGAGACCGCGCGGGCGCAGTCCCGTACCGCGGCGACCAGCTCGGGCCGCACCTCGCCGTCCTTGCAGACCCGCTCCACGGCGCCCGTGACGCCCACCGCGCCGACCGGCATCCGGCGGCGGTCGTGAATGGGCGCGGCCACCGAGGCCACGCCGTCCCAGGTCTCCTCGATGTCCGAGGCCCAGCCGCGCGCCCGGGTCAGGTCGAGCAGCTCCTCGAAGTCCTCCGCCACCGTGACCGTGCGCGGCGTGAACGCCTCGCGCATGGCATCCACGGCCTCCGTGTGCGCCACCGGGTCGTACGCGGAGAGCACCTTGCCGAGCGCCGTGGAGTGCAGCGGCTGCATGGCGCCCACTTCGAGGACCTGGCGGCTGTCGTCGGGCCGGAAGACGTGGTGCATGATCAGTACGCCCTGCTGGTGCAGCACCCCCACGTACACGCTCTCGCCGCTCGACCTGGCCAGGTCGTCCGTCCACACCAGCGCGCGGGCCCGGAGTTCGTGGACGTCCAGGTAGCTGTTGCCCAGGCGCAGCAGCTCGGCCCCCAGCTGGTAGCGGCCCGAGGCCGGCTCCTGCTCCACGAAGCCCTCGGCCTGCAGGGTGCGCAGGATGCCGTGCGCCGTACCCTTGGCAAGCCCCAGCGCGGAGGCCACCTCGGACAGACCGAGCCGCCGCTCGCCTCCCGCGAGCAGCCGCAGCATGGCTGCCGCCCGTTCGAGCGACTGGATGTTGCGCGCCATCGCGCTCCCTCCCTTTCGGGCACTGCTGGAACCGGCTGTCGCCGCTGGAGCGGCCGGTTCTGAATCAACGTGTTCGACAATGCTGAACAGTATCGGCCGTTGTCGACCTTGTGTCACCGTGCGTGCGAACGCTCCGACCACATCAAGCCTGCGTCCGACCCGCGGCAGGCGGGCGCGCGCAGGGCGTCCGCCCCCTGATACGCCTGAGCGGACCCCTGGGCCGCCCGGTTAGGCTGGCGGCGTGCGCCCTCCCTCCGGACGGCGCAAAGCCGACAGCCGTCGCACTCCAGGGAGCACATCCATGGCCTTGTTGCCGACCCCTTCCGCTGACAGCCGGACCCGTATCGACGCCCTCCGTGAGGCGCTCGCCACCCGGGTGGTGGTGGCCGACGGTGCCATGGGCACCATGCTGCAGGCGCAGGACCCCACCCTGGAGGACTTCCAGGACCTCGAAGGCTGCAACGAGGTCCTGAACGTGACGCGCCCCGACATCGTGCGCTCGGTCCACGAGGCCTACTTCGAGGTCGGCGTGGACTGCGTGGAGACCAACACCTTCGGCGCGAACCACACGGCGCTGGGCGAGTACGACATCTCCGAGCGCACCTTCGAGCTCTCCGAGTCCGGTGCCCGGATCGCCCGCGAGGTCGCCGACGAGTTCACCGCGTCGAGCGGACAGCGGCGCTGGGTACTGGGTTCCATGGGCCCCGGTACGAAGCTGCCGACGCTGGGCCACATCGGCTACACCACCCTGCGCGACGGCTTCCAGGCGAACGCCGAGGGCCTGATCGCCGGCGGTTCGGACGCCCTGATCGTGGAGACCACCCAGGACCTCCTCCAGACGAAGGCCGCCATCCTCGGTGCGCGCCGCGCCATGGAAGCCTGCGGCACCGACCTGCCGCTGCTGTGCTCGCTGGCGTTCGAGACCACCGGCACCATGCTGCTCGGCTCCGAGATCGGCGCCGCGCTGACCGCGCTCGAACCGCTCGGCGTCGACATGATCGGCCTGAACTGCTCGACCGGCCCCGCCGAGATGAGCGAGCACCTGCGTTACCTCACCCGACACTCCCGTATCCCCTTGCTGTGCATGCCGAACGCGGGCCTGCCCGTCCTGACCCGGGACGGCGCGCACTTCCCGCTCGGCCCCGAGGGCCTGGCCGACGCACAGGAGAACTTCGTCCGCGACTACGGCCTGTCCCTGGTGGGCGGCTGCTGCGGTACGACCCCCGAGCACCTGCGCCAGGTCGTCGAACGGGTCCGCGGCACCGCCCCCGGCGTGCGCGACCCGCGCCCGGAGCCGGGCGCGGCCTCCCTCTACCAGACGGTGCCGTTCCGGCAGGACACGGCGTACCTGGCGATCGGTGAGCGGACGAACGCGAACGGGTCGAAGAAGTTCCGCGAGGCCATGCTGGAGGCCCGCTGGGACGACTGTGTGGAGATGGCCCGGGACCAGATCCGTGAGGGCGCCCACATGCTCGACCTGTGTGTCGACTACGTGGGCCGTGACGGTGTGGCCGACATGGCCGAGCTGGCGGGCCGGTTCGCGACCGCCTCCACGCTGCCCATCGTCCTCGACTCCACTGAACTCCCCGTCATCGAGGCCGGGTTGGAGAAGCTCGGCGGCCGCGCGGTCATCAACTCCGTCAACTACGAGGACGGCGACGGGCCCGAGTCGCGGTTCGCGAAGGTCACCAAGCTGGCTGTCGAGCACGGTGCGGCGCTGATCGCGCTCACGATCGACGAGGAGGGCCAGGCCCGAACCGTCGAGCACAAGGTCGCCATCGCCGAGCGGCTGATCGAGGACCTGACCGGGAACTGGGGGGTGCACGAGTCGGACATCCTCATCGACACCCTGACCTTCACGATCTGCACCGGTCAGGAGGAGTCGCGCGGGGACGGGATCGCGACGATCGGGGCGATCCGTGAACTCAAGCGCCGCCATCCGCAGGTGCAGACCACGCTGGGGCTGTCCAACATCTCCTTCGGTCTGAACCCGGCCGCCCGTGTGGTCCTCAACTCCGTGTTCCTGGACGAGTGCGTGAAGGCCGGTCTGGACTCGGCGATCGTGCACGCCTCGAAGATCCTGCCGATCGCTCGCCTGGACGAGGAACAGGTCAAGGTCGCCCTGGACCTGATCTACGACCGGCGCGCCGAAGGCTATGACCCGTTGCAGCGGCTGATGGAGCTGTTCGAGGGCGTCAACATGAAGTCGATGAAGGCGGGCAAGGCCGAGGAGCTCCTCGCGCTGCCGCTGGAGGAGCGGCTGCAACGCCGGATCATCGACGGTGAGAAGAACGGTCTGGAGGCCGACCTGGACGAGGCGCTCCAGACCACGCCCGCCCTGGACATCGTCAACAACACGCTGCTCGAAGGCATGAAGGTGGTCGGTGAGCTGTTCGGCTCCGGCCAGATGCAGCTGCCGTTCGTGCTCCAGTCGGCGGAGGTCATGAAGGCCGCGGTGGCTCATCTGGAGCCGCACATGGAGAAGTCGGAGGCGGAGGGCAAGGGCACCATCGTGCTGGCCACGGTGCGCGGTGACGTCCACGACATCGGCAAGAACCTCGTCGACATCATCCTGTCCAACAACGGCTACAACGTGGTCAACCTGGGCATCAAGCAGCCGGTCTCGGCGATCCTGGAAGCCGCCGAGGAGCACCGCGCCGACGTCATCGGCATGTCCGGCCTCCTGGTCAAATCCACCGTGATCATGAAGGAGAACCTGGAGGAGCTCAACCAGCGCAAGCTGGCGGCCGAATACCCGGTGATCCTCGGCGGCGCCGCGCTCACCCGGGCCTACGTCGAGCAGGACCTCCACGAGATCTACGAAGGCGAAGTCCGCTACGCGCGAGACGCCTTCGAGGGCCTGCGCCTGATGGACGCCCTGATCGGCGTGAAGCGCGGGGTGCCCGGCGCGGTCCTGCCGGAGCTCAAGCAGCGCCGCGTCCCCAAGCGGGACACGCCCGTCCTGGAAGTCAACGAGCCCGAGGGCTCGGTGCGCTCCGACGTGTCCACCGACAACCCGGTGCCCACCCCGCCGTTCTGGGGCACCCGCGTCGTCAAGGGCATCGGCCTCAAGGAGTACGCGTCCTGGCTGGACGAGGGCGCCCTGTTCAAGGGCCAGTGGGGTCTCAAGCAGGCCCGCGCGGGCGGCCCGACCTACGAGGAGCTCGTGGAGAGCGAGGGCCGGCCGCGGCTGCGGGGCTGGCTGGAGCAGCTGCACACCCGCAACCTGCTCGAAGCGGCCGTCGTCTACGGCTACTTCCCGTGCGTGTCCAAGGGCGACGACCTGATCCTGCTGAACGAGGACGGCTCGGAGCGCACCCGCTTCACCTTCCCCCGCCAGCGCCGCGGCCGCCGGCTGTGCCTGGCGGACTTCTTCCGCCCGGAGGAGTCCGGCGAGCGGGACGTGGTGGGCCTCCAGGTGGTCACGGTCGGCTCGAAGATCGGCGGGGCGACCGCCGAGCTCTTCGAGGCCAATTCCTACCGCGACTACCTCGAACTGCACGGCCTGTCCGTCCAGTTGGCCGAGGCGCTCGCCGAGTACTGGCACGCCCGGGTGCGTTCCGAGCTCGGCTTCGCGGGCGAGGACCCGGCCGAGGTCGAGGACATGTTCGCGCTGAAGTACCGCGGCGCCCGCTTCTCGCTCGGTTACGGGGCCTGCCCCGACCTGGAGGACCGGGCCAAGATCGCTGAGCTGCTCGAACCGGAGCGGATCGGAGTCCACCTCTCCGAGGAGTTCCAGCTCCACCCCGAGCAGTCCACCGACGCCATCGTCATCCACCACCCCGAAGCCAAGTACTTCAACGCCCGATGACAGAGCGCGGGAGATAATTCAGCGCGCGTTCAGCGGGGCGGACGTACACTGGTCGGCCCAGTAAAGGCCGGTCGCTTTTCCCAGCTGGGGAAGGCGCCCGGCCTTCTCGTCCCTCCAGGAGGTGTGCCGATGACCAGTACGGTCCCCGCAGCCATGACACGTACGGCCGAAGGCTCCGCGCTCCAGGCCGTCTTCCTCGACATGGACGGCACCCTCGTCGACACCGAGGGTTTCTGGTGGGATGCCGAAAGGGAGGCCTTCGCCGCCCTCGGGCACACCCTGGACGAGTCGTGGCGGCACGTGGTGGTGGGCGGGCCGATGACGCGCAGCGCGGGCTTCCTCATCGAGGCCACCGGCGCCGACATCACCCTGGCCGAGCTGACCGTACTGCTCAACGACCGCTTCGAGGAGCGCATCGCGCGCGGGGTGCCGCTGATGCCGGGCGCGGCCCGGCTGCTGAGCGAGCTCGCCGCCCACAGCATCCCCACCGCGCTGGTCTCCGCCTCGCACCGCCGCATCATCGACAAGATCGTCCACTCGCTTGGCCCGGCGAACTTCGCCCTGACCGTCGCGGGCGACGAGGTGGCCCGCACCAAGCCGCACCCCGACCCTTACCTGATCGCGGCCCGCGGGCTCGGCGCCGACCCGTCGAGATGCGCGGTCGTCGAGGACACCGCGACCGGTGTCGCCGCCGCCGAGGCGGCCGGCTGCCGGGTCGTCGCGGTGCCGTCCGTGGCCCCCATCGCGGCCGCGGCGGGGCGGGCCGTGGTGGGCTCGCTCGAACAGGTCGACCTGGCTTTTCTGCGGACCTTGATCACGCGGATGAACTGACCCGGGCACCGAGCGTGCCCCGCTGAATGCGATGGAAACTCATCGCAGCCGCGCGTTCATTTTCCGTGACGTCGCACGAGCTGAATTCACACCCTGTCAAAGGGACCCCGGTGGTGACGTTCGTCACCCCGTGGAGGGTCGACAGGGGGGCGCACCAGTGCTGCCCGACCCCCGGGACGTGCCCTTGTGTCCCGTTTGGTGATCCGGTGTACGAATCATTCCGGTACCCCGATATCGGCGGGCCGGTATTTCTGTGCGCCGATTGATTCCCTGTGTGCCAGAGCCAGTTCCAGCTTTTCGTGCGCGGCCCACTAATCTCATCGCGAGAACTTCGCCGCACCCTCATCTGCCCCGCCGCACACCCAGCGACCGGGAGCGCAGGTCCGATCGCACATACCCGGCCCGATCGCCCCGCCCCGAACGGGCGGCCGCGGCGGAGTGTCCCGCCACCGCTGTACCCCCAGTGCCGGACAAGGGAGATCGTCCAGGATGAACCGCAAGACTTTGGTGCTGCCGGCCGTACTGGGCCTGCTCGCTCCCGTACTCGTCGCGTGCGGGGGTTCGGAGAGCGGGGGAGGCGGCGGCAAGGCCATCGTCGTGGGTACCACGGACCAGTTCGTGGCGACCAAGGACGCCCCCGCCCCGTTCGACCCGGCGCACGCCTACGAGACGGGCATCTGGAACGTGATGCTCCAGACCACGCAGTCGCTGGTCCACGTCCCGCGCGGCGGCGGCCAGCCCGTCCCGGACGCGGCATCGTCGTGCGGCTTCACCGACAAGGAGAACGAGAGCTACCGCTGCACCCTGCGCAGCGGTCTGGAGTTCTCCGACGGCACCAAGGTGACCGCCGACGACGTCAAGTACTCCATTCAGCGCGTGATCGAGATCAAGGACGACAACGGCCCGGCCGGTCTCCTCGACAACATCGACACCATGGAGACCAAGGGTGACGCCGAGATCGTCTTCCATCTGAAGACGCCGGACGCCACCTTCCCGTACAAGCTGGCGACGCCCGCCGCCGCGATCGTGCCGCGGGACAAGTACGAGCCGAAGAAGCTCCGCAACGGCTTCGACATCGACGGGTCGGGGCCGTACAAGCTCAAGGCCGAGGTCAAGGGCGACCAGGCGGTGAAGTTCACCTTCACCAAGAACCCCAACTACAAGGGTGACCTGAAGCTCTCCAACGACAAGGTCGAGCTGCGCTCCTTCCCGAGTGCCGAGGCCATGGGCGTCGCGCTCGACAAGGGGGACATCGACCTGATGACCCGTGCCATGACGCCGGCCCAGATCCAGCAGATGACGGTCAGCCCGAGCAAGGACATCAACCTGGTCGAGATGCCCGGCCTGGAGATCCGCTACCTGGGGTTCAACACCGACGACCCGTCGGTGAAGAACAAGGCCGTGCGCCAGGCGATGGCCCAGGCCATCGACCGCAGCTCGCTCGCCTCCAAGGTGTACGGCACGACCGCCGAGCCGCTGTACTCGCTGATCCCCACCTCGATCGCCGGGCACACCAACTCGTTCTTCAACAAGTACGGTGAGGCCAGCAAGGCCAAGGCGCAGAACATCCTGAAGGCCGCCAACGTCCCGACCCCGGTCAAGCTCACCCTCAACTACACCAAGGACCACTACGGTTCGAGCACCGAGGAAGAGTTCAAGCTCCTGTCGCAGCAGCTGAACGCGACCGGCCTGTTCAACACCACGGTCCAGGGCACCGAGTGGACGAAGTTCCGCCCGGCGCAGAAGAAGGGCGACTACGCGGTCTACGGCCTCGGCTGGTTCCCCGACTTCCCGGACCCGGACAACTTCATCGCGCCGTTCTTCGGCAAGGACAACTTCCTCCACACCCCGTACGCCAACGACGAGATCCGCAACACGCTGATCCCGGCGTCCCGGGTGGCCGCGGACCGCAACCAGGCGGCCAAGTCCTTCGAGCAGATCCAGGACATCGTGGCCAACGACGTCCCGGTCATCCCGCTGTGGCAGGGCAAGCAGTACGTCGCGGCCCGCACCGATGTCACCGGCACCGAATGGGCCATCAACTCCTCGTCCAACCTCCAGCTCTGGGAGCTGGGGCGGGGCAAGAGCTAAAGCACGACCCGGCCGCGGTTCTTCCGTGCCGGCCAGCAATTTCCGTGGGTAGGACTGTGAGGCACGTGTACGTGAAGAATCGGAACCGATGGCTGACGATGCCGCTGGCGGCGGGCGTAGCGGCCGGTCTGCTGAGCGGCTGCGGTTCGCAGCAGGGCAGCGGCGCCGCGTCCGGCGGCGGTTCGGTGGTCATGGGGATGTCTGACGACATCCTGGCCACCGACCCCGCCTCCGGCTACGATCCCGGTTCCTGGCTGCTGTTCAACAATGTCTTCCAGTCGCTGCTCAGCTTCCCCAAGGGCAGTTCGACGCCCGAGCCCGAGGCTGCGCAGGCGTGCAGCTTCGACCGGGGCGGCTCCACGGTCTACCGCTGCACCCTGCGCCCCGGCCTCACCTTCAGCAACGGCGACGCGCTCACCTCCGAGGACGTCAAGTACTCCTTCGAGCGCGTGCTGAAGATCAACGACCCCAGCGGTCCGGCGTCGATGCTCACCAGCCTGGGGAAGATCGACACCCCCGACGCCAAGTCGGTCGTCTTCCACCTCAAGGTCCCGGACGCGACCTTCCCCAGCAAGATCGCCTCCGGCGCCGGCTCCATCGTCGACCACAAGGAGTACCCGGCCGACAAGCTCCGCACCGACGGCGAGGCCATCGGCTCCGGCGTCTACAAGCTGGACTCCTTCAGCGACAAGCAGGCCGTCTTCTCGGTCAACTCCGCCTACAAGGGCACCGTCAAGGCCAAGAACTCCGGCCTGACCATGAAGCTCTTCCACGGTGACCGCAAGGCCCTGGCCCAGGCGCTGGAGAACGGCAAGATCGACCTCGCCTACCGAGGCCTGAGCGCCAAGGACACCGCGGCGCTGCAGAACTCGGCCAACGCCGACAAGCAGGGCATCAACGTCGTCGAGGGCACCAGCGCCGAGGTCCAGGACCTGGTCTTCAACATGAAGGACCCGGTCGCCGGCAAGATCGGCGTGCGCCAGGCGATCGCCTACCTCGTCGACCGCGAGGCGCTGGTGCGCAACGTCTACTCCTCGACCGCGAGCCCGCTGTACTCGATCATCCCGAGCGGCATCACGGCCCACAGCACCGCCTTCTTCGACCAGTACGGGAGCAGCCCCCAGCCCGCCAAGGCGAAGGCGGCCCTGCACTCGGCGGGCATCACCGGCAAGGTGAAGCTGACCCTGTGGTCCACGCCGAGCCGCTACGGACCGTCCACCGACGAGGAGTTGAAGGCGATCGCCGGCCAGCTCAACGCGAGCGGGCTGTTCGACGCGGACGTGAAGTCGGTGGAGTTCAAGCAGTACGAGAAGGACATCGAGGCCGGAAAGTACGGCGTCTATGTGAAGGGCTGGGTCCCCGACTACCCGGATCCGGACAACTTCACCCTGCCGTTCTTCGGCAAGGGCAACGTGCTGTCCAACAACTACACCAACAAGCAGATCACCGACGAGATCCTCCCGGCGACCGCGGCCACCGCCGACCGCTCCATGACGGAAGGTCAGTTCGCCCAGCTCCAGGACGTCGTCGCGAACGAGGTCCCGGTCCTGCCGCTGTGGCAGGGCAAGCAGTACGCGGTGGCCCGCACAGGCATCACCGGCCTGGAGTGGACCCTGGACGCGTCGACGGTGTTCCGTTTCTGGGAGATCAAGAAGGGCTGAGTTCCGGGAGATCCAGCCGGAAAATCACGCCCCTTCGGCGTTCGAGGAGCGGGGTGCGCTACGGGGAGAGCCCCGGCGCACCCCGCTCTCTCACTGGGCCCCGGGCCGAACCAGTCCGCTCTCGTAGGCGTACACGGCCGCCTGCACCCGGTCCCGAAGCCCCAGCTTCGTCAGCACGTGCCCCACGTGCGTCTTGACCGTCGTCTCACTGACGAACAGGTCCGCCGCGATCTCCGCGTTGGAGAGCCCCCGCGCCACCAGCTTCAGCACCTCGACCTCTCGGTCGGTCAGCGTGTGCAGCGTGTCCGGCACCGGCTCCTCGCCGGACGGCAGGTGGTCGGCGTACTTGTCGAGCAGACGACGGGTGATCGACGGCGCCAGCATCGCCTCGCCGGCCGCCACCACCCGGATCGCCTGCACCAGCTCATTGGCGGGCGCGTCCTTCAGCAGGAAGCCGCTGGCCCCCGCCTTCAGGGCCTCCACCACGTACTCGTCGAGGTCGAAGGTGGTCAGCACGAGTACCTTCGCGGGGCCGTCCTTGCCGGGCCCGCTGATCTGCCGGGTCGCCTCCACGCCGTCCATCCGGGGCATCCGGATGTCCATGAGGACCACATCGGGCTGGAGCGCCCGGACCTGATCGAGGGCCTGCAGACCGTCACCGGCCTCGCCGACCACCGCGATGTCCTGCTCGGCCTCAAGGATCATCCGGAAGCCGGTGCGCAGCAGCGGCTGGTCATCGACCAGTAGGACGCGGATCGCCACGGGTACTCCTCATCGGGATTGCTGGACCGGGCCCATTCTGCCCTGCTCAACCGCGGTGGGTTGGGCCGGGCGCGGGCCGGGACGGCCGTGCCGCCCGGCGACCGCGGCCGGGTGGCGGGCCGCCGCCGGGACTCAGCCTGCCGACTCGGGGGCCGGGGAGATGGACAACGGGTATACCGGGGGAGTCCCGCCGAATTCGGGACAGACCGCCTGATGGTCGCACCAGCCGCACAGCTTGGTCGGCCGCGGCCGCCAGTCGCCCGTCTCGGTGGCGAGCCGGATCGCCTCCCACAGCGCGAGCAGCTTCCGCTCCACCTGGAGGAGATCGGCCTCCGCCGGGTCGTAGGTGAGCACATCGCCGCTGCCCAGGTACACGAGCTGCAGTCTGCGCGGTACGACCTGCTTCAGCCGCCACACCACCAGGGCGTAGAACTTCATCTGGAACAGCGCGCCCTCCGCGTACTGAGGCCGCGGGGCCTTGCCCGTCTTGTAGTCGACGATCCGCACCTCGCCGGTCGGCGCCACGTCGACCCGGTCGATCACGCCGCGCAGCCGCAGCCCCGACTCCAGCTCCGTCTCGACGAAGAACTCCCGCTCCACCGGCTCAAGGCGCGTCGGGTCCTCGAGCGAGAACCACCGCTCGACCAGCCGCTCCGCCTCGCCCAGCCACTGCGCCAGCCGCTCGCCCTCGGCGTCCTCGGCGAACAGCTCCGTCAGCTCCGGCTTCGATTCGAGGAGCCGGTCCCACTGGCCGGGGATCATCGCCTTGGCGCGCGGCGCGGTGCGCTCGGCCGCCGGGTCGTCGAAGAGCCGCTCCAGGACGGCGTGCACCAGTGTCCCGCGGGTCGCCGCCTCGCTCGGCTTCTCGGGCAGCTTGTCGATCACCCGGAACCGGTACAGCAAGGGGCACTGCATGAAGTCGTTCGCCCGCGACGGCGACAGCGACGTGGGCCGCTGTGCGGCCGCGGCCCCACCGGTGCTCTCACTCATGACACAGACCCTACGACCCGCCACTGACAGCGAGCGGAATACCATCGACGGCAGGAGCCCTCACCCTGCATGATCGTGACATCGCACCATGCAGTGAAGACGCGGCCGGACGAGGAGAGTCCGGCCGGGCTCCGGGGCAGGTTCCCCGGGGCAGCCATCGTACCGACGAAGGGAACCCGTGGAAGACAGCGGCGAGAGCGGCAAGCGCGAACAGCCGCCAACCGGGGACTCCGGGGATTCGGGGGGCAAGGACAAGAACCCCGGCTCCGCTCCCGGCAACGGCAAGCCGCCCCGCTCCGGGCCCGGCGGCGGCCTCCTGATGGGCCGCCCCTTCGGCGTGCCCGTCTACGTCGCCCCGAGCTGGTTCCTGGTCGCGGCCCTGATCACCTGGGTCTTCGGCGGCCAGCTCGACCGCGTGCTGCCGGAGCTGGGCGCCGCCCGCTACCTCGTCTCGCTCTTCTTCGCCGTGGCCTTCTACGCCTCCGTACTGGTCCACGAACTCGCCCACACGGTGGCGGCCCTGCGCTTCAAGCTGCCGGTGCGCCGCATCCAGCTCCAGTTCTTCGGCGGTGTCTCCGAGATCGAGAAGGAGACCGAGACCCCGGGCCGCGAATTCGTCCTCGCCTTCGTCGGACCGCTGCTCTCGCTGGTCCTGGCCGGCGTCTTCTATCTCGGCATGAAGACCGTCGAGCCCGGCACCGTACCCGGTGTACTGCTCGCCGGACTGATGGTGTCCAACCTGATCGTCGCCGGCTTCAACCTGCTGCCCGGCCTCCCCCTCGACGGCGGCCGGATGCTCCGCGCCGTGGTGTGGAAGATCACTGGCAAGCCCATGAGCGGCACCATCGCCGCCGCCTGGGTCGGCCGCGCCCTCGCCGTCACCGTCCTCATCGGCCTGCCACTGCTCACCCAGACCGGGGTCCTCGGCAACTCGCCCGACGAGGTCAGCGGCATGGACACCGTCACCGACGCGCTGCTCGCCGCCATCCTCGCCGCGATCATCTGGACCGGCGCCGGCAACAGCCTGCGCATGGCCCGGCTGCGCGAACACCTCCCCGAACTGCGTGCCCGCACGCTCACCCGGCGCGCGGTGCCGGTCGAATCCGCCACCCCGCTCTCCGAGGCGCTGCGCCGCGCCAACGAGGCCGGGGCCCGCGCCCTGGTCGTGGTCGACGGGCACGGCGACCCGACCGCGCTGGTCCGCGAGGCCGCCATCGTCGGCGTGCCCGAACACCGCCGCCCCTGGGTCGCCGTCAGCGGCCTTGCCCAGGAGCTCACCGACGGCATGCGAGTCCCCGCCGAACTCGCCGGCGAGCCCCTGCTCGACCTGCTCAGGGCCACCCCGGCCACCGAGTACCTCGTCGTGGAGGAGACCGGCGAGATCTACGGCGTGCTCTCCGCCGCCGACGTCGAGAAGGCCTTCGTCGCGGCCATGGCGCGGCCCGGCAGCTAGCGCCGCCCCGCCCGGCGGCCGTGGCGTTCGCGGCCCCGTACGGCCGGTACTCTGGTCGTATGTCCGAACCGACCGGTGCCGCCCGCCGTCGCGGGCCCTTCAAGGTCGGGGACCAGGTCCAGCTCACCGACCCCAAGGGACGCCACTACACGTTCACGCTCGAAGCCGGGAAGAATTTCCACACCCACAAGGGTTCCTTCCCGCACGACGAGCTGATCGGTGCTCCCGAGGGCAGTGTTGTCCGTACCACGGGAAACGTCGCCTACCTCGCGCTGCGCCCCCTGCTCCCCGACTTCGTCCTGTCCATGCCCCGCGGCGCCGCCGTGGTCTACCCCAAGGACGCGGGGCAGATCCTGGCCTTCGCCGACATCTTCGCCGGCGCCCGCGTCGTCGAGGCCGGTGTCGGCTCGGGCTCGCTGAGCGCCTTCCTGCTGCGCGCCATCGGCGACCACGGGATGCTGCACTCCTACGAGCGCCGCGAGGACTTCGCCGAGATCGCCACGCAGAACGTGGAGCGCTACTTCGGCGGTCCGCACCCCGCCTGGCAGCTCACCGTCGGCGACCTCCAGGACAACCTGTCGGACACCGAAGTCGACCGCGTCATCCTGGACATGCTCGCCCCCTGGGAGTGCCTGGACGCCGTGTCCAAGGCGCTCGTGCCCGGCGGCATCCTCTGCTGCTACGTGGCCACCACCACCCAGCTGTCGCGCACCGTCGAGTCCATCCGCGAGATCGGCTGCTTCGCCGAGCCGCAGCCCTGGGAATCGATGATCCGCAACTGGCACGTGGAGGGCCTGGCCGTCCGCCCCGACCACCGGATGATCGGCCACACCGGCTTCCTGGTGACCGCCCGCCGCCTCGCGGACGGCGTGGAGCCCCCGATGCGCCGCCGCCGCCCCGCCAAGGGCGCCTACGGCGACGACTACGAAGGCCCGAACAAGGACTGACTCAGGTCCCCGCTTCGAGGTTTTCGTACAACGAACCGGCGCCGCCGCCGAGTTCCCGGACCGACCCGGGAACTCGGCGGCGGCGCCTTTTCGTTGAGCTGTTGCCCCGGTGTTCCGCACCGCCTGTGACGTGTGGCACGATGCTGGCCACCCCCACCGCCCGCACCGCCCCACAGGAGACCTCCCGCGTGCAGAATGCCGCCGTCCCTGAGCTCGCGCACACCCACGCCCGCCCCGTCCACTGGATCGCGACCGCCACCGCCATGGCTGCCGTCGTCGCCCTCGCCGGCTTCCTCCAGCCCGACGCGGCCAAGGCCTCCCAGGCACCCCGCGAGCACGGCGCCCCCCTCACGACGGCGGCCGCCCCCGACCCGGGCGCGGTCGTCCTCCCGCTCCAGTGCGGGAGCGTGGGCTCGACGGTGGAGAAGAAGGCCTCGGGCGACCTGGACGGCGACGGCATCCCCGAGACGGTGGCGGTCGCGCACTGCCGGGCCGGCGGCGGCACCCCGCCCAGCGGGATGTACGTCCTCACGCAGCCGGTGGTCAAGGGGGCCCCGCCGCGTCTGGTGGCCACCCTGCTCGACCCCAAGGACAAGCAGACCGTCGCCGACCTCATCGTGCGGGACGGGGCGGTGACGGCGACGCTGCTCGGTTACTCCTCCAACGACGTGCCGCGCTACGAACCCGATGTGCGCGAGCAGGTCAAGTGGCGCTGGCAGGGCGGGAAGTTCATCCGCTCGACCCAGGCCGCAGCCCTCGGCGTCTGAAGACTCGTAAGGGCCCGAGGACCGCAGGTAGCGGCCCGTCACGCCCCGACTACTGCGCGTCCGGTCCGTAGACCTCGACGCTGTCCGAAACCCGACGCACGTGAATGCAGTCGCCGGGGCACTCCTTCGCGGAGTCCACCACGTCCTGGAGCAGCGGCAGCGGAACGGGTGTTGTGGCCCGCGGGGTCTGCAGCAACTCGTCGTCGGGGCTCTTCACATAGGCGAGCCCGTCGATGTCCAGCTCGAAGACCTCGGGCGCGTATTGCACGCAGATGCCGTCGCCGGTGCACAGGTCCTGGTCGATCCAGACCTCAAGAGCCTCGTTCATGTGCCTGCCGTTCCTGCGCGAGTGAATCAATCGATGCCAGCCCTGACGGGTGTTGACCCACTCGACGATAACAACCGCCCGCTTTCCGATGTTGTTGGGTGGGTATCCCCCTGACGTGAGGGAGAGCGCAAGGGTGAAGATCGGACACACCCTGGAGTCTTTGTGATCTAGGGGTTTCAATCACCACCAGCCCAGGTAGGGTCAGGAAGCGTCCAGCTCCCCTTGGAGGAGGTGAGGACCGTGGCAGCCCACGACGACGACATCAACCGCGGCATCCGGCCCGCGCGGGGGTCCGAGGACCCAGCCGGCCAGGTTGCCTATCTAGAGCAGGAAATCGCCGTCCTGCGACGTAAGCTCGCCGACTCGCCGCGTCATACGAGGATTCTCGAAGAGCGGATCGTCGAGCTGCAGACCAATCTGGCGGGCGTGTCCGCACAGAACGAGCGGCTCGCCAACACGCTCCGCGAGGCCCGCGACCAGATCGTGGCCCTCAAGGAGGAGGTCGACCGGCTCGCGCAGCCGCCGGCCGGCTTCGGTGTCTTCCTGCAGTCCAACGAGGACGGCACCGCGGACATCTTCACCGGGGGCCGCAAGCTCCGGGTGAACGTCAGCCCCAGCGTCGAACTCGACGAACTGCGGCGCGGCCAGGAAGTCATGCTCAACGAGGCGCTCAACGTGGTCGAGGCCATGGAGTTCGAGCGCGCCGGGGACATCGTCACCCTCAAGGAGATCCTTGAGGACGGCGAGCGCGCCCTGGTGATCGGGCACACCGACGAGGAACGGGTGGTGAGGCTCGCCGAGCCGCTCCTGGACATCACCATCCGCCCCGGCGATGCGCTCCTGCTGGAACCCAGGTCGGGCTACGTCTACGAAGTGGTCCCCAAGAGCGAGGTCGAGGAGCTCGTCCTCGAAGAGGTGCCGGACGTCGACTACGACAAGATCGGCGGACTGGGCAACCAGATCGAGCTGATCCGCGACGCGGTCGAACTGCCCTACCTCTACCCCGACCTCTTCAAGGAGCACGAACTGCGGCCGCCGAAGGGCATCCTGCTCTACGGACCGCCCGGCTGCGGAAAGACTCTGATCGCCAAGGCGGTCGCCAACTCCCTTGCCAAGAAGGTCGCCGAGGTGACCGGCCAGCCCGCGGGGAAGAGCTACTTCCTCAACATCAAGGGCCCCGAGCTCCTCAACAAGTACGTCGGCGAGACCGAGCGGCACATCCGCCTCGTCTTCCAGCGCGCTCGGGAGAAGGCGAGCGAGGGGACCCCCGTCATCGTCTTCTTCGACGAGATGGAATCCCTCTTCCGTACCCGCGGATCCGGCGTCAGCTCGGACGTGGAGAACACCATCGTCCCCCAGCTGCTCGCCGAGATCGACGGTGTGGAGGGCCTGGAGAACGTCATCGTCATCGGCGCCTCCAACCGCGAGGACATGATCGACCCCGCGATCCTGCGGCCCGGCCGGCTCGATGTGAAGATCAAGATCGAGCGTCCGGACGCGGAGGCGGCCAAGGACATCTTCGCCAAGTACCTCCGCTCCTCGCTGCCGTTGCACACCGACGACCTCGCCGAGCACGGCGGCGACGCCGACGCCACCACCCACGGAATGATCCAGTCCGTGGTGGAACAGATGTACGCGGAGTCCGAGGAGAACCGCTTCCTGGAAGTCACGTACGCCAATGGTGACAAGGAAGTCCTGTACTTCAAGGACTTCAACTCCGGCGCCATGATCCAGAACATCGTGGACCGGGCCAAGAAGATGGCCATCAAGGCCTTCCTCGACCAGAACCAGAAGGGCCTCCGGATCTCCCACCTCCTCCAGGCATGCGTGGACGAGTTCAAGGAGAACGAGGACCTGCCCAACACCACCAACCCGGACGACTGGGCCAGGATTTCCGGAAAGAAGGGCGAGCGGATCGTATTCATCCGCACCCTCGTCACCGGAAAGCAGGGCGCGGACACGGGACGCTCCATCGACACGGTGGCCAACACCGGTCAATACCTGTAAAAGGCAGGCCGGCTGCGGATGCCCGGGTCGGGCATCCGCAGCCGACTGCTTTTCAGGCCACAAGCAGGGCAAGAGCAATGACG
This sequence comes from Streptomyces sp. NBC_01431, assembly GCF_036231355.1. Lineage (NCBI taxonomy): Bacteria > Bacillati > Actinomycetota > Actinomycetes > Kitasatosporales > Streptomycetaceae > Streptomyces > Streptomyces sp. NBC_01431. The sequence goes on from NZ_CP109496.1 coordinate 6,510,809, forward strand.
GAATTGATCTCCCCACCAGCGCAAAGGCGTTCTAGGCTCTTCGGTACCGCCGAGTCGCGCAGTGCGGGGACGGGCACCGCACACGCACCGGAGAACCAGCGGTACTTGAGCGCCGCTCCCGCGGGGGAGCGCCGCCGGGCAAGGAGGGCCGCATGACCGTACGGCGAGTAATGGGCATCGAGACGGAGTACGGGATCTCCGTCCCCGGCCACCCCAACGCCAATGCCATGCTCACCTCGTCCCAGATCGTCAACGCCTACGCGGCGGCGATGCACCGGGCGCGCCGCGCCCGTTGGGACTTCGAGGAGGAGAACCCGCTGCGGGACGCCCGCGGCTTCGACCTCGCCCGCGAGGCCGCCGACTCAAGCCAGCTCACCGACGAGGACATCGGCCTCGCCAACGTCATCCTCACCAACGGGGCGCGCCTCTACGTCGACCACGCGCACCCCGAGTACAGCTCACCGGAGGTCACCAACCCGCGCGACGCCGTCCTGTGGGACAAGGCCGGCGAGCGCATCATGGCCGAGGCGGCGGAGCGCGCCGGGCAGCTTCCCGGCGCCCAGCCCATCCACCTGTACAAGAACAACACCGACAACAAGGGCGCCTCGTACGGCACGCACGAGAACTACCTGATGAAGCGGGAGACCCCGTTCTCGGACATCGTGCGCCACCTGACGCCGTTCTTCGTCTCGCGCCAGGTCATCACCGGCGCCGGCCGCGTCGGCATCGGCCAGGACGGCCACGAGCACGGCTTCCAGATCAGCCAGCGCGCCGACTACTTCGAGGTCGAGGTGGGCCTGGAGACGACCCTCAAGCGCCCGATCATCAACACCCGCGACGAACCGCACGCCGACGCCGAGAAGTACCGCCGCCTGCACGTCATCATCGGCGACGCGAACCTGTCGGAGATCTCGACGTACCTCAAACTGGGTACGACCTCCCTGGTCCTGTCCATGATCGAGGACGGCTTCATCAATGTCGACCTGGCCGTGGACCAGCCGGTCCGCGCCCTCCACCAGGTCTCGCACGACCCCGCACTGCAACACCTGGTCACCCTGCGCAGCGGCCGCACCCTGACCGCGGTGCAGCTTCAGATGGAGTACTTCGAGCTGGCGCGCAAGTACGTCGAGGACCGGTTCGGGGTGGACGCGGACGAGCAGACCAAGGACGTCCTCGGCCGCTGGGAGGACGTGCTGAACCGGCTGGAGAACGACCCGATGAGCCTGTCGGGCGAGCTGGACTGGATCGCCAAGCGCGAGCTCATGGAGGGCTACCGCCGCCGTGACAGCCTGGGCTGGGACGCGGCACGGCTCCACCTCGTGGACCTCCAGTACGCCGACGTACGGCCCGAGAAGGGCCTCTACAACCGGCTGGCGGCCCGCGGCAAGATGAAGCGGCTCCTGGACGAGCCCGCGGTCGTACGGGCCGAGACCACGCCTCCCGAGGACACCAGGGCGTACTTCCGCGGCCGCTGCCTGGAGCAGTACGCGGACGACGTCGCGGCGGCCTCCTGGGACTCGGTGATCTTCGATCTGCCGGGCCGTGACTCGCTCCAGCGGGTACCAACCCTGGAACCCCTACGCGGAACGCGTAATCACGTGAAGGCGCTGCTCGACCGGTGCCGGACGGCGGAAGATCTGGTGCGGGTGCTCTCAGGGGGCTGAAAGGCCGCTGGTGTGGGAATCACAGAGGTGGGCTCCGCACGTTGCACCAAGTGCGGGGCCGATGTCGGACCCTGCTTGTAGGGTCTGATCAAGGACATCGAACCGAGCGGGGTGAGGTAGATGGCGACCAAGGACACCGGCGGCGGCCAGCAGAAGGCGACGCGCTCCACCGAGGAGGTCGAGGAGCAGGCGCAGGACGCGCAGGCTTCGGAGGACCTCAAGGAGCGGCAGGAGAAGTTGTCGGACGACGTGGACTCGGTTCTGGACGAGATCGACGACGTGCTTGAGGAGAACGCCGAGGACTTCGTCAGGTCATTCGTCCAAAAGGGCGGAGAGTAGTTCACGGATGTGAACGGGGTTCGTCGTGGGAAGCCCGGGTCGGGGACCGGGGCCTCCCGCGACGGCACCGCCGTGCCCCTCGCTGGCACCGCCCCAACCCGCCCGTCCGGCCCGGCCGTTCACGTGGATCACTCCCGCGAGCGGGGTAGGGTCCCAGGCGTAATGTGCTTCAACTTCAATACGGCTATCGGCCTGTTGGGAGAAATCCCCGACATCCTCCGTCGGGCTGCCGCCTACGTGGAAGGAAACTCGTGGAAGCCAACACTCGTGGCACCGGGCGTCTACCAGCTGCCTTCCTGACGCCTGGCTCTTCCTCATTCATGGACTTCCTGTCCGATCACTCGCCGGAGATGCTCCCCGGCAAGCGCTCCCTGCCGCCCGTGCAGGGCCACATCGAAGCGCCGCACGGCACCACCATCGTCGCGACGACCTTCCCCGGTGGAGTCGTCCTGGCCGGTGACCGGCGCGCCACCATGGGCAACATGATCGCCCAGCGCGACATCGAGAAGGTCTTCCCCGCCGACGAGTACTCGGCGGTCGGCATCGCCGGCACCGCCGGCCTCGCGGTGGAGATGGTCAAACTCTTCCAGCTGGAGCTGGAGCACTTCGAGAAGGTCGAAGGCGCCACGCTCTCCCTGGAGGGCAAGGCGAACCGGCTCTCCACGATGATCCGCAGCAACCTCGGCATGGCCATGCAGGGCCTCGCCGTGGTTCCCCTCTTCGCGGGTTACGACGTCGACCGCGAGAAGGGCCGGATCTTCTCCTACGACGTCACGGGAGGCCGCTCCGAGGAGCACGGCTTCGCCGCCACCGGCTCCGGGTCCATCTTCGCCCGGGGCTCCATGAAGAAGCTCTACCGCGAGGACCTGACGGAGCAGCAGGCGACCACGCTGGTCATCCAGGCGCTCTACGACGCCGCCGACGACGACTCGGCGACCGGCGGTCCCGACGTGGCCCGGCGGATCTACCCGATCGTCACCGTCATCACCGAGGACGGATTCCGCAGGCTCACCGAGACGGAGTCCTCCGAGCTCGCCCGCGCCATCCTGGAACGGCGGCTGGAGCAGCCCGACGGCCCCCGGGCCTCCCTCCTCTGAGGCCCGCGCAGGCCCCGAGATGACTTCGCCACTGACAGAAAGGGACGGTTAGCCGGTGTCGACCCCGTTCTATGTCTCACCCCAGCAGGCCATGGCCGACCGTGCGGAGTACGCCCGCAAGGGCATCGCCCGCGGCCGCAGCCTGGTCGTGATCCAGTACGCCGACGGAATCGTGTTCGTCGGTGAGAACCCGTCCCGCGCGCTGCACAAGTTCAGCGAGATCTACGACCGGATCGGCTTCGCGGCCGCCGGCAAGTACAACGAGTACGAGAACCTGCGCATCGGCGGCGTCCGGTACGCGGATCTGCGCGGATACACCTACGACCGCGATGATGTGACGGCCCGTGGGCTCGCCAACGTCTACGCACAGACGCTGGGCACCATCTTCTCCAGCGTCGGCGAGAAGCCGTACGAGGTGGAGCTGGTCGTCGCCGAGGTGGGCAGCACGCCGGAGGAGGACCAGATCTACCGGCTGCCGCACGACGGCTCGATCGTGGACGAGCACGGCTCGGTCGCGGTCGGCGGCAACGCCGAGCAGATCAGCACCTTCCTGGACCAGCGCCACCAGGACGGCATGTCGCTCGCCGAGGCGCTGCGGCTCGCCGTGCAGGCCCTGTCGAACCAGACGAACGGCGCCGAGCGGGAGATCCCCGCCGAGCGCCTGGAAGTCGCCGTCCTGGACCGGACGCGGCCCCAGCAGCGGAAGTTCAAGCGCATCGTCGGCCGCCAGCTCTCGCGGCTGCTCCAGGCCGATGTGGCCAAGACCGAGCCGACGGAGGCCCCCTCGGACCTGGAGGAGACGGAGGACGAGTAGTCCCCGTGTTTCCTTGCGCGCCCCGGTTCCGCCTCAGGCGGGCCGGGGCGCGGCCGTTGAGCCCCGCACCGCCAGCGAGACGGGCAGGTCCCCGGTCTCGGGCGGGCGCCCCTCCAGGACGGCGAGCAGCGCCGCCATACCGCGGGCGCCGACCTGCTCGGCGGGCAGCGCGAGCGTGGTGAGTTCCGGCTCCAGGGCGGTGGCGAGGGTGAGGCCGTCGAACCCGGTGACCGACACGTCGGCGGGGACGCGCAGCCCGAGCCGGTGGGCCGCCTTGCAGGCGCCCGCGGCCAGGAAGTCGTCGTCGCAGACCAGCGCCGTCGGGCGCGGCCCGGGAGCGCGCAGAGCCCCTTCCGCCGCCTCCCGCCCGGAGGCCACCCCGAGCGCCGCCCGCACCGTACGCAGCTCGGCGCCCGGCACCGCGTCGAGCGCCTTCGCCAGCGCGCGGGCGCGCACCACGAACGTCCACGAGTCCACGTCGGCCGCGACATGGACGAACCGGCGGTGGCCGAGTTCGAGCAGATGCTCCGCCAGACGCCGTACGCCGTCCGCGATGTCGAGATTGACGTGCGCGGCGGGTCCGGGCTCCTCGGGGTCGCTGTCGAGCATCACCAGGGGCAGGTCGCTGCCGCGGATCGAGGCGAGCGCGTCCGCGGCCATCGAGGACGCGATGACACCGTCGAGTGCGGTGCGCGCGGAGTCGAAGGGGTCCCGGGCCGGGCCGATGCCTTCGGGGGAGGGGTAGAGCACCACGCCGAAGCCGTGCTCGGCCGCGACCCGGGCCGCGCCCGCGTAGACCTGCGCGAAGAACTCGCTGGTCATCGCGGGCACCACGAGGAGCGCCGTCCTGGTGCGGCCGAGCCGCAGGCTGCGGGCGGCGAGGTTGGGCCGGTAGCCGAGCTCGCGGGCGGCCTCCCGGACCAGTTCGGCGGTGCGCTCGGAGACCCGGCCGCGCCATTTGTCGCCCAGGACGAGGGAGACGGTGGCCTGGGACACCCCGGCCGCGCTCGCCACGTCCCTGCTGGTGGGCCGGGCCCCGGCGGGCCGGCCGGACAGCGCGGCGCGGGCGGCGCGCACCCCGGCGCGGGCCGCCACCGATGCGGATTCCGGGGTGTCCGGGCTGGTCACGGGGCCTCCAGGGCGGCGTTTCTACGGCGCGGGGTGGACCCGCGGACTCGCCACATGGTACGTATGACCTCGGAAGTTATACGTAACACTTGAGGAGTGGCCATGGCGGCGGGATACGCGGAGATCCTTCGGACCCGGCATGCCGCGCGGCTGCTCGCGGGCACGCTCACCGGCCGGCTGCCCAACGCGACCGCCGCCATCGCGGTCGTCTTCTTCGTCCGGGCCGAGGGCGGCAGCTACTCGCTCGCGGGCGCGCTGACCGCCGTGTACGGCGTCGCCACGGCCGTGGGCCAGCCGCTGCTCGGACGGGCCGTGGACCTCTACGGCCAGCCCCGCGTGATGCTCCCCGCCTCGGTCGTGGCCGCCCTTGGCATGGTCCTGCTCGCCGTCGCGGGCATCGAGCCGGTCGCCGTGGCGTACGTGGCGGTGCTGGTGGCCGGGCTCGCCACCCCACCACTGGAGGGCGGGCTGCGGGCCCTGTGGCCCAGCGTCCTCGAACGCGAGGACCAGGTGCACACGGCGTACGCCATGGACGCGATAGCCCAGGAGGTGATGTTCACGGTCGGCCCGCTGCTCGTCACCGTCGCCATCGCGCTCTGGTCGCCCGCCACGGCGCTCCTGCTGATCAACGCGCTCGGGATCCTGGGCGCGCTCAGCGTCGTACTGTCCAAGCCGTCCAGGAGCTGGCGCTCGGCGCCCCGGGAGGCGCACTGGCTCGGCGCGTTGCGCTCGCCCGGACTGCTCGCGCTGCTCGGCGCCTTCTTCTTCGTGGGACTCGCGCTCGGCGCCATCATCGTCGCCGCCTCCGCCTACGCCGACGACCACGGCAGTGACGCCATCTACGGCTGGCTGATGGCGGCCAACGGACTCGGCGCCCTCCTCGGCGGGCTCGTCTACGGAGCCCGCAAGTGGAGCGGCGCCCCCGAGAAGCGGCTGCGGGTCCTCGTCGGGCTCCTCGCCGTCGGCTATCTGCCCCTGACCCTGGTGCCCGATGTCCCCGCGATGGCCGCGCTCACCGTGGTCTCGGGCCTCTTCCTCGCGCCGTCCATCGCCTGTGCGTTCATCGTCGTCGACCGGCACGCCCCGCGCGGCACGGTCACCGAGGCGTTCTCCTGGCTGGTGACCGCCTTCGGCGTCGGCACCGCGCTCGGCACGGCGGCCGCCGGACCGGCCGTCGAACTCGGCGGAACGGGCGCCAGTTTCGCGGTCGCCGGCGGCGGCGGTATCGCCGCACTCGTCGTCCTGCTCGCCACCCAGCGGGTCCTCGCAGCTCCCGGGCATACGCGCACGGTCGCGGGAGTTGACGAAAATGATCGAAACCGTGCCGTCGAACCCGGTTTCAGCTCAGGCCATCAGGCGTAATGTTCACTCATGGACCGCCGCATTTTCGGGCTGGAGAACGAGTACGGCGTCACGTGCACGTTCAGGGGACAGCGCCGACTGTCTCCTGACGAAGTGGCGCGCTACCTCTTCCGCCGTGTTGTGTCATGGGGCCGCAGCAGCAACGTCTTTCTGCGGAACGGCGCCCGCCTCTACCTGGACGTGGGATCGCATCCGGAATACGCAACTCCCGAATGCGACAACGTGACCGAACTGGTCACGCACGACAAGGCCGGCGAGCGCATTCTCGAAGGCCTGCTCGTCGACGCCGAACGCCGCCTGCACGAGGAGGGAATCGCGGGCGACGTCTATCTCTTCAAGAACAACACCGACTCGGCGGGAAACTCCTACGGCTGCCACGAGAACTATCTGGTGGCCCGTCACGGAGAGTTCTCCCGGCTCGCGGACATCCTCATTCCGTTCCTTGTCACGCGCCAGTTGATCTGCGGTGCCGGCAAGGTTCTGCAGACCCCGCGCGGCGCGGTTTACTGCGTCAGTCAGCGCGCCGAGCACATCTGGGAGGGCGTCAGCTCCGCCACCACGCGCTCGCGTCCCATCATCAACACCCGCGACGAACCGCATGCGGACGCCGAGCGCTACCGCCGGCTGCACGTCATCGTCGGCGACTCCAACATGTCCGAGACGACCATGCTCCTCAAGGTCGGCGCCACCGACCTCGTGCTGCGCATGATCGAGGCGGGCACGGTGATGCGCGACCTCACCCTGGAGAACCCGATCCGGGCGATCCGCGAGGTCTCGCACGACATCACCGGCCAGCGCAAGGTGCGCCTGGCCAGCGGACGCGAGGCCTCCGCCCTCGAAGTGCAGCGCGAGTACTACGAGAAGGCCGTGGACTTCGTGGAGCGCCGCGGCATCCGCACCGGCACCGTCGACCAGGTCCTCGAACTGTGGGGCCGCACCCTGGACGCGATCGAGGCCGAGGACCTCGACCGGATCGGCACCGAGATCGACTGGGTGATGAAGTACCAGCTCATCGAGCGGTACCGGGCCAAGAACAACATGACCATGTCGCACCCCCGGGTCGCCCAGATAGACCTCGCCTACCACGACATCCACCGCCGGCGGGGCCTGTACTACCTGCTGGAGCGCAAGGGGCAGGCCGCCCGCATCTGCAACGACCTGAAGATCTTCGAGGGCAAGTCGGTGCCCCCGCAGACCACTCGGGCCCGGCTGCGCGGCGACTTCATCCGCCGGGCGCAGGAACAGCGGCGGGACTTCACCGTCGACTGGGTGCATCTGAAGCTCAACGACCAGGCACAGCGCACCGTGTTGTGCAAGGACCCGTTCCGGTCGGTGGACGACCGGGTGGAGAAGCTGATCGCCGGGATGTGATCAGAGGAATGTAGACGGCATGTGGGACGGGACATGAGACCCGACGAGCCGTCGTGAGCAGGGGCCCCGCGCGCTGTCGCGTACGGGGCCCCTGGGCATGCCGCACCCTTGTGGTACGGGAGTGGGGCCGTAGAGTGGCCGCTCCGACCATTCCAGCTACCCCGAGGACCACTGTGCGACGCCGACTTGCTGCCGCGCTCATCGTGCCGGCCCTGATGCTCACCGCGGCCTGCGGAGGAGGTGGCGACAGCGCGAAGAAGAAGGACGCCTCCGCCTCCCCCTCCGACTCGGCGTCGCAGCCCGCCGCTCCCAAGCCGGTGTCCGACGCCTCGCCGATGCCCACCGTCGCGGGCGACCTGGGCAAGAAGCCCACGATCACCATCCCCAAGGGCGACCCGAGCGGGAAGTTCGTCGTCAAGACGCTGACCGCGGGCACCGGCCCCGAGGTCAAGAAGGACGACCTCGCGGTCACGAAGTACACCGGAAAGATCTGGAAGAGCGGCAAGGACCTCGCCGGTTCCTACGACCAGGGCGGCGCGCCCCAGGTCATCCCGGCGGGCTCGCAGACGTACATCCCGGCGTTCAGCGAAGCGGTGCTCGGGCAGAAGGTCGGCAGCCGCGTCCTCGTCGTCGCCCCGCCGGCCGCCGCGTTCGGCTCCGCGGGCAAGCAGGAGCTGGGCGTCGGGCCCACCGACAACCTGGTCTTCGTGCTCGACATCGACAGCGTGATGCCGAAGAAGGTCGAGGGCACCCAGGCCGCGATCCCGTCCAACCTGCCGCAGATCAAGGCGGACAAGGACGAGGCCGCCACGATCACCGTCCCGAAGAACGACCCGCCCAAGAGCCTCGTGGACCAGGTCCTCATCGAGGGCAAGGGCGCCGAGGTCAAGAGCGGCCAGACCGTCTTCATGCAGTACAGCGGAGCCACCTGGAAGCCGAACGAGGGCCTGCCGCAGGCGAAGCTGTTCGACACCTCCTGGAAGACCGGCGCCCCGTTCTCGACCGTGATCGGCCAGGGCCAGGTCATCGAGGGCTGGGACAAGGGCCTGGTCGGCAAGAAGGTCGGCAGCCGGGTCCTGCTGGTCATCCCGCCGGAGCAGGGCTACAAGGACAAGGCCCAGGGCGCCGACATCCCGGCCAACTCGACCCTGGTCTTCGTCGTGGACATCGTCGGAGCAATGTAAGACTGTTCCGGTTGCACATAGCGATTAGTAGGAGCATTACGTGAGCATCGACAAGCCCGAGATCGACTTCCCCGAGGGCCAGCCGCCGGCGGACCTGGAGATCAAGGAGGTCTGGGAGGGCGACGGCGCCGTCGCCAAGGCCGGAGACTTCGTCAAGGTCCACTACGTGGGCGTGGCCTTCTCCACCGGTGAGGAGTTCGACGCCTCCTGGAACCGCGGCAACCCGCTGGAGTTCAAGCTCGGCGCCGGCCAGGTCATCGAGGGCTGGGACAAGGGCATCCAGGGCATGAAGGTCGGCGGCCGCCGCCGGCTGACCATCCCCGCCCACCTCGCCTACGGCGACCGCGGCGCCGGCAACGCCATCGCCCCGGGCGAGACGCTGATCTTCGTCTGTGACCTGGTCGCCGTCTGAGACGCATCTCGATCAGTCCTGAGCGATCGGACCTGATCAGAGCGAGGGCCCGTGCCTGCCGGCACGGGCCCTCGGCTTTTGCCCGGACAGCCCGGGGCGGTACGGTCAGCGGTCGTAGCGCAATACGAGAGAGGGCGTAGGGCATCGATGGCGATTGCCAAGGCCGAGCGGCTGATGAACCTGGCGCTGTGTCTGCTCGGGACACGGCGTCCGCTCAGCAAGCGGGAGCTGCGCGCATCCATCGAGGCCTACCTCGAAGCCGGGTCCGACGACTCCTTCAACCGAATGTTCGAGCGCGACAAGGACGACCTGCGCGAACTCGGCCTGGTCATCGAGACCGTGGAGAACATCGACGGCGAGACCGGCTATCTCGCCCGGCGGGACAGCAACCGGCTGCCCCCGGTACAACTGGACGCCGAGGAGGCCGCGGCCCTGGGGCTCGCCGCCCGCGTCTGGCAGCAGGCCCGGCTCGCGGGAGCGGCCAGCGGCGCACTCCAGAAGCTCCGCGCCGCCGGTATGCCGGAAGCCGACAATCCGTATGAGCACAGTGCGATCGAACCGCGCATCCCGGTCCACGAGGCGGCCTTCGAACCCCTCATGCTGGCCTGCCGCGACCGGCGCCCGGTCGTCTTCGACTACCGCAAGGCCAATGCTGTACGCCCCGAAACCCGGCACGTCGAGCCGTGGGGCCTGGAGTGCTGGCGTGGCCACTGGTACCTGGCCGGCTGGGACCGTGACCGGGGCGCCGAGCGGGTGTTCCGGCTCAGCCGCATCACCGGCAAGCTCCGCTCCCGGGCGGGCGCCTTCACCGCCCCCGTGCCCGATGTCGTCACCGTGCGCGAGACCGTGGAGAGCTGGGCGGGGGAGACCGCGACCCGCTCCGCCAGGATCCGGCTGCGGGCCGGGGCCGGCTACCCGCTGCGCTCCCGCGCCACCTCGGTACGGGAACTCGGCGACGGCTGGGCGGAGTTGGAGATTCCGTACGGGCACGGGCTCGATGCCCACCTGGTGGAATTCGGCCCCGATGTCGTCGTGCTGGAACCGGCCGACCTGCGGGCCGACGTGATCGACCGGCTGCGCGCCGTGGCCAAGGGCTGAGGGGGACCGTACGACCATGGCTGCCAACGCCATCGACCAGACCCGGCGGATGCTGTCGCTGGTGACCTATCTTCGTGAGCGCCCCGGCGCCCGCGTCGCAGACGTCGCCCGTGCCTTCGGCATCACCGAGGACGAACTGATCTCCGACCTGGACGTGCTGCCCATGTGCGGCACCAGCTTCCGCGGCGGTGACCTTCTGGACATCGACACCGACGGCGACCGCATCTGGTGGCACAACCCGGACGACGTCGCGGAACCGCTGCGCCTGGCCGCCGACGAGGCGACCGCGCTGCTCGTCGCGGCGCGCGCGGTCTCCACGCTGCCCGGTCTGCGCGAAGGCGACCGGCAGGCGCTGCTGCGCGCCACCGCCAAGCTGGAGGCCGCCGCCGGTGAGGCCGCCGGTGCGAGCTCGCGGCTCTCGGTCACCTTCGAATCCGAGGGCGGCGTCTTCGCCGAGGTCGACCGGGCGATCTCGGAGCGCCGCCGGCTGTGGGTGAAGTACTACTCGCCCGCGCGCGACGAGCTCACCGAGCGCGAGGTCGACCCGATCCGGCTCTTCGCCGTCGGCCACACCTATATGGAGGCGTGGTGCCGGCTCTCGGAGGCCCGGCGCACGTTCCGCCTGGACCGGGTCGCCGAGATCCGCCTGCTCGACGAGGCCTCCGCACCGCCCGAGCTCGAACTGCGCGACCTGTCGGAGGGCCTGGTGCAGCCGTCCGCCGAGGACCCCGAGGTCGTCGTGGAGGTCGCTCCAGGCGGGCGCTGGGTCGCCGAGTACTACCCGCACGACAGCGCCGAGGAGCTCCCCGACGGGGGCCTGCGGATCAGTCTGCGCACGCCCGACCCGGCCTCGCTGCGCCGCCTGGCGCTGCGGCTCGGCCAGGACGGCCGGATCGTCTCGCCCGACGACCTCGCCCAGAGCGCCCGGCGTGCGGCCCGCGAGGCGCTCGCCGGATACGAGGAAGCTCCCACGTCCGACCACCAGAGCTGAGGAGAGTTGCGGAACATGTCGGTGCTGCCCGGTCTTTCCCGCCCCGTGATCCCGGTCCTCTTCAAGGCGGCCTGCCCGCAGTGCCGCGCCCGCTTCGAGCTCGGCGCGGCGGCGCTCCGGCTGGCGATCGGCGCCAGCCGCCGCACCACCTTCTACTCCTTCACCTGCCCCGAGTGCGGCTCGGCCGTCCGCAAGCCCGCCGGCGAGCGCATCATCGAACTGCTCACCGGCGGCGGTGTCCGCACCCTCCGCCTCCACTCCACCGTCTAGGGTCCGCATCCATGTTCTGGCCGATGACCGCCATCGCCCTCGGTTTCCTCGGGATCGCCGTGCTCGGCGTCCTCGCCGTCAAGGTGTTCGTCGAGGCGCAACGGCTCGGCCGCCAGGTGGCAGCCACCACAAGCAAGATCAACCGCGCCGCCGAGGACCTGGAGCGCGCCGCCGTCGATCTCGCGGCCGCCGGGGAAACGCTGAGGTGACCGGTGCGCTCCGACGTCGCACGTTTCGGGGCGGTACGCTGCACAACGCGGTCCAGGCAGCGAGGCACGGTCCGCAAACGGGAGTACGCACGGGGATTGCCCAGCGTTCACCCCTGCGCGTTACGATCGCTGGACGCAAGGCGGCCGGACACCAGTCCGGCCGCCACCCACAGCCCCCATCCCATGCAGCCTCGGTGAGAAGGTAAACGCTTATGTTCGGAAGGCTCGGCGCCCCCGAGATCATTCTCATCCTCATCGTCGTCGTCCTGCTGTTCGGCGCGAAGAAGCTCCCGGACATGGCGCGGTCGCTCGGCAAGTCGGCCCGCATCCTCAAGAGCGAGGCCAAGGCCATGAAGTCCGACGGTCAGCAGACCGCCCCGGCCGACCCGCCGGTCCCGGGCGAGCAGCCGCCGGCGCAGCGCACCATCCAGTCCGCTCCGGGCGATGTGAACAGCGCGCGTCCGGTGGCCGAGCCGACGGACTCGACGCAGCGCTGACACCGGGCCGAAGCAGGGCGCTGTTCACCCCCGTGACCAGAGCGACCTGCCGCACGAGATGAGGACGTGGGTTGCTCAAGTCTGCCCGCAAACAACAAAGGGACCCCGAGGGGCGGATGCCGCTCTCGGACCATCTTCGCGAGCTGCGCAACCGGCTCGCGAAGTCGGTGTTGGCGGTTCTGCTCTGCGCCGTGGTGGCGGCGTTCTACTACAAGCAGATCGTCGAAGTCATCACCGAGCCGATCAAGACCGCGGTGAACTGCAAGGTCGCCTTCGGCGACCTCGCCAAGCAGGACGGCGGCAAGTGCGGCAACATCACGATGTCCGGCCTCATGGGGCCGTTCACCCTGATGATCAAGGTGTCGCTGGTCGCCGGCGTCGTGGGGGCGAGCCCGGTCTGGCTCTACCAGCTGTGGGCTTTCGTGGCGCCCGGTCTGCACAAGCACGAGAAGAAGTACTCGCTCGGGTTCGTGGCGGCGGGTTTCCCGCTGTTCCTGGCCGGCGGTTACTTCTCGTACCACGTGCTGCCCGCCGCGGCCACGGTGCTGCTCGACTTCACGCCCGCGGGAGTGGCGAACCTCCTGCCGCTGAACGAGCTCCTCGACCTCGTCACACGCATGATCATCGTCTTCGGCCTCTCCTTCGAGCTGCCGCTCTTCCTCGTCATGCTCAACTTCAGCGGCATCATCAGCGGCCGCCGCATGCTGGGCTGGTGGCGCGGAATGATCATGGGTGTCACGATCTTCGCGGCGTTCGCGACGCCGACCGTCGACCCGGTGTCGATGCTCTCGCTCGCCGCCCCGATCGTGCTGCTCTACTTCCTCGCCGTCGGCATCGCCCTGATGAACGACAAGCGCCGCAAGGAGCGCGCGGACGCGGAGCCAGACGACGACGAGGCCTCCGACCTCGATCTCACCCCCGAGGACGTCGGCGCGGTCGAATCCGTGAGCGCGGTCGCGGCCCTGCCCGAGCAGGCCGACGGCGGCCGGTCCAGCAAGCTCGGCGGGTACGACGACATCACCTGACCTTGACGTGATCGCCGGACCTTGTAGGGTCCGGCGGGTGACCAGCGAGATCACCCTCTTCGTCAATCCCACCGCGGGACGCGGCCGGGGCGCGCACGCCGCGCAGCCGGCCGCTTCCGCGTTGCGGGCCGCCGGATTCTCCGTGCGCACCGTCCTCGGTGAGAACGCCGAGGACGCCCTGCGCCGCGCCCGCGAGGCCGTCGAGGACGGGACCGGGGCGCTCGTCACGGTCGGCGGCGACGGAATGGTCAACCTCGCCCTCCAGGCGGTCGCGGGCACCCGGACCCCGCTCGGCGTCGTCGCTGTCGGCACCGGCAACGACTTCGCGCGCGCCCTCGGCCTGCCGATACGCGACCCGGTCCGCGCCGGGGAGCTCGCCGCCCGTGCCCTCAAGGGCGCACACATCCGGGACATCGACCTCGGCCGGACCGACGGCCGCTGGTTCGCCACCGTGCTCGCCTCCGGCTTCGACTCCCGGGTCAACGACCGTGGCAACCGCATGCGTTGGCCGAGCGGCCGCTTCAAGTACGACCTCGCCATGCTCGCCGAACTCGCCTCCTTCAAGCCGATCCCGTACAAGATTGCGCTCGATGACGGCGAGATCCGGGAGATCGAGGCGACGCTCGTCGCCGTCGGAAACGCCTCCTCCTACGGAGGAGGCATGCGCATCTGCGCCGGCGCGGATCTGACCGACGGCCTCTTCGACGTCACCGTCGTCGGCGACTGCTCGCGCACGACGCTCATCAAGGTCTTCCCGAAGGTCTACCGGGGCACCCACCTCGGCCACCCCGTGGTCACCACCCACCGCGTCGCCTCGATCACGCTGGCCGCCGACGGCATCACGGGATACGCCGACGGGGAACGGCTCGGGCCGCTCCCGCTCACCGCGGAGTGTGTACGCGGTGCCGTGCGGGTATTGGCACCCGTACCGGCGCCCGGCCGGAAGGCCGCCAATCCCGGCCTCCGATAAAGATCGCGACCTCTGTCAGAGGCGGCGGGTAGGCTCGAAGACAAGATGACAGAGGACCTCTCACCAGCCGAAGCGTACGCAGCTGCCCGGCTCCGCGCCGTCGAGCAGGCCACCGCGCTCGCACCCTTCCGTGACCTGTACGACTTCGATCTGGACCCGTTCCAGATCGAGGCGTGTCAGGCCCTCGAAGCCGGAAAGGGCGTGCTCGTGGCCGCCCCCACCGGCTCCGGCAAGACCATCGTCGGCGAGTTCGCCGTGCACCTGGCCCTGGCACAGGGCCGCAAATGCTTCTACACCACGCCCATCAAGGCGCTGTCCAACCAGAAGTACGCCGATCTCGCACGACGCTACGGCGCGGGCAAGGTAGGCCTGCTGACCGGCGACAACAGTGTCAACGCCGACGCACCCGTGATCGTGATGACCACAGAGGTGCTCCGCAACATGCTGTACGCGAGCTCCCAGGCGCTCGTGGGCCTCGGCTACGTGGTGATGGACGAGGTGCACTACCTCTCCGACCGCTTCCGCGGCGCCGTCTGGGAAGAAGTGATCATCCACCTCCCGGAATCGGTCACGTTGGTCTCGCTCTCCGCGACGGTCTCCAACGCCGAGGAGTTCGGCGACTGGCTCGACACGGTGCGCGGCGACACCGAGGTGATCGTCTCCGAGCACCGCCCCGTGCCGCTGTGGCAGCACGTCATGGCCGGGCGGCGGATGTACGACCTCTTCGAGGAGGAGTCCGACCACGGCGGGCGCGGGGTCGCCCGGCGCGAGGTCAACCCCGACCTGCTGCGCATGGCGCGGATGGAGAACCAGAAGACCTACAACCCGCGGGACCGGCGCCGCGGCAAGATGGTCCGCGAGGCCGACCGCGAGCGCGAACGGCGCTCGCGCTCCCGGATCTGGACGCCCGGCCGTCCCGAAGTCATCGAACGGCTCGACGCCGAGGGCCTGTTGCCGGCCATCACCTTCATCTTCAGCCGCGCCGCCTGCGAGGCGGCCGTCCAGCAGTGCATGTACGCGGGCCTCAGGCTCAACGACGAGGACGCGCGCCAGCAGGTCCGCGAGATCGTCGAGGAGCGCACCGCCTCCATCCCCGGCGAGGACCTGCACGTCCTTGGCTACTACGAGTGGCTCGAAGGCCTGGAGCGCGGCATCGCCGCCCACCATGCGGGCATGCTGCCCACCTTCAAGGAGGTCGTGGAGGAACTGTTCGTACGGGGCCTGGTGAAGGCCGTGTTCGCCACCGAGACCCTCGCCCTCGGCATCAACATGCCCGCGCGCTCGGTGGTGTTGGAGAAGCTCGTCAAGTGGAACGGCGAGCAGCACGCCGACATCACCCCAGGTGAGTACACCCAGCTCACCGGCCGGGCCGGGCGGCGCGGTATCGACGTCGAGGGCCATGCGGTGGTCCTGTGGCAGCGCGGCATGGACCCGGGCGCGCTCGCGGGCTTGGCCGGCACGCGCACCTATCCGCTGCGCTCCAGCTTCAAACCGTCCTACAACATGGCCGTCAACCTGGTCCAGCAGTTCGGCAGGCACCGCTCGCGCGAGCTGCTCGAAACCTCCTTCGCGCAGTTCCAGGCCGACAAGTCGGTCGTCGGCATCTCGCGCCAGGTGCAGCGCAACGAGGAGGGCCTGGAGGGCTACCGGGAGGGCATGCACTGCCACTTGGGGGACTTCGAGGAGTACGCGCGGATGCGGCGCGACCTCAAGGACCGCGAGACCGAGCTCGCCAAACACGGTGCGGCGCAGCGCCGGGCGGCCGCGGCGGCCTCCCTGGAGAAGCTCAAGCCGGGCGACATCATCCACGTACCGACCGGCAAGTTCGCGGGCCTCGCCCTCGTCCTCGATCCCGGCATTCCGGCCGGGCGCACCAACGGCCACCGCGGCTTCGAACAGCACGACGGGCCGCGCCCGCTGGTGCTGACCGCCGAGCGACAGGTCAAGCGGCTCGCCTCCATCGACTTCCCGGTGCCCGTCGAGGCGCTGGAGCGGATGCGGGTGCCGAAGTCGTTCAACGCGCGCTCGCCGCAGTCCCGCCGGGACCTGGCGTCCGCGCTGCGCACCAAGGCCGGGCACATCGTCCCCGAGCGGCACCGCAAGGCCCGCTCGGAGGCGGCCGACGACCGCGAGATCACCCGGCTGCGCACGGCGCTGCGCGCCCACCCCTGCCACGGCTGCGACGAGCGCGAGGACCACGCGCGCTGGGCCGAGCGCTACCACCGCCTCCAGCGCGACACCAAGCAGCTGGAGCGCCGCATCGAGGGCCGCACCAACACCATCGCGCGCACCTTCGACCGCATCGTGGCGCTGCTCACCGAGCTCGACTACCTGCGCGACGACGAGGTCACGGAGAACGGCAGGCGCCTGGCCCGCCTCTACGGCGAACTCGATCTCCTGGCCAGCGAGTGCTTGCGCGAGGGGGTCTGGGAGGGCCTCACCCCGGCCGAACTGGCCGCCTGCGTATCGGCGTTGGTGTACGAGGCGCGGCAGGCCGACGACGCCGTGGCGCCCAAGACGCCGTCCGGCAAGGCCAAGGCCGCGCTCGGTGAAATGGTGCGGATCTGGGGGCGGCTCGACGCCCTCGAAGAGGACCACAAGATCAACCAGGCGGAGGGCGTGGGCCAGCGCGAGCCC
This sequence comes from Streptomyces sp. NBC_01431, assembly GCF_036231355.1. Classification (NCBI taxonomy): domain Bacteria; kingdom Bacillati; phylum Actinomycetota; class Actinomycetes; order Kitasatosporales; family Streptomycetaceae; genus Streptomyces; species Streptomyces sp. NBC_01431. The sequence goes on from NZ_CP109496.1 coordinate 6,527,877, forward strand.
GACCTCGGCTTCGCCTGGGCCGCCTATCAGTGGGCCTCCGACAAGGGCCTCGACGAGGTGCTCCGCGAGGCGGACATGCCCGCGGGCGACTTCGTGCGCTGGTGTAAGCAGGTCATCGACGTCCTCGGCCAGATCGCGGCGGCGGCCCCGCGCGAGAACAGCACCGTCCCGAGGAACGCCCGCAGGGCGGTCGACGCGCTGCTGCGTGGCGTGGTCGCGTACAGCTCGGTGGGCTGAGAGGCCGACTGGAAGTACGGGGTGGGGCCCTGCCGGTGTTCGTCCGGTGGGGCCCGTTCCGTCTCACGCCCCGCCGCCCCAGAAGCCGGCGGCGGGGGCGGCATCGCGGGGGAACCGGAGCGGAAGGGCGGCGCGATCCTCGCCCCGAACCGTTGTCAGAGGCGTGTGCGACGATCGGCTCCATGAGCACCACGACGGGACGACGGGTCGGACGGCCGCGGGCGATGCAGCGGCCGGACAGCGGCCTTGCGGCGCGCGATGAACTGCTGTGCGCGGCGGCCGAGTTGTTCACGTTGCGCGGATACGCGGCGACCACCACCCGCGCGGTGGCGGACCGGGCGGGCTTGCGGCAGGCCACGATGTACCACTACTTCGCCGGCAAGGAGGACCTCCTCGCCGAGCTGTTGGAGTCGACGGTGACCCCTTCGCTGGAGCTGGCCCGCCGCCTCCTGGCCGACGCGTCGCGCGGCGCCGAGGACCGGCTACGCGAGCTGTGCCGCTCGGACGTGGAGCTGCTGTGCGGCGGCCCGTACAACCTGGGCGCGCTGTATCTGCTCCCCGAGGTGCGGGCCGAGCGCTTCGCGGTGTTCCACCGCATACGCGCCGAGCTGAAGGAGGCGTACGGGGAGCTGCTCGCCGGGACGCGGGCGTGCGCCACCCTGGACGCGGACGCACTGGCGCTGCGTACGGATCTGGTCTTCGGCCTGATCGAGGGCGTCATCCTGATCCACCGCTCGGCGCCGGGGCGCGACGTCCCGGTCTTCGCCCAGGCCACGGCGGACGCAGCCCTGCGCATAGCAGGAACACCCTGACCCCACCCCGGCCCACCACGGCTCCGGCTGCTAGCGGGCCAACTCCCTTGCCAGGTAGGCGAGTTGGGGTGCCTTCAGCACTCGGCTGCCGAAACCGGGCAGAGGAACGTGGAGCGGGGTCGTCCAGCGGGCGGGGATGGCTGCCAGACCGTAGCGGCAGCCCGCGAGCCCGCCCGTCACCGCGGCCACCGTGTCCGTGTCGCCGCCCAGGTCGATCGCCGCGACCAGGGCCCGTTCGAACGAGTCCGTCGTGCGCAGCGCCCAGAGGGCGGAGCCCAGGCACGGCCAGATGGCGCCGTTGAACTCGGTCGCGTCGTCGGGGTGCCAGTCAGGCGCCAGAACCGCCGACCAGCGGGCCCGGTGGTCGGGGTGCGCGGCGGCCAACGCGTCGGGTACGGCCGTCAGCGGGTCGGCCCCGCTCAGCGCCACCCGCACCAGCTCGTGGTAGATCGCCGTGCCTTCCCAGGCGGCCCGATCGCCGTGGGTGAGTGCGGCGATGCGGCGGGCCGCAGCCATGGTCGCCTCGCGTCCGGCGGCCGCGAAGTAGACCGCGGACGTGGTGGCCCGCATCAGTGAACCGTTGCCTGCCGCACGGCGGTTGACCTGGAAGTGCAGTGCGGCGGCGCGGTCCCAGGGTTCGCCGTTCGTCAGGACGTCCTCCGTCTGGAGCCCGATGTCCTTGGGACCCGCGGCCGCCCAGCGCTGGAACCGCCGGAACATGTCAGCCGGTTCGAGCCCGCAGCACTCCAGCAGGGAATCGGCCACGAGTACGGCCATCTGCGTGTCGTCGGTCGCCTCACCCGGGTCCCAGCCGCCGCCCCCGCACATGGTGCCGATGCCGTCGGGGAACCGCGCCGTGTACACGCCGGGCGGCCCGAACTCGAACGGTGCACCCAGCGCGTCACCCACCGCGGAGCCGACCACGGCACCCGCCGCTCGATCTGCGATGTCGGCGCGCTCATCCGCGCTGCGGAGCGGGATCTCAGGGTCGTCGCAGGTCATGTCGTGCACGCTAACCAATGGCTTGGCGGGGCCGCGAACAGATTTCCGCACGAGGCCCCGGCGGTCCCCGCGCAATTCGCGATACGTCGCGATTGACGCTCGCGACTCTTCGCGATATGTTCGGCTACGAGTATTCGGAGACGAGGTGACGTGATGACCAGGCGGCGCAAGCTCGGGAATCCGTTGGCGTTGGCTGTCATGGTGCTGCTCTCCGAGCGGCCGGCGATGCATCCGTACGAGATCGCCCAGACTCTGCGCCGACGCGGCAAGGAGTACAGCATCAAGATCAATTACGGTTCGCTGTACACCGTCGTCCAGAACCTCCAGAAGCACGGATTCGTCGAGGTCGCCGAGGTGCAGCGGCAGGGCAACCGGCCCGAGCGCACCCTCTATGCCCTCACCGCGACGGGTCGCGAGGAGATGGCCGACTGGATGGCGGACATCGTCTCGGTGCCCGTGCACGAGTTCCCCATCTTCGAGACGGCGCTGTCCCTCATGGGCGTACTTCCGCCCGACGAGGTGACCGCGCTGCTTCAGCAGCGGCTCGGCACACTGGAAGTGCAGGCTGCCGGGCTCAGGGGAGCCCTGCGGAAGCTGTGCGAGACGCTGCCCCGGATCTTCCTGGTGGAGACCGAGTACCAGCTCCACATGATGGACGCCGAGGCGGAGTGGGTGCGCGGCTTGCTGAAGGAGATGGCCGAAGGCACCCTCAGCGGCATCGACGGATGGCGCAGTTGGCATTCCACGGGCGAAGTCCCGCGGGAATGGAGGGACTTGGAGGGCGAGGACCACTCCCGTACGCAGTCCGCGGACAGCCCCTAGTCGCGGACATCGCGCTTGCGGGCCGCCGGACCGTGCTTACGGACTCACCGATGACGACGGCGCACCGTTCACGACGGCACACCGTTGACAGTTGACAGAAGAACCCCGGCGCGGGCTGTTGCAGCAGCCCACACCGGGGTTGCGACCCCGGACCGGACCCGCGCGGAGCAGGCCAGGCGATCGAGGGTGCGGCACGCCAAGGGTAGCCCGGCGCTCCTCACGCGGATCGGTCCATCACCACCGACCACCCCCGCTCACCACAGGAGAGCCCCGTCATGAGCACCCGGGCGCCCGCAGTAGAGGCGCGCAACCTGATCAAGACGTACCCCGGTGATGTCACCGCCCTCAACGGCATGGGCATCACCGTCGAAGCCGGCACGGTCTTCGGGCTGCTCGGGCCCAACGGCGCCGGCAAGTCCACCACCGTGAAGATCCTCACCACCCTCGCGCGCCCCGACAGCGGCACCGCCACCGTCGCCGGGCACGATGTGCTGCGCCACCCCGACCGGGTGCGGCGCGCGATCGGCGTGGTGGCGCAGAAGTCCGGCGCCGACCCCGTCGCCACCGGCCGCGAGAACCTCCAGTTGCAGGGGCGGCTGTACGGTCTCACCGGCCCGACCCTCAAGCGGCGCGTGGACGAACTGCTCGAACGCTTCGACCTCGCAGGCGCCGGCAAGCGCATCGTCAAGGGGTACTCCGGCGGTATGCAGCGCCGCCTGGATGTCGCGCTCGGCCTGGTGCACCGGCCCGAGGTGCTGTTCCTCGACGAGCCGACCACCGGGCTCGACCCCGAGGCCCGCACCGCGATGTGGGAGGAGATCTCCCGTCTCGCCGGTGACGAGGGGCTCACCATCGTGCTGACCACCCACTACCTCGAAGAGGCCGACCGGCTCGCGGAGCGGATCGCGATCGTCGACCGTGGCCGGGTCGTCGTGGAGGGCACGCCCGACGAGCTGAAGGGCGAACTCCGCGGCGACGCCGTCCATGTGGAGCTCCGCGAGTCCGTCACCGAGCGCTCCCTGCTCCGCGAGGCGCTCACCGGGCTGCCCGGAGTGCACGAAGTGCTGCTGGACGGCCGCCGGGTCAGCGCCCGCGCCGACGACGGCGCGGCCGCCGTGCCCGTCCTGCTCGCCGCCCTGGAGCGGGCGGGCGCCTCGGTCGCCGCGGCGACCGTCGCCCGTCCCTCCCTCGACGACGTCTACCTCCGCTACGCCGGACGCCGTTACTCCGAGGCCGAAGCCGCCGCCGAAGCCCCCGCCCTCGCCACCGCGGGAGACGCGCGATGACCACCGACACCGTGAACCCCACCCCGAGCAGCCGTCTCAAGGGCTCCAACGCCCTCGTGCAGACCTGGTACATGACACAGCGTCAGCTCATGGCGATCTTCCGGCAGCCCGCCTATCTCCTGATCACTCTCATCCAGCCGGTGATCTGGCTGTTCCTCTTCGGCAACCTCTTCAAGAAGGTCGTCCAGCTCGGCGGCTTCGGCACCACCTCCTACCTGGACTACCTCGTGCCCGGCATCGTGCTCATGAGCGCGCTCGGCTCCAGCATGTGGGCCGGCATGGGCACCCTGGAGGAGATCGAGCGGGGCACCCTCAACCGCTTCCTCACCACGCCGGTCAGCCGCAGCGCACTGATGAACGCCAACGTCGTCCAGCAGGGCATCAGCATCACCGTCCAGACCGTGATCATCCTGCTGCTCGGCAAGCTGGGCGGAGCTCACTATCCGGGCGGGTTCGGCGGCCTTGTGATCCTCGCCATCGCGGCGATCCTGCTCGGCACGGTGTTCGGCGCCTTCTCCAACGCACTCGGCATGCTGGTTCGCCAGCGCGAGTCGATCATCGGCATCAACACCTTCCTCCTGCTGCCGCTGACCTTCCTGTCGTCGGCGTTCATGGCGGCCGCCCAGATGCCGTCCTGGATGCGCCACATCGCCGACTTCAATCCGCTCAACTGGGGCATGGTGGCAGGCCGTTCGGCCATGTCCGCGAGTCCCGACTGGGGCATCGTGCTCGGCCGCGGCGGCGCGCTCCTCGCGCTGGCCGTCATCGCGGTCTGGCTCTCGACCCGCACGTTCCGCTCGTACCAGAAGTCGGTGTAGCGGTTACGAGGTGCTGCCGGCCCCGCCGACCTGGCAGGACCGGCCGCTGATCCACCCCGGCGGGGCGGCGCCGCCCCGCCGGGCTGATCGCGGCCGAAGTCGTACTGGCTCAACGGCCGCCCGGCGCCCGCCGGTTGGCTGGTCGCGGACCAAAGCGCCGGCGTGCCGGGAGGCGCGTGGGCGGGGGCGACCCCGGTCGGGATGCGGCTCCGGCGGCCGGGGTCCCGGCTCGGCGACGCCTCAGGCCCCCGCAGCCTCCTGCTCGCGCTCCACCTGCTCGTTCCACTCCCGCTTCGTCGCGCGCCAGGCGTCGTCGTTCTGGCCCAGGCGCCAGTACCCGGAGATCGACAGGCGCTCACGCGGTACGCCACGCTCGACCCGGAGCAGCCGGCGCAGGTCCTTCACGAAGCCCGCCTCGCCGTGGACGAAGGCGTGCACGTCGCCGGGCGGGAACTCCAACTCCTTGACGGCGGTGACCAGTTGGGAGCCCACCGCGGCCTCGCCCCGGTGCAGCCAGGTCACCGTCGCACCGTCCGGAGTGGTGATCTTCTGCTCCTCCTCGGGCCCGGTCACCTCGACGAAGGCGCGCACCACGGCGCCCGCGGGCATGCGCTCCATCGCCGCCGCGATCGCGGGCAGCGCGCTCTCGTCACCGGCGAGCAGGTGCCAGTCGGCCGCCGGATCCGGGGCGTACCCGCCGCCGGGGCCGAGGAAGCGCACCGTCTCGCCGGCCTGGACGCTGGTGGCCCAGGGGCCCGCCAGGCCCTCGTCGCCGTGGACCACGAAGTCCACCGTGAGCTCGCCGAGCTCCGCGTCCCAGGCCCGTACGGTGTAGGCGCGCGTGCTCGGCCACTGCTCGCGCGGGAACTCGGCACGGATCCGCTCCATGTCGAAGGGCTCCGGGTAGCTCACGCCCGCGGCCGGGAACAGCAGCTTGATGTAGTGGTCGGTGTGCTCGCCGACGGTGAAGGCGGCCAGCGACTCGCCGCCCAGGACGACGCGCACCATGTGCGGAGTGAGACGCTCGGTGCGCACCACTCGCGCCTCGTTGATCCTAGGTGCCTTGCGAGACGGGCGTTCTGCCACAGTGCGCTCCCCTGATCCAGCATTAGTTAGGATTGCCTAAGTTAGCATCTCAGGGGCGCAGGGTGGAGAGCAGACGGCCCGCCGCGCCGCCCAGGCCCCACCGGGCCACCAGTTCATCGAGTGCGGCCGGATGGCGCGGGTCGGCGGGCAGTGCGGCATCGAACTGGGGCAGCGGCACGTCCAGAGCGACCCGTACGACCTTCGGAGCGACGTCCAGGTAGTCCGCCGCCTCCAGGATTCCCCTGCGCTTGGCCGGGGTCAGCCGGGAGAAGCGGTCCGCGGCGGCGGTGCGAACGCCGGCCAGGTCGCCGTACTCCGTGATCAGCTGGGCGGCGGTCTTCTCGCCGATGCCCTTCACGCCGGGCAGCCCGTCGCTCGCGTCGCCCCGCAGCGCCGCGAAGTCCGCGTACTGATCGGGCCGCACCCCGTACTTCGTACGGATCATCTCGTCGTCCACCCGGTCGCAGTCGCCCACGCCCTTGCGCGGGTAGAGCACCCGCACCTCGCGCTTGTCGTCCACCAGCTGGAACAGGTCGCGGTCGCCGGTGACGATGTCGACCGGGCCGGACGCGCGGGCGGACAGCGTGCCGATGACGTCGTCCGCCTCGTAGCCCGCGACGCCGACGCGGGCGATGCCCAGCGCGTCGAGGACGGCCTCGATCACCGGAACCTGCGGGGCCAGGGTGTCCGGGACCTCCTCCTCGTCGGGCAGGCCCGCCGGAGTCTCCCGTGCCAACCGGTGCGTCTTGTAGGAGGGGATCAGCTCGACCCGCCAGTGCGGCCGCCAGTCCGCGTCCATGCAGGCGACCAGCTCGTCGGGCCGGTGGTCCTGGACCAGTCGGCCGATGAAGTCGAGCAGGCCGCGCACGGCGTTGACCGGCGTGCCGTCCGGGGCCCTGACGGTGTCGGGGACCCCGAAATAGGCGCGGAAGTACAGGGAGGCGGTGTCGAGGAGCATCAGGCGTCGCGTCACACCCCGATGATGCCGCACCCCACTGACACCCACCTCACACAGCGGTGAGCTGGGTCACTGTCGTGTTTGCTCCCGGCAAAGCGGGGCAGGCGCGACGCCGGAGCGGACCCAAGTGTGGTTTTCAACCACTTCTCGGGCTGCGGGCCGAATCCGCGCCGCTCCACGGCCCGCCCGCGGGGGGATGCGGGCCGTTCTCAGTTCGACCCGTGAGGTGTATGTGTCCAGGCTGCAAGCCGAGCAGCTCTACAAGGTGTTCGGCAGACGACCCGACGAAGCCGTCCGCAAGCTCGAAAGCGGCTCCGACCGCGACGAGCTGCGGGCGGACGGGACGACCGCGGCGGTGATCGACGCCTCGTTCACGGTCGACCCCGGCCAGATCTTCGTCGTGATGGGTCTCTCCGGATCCGGTAAGTCGACCCTGCTCCGCATGCTCAACGGACTCCTTGAGCCCACCGCGGGCCGCGTCCTGTTCGACGGCCAGGACCTGACCAGCCTGCCCGCCCGTGAGCTGCGCACCGTCCGCTCGACCAAGATCAGCATGGTGTTCCAGCACTTCGCGCTGTTCCCGCACCGCAGCGTCCTGGAGAACGCCGCGTACGGCCTCGAAGTGCAGGGCGTACCCCGCGCCGAGCGCGAGAAGCGCGCCGCCGAGGCCCTGGAGTTGACCGGCCTCGCGGGCTGGGGCGACTCCTGGCCCGACGAACTCTCCGGCGGCATGCAGCAGCGCGTGGGCCTGGCCCGTGCGCTGGCCACCGACGCCGACCTGCTTCTGATGGACGAGTCGTTCAGCGCCCTCGACCCGCTGATCCGGCGCGACATGCAGGACCAGCTCCTCGAACTGCAAAAGCGTCTCAAGAAGACGATCGTGTTCATCACCCACGACCTCAACGAGGCCATGCGACTCGGCGACAAGATCGCCGTGATGCGCGACGGGCGGATCGTCCAGCTCGGCACGGCCGAGGACATCCTGCTCACCCCGGCCAACGACTACGTGTCCTCCTTCATCCAGGACGTCGACCGCTCCCGGGTGCTCACCGCGCTGTCCGTGATGACCACCCCGCACCGCCCCGACGCGGGCGACTGCGCCTGCGAGACGGTCCTGCCCGACACCCCCGTCGCCGACGTCTGCACCGTGGCCGCCCGGGTCCCGCACCCGGTCACCGTCAAGGACACCGGCGGCGCCGTGCTCGGCGTCGTACCGCAGGAGCGGCTCATCGCCTTCCTCGGGGACGACAAGCTGGGTCCGGTCGCCTGCTCGGCGAAGGAGGTGGCCGCCCATGCCTAGGCTCCATCTCGGCGACTGGGTCGACAGCGCCGTCAACTTCCTCCAGGCCCACCTCTCCTGGCTGTTCGACGCCGTCACCCAGGTCGTGAACGGCATGTACGACGGCATCAACGCGGTGCTCGACTGGCCGCAGCCGCTGCTCTTCGCGGGCATCCTCGCCGTCGTCGCCTGGTGGCTTCGCGGCCTGTTCGCGGGCGTCCTCACCTTCGCCGGTTTCGCGCTGATCGACTCGATCCAGCTGTGGGACGACACCATGTCGACGCTCTCGCTCGTGCTCGTCGCGGCGATCGTCACGCTGGTCATCGCGATCCCGCTCGGCATCTGGGCCTCGCGCTCCAAGACGGTGAGCGCCGTCCTGCGACCGGTGCTCGACTTCATGCAGACCATGCCGGCGATGGTCTACCTGATCCCCGGCATCATCTTCTTCGGGGTCGGCGTGGTTCCCGGCATCATCGCCACCATCGTCTTCTCGCTGCCGCCGGGCGTGCGCATGACCGAGCTCGGCATCCGCCAGGTCGACGGGGAGCTGGTCGAGGCGGCCGAGGCGTTCGGCACCACGCCGCGCAACACGCTCCTTCGGGTGCAGCTGCCGCTGGCGCTGCCCACCATCATGGCGGGCATCAACCAGGTCATCATGCTCAGCCTCTCCATGGTCGTCATCGCGGGCATGGCGGGCGGCGGCGGCCTCGGCGGCGCCGTCTACCGGGCCATCGGCAACGTCGACATCGGGCTCGGTTTCGAGGCCGGCATCTCCATCGTGGTCCTCGCCATGTACCTGGACCGGATGACCGGAGCGCTCAGCCGCCAGGTCTCGCCGCTCGGCCGGCGCGCGCTGGCCAAGGCGAAGGCCGCCACGGGCGGTCTCAAGATCTGGAACTACCGGCCGCAGCCCGCCGTCGCGGTCGTCGGCGTGGTCGTGCTCGCCCTCGTCGCGGGCGGGATGGGCGTGTTCGGCTCCTCCGGCACGGCCACCGCCACGGGCGCCAAGGACGTCGGCAAGGGCAAGAAGATCTCGCTCGGCTACATCCCGTGGGACGAGGGCGTGGCCTCCACCTTCCTGTGGAAGGAGCTCCTGGAGCGGCGCGGCTTCACGGTCGATGCCCGCCAGTACGAGGCCGGAGCGCTCTACACCGGCATGGCCGGCGGCCAGATCGACTTCGAGACCGACTCCTGGCTGCCCACCACCCACGCCCAGTACTGGGCCAAGTACAAGGACAAACTGGAGGACCTGGGCTCCTGGTACGGGCCCACCTCCCTGGAGCTGTCGGTGCCGTCCTACGTCAAGGACGTCAACTCGCTGGCGGACCTCAAGGGCAAGGGCGCCGAGTTCCAGAACCGCGTCGTCGGCATCGAGCCGAGCGCCGGTGAGACCGGGATCCTGAAGGACAAGGTCCTCAAGGCGTACGGTCTGGACGGCGAGTACAAGGTCGTCGACGGCTCCACGCCGGGCATGCTGGCCGAGCTGAAGCGGGCGTACGCCAAGAAGGAGCCCATCGTGGTTCCGCTCTGGTCGCCGCACTGGGCGTACAACACCTACGACCTGAAGAAGCTCAAGGACCCCCAGGGCGTCTGGGGCAAGGGCGACGGTGTGCACACCCTGGCCCGCAAGGGCTTCGGTGCCGACAACGCCCAGGTCGGCAAGTGGCTGAAGAACTTCAAGATGGACGAGAAACAGCTCACCAGCCTTGAGGCGAAGATCCAGTCGACCGGCAAGGGCAAGGAGCAGGACGCCGTCCGCGCCTGGCTCAAGGAGAACCCGGGCCTGGCCGACAAGTGGACCCCGGTGGCCTAGGGGAAGACCCCTTGGCACCTCCTGTTTCCGCAGCCGCGGCCGGTCTTCCGGCCGCGGCTGCCAAACGTCGAAATCCGGCCTGATCTCGGGCGGTACCCTTGGTGATCTTGGCGTGACGGTCCCCTCGGGAGCCGAAGCTGCGTAGGGTGCAGGGAAACGCAGCCGGTGCCCACGCGGAGCGAGTGACAGGGAGGGAGCCCGGGAGATGGACGACAAGGAAACTCTTCGGGTGGGGGTGGCGGTGCGGCGCCTGCGCCGCAGCCTCGGTCTCACCCTGGCCGTGGTCGCCGAGCGCAGTGGCCTCTCGGTGCCCTTCCTCAGCCAGGTCGAGAACGAACGCGCCCGCCCCAGCGCCCGTTCCCTCCAGCGCGTCGCGGACGCCCTGAACACCACGGTCGGCGACCTGTACGACGCCGCCGACTGCACCCGCACCGTCGACGTGGTGCGGGCCGAGCCGGAGGCGGACGCCCCCGGCGTACGGTCCCTGCTGCGCGGCCACCACCAACTGCACGCCATGGAGTTCACCGGAGAGCAGGACACCGGGCGCGAATTCCAGCACCGCAACGACGAGTTGATGTACGTGGCCGACGGGGCCGCCGAGGTCGAGGCCGAGGGCCGGGCCTACCGGCTGGAACGCGGCGACACCCTCTGCCTGTCCGGTGGGGTCCGCCACCGCTGGCGGGCCGCACTGCCCGGCACCCGGATCCTGGTCGTGGCGGTCGCCGACCACATCGAGGCCATCGAGGAGACCCGCCACTGATGAGGGTGGTCTGCCTCGTCCCGTCCTTGACGCGGGCGGTCGCGGTCACGGCCCCCGCCTCCGGGCTCCTGGTGGCGTGACGTACGGCCGAAGCGCCGGCCGTATTCGGCGCGGCGCTCGGGACCGGCGGCTGACGTACGGAGGCCGCCTGTGCGGGCTCCCTCCTCGGGTTACTTCTTCACGGGCGCCGCGAGCAGTCTGCCGTTGAGCAGGCCGCGCACCGTGTGAAAACCGGCCACCAGCCAGGCCGCCACGAGCAGCGCGTACAGGGCGGCGGCCAGCCAGTTGAAGGCGTCCAGACCGGTGTGGCGCGCGAGGCCCTCGGCGCCGGTGACGCAGGTGCCCACCGGGAAGGTGAAGGCCCAGAAGGTCATCGCGAAGCGCATCCCGTTGCGGGCCGCTCGGACGGCCATGGCCAGCGCGAGTGCCAGCCACATCAGGGCGAAGCCCATCACCGGCACGCCGTACAGCACGGCGAAGGCGCCCATGCCGTGCGCGTACGGGGCGGCGATCGCGCCGGGTGCCACATCGGCCAGCTTGTTCACGGCGGTGGTGGACTGGCCAAGAGGACCGAGCACCAGGAAGAGGGTCGGGGTCAAAAGCAGGGGCAGCGCGCCTTGGTGAATCAGGCGCGAGAACACCACGGGCAGGATGACCAGGGTGGCGAGCAGGCTCATGCCGAACATGGCGTACGAGCCGAGCAGCAGCGCCTCGCGGGCCTGGCCGGCCGGCAGGCGGGGGATGAGCAGCGGGCCGAGGGTGGCCGAGACCATGGGGGCGACCACGGGGAGCAGCCAGACCGGGGACGCGCTGCCGGGCGCCACGTCATGGCGTACGACCATCAGATACGGGACGGCGACGGTGGCGGCCAGGCCGATCAGGGTGCCCACGCCGTACAGCACCCACGCCAGCGGGACGGCCGCGCTCTCGCCGATCACGTCGGCGCCGACGCCCAGGGTGCCGATGCCGACGGCCAGGAACGCCATCGACAGACAGCCGTAGAAGGGCGCGACCGCCGGATCGAGGAGGTGGGCGCGGGCTTGGTCGCGGTGGTGCAGCCAGTGTCCGGCGCGAGCGCCGAGCAGCACCACGAGCATGGCCAGTGAGAGCGCCCAGACCACCGGGAGGCCGGGGACGTGGAACGGCAGTCCCGCACCCGCGTTCGCGATGATGGCGGTGCCCATGACCGCGGCGTACCAGTTCGGGCCGAGGTGTCGCAGGACGGGAGGCCGGCCGGCGGCGAGGGGCTGGGTGCGGGGGCGCAGATGCGCGAGGGTGGCCATGAATGCAGCTTCGCCCCGGCAGAACGCACCCGCCACGCCTGCTGGGTCTATGAGCCCATAAGCTGGGTTTATGAGCTTGAGCGGTCCTGAGGAGATCAGCCCCCTTGCCCACCGGGTGCCGGACCTGGGGGCGATGGAGTTGCTGCTCGCGGTCGCCCGGCACGGCAGCCTCGGGCGGGCGGCCCGCGACCTCGGCATCACCCAGCCCGCCGCGAGCAGCCGCATCCGTTCGATGGAGCGGCTGCTCGGCGTCACTCTCGTCGACCGCTCCCCGCGCGGGTCCCGGCTCACCGCCGAGGGCGTGCTGGTGACGGACTGGGCACGGCGGGTGGTGGAGGCGGCCGAGGCGTTCGACGCGGGTGCGCAGGCGCTGCGCGGCCGCCGGGACTCGCGGCTGCGGGTCGCCGCGAGCATGACCATCGCGGAGTACCTGCTGCCGGGCTGGCTGATAGCCCTGCGCGCCGAGCGCCCCGGCACCGCGGTCTCGCTCAGCGCCGGGAACTCAGCCGTGGTCGCTCAGCGGCTGCTCGCCGACGAGGCCGAACTCGGCTTCGTGGAGGGACTCGGCGTGCCCGCGGGCCTGGACTCGGCGGTCATCGCCCACGACCGCCTCGTCGTCGTCGCGGCCCCCTCGCACCCGTGGGCCCGCAGGCGCCGCCCGCTCGACCCCGCGGAGCTGGCCGCGACGCCGCTCATCCTGCGCGAACGCGGCTCGGGCACCCGCCAGGTCCTGGACGCCGGGCTCGCCGCGCACGGCGGTCTCGCCGAACCCCTCCTCGAACTCGCCTCCACCACCGCGGTGAAGGCGGCCGTCGTCAGCGGCGCGGGGCCCTCCGTGCTCAGCGAACTCGCCCTGGGGGAGGAGCTGGCGGCCCATCGCCTGGTGAAGGTCCAGGTCGAGGGCGTACGGCTGCGGCGCGAGCTGCGCGCGGTGTGGCGCCAGGGCCCGCTGCCCGCGGGACCCGCCCGCGACCTGCTGTCCCTGACGCGACACCCGTGACCCCGGGCCCCCGACGCGAAGGTTCAGGCCTTCACAACGCGGCACACACCGGCGCCCCTGACGCGGGGGTCAGGCGGGCACGAGCCGACAGCCGTCCGCGTCCTGGCGGGCGCGGGCCAGGCGCTGCTCGATGGTGTGCCGCACCACCGGCCACTCCTCGTACAGGACCGAGTAGAACGCCGTCCCGCGCACGATTCCGTCCAGGCCCCGGGTGTGGACGCGGCGCACCCCCTCGCACACCGCGCCGAGGCGCTCGATCGCGGCCCGCGAGCGGATGTTGCGGGCGTCGGCGCGCAGCGAGATCCGGCGCACCCCCCAGGTGTCGAAGGCGTGCTGGAACATGAGCAGCTTGGCCTCGGTGTTGATGCCGGTGCCCTGGGCGTGCGCGGAGAGCCAGGTGGCGCCGATCTCGGCGGCGTCGGGGACCGCGTCGGCGGCGCCGGTCAGCGGGCCGCGCGGCGCGGGCGGCCACACCACGGGCCCGTCCCAGTAGTCGAGTTCGCAGAACCGGGTCGAGCCGACGACCAGGCCGTCGCCGGCTCGCACGGTCGCGAACACCAGGGACCGGCCGGCCTCCTGGTCGGCCAGCGCGCTGTGGACGTAGGCGTGCGCCGATTCGATGCCGTGCGGCACGGGTGTGAAGGCGTACGAGCTCCGGTCGGCCGCCGCGGCGGCGGCCAGAGCCGGAGCATGGGATGCGGTGAGCGGTTCGAGCCGTACGAAACGGCCCGACAGGATGACGGGTACGGGCACGGGGCCTTCAGGTCCTTCGGGGCGCGGCGGAGCCTCCCCGCCGGCGGGCGGAGAGAGCGGGGACACGGAGACACATTGTCAGGATGTGTCCGTGAAATGGCCGGGGAAGGAACGAGTACGCGAAGAGGAACGAGCGGCCAGATGAAGGCGAGGAGTCTCGGGGAATCCGCCCGTGTGAGGGGCGGCGAAAGGAAGATACCCGGACGATCGCCCAAACGTCACCCCCTTGACGGGGCGAGGGATTCCGGGCGTGTCGTACGGCCCCCGGCCACCAGCGGCCGGGGGCCGTCGCCGAGGGCGCGGCGTGGGTCTTCAGCGGGTTGACGCGGCCCGCACAAGACCGTCGGTGACGCGGGTGTCCGTGCCCATCTCGGGATGCCACTGGACGGCCAGGACCCAGCCGGGGCCGGGCAGTTCGGCCGCCTCGACCGTGCCGTCCGCCGCGTGGGCCGAGGCCACCAGGCCGCTGCCGAGCCGGTCCACGCACTGGTGGTGGTAGGTCGGCACGTCCGATGCCTCGGGCACCAGCGAGGCGTACAGCGTGCCCGGCACCGGTTTCACGGTGTGGGCGCCGAACACGCCCGGCCCGCCGGTGTGCCCCTCCAGGTGCTGGACCAGGGTGCCGCCGAGGGCCACGTTGAGGAGCTGAAGACCCCGGCAGATGCCGAGCAGCGGGGTGCCGGCGGCCAGGGCCGCGTCGATCAGGGCGAGCTCCCAGGCGTCCCGCTCCCGGGCGGGTGGTCCGGTACGGGGCGACGGCTCAGCCCCGTACCGGACCGGCTCGACATCGGCCCCGCCCGCGACGATCAGGCCGTCCAGGCGCGCCACGACCTCGGCCGCGGCCGCCGGATCGTCGTCGGGGGGCAGCATCGCGGCGAGTCCGCCGGCCGCCCGGACGAGCCGGGGATAGGCGGCGGGCAGCAGGGCGGCGGGCAGGTCCCACACACCCCACCGGGCGGGCTCCAGGTACGTACTGATGCCGATGAGCGGCTTGGACACGGCGGTGGTCTCCGTTCTTCGGGCCGGTGCTGGTTCAGTCCCGGGCGAGTTCGGCCTCGGCGGCGGCCAGGGCGGCGAACTCCTCCTCGGGCGCGTGGGCGACCAGCCGGTGGCGACTGTAGAGGGCGAAGTAGGCCAGCGCGATCGCGTAGACGCCGAGCGCGATGAACGCGGCGTCCTTGTCCACCAGGAACGTCGCCACCAGCGCGGACAGCGCGAGGACGAAGGCGACCGCCGAGGTCAGGACCCCTCCGGGGGTGCGGTAGGGCCGCGCGAGGCCCGGCTCGCGGCGCCGCAGCACCATGTGCGAGAGCGCCATCAGGGCGTAGGAGATCGTGGCGCCGAACACCGCCACGTTCAGCATCCGGCCGCCGTTGCCGCTCCAGGCGGCGAGTGTGAAGCCGATCGCGCCGGGGATCAGCAGACCCAGGTACGGCGACTTGCGGCGGCTGGTCAGCGACAGGAAGCGGGGCAGGTAGCCGGCCCGCGACAGCGCGAACAGCTGGCGCGAGCCCGCGAAGATCAGCGAGAAGAAGGACGCCACCAGGCCCGCGAGCCCCGCGTAGTTGACGAACCGGCTCAGCGCGGTCGGGCCGCCGTCGCCCTGGAGCGCCACGACCAGCGGGTTGCCCGCGTCCTTGATGGCGGCGGAGCCGTGCGCCCCGGTCGCGGCGAAGAAGGTCACCACGGCGAGCAGCACCAGAATCGACAGTGAGATGGCGAGCGCGCGCGGCATGGAGCGCACCGGGTCCTTGGCCTCCTCGGCCGCCAGCGGCACCCCTTCCACGCCGAGGAAGAACCACATCCCGAAGGGGAACGCGGCCCAGATGCCGAGCACGCCGAACGGCAGCCACGAGCTGGACCCGAGCGCGGAGGTGTCCACCGGGATGTCGTTGAGGCGGGACGCGTCGAAGTCGGTGAGGGCGCCGACGGCGAAGACCAGCAGGGCGGCGACGGCGATCGCGGTGACGACCAGGCTGAAGCGCAGCGCCTCGCCCACGCCCCACAGATGGATCCCAATGAAGATCGCGAAGCAGGCGAGGTAGACGGGCCAGCCGGACGTGAGGCCGAACAGGCCGAGCGACTGGACGTAGTCGCCGATGAACAGGGAGATCGCGGCGGGCGCCAGGATGTACTCGATGAGGATCGCGGTGCCGGTCAAGAAGCCGCCCCAGGTGCCGAGCGCCCGGCGCGCGAAGCCGTAACCGCCGCCCGCGGTGGGCAGGATGGCCGACAGTTCGGCCAGCGAGAACACGAGACAGGCGTACATGACCCCCATCAGGACGGTGGCGACGGCAAGCCCGCCGAAGCCGCCCTTGGAGAGGCCGATGTTCCAGCCGGAGAAGTCGCCGGACACCACATAGGCGACGCCGAGGCCGGTGAGCAGCAGCCAGCCCGCGCTGCCGCGGCGCAGCGTGCGCCGGTGCAGGTAGTCGTCCTCGGCGGAGGTGGATGCTGCGGTGCGGAGGTCGGTGCCCTCGGCCATGAGCCGCTCCAGATGATCGTCAAGGGAGATCAGGTCAATGGTTCGGCTGCATACCTTTGCTGGAGGGCAGGGTGATGCGCAAGGGGTGCGTGTAAAACCGCGGTTACGGAAATCGCCGGTGAACGACGGCCGGGCGGCCGGGAGTTCCCGTCAGGTCAGGAATCCGCGCAGCAGGGCCGCCGTGCCCGCGCAGTGCTCCCGCATCACTTCCCGGGCCCCGTCCGCGTCGCCGTCGAGCACCGCCTCGACCAGCGCGGTGTGCTGGTGCTGCGAGTGCTCCAGGTTGCGGACCAGGAGCGGGATGCAGTCCAGGAGGTCGTTGGCGGTGGCCCGGACGGCCGCGTACTGGGCGGTGAGCGTGGGCGATCCGGAGAGCTCCGCGAGGGTGAGGTGGAGCAGGGTGTCCTGGCGGCGGTAGTCGCCGAGCTCGGCGTCATGGGTCGCGGTGAGCGCGGCCCGCAGCCGCCCGGCACCCTCGTCGGTCAGCCCGTGGGCCGCGCACAGCCCGGCCGCGCCGACCTCCAGAACCTCCCTGAAGCGCAGGACGTCCTCCACGTCCACCGCCGCCACGCGGCGGCGCAGCTCGACCTCCCCGCCGCCCTCGCTGGGTCTGGGCAGCACGAACGTGCCGCCGTACCGGCCGCGCCGGCTCTCGACCATGCCCTGGTCCTGGAGCACCTTGAGCACCTCGCGCAGGGTGACCCGGCTGATCCCCATGCGCTCCGCCAACTCCCGCTCGGAGGGCAGCCGTTCGCCCGGCGGGACCAGGCCGAGCCGCAGTAGCTGGAGGATCTGCTCCAGCGCTTCCTCGAAGCCGTTGCCGGCCCGTACGGTCCGCAGTACGGGGACGAGGGCGTCCGGCGACCTGTCGTCCGCACCGGCCGCCGAGTCGATCTTCTTCGCCACGTCGTGGATTCCCCTTCCCAATCAATGGTCTTACCCCATACCTTATGGCTCTCGGCTGACCCAAGGAGGAGCATCCCGTGGCAGACCGCACACCCCCGCTCTCGATCGAGAAGCTGCGCGCTCTCGTCGCCAGCGGTGAGATCGACACTGTCGTCCTCGCCTTCCCCGATATGCAAGGGCGACTGCAGGGCAAGCGCTTCGCGGCCGGGTTCTTCCTCGACGAAGTCCTGACGCACGGCACCGAAGGCTGCAACTACCTGCTCGCCGTCGACACCGAGATGAACACCGTCGACGGATACGCGATGTCCTCCTGGGAGCGCGGCTACGGCGACTTCGCCATGCACGCGGACCCGGCGACGCTGCGCCGCGTCCCGTGGAACGAGGGCACCGCGATGCTCATCGCCGACCTCGGCTGGAACGACGGCTCGCCGGTCGTCGCGGCCCCCCGCCAGATCCTGCGCCGCCAGCTGGAGCGGCTCGCCGAGCTCGGCTACACCGCCCAGGTCGGCACCGAACTCGAATTCATCGTGTTCAAGGACAGCTACGAGCAGGCCTGGGACGCCGGATACAAGGGCCTCACCCCGGCCAACCAGTACAACATCGACTACTCGGTGCTCGGCACCGGCCGCATCGAGCCGCTGCTTCGCCGCATCCGCAACGAGATGCAGGCGGCGGGCCTGACCGTCGAGTCCGCCAAGGGCGAGTGCAACCCCGGCCAGCACGAGATCGTCTTCCGCTACGACGAGGCCCTGGTCACCTGCGACCAGCACGCCATCTACAAGACGGGCGCCAAGGAGATCGCGGCCCAGGAGGGTGTCTCGCTCACCTTCATGGCCAAGTACGACCAGCGCGAAGGCAACTCCTGTCACATCCACCTCTCGCTCACGGACGAGGACGGCCGCAACGTGATGGCGGGCGACGGCCCCGACCACATGTCGCCGGTCATGCGCCACTTCCTGGCCGGACAGCTCGCCGCGCTGCGCGACTTCTCCCTCCTGTACGCGCCGAACATCAACTCCTACAAGCGCTTCCAGCCCGGATCCTTCGCGCCCACCGCCGTCGCCTGGGGCCACGACAACCGCACCTGTGCGCTCAGGGTCGTCGGCCACGGCGCCGGAACCCGCTTCGAGAACCGCCTCCCGGGCGGCGACGTCAACCCGCACCTGGCCGTCGCCGGACTCGTCGCGGCGGGCCTGTACGGCATCGAGAACAAGCTCGAACTCCCCGAGGCCTGCACCTCGAACGCCTACGTCGGCGACTACGCCCATGTGCCCACCACCCTGCGCGAGGCCGCCGAGCTGTGGGAGAACAGCCCCATCGCCAAGGCCGCCTTCGGCGACGAAGTCGTCCAGCACTACCGCAACATGGCGCGGGTCGAACTCGACGCGTTCGACGCCGCGGTGACCGACTGGGAGCTCCGCCGCTCCTTCGAACGCCTGTGAGGAACGACTTGTCCACTGCGTACGAGCTACAGGTACTCAACCCGGCCACCGCGGAAGTCATCGCGACCGTCCAGGGTGCGACCCCCGCCGATGTCGACGCCGCGGTCGGGCGGGCCCGCTCCGCCCAGCGCGGCTGGGCCGCCGCGGCCCCCGCGGACCGGGCCCGCCTCCTTCGCCGGTTCGCGGCCACCGTTGACGAACACATCGAGGAACTGGCCCGGTTGGAGGTCCGTGAAGCCGGACACACCATCGGCAACGCCCGCTGGGAGGCGGGCAACGTCCGCGATCTGCTCGACTTCTCGGCCGGGGGAGTGGAGCGCCTGAGTGGCCGTCAGATTCCGGTCGCGGGCGGCCTCGACATCACGATCCTCGAACCGCTCGGCGTGATCGGCGTGATCGCTCCCTGGAACTTCCCGATGCCGATCGCCGCCTGGGGCGTCGCCCCGGCGCTCGCCGCCGGCAACGCGGTGATCCTCAAGCCCGCCGAGACGACCCCGCTCACCGCGCTGCGGCTGGCCGAACTCGCCCTGGAGGCAGGACTTCCCGAAGGCCTCTTCCAGGTGCTCCCGGGTGCGGGCACGATCGCTGGTGACGCGCTCGTCGAGCATCCCGGAGTCGCGAAGATCGTCTTCACCGGATCGACCCGCGTCGGCAAGCAGATCATGGCCAAGTGCGCCGACCGCGTGAAGCGCGTGACCCTCGAACTCGGCGGCAAGAGCCCCAACATCGTCTTCGCCGACGCCGACATCGAGGCGGCCGCCGCGGCCACGCCCATGTCCTTCCTGGACAACTCCGGCCAGGACTGCTGCGCCCGCACCCGCATCCTGGTCCAGCGGACCGCGTACGACCGCTTCATGGAACTGCTCGCCCCCGCGATCGAGGAGGTCGTGGTCGGCGACCCGGCCGACGAGAAGACGCAGATGGGCCCGCTGATCTCGCGGGCGCAGCTCCAGCGGGTCCGGTCATACGTGCCCGACAGTGCGCCCGGCATCCGCGGCAGCGCGCCCGAGGGGCCCGGCTTCTGGTTCCCGCCGACCGTCCTGACCGGCCTCGACGCGGACGCGGCCGCCGCCGTCGAGGAGGTCTTCGGGCCCGTCGCCGTGGTGCTCCCCTTCGAGGACGAGGCGGACGCCGTGCGGCTCGCCAACGCCACCGAGTACGGGCTCTCCGGATCGATCTGGACCCGGGACGTCGGCCGCGCGCTGCGCGTCTCGCGGGGCGTCGCCGCGGGCAACCTCTCGGTCAACTCCCATTCCAGCGTGCGCTATTCGACCCCGTTCGGCGGCTACCGACAGTCCGGCCTCGGCCGGGAACTCGGGCCCGACGCCCTCACCGCTTTCACCGAAACCAAGAACGTCTTCATCAGCACGGAGGCCTGAACCACCATGTCTTCTGACGCCAGCATCTGCCGCCGCCTGGTCGGCCGCACCGCCGTCATCACCGGGGCCGGCAGCGGCATCGGCCTCGCCACCGCCAGGCGCCTCGCCGCCGAAGGCGCCAACGTCGTGTGCGGCGACATCGACGAGACGGCGGGCAAGGCCGCGGCCGAAGCCGTCGGCGGCACCTTCGTCAAGGTCGACGTCACCGACCAGGAGCAGGTCGAGGCGCTCTTCAAGGCCGCGTTCGACACCTACGGCAGCGTCGACATCGCGTTCAACAACGCGGGCATCTCGCCACCCGACGACGACTCCATCCTCACCACCGGCCTCGACGCCTGGCGCCGGGTCCAGGAAGTCAACCTCACCTCCGTGTACCTGTGCTGCAAGGCAGCGCTGCCCTACATGCAGCGTCAGGGCCGGGGTTCCATCATCAACACCGCCTCGTTCGTGGCGATCATGGGGGCCGCCACCTCGCAGATCTCGTACACCGCCTCCAAGGGCGGCGTGCTCGCCATGTCGCGCGAGCTCGGCGTGCAGTTCGCCCGCGAGGGCATCCGCGTCAACGCGCTGTGCCCCGGGCCGGTCAACACCCCGCTGCTCCAGGAGCTGTTCGCCAAGGACCCCGAGCGCGCCGCGCGCCGTCTGGTGCACATCCCGGCGGGCCGGTTCGCGGAGGCCGACGAGATCGCGGCCGCGGTCGCCTTCCTCGCCAGTGACGACTCCTCGTTCATCAACGCCACCGACTTCCTGGTCGACGGCGGCATCTCGGGGGCGTACGTCACCCCC
The DNA here is from genome assembly GCF_036231355.1 of Streptomyces sp. NBC_01431. Classification (NCBI taxonomy): domain Bacteria; kingdom Bacillati; phylum Actinomycetota; class Actinomycetes; order Kitasatosporales; family Streptomycetaceae; genus Streptomyces; species Streptomyces sp. NBC_01431. Next base: position 6,548,784 of record NZ_CP109496.1, read on the forward strand.
CTCTAGGCATCCCTCCCCGAATCCGTGAACCCCGATGTTCACCTCGGGTCCACGCAGAAGGCAGCCGGGCGTCGCGCGACGCCCGGCTGTGCTGTCTAGCGTCCGCGATGATCTTCCGACGACAGGAGCCCCACAGCGTGTCCATGTCCAGCATCGCCCGCCGCCTGCCGGTCCTCGCCACGGCCCTCTGCATAGCCGCCACCGGCGTCGTCGCCGCCCAGCCCGCCGAGGCGCGCACCGCCCACTGCCCTCAACTGACCATCTCCCAGGGCTGGTACGGGGACAACAAGGCCCGGCTGCAACAGCTGATCGACAGCTACGGCACCTGCGGCGCGAGCGCCCGGCACGGCAAGAAGCCGGTCGCCGTCTTCGACTGGGACAACACCGTCGTCAAGAACGACGTCGGCGACGCCACGATGTACTGGATGCTGCGCAACGCGAAGATCCAGCGTCCGACGGCCGGCGACTGGCACACCACCAGCCGCTATCTGACCGACGACGCCGCGACCGCCCTGGCCGCGTCCTGCCCGGCCGGTTCCTCCAAGACCCTGCCCACCGCCACCGACACCGGGTGCGCGGACGAGATCCTCGCGGTGTACGGCGAGGGCAGGACCAGCAAGGGCGCGGCGGCCTTCGCCGGATACGACCGCCGCACCATCGAGCCCGCGTACGCCTGGCTCGCCCAGCTCCTGCACGGCTGGACCCCGGCCCAGGTCAAGTCGTTCGCGTCGGCGGCCCGCGCCGAGAACCTGGCCGCCCCCGCCGACGCCGTGCAGACGGTCGGCAGCAACACCAAGGCGACGGCCTGGGTGCGCTACTACGACCAGCAGCGCGATCTGATCCGTACGCTCCAGAAGGCGGGCTTCGACGTCTGGATCACCTCGGCCTCGCCCGAGCCCGTCGTGGACGTGTGGGCGCGCGGCGCGGGCGTCGACCCCGACCACGCGATCGGCATCCGCTCCACCACCGAGCACGGGCGCATCACCTCGCACCTCAAGGGCTGCGGCGCGGCCAAGGACGGCGACGACTCGGTGATCACCTACATCGACGGCAAGCGCTGCTGGATCAACCAGGAGATCTTCGGCGTGCGGGGAGCCGCGGCCGACAAGGTCCAACCCCCCTCGAAGCGCCAGGTGTTCGCGGCCGGGGACTCCGACACCGACGTCTCCTTCCTGCGCGACGCGACCGGCCTGCGGCTCGCCCTGAACCGCAACAAGAACGAGCTGATGTGCCGCGCGTACGACGACAGTGACGGCCGCTGGATCGTGAACCCCATGTTCATCGAGCCGAAGGGGCAGAAGGCGGCGCCGTACCCGTGCGCCACCACCGGCTACACCGACCACGACGGCACCCCGGCCCCGGTCCGGCGCGGCGACGGCTCGGTGGTCCCGGACCAGCGGGACACGGTGTACGCGGGCTGAGTCCCGGACCGGCGGGACACCCCTGGGGCAGAGCCTCAGGCTCTAGGGTGTGGCCATGACCATGACGACCCCGCCCGGCTGGTACCCGGACCCGGGCGCGCCCGGTGTCGAGCGCTGGTGGGACGGCACAGCCTGGACCGGCCACACCAGAGCGCAGGGAGAGCAGGCTTACGGGCCGAGCCGGCCGGTCACCCCGTCCCAGCCGGTCACCGTCGTCGCCGGGTCTCCCACGCCGCGGCGCCGTGGTCCGCTGGTGGCGGCCGCGGTCGTGGTCCTGGTGGCCGCGGCCGTCGGCGGGGTCGCGCTCCTCGGTAAAGGCGACGCCGGGACGCCGAAGGCGGCGGGCAGCACCACGGGCATCACGGCGACCGGTGCCACCAACTCCCCGACGCCGAAGGCGAGTTCGCAGCCCTCCAGCGACCCGCACACCCTCGTGGACCAGCTCAACGGCATCACCCTGCCGATCCCGGACGGCTGGGAGAAGACGGACGACATGGTCAGCGGGCTCGTCACCATGCAGACCAAGGACACCTACAACTGCCCCGGGGACTCCGGCTTCTGCCCCCACGGCAGGGTCACCACCACCACGGCGACCTCCACCGACCTGAAGACCGCCGAGGCCATCGCCAAGCACGACATCGGCGACGCGGCGAACGCCACCTACGACCGCGACCCGGCCGGTAGCCGCCTGTACGGCGGGATCACCTCGCACCGCGAGGTCAGGACCGGCCCCGTGGTGGTGAACGGCCGCACCGGCTACCTGGTGCGCTGGGAGGTCAGGACCGGTGCGGGGCCCGGCGGTTACGTCGAGTCGCTCGCCTTCCCCTCGACCGTCGGCAGCGAGGCGATGATCATCGCGAGGTTCGCCTTCGACGCGGGCCCCGCCGGGCCGCCGCTCGCCCTCATGGACACCATCACCCGGGGCATCACGCCCATCGGAGGCGGACAGAACGGCGGCGTCGGCAGCAGTCTCGCCCCGCCGTCCCTCTGACCTCGGCCGCCCCCCTACAGGAACGTGCGGCCCTCGCCCCGGTACGTCGGCACGGTCGCCGTCACCCGGTCGCCCTCGACGAGCTGCAACTCATCGAAACGCTCGCACAGTTCGCCCGCCTTCGCGTGCCGGAACCACACCTTGTCGCCGATCAGCAGATCGTCGGCGGGGGAGCCGAGCAGCGGTGTCTGCACCTCTCCCGCGCCCTCCTGCGGGTCGTAGCGCAGCCCCTCCGGCAGGTACGGCACCGGAAGGCGGTCCGCGCCGGGCGCGCCGGACGCCGGATAGCCGCCGCCCAGGACCGTGACGACCCCGACCCCCGGCCGGCGCACCACCGGCTGGGCGAACAGCGCCGCCGGACGCCCGCTGAACGACGTGTAGTTGTCGAAGAGCCGCGGCACGTACAGGCCCGACCCCGCGGCGACCTCGGTCACCGCGGCCTCGGCCGCCGTGTGCTGGACGCTGCCCGTGCCGCCGCCGTTGACGAACTCCAGGTCCCCCGCCACCGCCCGCACCGCGCGCACCACCTCGCCGCGCCGCGCCGCCAGCTCCCTGCGGGCCGCCGCCTGCATCAGCCGGATCGCGCGCGAGCGCACCGGGCGCCCCGCCACCGCGTCCCCGACCCCGGCCACATGGCCCTCGTACGCCATCAGGCCCACCAGCGTGAAGCCCGGCCGCCGCACCACCGAGCGGGCCAGATCGGCGAGTTGGGCCGGGGTGCGCAGCGGGGAGCGGCGCGCGCCGACGCGCACCCGGCCGCCGAGGAGCTGGAGCGAGGTGTCCAGTTCCAGGCAGACCCGTACCTCCAGGTCGTCGCGCTCGCGCGCCCGGTCCACGAGGTCGAGCTGTGCCGGATCGTCGATCATGACGGTGACGGCCGCCGTCAGCTTGGGGTCCGAGGTCAGCTCGGCGAAGGAGGCCCGGTCAGCCGACGGATAGGCCAGCAGGACATCGTCGAACCCGGCCCGCGCCAGCCATAGCGACTCGGCGAGCGTGAAGGACATCAGGCCGGCGAAACCGGGCCGGGCGAGCACCCGTTCAAGCAGGGCGCGGCACCGCACCGACTTGCTGGCCACCCGGACCGGCTTGCCGGCGGCCCGGTGCACCAGATCGTCCGCGTTGGCGTCGAACGCCTCCAGATCGACGATCGCGACGGGCGCGTCGAGATGAGCGGTCGCCCGGTCGTACCGGGCGCGGTCAGCGGCGCGGGGTGTCATGGCCAAAGCCTGCCAGACCCGGTTACCACAAGGTAGGGGGACGATCGGGGCAGATGCCGCGACGGCCCGGACCGGTCTCGGCCCGCACAGGATCAGCCCGTAGAGTGACGCCCGAGCGGAACGGGCTGAACTGGACGGCAAGAGGGGCACGAGGGGGGGGCGTATGACCACCGACGCACGACCCCCCAGCACCCCCCAACCGCCGCCACCCGCACCGGCGCCCGAGCATGCCGACGACCCCGCACAGACCCCCGCACAGCCGGACGCACGGGTCCCCGCCCAGCCGGACGCCGACGACGCCGCGAGCCGGCTCCGCTCGGCCCTCGACCTGATCGACCCGGGCCCGGTCCTGCCGAACAAGCCCATACCGCGCATGAATTCGACCCCCGTGCCGCCTGTCATACCCCCGCCGCCCCCCGCCCCGCCGCGGCCGCTGCTGCCCCCGGAACCCCTCTCGGACGAGCCCACCGCGCTGCGTCCGGTGCCCGCGCGGCGGCCCGGAATCGTCGCCGCGGCCGCCGTCTGCGTGGTTCTCGGCGCGGGCCTGCTCGGCGGGGCCGCCGCCGGAACCTGGCTCGGCGACGACTCCGGCGGCCCCGCCGACCGCAGCAACTACACCGCCGCCCGCGACCTCTGGCACAGCGTGCCGGTCGACACGCTCTTCCCCCGCACCATCACCGGCACCGGCGCGGGCCCCGGCGGCGCCGACCGCGACTGGATCCGGGTCGGCGTCGCCCCCGACAGCGACTGCGCGGGCACCCTCGACCCGCTGCTGCTCAAGGTGCTCGAACCGGTCGGCTGCGCCCGCATGGTGCGCGCCACCTACACCGACGCGACCGCCAGCAGCGTCACCACCGTCGGCCTGATCTTCACCCAGGCCGAACCCGACGCGATGACCGCCCTGGAGAACCGGTTCGCCACCGAGAAGCTCGGCGACCGCACCGATCTGATGCCGCGCAGCTACCCCGTCAAGGGCACCGAGGCCGCCGCCTTCGGCGACAAGCAGCGCGCGAGCTGGACCGTACGGGTCCTCACCGACGCACCCGTCGTCGTCACCGCTGTCTCCGGGTTCGCCGACGGCCGCCCGGTCGCCGTGCCCCAGTCCGCCGACCAGGCCACCGCCGAGGGAGCGAGCGGCTCCGTCGCCGAAGCCGGCCTGGGCTTCGAGGCGAAGGGCATCGCGGACAACGTCGCACGCGGTCTGCGCAAGAAGGCCGCCGCCACCCCGGAGCCCGCCCGATGACGAAGCCCGCCCTCCGGCTGCGCCGCACCGCCGCACTCGCGTCGGCCGCTGCGCTCACCCTGCTGCTGACCGCGGCCCCGGCCCGCGCCGACGGCATCCGCGACCGCCAGTGGGAGCTCGGTGCGATGCACACCCAGCAGGCGTGGCGTACGACCAAGGGCAAGGGCATCACGGTGGCGGTCCTCGACACAGGCGTCGACGCCGGCCACCCCGACCTCGCCGGGCAGGTACTTCCCGGCACCGACCTCATCGGTTTCGGCGCGGGCCAGGGCAGCCGCGACTGGGCCCGGCACGGCACCGCCATGGCCGGCATCATCGCGGGCCACGGGCACGGCGCCGGAAACGAGTCCGGGGTGCTCGGCATCGCCCCCGAGGCCAGGATCCTCCCGGTCCGCGTCATCCTGGAATCCACCGACCCGGCCCGCAAACAGGCCCGCGAGACCAAGGGCGGCGCGCTGGCCGACGGCATCCGCTGGGCCGCCGACAACGGTGCCGACGTCATCAACCTCTCGCTCGGCGACGACAGCGCCTCCGCCCACCCCGAACCCGCCGAGGACGCAGCCATCCAGTACGCCCTCGGCAAGGGCGCCGTCGTGGTGGCCTCCGCGGGCAACGGCGGCGACCAGGGCGACCACATCTCCTACCCGGCCGCCTACCCCGGCGTCATCGCGGTGGCCGCCGTCGACCGGAACGGCACCCACGCCTCCTTCTCCACCCGCCGCTGGTACGCCACCGTCAGCGCCCCCGGCGTCGATGTCGTCATAGCGGACCCGGACCGCAAGTACTACGAGGGCTGGGGCACCAGCGCCGCCTCCGCGTTCGTCTCCGGCGCCGTCGCCCTCGTCCGTTCCGTGAACCCCGGGCTCACCCCGGCGCAGATCAAGACGTTGCTCGCCGACACCGCTCGGGACGCCCCCCAGAGCGGCCGCGACGACGCGCGCGGCTACGGCATGGTCGATCCGGCCGCGGCCCTCACCGCCGCCGCGAAGCTGAAGCCCGCCGGGCTGCGCTCGCAGTCCACGGCGTACTCCAAGACCTATTTCGGCAGCGGCCCCAACGCGCCCGCCGCCGACGACTCCCCGGCCGACTGGCTGGCCCCCGTCTCCGCGGGCGGTGGCGTCCTGCTGCTGGCCGCGGGCGTCGTCCTGTGGCGCTCCACCCGCGTCAGGACCCCGCGCGAGTGGCTCTGAGGCCGGGCCTTTCGAAGGCCGTGCCGGACCCGGCACCGCCCCCGGTTAGGCTCGTGCCGTGGCGCTCAAGAACATTCCGGATTCCGGTTTCTCCGACGACGACGGCACTGCCGCCCCCGAACTGACCGCGGCGCTCGCCGCCTGGGCGCAGGACCGGGCGGCCGAGCCGCGGGTGCTCGCCGCGCTGAGCACGGCCAGGCTGCTCGTGCCCGTGGTGGCGATGCTCGGCGAGAGCGAGATCGACGGACACGGTCTGAAGCGGGAGAAGACCAGTGACATGGCCGTCCCCACCCTGAAGGCGGGCGACCGCACGGCGCTGCCCGCGTTCACGTCGATCGAGGCGCTGGCCCGGTGGGACCCCGAGGCCCGGCCGGTCGCCGTCCCGCTGCACCAGGCGCTGGCGGCCGCCGTGCACGAGAAGGCCGACACCGTGGTCATCGACCTCGCGGGTCCGGTCGCCTACGAACTGAAGGGCGCGGCCCTGCTGGCCCTGGCGGAGGGGCGCACCAGCGCGGACCCGCTGGAGGATCCGTCGGTGCTGGGCGCGGTGCGCTCGGCGGTGGCAGCCGTCCCGGCGGTGCTGCGTGCCCACCTCGGCCCCGGCAGCGCGGACGGCACGCTCGCCCTGGTCCTCGCCGACGGGGAGGTGCCGGCCGAGGCGGCCCGCCGGGTCGCCGAGCTGATCGCCGCCGACGAGACCCTGCGGGCCAGGCTGGTACGTGGCCTGGACCTCGCGCTGCTGCCGCCGCAGGCCCCGCCGCCGAACGAGCCGCTCTTCACCCGCTGAAAGGGGAGGAGCGGCCCGTGCTGAAGGGGCTCAGCCGAAGACGGCCCCGGTGTACTTCTCGCCCGGCCCCTGGCCCGGCTCGTCCGGCACGACCGACGCCTCGCGGAACGCCAGCTGGAGCGACTTCAGGCCGTCGCGCAGCGGGGCCGCGTGGAAGGACGAGATCTCGGTCGCCCCGGCGTCGAGCAGACCGGCCAGGGCGTGCACCAGCTTGCGGGCCTCGTCGAGGTCCTTGTACTGGTCGCCCTCCTCGGTAAGACCGAGCTTCACGGCGGCGGCGCTCATCAGGTTCACGGCGACCGTCACGATCACCTCGACGGCGGGAACCTCCGCGATGTCGCGGGCCATGGTGTCGAAGTCTGCGGGCTGATTGGGGGGCGTTTCACTCATGCCCCACACGATATGCGGTGCGGGCCCGCGCTCCGCCCAGGCACTCGATTAGCCCGTCCGTCCCGTTGCTGCTAACCTTGTGTAACGACCGGCCAGGCACGTGTGCCCGGCCCACAAGTGGAGGCTCCGATCTCCCACCCGACCACCCTCCGGGGCGGCGGGTCATCCGGTCAGGTGGCCACCATCGTTCCGTACGGACGATGGAGCCGCCCGATGTGCGCCCCGCGGTAGACCGCGGCGGTGTTCCGGTTTTCTTGGAGCCCCGCCTGTGTCCGTCCCGGGGCATTTTTTGTGTCCCGAGTCGGTTGGTCACGTCAATACAGACGTACGCGGCTGTCTGCCAGGCAGTCGTGTGGTGCTACCGAGGAGGATCCATCAGCGCCGAGCCCCGCATCAACGACCGGATTCGCGTGCCCGAGGTGCGACTTGTCGGCCCCAGTGGCGAGCAGGTCGGAATCGTTCCGCTTGCCAAGGCCCTGGAGCTCGCACAGGAGTACGACCTCGACCTGGTCGAGGTGGCGGCGACCGCCCGTCCGCCCGTGTGCAAGCTCATGGACTACGGGAAGTTCAAGTACGAGTCGGCCATGAAGGCCCGTGAGGCGCGCAAGAACCAGGCGCACACGGTCATCAAGGAGATGAAGCTCCGGCCGAAGATCGACCCGCACGACTACGACACCAAAAAGGGTCACGTCGTCCGGTTCCTCAAGCAGGGCGACAAGGTCAAGATCACGATCATGTTCCGTGGTCGCGAGCAGTCCCGGCCGGAACTCGGCTACCGACTGCTCCAGCGCCTCGCTTCGGACGTGGAGGACCTCGGCTTCGTCGAGTCCAGCCCGAAGCAGGACGGCCGAAACATGATCATGGTTCTCGGTCCGCACAAGAAGAAGACCGAGGCGATGGCCGAAGCCCGCGAGGCCCAGGCGGCCCGCAAGGCGGAGCGTCAGGGTCTGTCGGCCCAGGCGGACGAGTCCGCCCAGGACGAGGCCGTTGCGGAGGCGCCCGTCGCTGAAGCCGTGGCCGAGGAACACCCCGCCGAGGCCTGATTCCGGGACAGCCCGTTCCGGATATCAACCGATACATATGACGCTCCCGAGCGCCGGTCCCCGGACCGGCTGGGAGCGCCACTGACGAGGAGATAACGGCGCTATGCCGAAGAACAAGTCGCACAGCGGTGCCAGCAAGCGCTTCAAGATCACCGGCTCCGGCAAGGTGCTCCGTGAGCGCGCCGGCAAGCGCCACCTGCTCGAGCACAAGTCGTCCAAGAAGACCCGCTCGCTGACGGGCACGGTCGTCGTGGCTCCGGCCGACGCCAAGAAGATCAAGAAGCTTCTCGGCAAGTGACGTCCTCCGCCTCCTCACCACGGAGGCGGAACGTCGAGACCGGGACCTATTCGATTTCGGGTCGTGTGAGTCCAACCACGGCCCCGCTACAAGGAGTTAACAAGTGGCACGCGTCAAGCGGGCAGTAAACGCCCACAAGAAGCGCCGGGCGATCCTCGAGGCGGCCTCCGGCTACCGCGGTCAGCGTTCGCGCCTGTACCGCAAGGCCAAGGAGCAGGTCACCCACTCGCTGGTCTACAACTACAACGACCGCAAGAAGCGCAAGGGCGACTTCCGTCAGCTGTGGATCCAGCGCATCAACGCCGCTGCCCGCCAGAACGGCATGACGTACAACCGCCTCATCCAGGGTCTGAAGGCCGCCAACATCGAGGTGGACCGCAAGATCCTGGCCGAGCTCGCGGTCAACGACGCCAACGCGTTCGCCGCGCTCGTCGAGGTGGCCCAGAAGGCCCTCCCGAGCGACGTCAACGCCCCGAAGGCCGCGTAAGCGCCTGACGGCTTGTTGAGCCGGACCGGACCCGCAGGCCGATGGCCTGCGGGTCCGTGCGTTCCAAAACCCCGGCCTTCTTGGGCCGGCCCGCTTGTGACGGCGGGTTGTGCGTGGCTGGTCGCGCGGTTCCCCGCGCCCCAGCGGGACTGCCCCCGCCCCCTCGTAGAGAGACCGCGAGTACATGCCCACCCCCGAGTTGATCTCCCCGCGTTCCCCGCGCGTCGCCGCCGCCCGCCGGCTCGCCCGGCGCAACTTCCGGGGCAAGGAACGCCGGTTCATCGCCGAGGGGCCGCAGGCCGTGCGCGAGGCCGTCGAGCACCGCAGCGACGGCGAGCCCACCCTCATCGAGCTGTTCACCACCGTCGAGGCCGCCGAGCGGTACGCGGACATCGTGACCGCCGCCCTCGAAGCGGGCGCCCGCGTCCACCACGCCGACGACGAGGTGCTCGCCGAGGTGTCGCAGACGGTCACCCCGCAGGGCATCGTCGGCGTCTGCCGCTTCCTGGACTCCCCGTTCGAGGAGATCCTCAAGGCGAAGCCGAAGCTCGTCGCCGTGCTCGCGCACGTCCGCGACCCCGGGAACGCGGGCACCGTGCTGCGCTGCGCGGACGCCGCCGGCGCCGACGCGGTCGTCCTCACCGACGCCTCCGTCGACCTCTACAACCCCAAGTCCGTGCGCGCGTCGGTCGGTTCGCTCTTCCACCTGCCGGTCGCCGTGGGCGTCCCGGTGGAGCAGGCCGTCCAGGGCCTGCGGGACGCGGGCGTGCGCATCCTGGCGGCCGACGGCGCGGGCGAGGACGACCTCGACGCCGAGCTCGACGCGGGGACCATGGGCGGGCCCACCGCGTGGATCTTCGGCAACGAGGCCTGGGGCCTGCCCGAGGAGACCCGCGCACTCGCGGACGCCGTGGTACGCGTGCCCATCCACGGCAAGGCCGAGAGCCTCAACCTCGCGACCGCCGCCGCCGTGTGTCTCTACGGCTCCGCCCGTGCGCAGCGAGCTGCGGGAGGGTGCCGCTCCGTGACCTCGTACTAGTAGTGTTGCGGGCTCGGGGGCCCACTCAGCGCTTCGGAGAGGTGGGATACGGGGATGGCTGTCGGCATGAGCAGCACCGGCAACAGCACCGCGCTGTGTCCGTCCGCCCGTCCTGATGTCCTCGGCTTCGACCCCGACGACCTGCCCGACGGCATCGTGGTCGCCGACGACAAGGGGCAGGTGATCTGCTTCAACGCCGCCGCGGTGAGGATCACGGCGGTCGCCAAGCACGAGGCGCTCGGCTTCCCGCTGGAGCGCGCGCTGCCGCTCGAAGACCTCAAGGGCCGCCGCTGGTGGCAGCTCACCGACCCGTACGGCGGCCTCGCCATCCGGGTCGGCCAGCCCGAACGCAATCTGCTGCTGCCCGGCGGCCGCGAGGTGCTGGTCTCCGCACGCTACGTACGCGAGCGCCCGACCGGGCCCGTGCGCCGGGTCGTCGTCAGCCTGCGCTCCACCGAGGCCCGGCGGCGCACGGAGCGCTCGCACGCCGAACTCATCGCCACCGTCGCCCACGAACTGCGCTCCCCGCTGACCTCCGTGAAGGGTTTCACCGCGACCCTGCTGGCCAAGTGGGAGCGGTTCACCGACGACCAGAAGCGGCTGATGCTGGAGACCGTCGACGCGGACGCCAACCGCGTCACCCGGCTCATCGCCGAACTCCTCGACATCTCGCGCATCGACTCCGGGCGGCTCGAAGTGCGCCGCCAGCCGGTGGACGTCCCGGCCGCCGTCGGCCGCCACCTCCAGGCCCACGTCGCCTCCGGTCAGTCCCCGGACCGCTTCCTGGTGCGCGTCCAGCGGCCGCTGCCCGACCTCTGGGCGGATCCGGACAAGATCGACCAGGTACTCGGCAACCTGCTGGAAAACGCGGTGCGCCACGGCGAGGGAACCGTCACCATTGAGGTGGCACCAGCGCCCGTCCGCATTGACGAGCACGACGAGAAGGGAACGGCCGTCACCGTGAGCGACGAAGGCCCCGGCATCCCCGAGGAGTCGATGGGCCGCGTCTTCACCCGCTTCTGGCGGGGGAGCAAGCGCGGCGGGACGGGGCTCGGCCTGTACATCGTCAAGGGCATCGTCGAGGCGCACGGCGGCACCATCACGGTCGGCCGCGGCCCCGGCGGCGGCGCCCAGTTCCGATTTATCCTGCCCGTGGCGGCTCCGGCGTATCTCCAGTAGATCGCCCCCCGAGCCGCCCACGGGCGCACTCACATTCCTCCACCCCGTTAGACTCGACCTTTGGCGCGTTTGTGTCCGCGCGCTATTCGCGGTATCGCTGTCGCGTCGCGGGGACCCCCGGCTTGGGGGCACCTCCCAGCGTTGGCTGGGGGACAATCGGAAGCACGGGAAGAGATGTCGGCACCCAATAAGTCGTACGACCCTGTTGAGGTCGAGGCGCTGAAACCGGAAGAGATCGAGCGCATGCGGGACGAGGCGCTTGCCGCCTTCGCCGCCGCGAGCGACCTCGAAGCGCTCGCCCAGGCGAAGACCGCGCACACCGGAGGCACCTCGCCCCTCTCGCTCGCCAACCGCGAGATCGGCGCGCTGCCGCCGCAGGCCAAGGCCGCGGCCGGCAAGCTCGTGGGCATGGCCCGCGGCGCCGTGAACAAGGCCCTGACCGCCCGCCAGGCCGAGCTGGAGGACGAGCGGGACGCCCGCGTCCTGGTCGAGGAGGCGGTGGACGTCACGCTGCCCCACGACCGGGTACCGGCCGGCGCCCGCCACCCGCTGACCACGCTCTCCGAGCGCATCGAGGACGTCTTCGTGGCCATGGGCTACGAGGTCGCCGAGGGCCCCGAGGCCGAGGCCGAGTGGTTCACCTTCGACGCGCTCAACATCGGCCCGGACCACCCGGCCCGCACCGAGCACGACACCTTCTTCGTGCAGGGACCGGAGGGTTCCGCGAACTCCGGCGTCGTGCTGCGCACGCACACCTCGCCCGTGCAGATCCGCTCGATGCTCGACCGCGAGCCGCCGGTGTACGTGATCTGCCCCGGCCGCGTCTACCGCACCGACGAGCTCGACGCCACGCACAGCCCGGTCTTCCGCCAGGTCGAGCTGCTCGCCGTCGACGAGGGCCTCACCATGGCCGACCTCAAGGGCACCCTCGACCACATGGTCAAGGCGCTCTTCGGCGAGGACATCAAGACGCGGCTGCGGCCGAACTTCTTCCCGTTCACCGAGCCGTCCGCCGAGATGGACATGGTCTGCTACGTCTGCCGCGGCGAGTCCGTCGGCAACCCGGACCGCCCCTGCCGCACCTGCTCCTCCGAGGGCTGGATCGAGCTCGGCGGCTGCGGCATGGTCAACCCGAAGGTGCTCACCGCCTGCGGCGTGGACCCCCAGAAGTACAGCGGATTCGCCTTCGGCTTCGGCATCGAACGGATGCTGATGTTCCGCCACAACGTCGAAGACATGCGAGACATGGTCGAGGGTGACGTCCGGTTCACCCGGCCGTTCGGGATGGAGATCTGATGCGGGTCCCGCTTTCTTGGCTGCGGGAGTACGTCGACCTGCCGGCCACCGAGACCGGCCGCGACGTGCAGGCCAAGCTCGTCGACGCCGGCCTTGAGGTCGAGACCGTCGAGCAGCTCGGCGCCGGGCTCAAGGGCCCGCTCGTCGTCGGCAAGGTCCTCACCATCGAGGAGCTGGAGGGCTTCAAGAAGCCCATCCGCTTCTGCACGGTCGACGTCGGTCAGGCCAACGGCACCGGCGAGCCCCAGGAGATCGTCTGCGGCGCCCGCAACTTCGCGGTCGGCGACAAGGTCGTCGTGGTGCTGCCCGGCGCCGTGCTGCCCGGTGACTTCGCGATCGCCGCGCGCAAGACGTACGGCCGGACCTCGCACGGCATGATCTGCTCCGGCGACGAGCTCGGCATGGGCCCGGACACCACCGGCGGCATCATCGTGCTGCCCCCCGAGCACGAGGTCGGCACCGACGCCATCGCGCTGCTCGAACTCGTCGACGAGGTCCTCGACATCGCGGTCACCGCCAACCGCGGCGACTGCCTGTCGATGCGCGGCGTCGCCCGCGAGACGGCCATCGCCTACGGCCTGCCGCTGCGCGACCCGGCTCTGCTCGACGTGCCCGCGCCCAACTCCTACGGCTACCCGGTGAAGATCGCCGACCCGATCGGCTGCGACCGCTTCACCGCGCGCACCGTGACCGGTCTCGACCCCGAGGCCCGCTCGCCGATCTGGCTCCAGCGCCGGCTGCAAAAGGCCGGGATGCGTCCGATCTCGCTCGCCGTCGACATCACCAACTACGTGATGATCGAGCTCGGCCAGCCGCTGCACGCCTACGACCGCACCCGGGTCGAGGGACCCATCGGGGTCCGCCGGGCCGAGCAGGGCGAGCTCCTCGTCACCCTCGACGGCACCAAGCGCAAGCTGGACGCCGCGGACCTGGTCATCACCGACAGCCGGGGCCCCATCGGGCTCGCCGGTGTGATGGGCGGTGCCAACACCGAGATCGCCGACTCCGTCGCGGACCCCGAGACCGGCGTGGTCGCGGGCACCACCGACGTCGTCATCGAGGCCGCGCACTTCGACGCGGTGGCCATCGCCCGCACCGCGCGCCGCCACAAGCTGTCCTCCGAGGCGTCCAAGCGCTTCGAGCGCGGCGTCGACCCGCAGGCCGCGGCGGCCGCCGCCCAGCGGACCGTCGACCTGCTCGTGCTGCTCGCGGGCGGCACGGCCGAGGCCGGCGTCACCGAGATCGTCTCGCCGTCCGCGCCGCGCACCATCGCCATGCCCGCGGACCACCCGGACCGCGTGGCGGGCATCGAGTACGGCCGCGAGACCGTCGTACGCCGCCTCCAGGAGGTCGGCTGCGACGCGTACGGGCAGGACGAGCTGATCGTCACCGTGCCGTCCTGGCGCCCCGACCTCGCCGAGCCCAACGACCTCGCCGAAGAGGTCATCCGTCTGGAGGGCTACGCCAACCTGCCCTCCACGCTGCCCAAGCCGCCCGCCGGACGTGGTCTGACGGAGCGTCAGCGCCTGCACCGCCGGGTCGGCCGCGCGCTCGCCGGGGCCGGGTACACCGAGGCGCCGAGCTACCCGTTCATCGCCGAGTCGGTCTTCGACCAGCTCGGGCTCGACGCCCAGGACCCGAACCGCCGCGTCGTGAAGCTGGTCAACCCGCTCAGCGACGAGGAGCCGGCGCTGCGCACCACGCTCCTGCCGGGGCTGCTCGCCACGCTGCGCCGCAACGACGGCCGCGGCAGCCACGACCTGGCGCTCTTCGAGACGGGCCTGGTCTTCCACCCGTCGGCCAACCCGGGTGTCGCCGCCCGGCTGCCGGTCGACCGCCGCCCCACCGACGAGGAGATCGCCGGCCTCGACGCCGTGCTGCCCGTGCAGCCGCGGCACGTCGCCGTCGTCATCGCCGGTGCCCGCGAGCAGGCCGGCTGGTGGGGCAAGGGCCGCCCGGCCGACTGGGCCGACGCGGTCGAGGCCGCCCGGACCGTGGCCCGTGAGGCAGGGCTCGAACTCGCCGTGGACCAGGGCCAGTACGGCCCCTGGCACCCGGGCCGCTGCGCCGAGCTGTACGTGTTCCCCGAGGGCGTCAAGACCCTCGTCGGGCACGCCGGCGAGCTGCACCCGCGCGTCGTCAAGGCGTTCGGGCTCCCCGCCCGCAGCTGCGCGATGGAGCTCGACCTGGACCTCCTGGAGCGGGCCGCCGAGGGCGCCGTGCAGGCACCCTCGATCTCCACCTTCCCGGTGGCCACCCAGGACGTGGCGCTCGTCGTCGACGCCGGTGTCCCGGCCGCCGCGGTGGAGAACTCCCTGCGCATCGGCGCCGGTGAACTCCTTGAGTCCATCCGCCTGTTCGACGTCTACAGCGGCGAGCAGGTCGGCGAGGGCAAGAAGTCGCTGGCGTACGCGCTGCGGTTCCGTGCCGCCGACCGCACCCTGACCGTCGAGGAGGCATCCGCCGCCCGCGACGCGGCGGTGGCTCTCGCGGCCGAGCACACGGGCGCGGTGCTGCGCGGGGCGTAGCCCGCGCGAGAACGGACCGACAGGGGCGTACCGGGGTTCCCGGTGCGCCCCTGTCGCCGTCCACGGACGAGCCCTGGCGATCTCACTCGTTCGGGTGAGAAGTCCGGTCGAGCTGCGCAAAAGGATGCGGGCGGTCGAAAGAATCAACCCGGCCGTGCAGGCCGGTGCGGCTTCCGGCCCCTGCGGTCCCGAGTACTACAGGGCGCAGTGGCGTAGGGGGGCCGACGGCATGATCCGTACACCGGGTAGGACCTCGGCCTGCGCGGCCGCACTCCGCTCCCGCCGGGCCTTCGCCCTCGTCCTGCCGTCCTGCTGGCTCGTCCTGGTCGTCGCCTGGCAGCTGGGCTGCCCGCTGGCCGGCGAGAGCGGCATGGGCCTGCGGATCGCCACCTGCCTCGCCTTCCTGATCGCCGTGGTGTGGCTGGCCAACGGTGTACGGGTCACGGCGGAGCGGGAGCTGCGGCGGATCCGGCACATCGCCGAGGTCACCCAGCGGGTGCTGCTGAGGCCGCCGCCCCCGCGGCTCGACGGGATCGCGCTCGCCGCCGGACAGCTCTCCGCGAGCCGCGGGGCATCGGTCGGCGGCGACCTCTACGAGGTGATGTCGACGCCGTACGGGGTGCGCGTCGTGATGGGCGATGTACGCGGCCACGGGCTCGCGGCGATCGGCGCGGTCGCCGCGGTGCTCGGCAGCTTCCGCGAGGCCGCCCACGACGAGCCCCAACTGGCCGGTGTACTGCGGAGGTTGGACCGGACGCTGGCCCGGCATCTGCGCGAGCGCTGCCGCGCCGAGCACCCGGCCGCGGGCGGCGGCGACCCGGAGAGCCCGCTCGCGGAGGAATTCGTCACCGTACTGCTCCTGGAGATCGCTCCCAACGGCGATGTGCACGCCCTCAACTGCGGCCACCCCTGGCCCCATCGGCTCGGCCTCGGCGTGCGTCAGCTCAGCCCCGGCGACCCGCTGCCGCCGCTCGGCCCCTTTCCGCTCCCGGCCGAACTGCCCTCGCTGCACTGCACCCGGCTGCTGCCCGGCGAGGCGCTGTGCCTGCACACCGACGGCGCCGAGGACGCCCGCGACGGCGCCGGCCGCTTCTTCGCGCTGCGCGACGCGCTCGCGGCCGCAGCGTCGCCCGTGTCGCCGCGCCGTGTGGTGGACGAGGTGCAGCGGGCGCTGCTGCGGCACACCGGCGGCCGGCTCTCGGACGATGTGGCCCTGCTGGTCCTGCGCAACGACCGGGTCCGGGTGCCCGTCCAGTCGACGGCCGGTGGCACGGCCCGGGTCGGCCATTGACGTGTGGGGCGCCGTCGCCCTGCCGGGAGTGCCGGGCAGCGCGGACAGGGCGGACGGCGCCGGGTGCGGGCCGCCGCACTGTACGAGGGGGAGCCGGCGGCCCGGCCGCCTCGCTGAGGAGGCGGTTCCGAGTCAATCGACTGGCGGCGCCCACGGGCAGAGAGCGCGGCGCGTAAATGCGGGTACTCGGTTCACACCCCGTGTGAACCGGGCTCCATTACGCTGACCCCACCGAGCCAACGGAGGGCCTCATGCAGCCCAATACCCTGCTCGACGCGCTGGTGGACGAGGCGGGGATCTCGCACGCGGGGCTCGCGGCCCGGGTGAACCAGGCGGGCCGGGCCAGAGGTCTCGCACTCAGATACGAACACACCGCGGTGGCGCGGTGGTTGAAGGGCCAGCGGCCGCGCGGCCAGGTGCCCGACCTGATCTGCGAGGTGCTCGCGGGCCGGCTGCGCCGCCGGGTCACCCTCGACGACGTGGGCCTCGGGGTGCCGGGGGAGCCGCTCTCCGCGCACGGCTCGCCGCTCGCCGGATTCGTGGAGCGGGCCACCGCCCTGTGGCGCTCGGACGAACAGCAGCGCACCCACATACTCGACGCCCCGGCCGTCACCGGCACCCCGGCCGTGATGCCCGTCTGGGAGTGGGAGAACCCGCCGGAGGACACCGACGTCTCCCGCAACGGCCAGACCGCGGTGGGCGAGTCCGACATCGAGATGCTGCGGGCGGCGCGCGAACACTACGAGCTGATGTACCGCAAGGCGGGCGGCATCGCCACCCGTTCCCGCATCGTCGGATTCCTCAACGCCGAGACCGCCCCCTTACTTCGCGGCGGCTACACGGACGCCACCGGGCGCCAACTCCACCGCGCCACCGGCGGGTTGGTGGCCATCGCAGGAATCTGTGCGTACGACTCCAACGCCCAGGGCCTCGCCCAGCGCTACTTCCACCAGGCGCTGCGGCTCGCGAAGGCCAGTGGGGACAGGGGACTTGGGGCTTATGTCATCGCGCTGCTCGTCAACCAGTCGCTGTTCATGCGGGACCACCGCCAGGCGGTCGCCTTCGCGGAGGCGGCCCTGCGGGCGGCGGGCGGGCGCCTGAGCCCCGCGCTCGCGGCCGACCTGCACGCCATGCAGGCCAAGGCGTACGCGCATCTGGGAGACGGCCACAGTGCGCTGTCCTCCATCAGGAGCGCCGAGTCGGCGGCGGGGCGGATCAGGCCGGGCCAGGAGCCGGCCGAGACCGGTTATGTGCAGCCGGGCCTGGTCAACGTCCAGGTGGCCGAGGCCCTGCTCAGCCTCGGCGATCTGACGGCCGCGCGCGAACAGGCGGCGCTGGCTGCCGATGAGCCCTCCCACGACAGGGGCAGGGTGCACCGCCTTGCGATGCTCGCGCAGATCGAGCTGCGGCAGGGCGAAGCGGACCGGGCCGTGGCCACCGCGGTCGAAATGGCGGAGCGGGCCCGGGGGATGGAGTCGCAGCGATTGCGTGACCGGCTGCGCCTGGTGCGCGAGCACCTGGTCGAGAGCGGTTGCGCCGGCGCCGAGGAAGCCGCCGAGCTGATCGACGGGGCGCTTCGCGTTCCGCTCTGACCGTCAGCCTGCTGCGATATTGCCATCTACTTGTCGGAAGGTGGCAGAAACGTGCAGTGGACGAACCTGAGCGAACAAACTGTGTATGAGAATCGCTGGTTCCGGGTCAACCTCGCGGACGTAGAGCTTCCGGACGGGCGACACCTGGACCACTTCCTGATCCGGCTGCGGCCGGTCGCCGTGGCAACCGTCGTCAACGAGGCCAACGAGGTGCTGCTGCTCTGGCGGCACCGGTTCATCACCGACAGCTGGGGCTGGGAGCTGGCCGCCGGAGTCGTCGAGGACGGCGAGGACATCGAAGCCGCCGCGGCCCGCGAAATGGAGGAGGAGACCGGCTGGCGGCCGGGGCCGCTCAAGCCCCTGCTCACCGTCGAGCCGGCCAACGGGCTCATCGACGCCCGGCACCATCTGTTCTGGTCCGAGTCGGCCGAGTACATCGGCCACCCCGAGGACGACTTCGAGTCGTCGCGACGTGAGTGGATACCCCTCAAACTGGTGCCCGACATGGTCGCCCGGGGGGAGGTACCGGCCGCCAACATGGCGGCCGGACTCCTGCTCCTGCACCATCTGCGGCTCGCCGACGGCTGACCGCGGACCCCGCTAGTGACCGAGGGCCTGCCATACGGCGAGCGAGAGCGCGCCGAGGGCGCTGAGTACGGTGATGGCGGGCAGCGGCCACCTCATGTGTTCGAGGGCCGCCACCCGTCCCACCAGAGCGGTCAGTTCGCGCTCGGTCTGCTCACCCCGCTGGGCGAGCAGCGCGTGCTGCCCGTCCATGCGGGTCAGGCCGACGTCCAAACAGCGGCGTAACTCCGCGAGTTCGTCGACGGTCGTCGGATGTCCCGGGTCGGTGGACACGGCGTGGCTCCTTAGTCCTGCTCCGGACGTGCCATTGATGTGATGGCTTCGAGTCAACTAGCCGTGTTCCAGGGACGGGAGAGTGTGCGATGGGCATATGCGGGCTCGTTCCGCACACCCGGTGTGCGCGGAACGAGCCCGGCCCGTGCCTTTCGGGCGTACCCCTGCGGAGCAGGAGGTAGGCCGCCCAACTCAGGCGTACGAGTAGAAACCGGACCCGGTCTTGCGGCCGAGGCGGCCCGCGTCGACCATGCGCTGGAGCAGCGGGGGAGCGGCGTACAGCGGCTCCTTGAACTCGTCGTACATCGAGTCCGCGACCGAGGCGACGGTGTCCAGGCCGATGAGGTCGGACAGCTTCAGCGGGCCCATCGGGTGGGCGCAGCCCAGCTCCATGCCGTTGTCGATGTCCTCACGGCTGGCGATGCCCGACTCGAACATCCGGATCGCCGAGAGCAGGTACGGGATGAGCAGTGCGTTGACCACGAAGCCCGAGCGGTCCTGGGCGCGGATCGAGTGCTTGCCGAGCACCTTCTCGACCAGGACCTGGGCGCGGCTGATGGTGCCCTCGGAGGTGGTGAGCGCGGGAATCAGCTCGACCAGCTTCTGCACCGGGGCCGGGTTGAAGAAGTGGATGCCGATGACCTGGTCGGGGCGCGAGGTCGCGACCGCGAGTTTCACCAGCGGGATCGAGGAGGTGTTGGAGGCCAAGATCGCGTCCGGGCGGGTCACCACCTGGTCGAGGATCTGGAAGATCTCGGTCTTGACCTGCTCGTTCTCCACGACGGCCTCGATCACGAGGTCGCGGTCGGCGAACTCGCCGAGGTCGGTGGTGAAGCTGAGCCGGCCGAGCGTCGCGTCGCGCTCCTCCTCGGTGATCTTGCCGCGTTCGGCGGCCTTCGAGAGGGAGTTGTGGAGCCGGGTGCGGCCGATCTCCAGGGCCTCGCCGGTGGTCTCGGCCACCATGACGTCCAGGCCGCTGCGGGCACAGACCTCCGCGATGCCCGCGCCCATCTGGCCACAGCCCACAATTCCGACGCGTTCGATGTCGGTCACATCGTGCCTTTCGCTCTACTGCGGTCCCCGGCGGGTCCCCCGTGTGATTCCGGCGCCCGCCTTCGGCCCTTGACGTTACTCCGGACGCGCGAGTGCATGAGCTGCCGGGGCGGGCCTGCGGTCCGGTACACCTGGGACATCCGACCGGATCGAGGGGTGCGAACGTGGGACTAATCACTCGGCGGGGCTTCGTGGCGGGCACGGCGGGAGCGCTGAGCGGGCTCATCGCGGCCGAAGGGGCATTCGCCTCGGACCGTGACGAAACATCGCAAAAGCCCGTGCGGGCGGCGGCCACGGAAACGCGGCCCGAGTTCCGCGGCGTATGGCTGGCGAGCGTGGCCAACCGGGACTGGCCCTCCAAGCCGGGCCTGACCGCCGCCGCCCAGCGCGCCGGGCTCCTCGCCCACCTGGACAAGGCGGCCGAGCGCCGGCTCAACGCGGTGCTCCTCCAGGTCCGCCCGACCGCAGACGCCCTCTGGCCGTCCCCGTACGAGCCCTGGTCGCAGTGGCTCACCGGGGAGCAGGGCGAGGATCCCGGCTGGGACCCGCTGGGCACCGCCGTCGCCGAGGCACACCGGCGCGGCCTGGAACTGCACGCCTGGTTCAACCCGTACCGGATCGCCAACCACACCGACCCCACGCGGCTCGTCGCGTCACACCCCGCGCGCGTTCACCCCGACTGGGTCGTCCCGTACGGCGGCTCGCTCTGCTACAACCCGGGCCTGCCCGAGGTCCGCCGCTTCGTCCAGGACGCCATGCTGGACGCCGTACTCCACTACGACCTCGACGGGGTGCACTGGGACGACTACTTCTACCCCTATCCGGTGGCCGGCCAGAGCTTCGACGACGACGAGGCCTACGCGCGCTACGGCTCCGACTTCGCGGACCGGGACGCGTGGCGGCGCGACAACATCGACCTGCTCGTGTGCGAGACGGCCGCCCGGATCAAGGCGCACAAGCCCCAAGTCCGGTTCGGGATCAGCCCGTTCGGGGTGTGGCGCAACGCCGCGAGCGATGAGCGCGGTTCGGCGACCTCGGCCGGTGCGCAGAGCTATGACGACCTGTACGCGGACACCCGAAGGTGGGTGCGCGAGGGATGGCTCGACTACATCTGCCCGCAGCTCTACTGGAACATCGGCCTGCCCGCCGCCGACTACGCCGTCCTGGTGGAGTGGTGGGACGAGGTCGTCCGGGGCACCGGTGTCGACCTGTACATCGGGGAGGCGCTGTACAAGGCGGGTGATCCGGCCCAGCCCGCCGCCTGGCAGGACCCGGCCGAACTGTCCCGCCACCTGACCCTGGCCCAGCGGTACGCCTCGGTGCGCGGGCACTGCTTCTTCGCCGCGAAGGAGGTCACCGCGGACCGGATCGGGGCCATGGCCCGCGTCGTCGCCGACCACTACCCCGTTCGGGGCCGCTGAGGGGCCCGGACCGCGGGGCCCTCAGTGCGGGGCCCGCGACCGTACGCCGCTACGCGTCCTCGGCGATGTGCCGCACCACCGTGTCCGGACCCGGTGACATCAGGGTTTCGTGCCCGTCCTCGAACCGGACGCGGAACGGCGGAGTGCCGTCGGGTCCGAGGACCTCGATGACCTCGGCCTGCCGGTCGTGCTGGCCGACGGTCCTGCCGTGTACAAGGATTCGATCGCCCACGGTTGCTCGCATGCGGCCAGTCTAGGGCGGCACGCGAATGTCGCCACCGGTCAGGATCTGGCCCGCTGGGTCACCGCGATGCACACCAGGACGCCGACGGCGGCGAGCGGCGCGGCCGGGGACAGGTGCTCGCCGAGCAGCAGCACCGACCAGACGAGGGTGAGCAGCGGCTGGGCCAGCTGGAGCTGACTGGCCTTGGTGACACCGATGGCGGCCATGCCCCGGTACCAGAGGTAGAGGCCGAGGAAGGTGGAGGCGCCGGCCACCCAGAGCAGCCCAGCGGCCCCGTGCACGGTGAGGTGCCAGGGTTCGAGGGTGAGGCCGAGGACGGCGCCGGCCAGGGCGAGCGGGACGCAGAGCACCAGGGCCCAGCCGACGACCTGCCAGCCCGGTATCAGCGCGGAGAGCCGGCCGCCCTCGGTGTATCCGGCCGCGCACAGCAGGAGTGCTCCGAACAGGTAGAGGTCTGCCCGTGACAGCGAGCCGCCGCTCTGCTCGACGGTGAAGGCGACCACCACCGCGGCACCGGCGAGCGCGGCCGCCCAGAAGGCGCGCGAGGGCCGCCGCCGGGTGCGGACCGCCGCGAAGGCGGCCGTGGTGAGCGGCAACAGCCCCACCACGACGGCCGCGTGCGAGGTCGTCGCCGTTCCGAGCGCCAGTGTGGTCAGGACCGGGAAGCCGATCATCACTCCCGCCGCGACCACCGCGAATCCGGCCCAGTGCGACCGGTCGGGGAAGGGCGCCCGGCCCCGCCACAGGAAGGCCCCGGCGAGCAGTGCGGCGATCAGCAGGCGCAGCGAAACCATCGACCACGGGCCGAAGCTCTGAAGTCCCCACGCGGTGCTGGGAAAGGTCAGCGAGAACGAGAGCACGCCGAGCGCCGCGAGTGCCGTCCCGCGCGGGACGGCACTGCCGTCGGTGGCGACCGCTATCGACCTGAGGGGAGTAGCGCTATTCTGTGCTGTCATGCACGAGCGTAGCAGTGTCACGGAACTGGCAGAATCCCTGCGGGTCGAACTGGACCGCTACCCGGTGGGCGGAAAGCTGCCGTCGAGCCGGGCCCTGGTCGAGCGCCATCGGGTATCGCCGGTGACGGTCTCCCGCGCGCTCGCCCAGCTCGTCGCCGAGGGCCTGGTCGTCACCCGGCCCGGCGCCGGCGCCTACCGCGCCGAGCCGCGCACGCTCACCGCGCGCCCCGGCGACACCTCCTGGCAGGAGGTCGCGCTGAGCGCCGACGGCGCCACGGACCCGGCTCCGCGCGCGGTCGACGCCGGCGGCGTCCTGGTCAGCCTCACCGCACCGCCGACCGGTGTCATCGACTTCAGCGGCGGCTATCTCGACCCGGGCCTGCGGCCCGAGCGGGCCATGGCCGCCGCCCTCGCACGGGCCGGGCGCCGCCCCGGAGCCTGGGGGAGCCCACCCGTGGACGGGCTCACCGAGCTGCGTTCATGGTTCGCCCGCGAGATCGGCGGCACGCTCACCGCCGCCGACGTCCTGGTCACCGCGGGCGGCCAGACCGCGCTGACCACCGCGCTGCGCGCGCTCGCCGCACCCGGCGCCCCCGTCCTGGTCGAATCACCCACCTACACCGGCATGCTGGCCATCGCCCGCGCCGCGGGCCTGCGCCCCGTCCCGGTCCCCGTCGACCCCGACGGCGTACGCCCCGAACTCCTCGCGCGGGCCTTCCGGGCCACCGGCGCCCGCGTCTTCGTCTGCCAGCCCCTCTTCCAGAATCCGACCGGCGCCCTCCTCACCGCAGACCGCGGCCGCGAAGTGGTCGACATCGCGCACTCCTTCGGCGCGTTCGTCGTCGAGGACGACTTCGGCCGCCGGCTGGTCCACGAGGATGCGCCCGCACTGCCCGCCCCGCTCGCCGCCGACGACCCCGACGGCGTCGTCGTCCATGTCTCCTCCCTCACCAAGGCGACCTCGCCGAGTCTGCGGGTCGGTGCGCTCGCCGCCCGCGGGCCCGTGCTTGAACGGCTGCGCGCCATCCAGGTCGTCGACTCGTTCTTCGTTCCGCGCCCCTTGCAGGAGACCGCCCTCGAACTCGTCGGATCCCCGGCCTGGAGCCGTCATCTGCGGGGCGTCTGCGCCGAGTTGACGGCGCGCCGACAGACCCTGGCCGCCGCCGTCCTGCGCCACCTCCCCGAGATCGCCCTGCCCCACATCCCCTCCGGCGGCTACCACCTGTGGCTCCGGTTGCCCGAGGGCGCCGGTGAGGCCGCCTTCCTGTCCGCGGCGCTGCGCGCGGGCGTCGCCGTCACCCCCGGCCGCCCCTACTTCAGCGCGGAGCCCCCCGCCGCCCACATCCGCCTCAGCTTCGCGGGCGTGGCCGGCCGCACGGAGATCACCGAAGGCGTGCGCAGACTGCGCACCGCGCTGGACGAAGTGCTGGGCTAGGGGCGGGATATGAGGGTGGCCGCCCGGCCGCACGCCGCGGGCGGCCCGGGGCGTACGGCCTCGTACCAGAGGTGGTCCGGCGCGTTCGTTTTCATGGGAACAGCGTGGCATCCGCCACTGACAATCGGCCCGGCACCTGCGAGGCTCCGGGCATGAGCGATGTGATCTTCCGTGAGTACGTGATCTCCAGCGACCCCGCGCGCATCGACCCGGCCCGGGTCCACCACTGGCTGTCCACCGACGCCTACTGGGCGCTCGGCCGCAGCCGTGCGAAGCAGGACGCCGCGATCGCCGGTTCCCTCAACTTCGGTGCGTACGACCGGAGTTCGGGTGAGCAGGTCGCCTATGCGCGGATCGTCACCGACCACGCCACCTTCGCCTGGCTCTGCGACGTGTACGTCGATCCCGCCGTGCGTGGCAACGGGCTCGGCACCGCGCTGGTGACCGCGGTGCGCGACGAGCTGGAGCCTGCCGGGCTGCGCCGGGTCCTGCTCGCCACCGCGGACGCGCACGGTGTCTACGAGAAGATCGGTTTCCGCACCCTGGAGACGACGGACAAATGGATGGCGCTGGGCGTCCAGTAGCCCCGCACCCGCAAGGCCCCACGGGATCAGGGCAGTTCGCGCACGATCCGGGCCGGGTTGCCCACCGCGAGGACGTTCGGCGGCAGGTCCCTGGTGACGACGGCGCCCGCACCCACCACCGTGTTGGCGCCGATCGTCACGCCGGGGCAGACGATCACCCCGCCGCCCAGCCACACGTTGTCCCCGATGGTGACGGGCTCGGCCTTCTCCCAGCCCGCCCGTCGCCGTTCGGTGTCCAACTCGTGGGTGGGCGTGAGGAGTTGGACGTACGGCCCGATCTGGACATCGGCGCCGATGGTGATCCGGCCGGTGTCCAGGAAGACGGCGCCGAAGTTCACGAACGTACCGGCGCCGATGCTGATGTGGTAGCCGAAGTCGCACTGGAACGGCGCTCTGATCCGGGTCGACGCGTCCACCGAACCCAGCAGTTCCGTCAGGATCCTGTGCCGCTCGGCCGGCGGTGCCGCACCCGCCGCGTTGAAGGCGGCGCACAGGGCGATGCGGCGCTCGGTGTCGGCGGCGAGTTCCGGGTCGTCGGGGATGTACCACTCGCCGGCCAGCATCAGCCGCTTGTTCTCACCCACAGGGTGTCCTCCCAGCTCGGTTGCCCGGAACCGTACGACATCCACCGGCCGACCGGAGTGCCGGACCCGACGCGAGGCAGGAGGCCGTCCCGGCGAGCTCGGGCGGTGGCGCGGAAAAATTTCGCCTCGCGGGCGCGCCCCGTGTCGATCCGGCGCCCTCCCGTTCGTATAGAGAGTGAAGGCGCCCGGGTGGGCGCCACCGTCCGAGGAGAAGAACAGCGATGACGAACATGAAGCACTACCTGCTCAGCGTGCTCCAGCCGGCCGACGGGACGCCGCCCCCGCCCGAGGAGATGGCGCGCATCACGGCGAACCTTGAGGTCTTCCACCAGGAGCTGAAGGACGCCGGGGCCTGGGTGTTCGCGGGGGGCCTCGCCGCCCCGAGCACCGCCACCGTGCTCCGCGCGAAGGGCGGCGACGTGCTGACCATCGACGGTCCCTACATCGAGAGCAAGGAGTATCTCGGCGGGCTGTGCATCGTGAAGGCGCCCGACCTCGACGCCGCGCTGGAATGGGGCCGCAAGGCCAACCGCGCGACGACGCTCCCCATCGAGGTGCGGCCCTTCCACGGCCGTCCCGAACAGTGACGCGGCCCGAGCCACTGGGGCAAGCCGCGATCGAACGGGTCTTCCGCGCGGAGTACGGCCGCGCGGTGGCCGTCCTGATCGGCGCCCTCGGCGACATCGACCTCGCCGAAGAGGCCGTGCAGGAGGCGTTCACGACGGCGGTGGCCCGGTGGCCCGCCGAGGGGCTGCCGCCGAGCCCGGCGGGCTGGATCATCACCACCGCCCGCCACCGGGCCGTCGACCGGCTGCGCAGGGAGGCGACCCGCGCGGACCGGCAGGCCGAGGCCGCCCGCCGCGAGCAGCTGTACGCCACCGACGACCCCGCCGAGGAGGGTCCCGTGCGGGATGACCGGCTCCGCCTGATCTTCACCTGCTGTCACCCCTCGCTGGCCCCGACCGCCCAAGTCGCCCTGACGCTGCGGCTGTTGGGCGGCCTCACCACCGCGGAGATCGCCCGCGCCTTCCTCGTGCCCGAACCGACCATGGCCCAGCGCCTGGTGCGGGCCAAGGGCAAGATCCGCGATGCCCGCATCCCCTACCGCGTCCCGCACGAGGCGGACCTGCCGGACCGGCTCGACGCGGTGCTCGCCGTCGTCTACCTGATCTTCAACGAGGGGTACGCGGCGAGCTCGGGCGAGCGTCTCGTGCGGGAGGACCTGTGCGCGGAGGCCGTGCGTCTTGGCCGGCTCCTCGTGGAGCTCATGCCCGACGAGCCCGAGGCCCTCGGCCTGCTCGCGCTGATGCTGCTCACCGAGGCGCGCCGGGCCTCCCGCACGACCCCGGACGGTGACCTCGTGCTCCTCGCCGACCAGGACCGCACCCGCTGGGACCGTGAACTCATCGCACAGGGGCAGGAGTTGGTGCGCCGCTGCCTGCGCCGCAATCGGCCGGGCCCCTACCAGATCCTGGCCGCCATCAACGCCGTGCACAGCGACGCCGGGTCGGCCGCGACGACGGACTGGCACCAGATCAGGGCCCTTTACGACCAACTGCTCGCCCTCGCCCCGACGCCGGTGGTGGCCCTGAACCGGGCGGTCGCGGTCGCCGAGACGCAGGGTCCGGCCGAGGCCCTCGCGCTGGTCGACGCGCTCGCCCTGGACGCCTACCACCTCTTCCACGCCACCCGCGCGGACCTGCTGCGCCGCCTGGGCCGTGGCGAAGAGGCGGCGAGGGCCTACCGGAGTGCGCTCGACCGGACCGGCAACGCGGCTGAACAGGCCTTTCTGCAAAGGCAGTTGGAGGCGCTGGGCGGGGACGGCTGAGGTCTGCCGCAGCTGCCGGATTTGCCAAACCGGCAAGAAGCCTCGCCGTACGCGGCTGGCTCGCCGGTTCCACGCCGCGCTCTGCGCCGACACCATGCCCGGACCCGCCGCCCCGACCCGCACTTCGCCGGCCGGGGCGGCGGCACCCTGCGCCAGCGCTTCCCCACGGGCCGGCTGCCCGGCTGGCTCGGCGAGGACGAACTCGACCTGTACACGGGGGAGTTCGAGCGGACGGGCTTGACGGGTGCGCTCAGCCGATACCGCACCATGGACCGGGACCGGGAGGGCCTGGCCGCCCACGTTGGCGCCCCCGTCACCCAGCCGTCCCTGTTCATCGCAGCCCTGGACGCCTCCACCACCTGGCTGGCGGATGCGATCCGGCCTTTCCCGTCACCCTGCCGGGCCTGGTCTCCTCGCACCTGCTCGACGGCTGCGGCCACTGGATCCAGCAGGAGCGCCCCGACGAGGTGAACCGCATCCTGATCGACTGGCTCGGCGCGCTGTAGCCGAACGGGCGAACCGCCCGCCCAGGTGATGTTTCAGTCGGCCCCGTAGGAACCGGCGCCGGTCCCGCACGGGGCGGGCAGGTCGGGGCAAGGCTCAACTCCCTTGCCCCGCAGGCCGGTTGACTCCCATGGTTCGCCGTCGCCTGTCCCGGCGGCGACGAACGTCATGCGCGGGGAGAAGGTCGGGTGACTTTCCAGGCCGCCTCGATCATCCGGAAGATCTCGTCCACCGCGGCCTGGGGATCGTCCGCCTCGCGGGCCAGTGAATAGGCGTCGATCACGAACCTCGCGATCGTCCGGCAGGCCGTCGTGCTCTGTGTCAGGTCGGGATCGGCGGCGATGGCCGCTGCCAGCGACTCCGCGTGGCGCAGCCGCATCGACTCCTCGTACTCCCGCAGGGCGCGTGACTCGTCGATCATGCGGTAGATCGGGGCGGTGCCGTCCCCCGTGCAGTGCCGGACCATGGCCTGGATCTCGCGGCGCAGCGCGGGGATGAGCGGCTCGTGCGGCGCCCGGCCGGTGGCCGCGAGGGTGAGCCGTTGCTCGAAGTCCGCGTCCTGCTCGAACACCAGGGCCTCTTTCGAGGCGAAGTGGGAGAAGAGCGTGGTGACGGCCACGTCGGCCTCCGCGGCCACCTCGCGGATCCCCACCGCGTCGTACCCGCGTTCCAGGAAGAGCCGAAGCGCGGTGTCGGCGATCTTCTGGCGGGTCGCG
This sequence comes from Streptomyces sp. NBC_01431, assembly GCF_036231355.1. Lineage (NCBI taxonomy): Bacteria > Bacillati > Actinomycetota > Actinomycetes > Kitasatosporales > Streptomycetaceae > Streptomyces > Streptomyces sp. NBC_01431. The sequence continues at coordinate 6,576,959 of NZ_CP109496.1, forward strand.
GCCTTCTTGCGCTCGCGGCGTCCGGACGGTTCGGTCATGGCCTAACGCTATCAGGTATGAAACAACAACCGTTGTTAATTCATAACCGTTATGGTTATGTTCGCGGCATGAAGAAAGTGAGCTTCGCCGAGTTCGGCGGTCCGGACGTCCTGCAACTCATAGATGCCGAGGAGCCCCACGCGGGTCCTGGCCAGATCCGCATCGCCGTGCGCGCGGCGGGCGTGAACCCCGTCGACTGGAGGGTCCGCGAAGGCCAGATCCTGAAGGCCCATCCGATCGAGTTGCCCGCCGGGGTCGGGCTCGACGCCTCCGGGGTGGTGGACGAGGTGGGCGAGGGCGTCGAAGGGGTCGAGGTCGGCGACCGCGTGTTCGGCGAAGGGTCGAGTACGTATGCGGAGTTCGCCGTGCTGTCGGCCTGGGCCCGTATGCCCGAGGGCCTGACGTTCGAAGAGGCGGCCGGGTACCCCTCCGTGGTGGAGACCGCGCTGCGCGTCATCCGCGAGGTCGGTGTGCGGTCCGGGCAGACGCTGCTGGTCAGCGGCGCGTCCGGGGGAGTCGGCTCGGCGGTGCTACAGATCGCTCGCGAGCGCGGCATCACGGTGATCGGCACCGCCGGGGCCGCAAACCAGGACTATCTGCGGAGCCTGGGTGCCCTCGCGGCGACGTACGGCGACGGCTGGGCCGAGCGGGTGCGGCGGCTCGGCCGTGTCGACGCGGCTCTCGATCTGGCCGGGTCGGGCGTGATCCGCGAACTCGTCGAACTGACCGGGGACCCGCACAAGGTGGTCTCCATCGCCGATCTCGGCGCGCCGGAGTTCGGTGTCCGGTTCTCCGGCGTGGCCGGGAGCGTGCCCCGAGCGCTCGCCGAGGCCGCCGACCTCATCTCGCGGGGAAAGTTGCACATCCCGGTCGAGAAGTCGTACACGCTGGCCGAGGCCGCGACGGCGCACATCGACAGCCAGGCCGGTCACACGCGCGGGCGCCGGGTCGTGGTCGTCTGACCGGCTCCTGCACCGTCGTTGGAGGGCGGTAGGCCGCCTCAGCTGCTCAGCCCCGTGCGATGGGGCTGAGCGGCCCGGAACCCCTTGGCCCCGGTCGCGCCCGGGGCATCCAGGGCGAGATCCGTCACCGTGTCTCGCGTAGCCGAATGAGGTACGCCGCAGTCAGCGCAACGGCTCGGTCCCCGTCCTGCGACAGCTCCACGAGGGCTCGTGAGGACGTCGTCCCCGGGATGCCCGCCAGCGCCTGGGTCAACCGTCCGCGGGCAGGCGCTTCGGTGCTGTCGTGGGCGAGGCGGTCCACGAGCCGGGTCGCGATCCGCTCCGCCGCCGCGGGGTCGTCCGCCAGCACGCTCAGCGCATCGGCCGCGTCGGTGTCGTTCCTCCCCTCCACGATCATGTCGATGAGCGTCGGGACCGCCTCGGCCACTCCGCGTGTCCCGAGCGCCAGAGCCGCGTGCCCGCGGACGACGGCATCGGGACTCGCGAGGGCGTCCCGCAGCAGCGCGGCCGCCTCGCCACCGGGCATCTCGGCGAGGGACAGAACCGCACGCTCGCGCACCGCGGCCACGGGCGAGCCGAGGCCCTCGGCCAGCAGTGCCGGGCCGCCGTCGCCCGATCGCGCCAGCGCCCAGCGAAGGGCTCCGGCGACGTTCGGCTCCGTCTCGCTCAGTGCCGCCTCGACCAGGGCCGCCACCGGCACCGTGACCGCGACCGGGGAAAGCGCCGCGCTCTGGCGCGCGTCGGCACTCTTCGATCCCAGGGCCTGGAGGAGCGCGACCACCTGGAGGACGTCCTCCCAGCCCGCGGGTTCCGCGGCGTCGATCCGGCGCAGTCGCGTGAGCAGTTCGGTCTCGGCGGCGATGCGTTCGCGAGTCTGATGGATGAGGTCGCCGACGAGCGCGGAGGGCGTGAAGCCGGGATCGTCGAGCGCGCGCCCGATCTCACGCAGCGAAAGGCCCAGCGACCGCAGGCTCTCGATGTGGAAGATCCGCCGGATGTCCTGGCCGGAGTACTCCCGATAGCCGGAGCCCGTACGACCCGAAGGCCGCACCAGGCCGAGCGACTCGTAGTGCCGGAGCATGCGGGCGCTGACCCCGGACCGTCGCGCCACCTCGCCGATCAACACGTCCTATCGTCCCTCCCGGCCGGACCCGCCGAGGGCGACGACGCGCTTGGCCTCCTCGATCGCGAACTCGAACCCGGTGTCCGGCTCGCGCAGCAGCCGTTGGGTGGCGAGCGCGTGTGCGCGCACCCGGGGGTCGGGGGCCGTCGTCGCGGCATGCAGAGCCGGCCCGGTCAGTTCACCCAGCGCGACCAGGGCCCGGCTGAGACTCAGCTGCAACTCCCGCTCACCGCGCCCGAGTTGCGTCGCCAGTATCACGGCCAGGGCGGACTCGCCGCCTTCCGGTACGAGCACGACCGCGGCCCGCCAGGCGCTCCGCGCCACCTCGTCGTCGGCGTCGGACAACAGTGCCCGTGTGATGGCCGGCCACGCCTGGCGGTCCCCGATCTTGGACAACGTGTGCAGCGCCTGGCTGCGTGCCTGCGCACGCTCCGAGCGGACCTCGCGGACCAGGGCGGGGAGCGTGATCGACACCGGGTGGCGGGTGAGCGCCCAGGTCAGCATCTCGCGAACGGCGAAGTCGGGCTCGATCGCGCAGCGTTCGACGAGCTTGGCGACGAAGCGCGGGTCAGGTGTCGTGCCGATCGCCATGGCGGCCCGCAACCGCTCGGACGATCGGCCGTTCTCCAGTCCTTGGAGCACTGGTACCGCATCGGTGTCCTGCCTCGTGGTCGTCATCGAGACCACCTCCTCGGTCAGCAGTGAAGACCCTGTCACCGTGTCAAGGTCAAAAAACAGGGCCCGCTTCGCGACCACGCGTCGCCGGGTGCGTCCCGAGCGCCAACCGGAACGCCGAGTGGGTCGGACCTCAGCGGCCTGTTCGGTCGCGGTCCGCGCCGCCGCGCATTCGATCGAGGAGCTGCGACTCGATGCGGCGCAGGGTGGCGATCACCGCGTCCGTCTCAGCGGCATCGGGGACTGCCTCGCCCAGGAGGCGGCTCCAGGTGTCCTGGAGGTAGCCCAGGTTTTCGCCTGCCTTCTGCGTCGGATACAGGCGCACGCGCCGGGCGTCGTCGGGATCGGCTTCCCGGCGCACCAGCCCCTTCTGCTCCAGCTTGCGCAGCGCCCGGCTGAAGTTGCTGGAGATCAGCCGGGTCGCCTCGGCAGCCTGGGTGGACGTGGCGCCCGGGTGGTGGTCGATGTAGCGCATGACCGCCGCTTCGAGCGGCGTCCACGGCTCCGCCGCGTTCGCCTTGGCGGCGTGAAGGTGCCGACTGATCGCCAGGATCAGGTCGGCGAGCTCGAACAGTCTGGCCTTCTGCTTGTCATCCACGTCCACCATGGTATTTTACCTGTCAAATGATAGCTGTCATTTGACAGGTAACTGGCCCTCCGTGTGAGGTGAGGACCAGTAATCCCGCCAACTCCCCCTCCATCCGATCCGGTAGCGCGCACGAGTGTGCGCTCGCGACACCGAAGGAACGCTGACCATGCCCCTCATCGGCATCGAAGAGCACTGGATGCTGCCGGAGCTGACCTCCGCCCTCAAGGCCGTGTCCCACCCCGACGAGAGCCTCTTCTTCAACGAGCGCGGTGACGCCGCTGAGCGGCTCGAAGACCTCGGCGCCGGGCGGATCGCCGCCATGGACGCCCAGGGCATCGACCTGGCCGTCCTCGCCCTGACCCCGCCGGGAACCCAGGCACTGCCCGCCCAGGAGGCCGTCGCACTCAGCCGCCTCGCGAACGACACCGCCACCGAAGCGGTCCGCACCCACCCGGCACGGTTTCGGTCCTTGTCGACCCTGCCGCTCTCGTCCCCGCCGCATGTCGCCGCCGAGCTCGAACGCGCCGCGGCTCAGGGGCATGTGGGAACCATGGTCTACGGCCGGTCCGGCGACCGCTTTCTCGACGATCCCGTATACGACGAGTTCTTCGCCGCCGCCGCCGAACTGCGCCAGCCGGTCTTCATCCACCCGCAGATTCCCTCCGACGCGCTGCGCGATGCCTCCTACCGCGGCTTTGATCCCATGACCGACCTGGGCCTGGCCACCTTCGGCTGGGGCTGGCACGTGGAAGCGGCGACCGCGGCGCTGCGACTCATCCTGCGCGGCACCTTCGACCGCCACCCCGACCTGCGGATCGTGCTGGGCCACTGGGGCGAGCTACTTCCCTTCTGGCTCGACCGTGCCGACAGCCTCTCCCGCCTCGCCGGCCTCAAGCGGCCGGTCTCCGACTACATCCGCACCAACGTCTTCCTCACGACCTCGGGAATGCTCAACCCCGCCCTGCTGCACCACGCCCTGACGGTGACGACCACCGACCGGCTGATCTTCTCCACCGACTACCCCTTCCAGCAGCCCACCCGAGCCGAGATCGACGCCTTCTTCGGTCACCTCGCCACCGACGCCGACCGGCGCAAGGTCCGCTCGGCCAATGCCGCCGCCCTCTTCGGCATCGACCACACCGACCTCTGACCGGCAGCCCGATCCAGCCAGTGTTCGCCACTCCGACCTCGCATGAGGCCACACGACAGTTACGGAGAGGACGCGACATGTCGCAGCCCACCACAGACCAGCACACCCCCACCGCCCTGATCGCCGGAGCCTCCCGTGGGCTTGGATGTGCCATGGCCGCCGAACTCGCCGACCGGGGCTGGTGGGTCATCGGCACCGTCCGGGGCACCACCCGGACCCCCCTGCACGACCTTGCCGACCGCCACCCCGAACGCGTCCGCGTCGAGCACCTCGACATCACCGAGCCCGAAGAACTCACGCCCCTGTACGAGCGCCTGGCCGGACAGCGGCTCGACATCCTGTTCGTCAACGCGGGCATCACCGACAAGGGGCAGGCTCCCATCGGAGCCGTCCCCACCCAGGACTTCGTCGATGTCATGGTGACCAACGCGCTCAGCCCCCTGCGCGTCATCGAGGCCCTCGACGACCTGGTCACTCCCGGCGGCCTGATCGGCGTGATGTCCTCGGGCCAGGGCAGCATCACCAACAACACGCGCGGACTGCACGAGCTGTACCGCGGCAGCAAAGCCGCACTCAACATGTTCATGCGCAGCTACGCCGCCCGCCAGACCGACCCCGACCGCGCCCTGCTCCTCATGGCCCCGGGCTGGATCCGCACCGCCCTCGGCGGCGACGACGCCCGGTACACCGTGGAGGAGAGCACCCCGCTCCTCGTGGACGTACTGCTGACCCACCTCGACACGAAGGGCCTGGCATATCTGGACCGCTTCGGCGAGCCCGTCCCCTGGTGACGCCACGAAGCGGCTGTGACATGGACGGACAGGGGCCCCTCCGGACATCGGGTCGGAAGTCAACACCGGCTCTTGACCCTCACGTGTCGTCAGGCTCCCTAGTCGGTGCCGCGGAAGATCACTGGACCGCGGGACGCGTGGCCGAGCTGGCCGGCGTGAGCGTCCGCACGCTGCACCACTACGACGAGTTCGGGCTCGCGCGCCGCGGCGCGACGAGTTGGTACTGCGGAACCTTTGCATAAAACTGCATAGATGCGTATAGTCATGCCATCACCGAGGAGGATGGATTCATGGCAGCGGTACGTGCGGCAGTAGCGGGGGCCAGTGGGTATGCGGGCGGGGAGCTGCTGCGTCTGCTGCTCGGGCACCCTCAGGTCGAGATCGGCGCGCTGACGGCGAACTCCAATGCCGGTCAGCCGCTCGGTTCGCTCCAGCCGCATCTCGTGCCGCTCGCCGGACGCATCCTGGAGCCGACCACCGCCGAGGTGCTGGCCGGGCACGACGTCGTTTTTCTGGCGCTGCCGCACGGGCAGTCCGCGGCCGTCGCCGAGCAGCTCGGCGATGACGTACTGGTCATCGACATGGGCGCCGACTTCCGGTTGCGCGACGGGGGCGACTGGGAGAAGTTCTACGGCTCGGCGCACGCCGGGTCCTGGCCCTACGGGCTGCCCGAACTGCCCGGCGCGCGCGCCGCGTTGGAGTCGACCCGGCGCGTCGCCGTGCCCGGCTGCTACCCGACCGCCGTCTCCCTGGCGCTCTTCCCTGCCTACCTGGGCGGACTCGTGGAGCCCGATGCCGTGATCGTCGCGGCCACCGGCACCTCCGGCGCGGGCAAGGCGCTCAAGCCGCACCTGCTCGGCAGCGAGGTGATGGGCTCGATGTCGCCGTACGGCGTCGGCGGCGGCCACCGGCACACCCCCGAGATGATCCAGAACCTGAGCGCCGTGGCGGGCGAGGCCGTCACGGTGTCCTTCACGCCCACGCTCGCGCCCATGTCCCGCGGCATCCTCGCCACCTGTTCCGCCAAGGCGAAGCCCGGCGTCAGCGCCCAGAGCGTGCGGGCCGCGTACGAGAAGGCCTACGCGGACGAGCCGTTCGTCCACCTGCTCCCCGAGGGGCAGTGGCCCGCCACCGCCTCCGTCTACGGGTCCAACTCCGTTCAGGTGCAGGTGACTTACGACGAGGGCGCCGGGCGCGTCATCGCCATCGGCGCCATCGACAACCTCACCAAGGGCACCGCCGGCGGCGCGGTGCAGAGCATGAACATCGCCCTGGGGTTCGAAGAGACCCTGGGCCTGACGACGATCGGAGTTGCGCCGTGAGCGTGACCGCAGCGAAGGGATTCACGGCGGCGGGCATCGCCGCCGGGATCAAGCAGAACGGCAACCCGGACCTGGCCCTCGTGGTCAACACCGGGCCCCGCCGCGCCGCCGCGGGCGTCTTCACCTCCAACCGCGTCAAGGCCGCGCCGGTCCTGTGGTCCGAGCAGGTACTCAAGGGCGGCGAAGTGAGCGCGGTCGTCCTCAACTCCGGTGGCGCCAACGCCTGTACGGGCCCCAAGGGCTTCCAGGACACCCACGCCACCGCCGAGAAGGTGGCCGAGGTACTCGAAGGGCACAGCGCGGGCGAGGTGGCCGTCGCCTCCACCGGGCTCATCGGCATCCTGCTGCCGATGGACAAGCTCCTTCCCGGCATCGAGCGGGCGGCCGCCGAACTCTCCCCGCACGGCGGTGAAAAGGCCGCCATCGCCATCAAGACCACCGACACCGTGCACAAGACCAGTGTCGTCACGAAGGACGGCTGGACCGTCGGCGGCATGGCCAAGGGTGCGGGCATGCTCGCCCCGGGGCTCGCCACCATGCTCGTCGTACTCACCACCGACGCCGACCTGGATGCGGCCACCCTCGACAAGGCGCTGCGTGACGCGACGCGGCAGACCTTCGACCGGGTCGACTCCGACGGCTGCATGTCCACCAACGACACCGTGCTCCTGCTCGCCTCCGGGGCGTCCCAAGTGGCCCCCGAATACGGCGAGTTCGCCGAAGCCGTGCGGACCGTCTGCGACGATCTGGCCCGCCAGCTCATCGGCGACGCGGAGGGCGCGTCCAAGGACATCCGCATCGAGGTGATCAACGCCGCGACCGAGGACGACGCCGTCGAGGTCGGGCGCTCCATCGCCCGCAACAACCTCCTCAAGTGCGCCATCCACGGCGAGGACCCCAACTGGGGCCGGGTGCTCTCCGCGATCGGCACGACCAGGGCCGCCTTCGACCCCGACCGGCTGAACGTCGCCATCAACGGCGTATGGGTCTGCCGGAACGGCTGCGTCGGCGAGGACCGCGACCTGGTCGACATGCGCTACCGCGAGGTCAAGATCACCGCCGACCTCGCCGCGGGCACCAGTGACCCCGTCGTCATCTGGGCCAACGACCTCACCGCCGACTACGTCCACGAGAACAGCGCGTACAGCTCATGAGCACTCGCAAACACACCGCACTGCCCAAGGTGCAGATCCTCATCGAGGCGCTGCCCTGGCTGACCCGGCACCACGGCAAGACCGTGGTCATCAAATTCGGCGGCAACGCCATGATCGACGAGGAGCTGAAGGCCGCCTTCGCCCAGGACGTGGTGTTCCTGCGCCAGTCCGGCCTCAAGCCCGTCGTCGTGCACGGCGGCGGACCGCAGATCAGCGCCCAGCTCGACAAACACGGCCTGGTCAGCGAGTTCAAGGCGGGCCTTCGGGTCACCACGCCCGAGGCCATGGACGTGGTGCGCATGGTGCTCGCCGGGCAGGTGCAGCGCGAACTGGTCGGGCTCCTCAACCAGCACGGTCCGCTCGCCGTCGGCATGACCGGCGAGGACGCGCACACCATCACCGCGACCCAGCACCGCCCCGAGATCGACGGCGAACTGGTCGACATCGGCCGGGTCGGGCAGATCACCGCGATCGACCCGGGCGCCATCAAGGCGCTCCTGGACGACGGCCGGATCCCGGTCGTTTCCTCGATCGCCCGCTCCCAGGACGACGGACATGTCTACAACGTCAATGCTGATACGGCGGCTGCGGCACTTGCGGCTGCGCTGGGCGCCGAGACCCTGATGGTCCTCACCGACGTCGAGGGCCTGTACGAGGACTGGCCCAACAGCGACGAAGTGATCAGTAAACTGACGGCCAGTCAGCTGGAGAAGCTGCTGCCCGAGCTCTCCAGCGGCATGGTCCCCAAGATGGAGGGCTGTCTGTTCGCCGTGCGCAACGGGGTCAACACCGCGCGCGTCATCGACGGGCGGGTCCAGCACTCGATCCTGCTGGAGATCTTCACCGACGAGGGCATCGGCACGATGGTCGTGCCCGACAGGCCACACGCAAGCGACGGACAAGGGGGAGCGCGGTGAGCAACGAGGAACTCGCACAGCGCTGGCAGCACGTCATGACGGACAACTACGGCACGCCGAAGCTGTCGCTCGTGCGCGGCGCCGGCGCCACGGTGTGGGACGCCGACGGCACCCAGTACGCCGACTTCGTGGGCGGCATCGCGGTCAACGCGCTCGGCCACGCCCACCCGGCCGTCGTGCAGGCCGTGACCCAGCAGATCGCCTCGCTCGGCCACGTCTCGAACCTGTTCGTCGCCGAGCCGCCGGTGGCGCTCGCCGAACGGCTGCTCCAGCTCTTCGGCCGACCGGGACGTGTGTACTTCTGCAACTCCGGCGCCGAGGCCAACGAAGCCGCCTTCAAGATCGGCCGACTGACCGGACGCACCCACATGGTCGCCACCGACGGCGGCTTCCACGGCCGGACGATGGGCGCGCTCGCGCTCACCGGCCAGCCCAGGAAGCAGGAGCCGTTCCGGCCGCTGCCCGGCGACGTCACCCACGTACCGTACGCGGATGCCGAGGCGCTGCGGGCCGCGGTGACCGAGGAGACCGCGCTGGTCGTCATCGAGCCCATCCAGGGCGAGAACGGCGTCGTCGTCCCGCCGGCCGGATACCTCAAGGCCGCCCGGGAGATCACCCGCGCCACCGGCACGCTGCTCGTCCTCGACGAGGTGCAGACCGGCATCGGCCGGACCGGCACCTGGTTCGAGTACCAGCAGCACGAGGGCGTCGAGCCGGACATCGTCACGCTCGCCAAGGGGCTCGGCGGCGGGCTGCCGATCGGCGCCGCCGTCGCGTTCGGCGAGGCGGCCGAGCTCTTCGGGCCGGGAATGCACGGCACCACCTTCGGCGGGAACCCGGTCGCCTGCGCCGCCGGACTCGCCGTGATCGACACGCTGTCCGCCGAGGGAGCGCTCGACCAGGTCAAGCGGATCGGCGAGAAGCTGCGGGACGGGATCGAGGCGCTGGGGCACCCATTGGTCTCCCACGTCCGTGGTGCGGGGCTGCTGCTGGGTATCGTGCTCAACGAGCCCCTCGCACCTCAGGTGCAGCAGGCGGCTCAGGGTGCCGGCTTCCTGGTCAACGCGCCCGCCCCCGATGTCGTACGGCTCATGCCGCCGCTCATCATCGGTGACGCGGAGGTGGATGCGTTCGTCCGGGCGCTGCCCGGCATTCTTGAAGCAGCAGGCGGGGACGGACGATCCGGAGAATGAGACGACGATGACCGACGAGGCGCAGGACTTCGAGCCGGGCGGCCCCGCCGTACCGCAGACCCGCACCGCCCGCCACCGCCGGATCGTGGACATCCTCAACCGGCAGCCGGTGCGGTCCCAGAGCCAGCTCGCCAAGCTGCTCGCGGACGACGGACTGAGCGTCACCCAGGCGACGCTCTCCCGCGACCTCGACGAGCTCGGCGCGGTGAAGATCCGCAACACCGGCGGCGAGCTGATCTACGCGGTGCCGAGCGAAGGCGGCTTCCGCACGCCGAAGGCACCGCTGGGGGAGTCGGCGAAGGAGGAGCGGATGCGCAGGCTCTCCGCGGAGCTGCTCATCTCCGCCGAGGCCTCCGCCAACCTGGTGGTGCTGCGCACCCCACCCGGCGCCGCCCAGTTCCTCGCCTCGGCCATCGACCAGGCCGAACTGCACGACATCCTCGGCACGATCGCGGGCGACGACACGCTGATGCTGATCAGCCGCGACCCGTCGGGCGGCCAGGCACTGGCCGACCATCTGCTGCGGCTCGCCCAGAACGACCCTCGCTAGCGCGGCGGTTGGGGGCCTCGGCCCCCGACCGCCGTATCCGCCGCCCGGGTTCAGTACCGCGTAATCGCGGTCGGTCCGCCGCTCGTGCCGATCGCGATGTGCGGGCTCCGCGAGAACCTCACCCAGGTGAGCAGCCGGGCCATCGCCTCGGCGGGCACCGACACACAACCGGCCGTCGCGCCGCGCCCGTTGACGTGCAGGAAGATCCCGGCGCCCCGCCCGCGCACCGGGTGGTGGTAGTTGAAGCCGATGACGAGACCGTGGGCGTACTGGCTCGCGTACCCCGTCAGGTGCTCCGACTCCCCGGCCCGGCAGTCCGCGGGCAGCCCCTCCACCCAGCGGTTGTACGCGCGGGACGCGTTGTCCTGGCACCACCAGGACCGCTCTGTCGCGCGCCGGTAGGGATACCGGGTGTGGCGCGGGGCGGCCGCGACGCCGAACGCGTACGGCAGGTCGTACAGACCGGTCGGCGTGGTGTCGGTGCCCTGGACGCGCCGGTCGCCCTCGACCAGGCCGTGCGCGCCGAACCTGGCAGGCGCCGAGCCCGCCTCAACCCACCGCCCGCCGCGCCGGTCCCACCAGGTGAGCCGCCCCGTGGTGGAACCGGTGGCCGGCGCCTCGGCGGTGATGAGCTGCCTGCCGCCGCCGGTGCCGGCCATTCGTTCGGGCAGCGGCACGGTGTGGGCGGGCGCGGTGGGCGGGATCAGCAGGGACACCAGGAGCAGAGCGGCGATACGCATGCTCCGGACCGTATGCGCCCCGGTCGCCGCCGGGCGGCCGACCGGGCCCGGGTTGCTCCGTACGCGTTCGGGCGCGGACCGGCGAGCCGGGTCAGGCCGTACGCCCGGGGAGCGGAAGCGGCAGTCCGGGCAGGCCGTCGATGCTGGTGGCGACGTGCTCCTTCTTCGCGAAGTACTCGCTCAGGCTCTCGTCGTCCTCCCGCGCGAAGCGCTTGCCGTGCAGGTCGCGGTCCTCGTCGTACGTCATGAAGGGCACGGCGTATCCGCAGGTGTCGCGGACGAGTTCGGCGGTGACGACGACGATGGCGCGCAGGCCGTGCTGTGTGACGTCGATGCCGGTGAAGTGGCCGAGCAGTTCCTCGAAGCGCGGGTCGTCGCGGAAGACCGGCTCGCCCCTGCCGTGCACCCGCACGATGTTCGGCGGCCCCTGGAAGGCGCACCACATCAGGGTGATGCGGCCGTTCTCGCGGAGGTGGGCGATGGTCTCGGCGTTGCTGCCCGCGAAGTCGAGGTACGCCACGGTGTGGTCGTCCAGCACCGCGAAGGAGCCGCCCAGGCCCTTGGGCGAGAGGTTGACGGTCCCCTCGCCGTCGAGCGGGGCGGTGGCGGTGAAGAAGATGTGCTGCTCTTCGATGAAGGTCCTGAGGCGTCCGTCTATGCGTTCGTAGGTCTTTCCCATGGGGCGGATTATCCATCGCCCCGGGTGGGGGCGTCAGGCGGTTCTGCCCATGAGACGTGGTGGCCGGCGGGGAACGGCCTTTGAGAGCGTTGACAGAACATACGGCTCATTGCATAGTTATGCCTATCGCCGAGATCGTCGCCAGGCGCGACTTCACGTGAGCAGGACTCGTTACAAGACCGCCTCCCCGTTCCTTCGCGGCGGGGAGGCGGTGGCACATCCATCCTTCTGAGGAGCTTGAGCTGTGAGCAGCAACAACGGTGACGTCCGGCTCTGGGGCGCCCGCTTCGCCGACGGGCCCGCTGAGGCGCTGGCGAAACTGTCCGCGTCGGTCCACTTCGACTGGCGGCTCGCGCCGTACGACATCGCGGGCTCCCGCGCGCACGCCCGGGTGCTCCACAAGGCGGGCCTGCTCACGGCCGACGAGCTCCAGCGGATGATCGCGGGCCTGGACCAGCTCGAAAGCGACGTCGCCGACGGCTCCTTCGCCGGCACCATCGCCGACGAGGACGTGCACACCGCCCTGGAGCGGGGCCTGCTTGAGCGCCTCGGACCCGACCTCGGTGGCAAGCTGCGGGCCGGCCGCTCCCGCAACGACCAGGTCGCCACGCTCTTCAGGATGTACCTGCGCGACCACGCCCGGATCATCGGCGGCCTGATCGCCGAGCTCCAGGACGCGCTGGTCGGCCTCGCCGAGGCGCACGCGGACGTCGCCATGCCGGGCCGTACGCACCTCCAGCACGCCCAGCCGGTCCTCTTCGCCCACCACGTGCTCGCCCACGTCCAGTCGCTGTCCCGGGACGCCGAGCGCCTTCGCCAGTGGGACGAGCGGACCGCCGTCTCGCCCTACGGTTCCGGGGCGCTGGCCGGTTCCTCGCTCGGGCTCGACCCGGAGGCGGTCGCCGCCGACCTCGGCTTCGAACACGGCTCGGTCGGCAACTCCATCGACGGCACGGCCTCGCGGGACTTCGTGGCCGAGTTCGCCTTCATCACCGCGATGATCGGCGTGAACCTGTCGCGGATCGCCGAAGAGGTCATCATCTGGAACACGAAGGAGTTCTCCTTCGTCACCCTGCACGACGCCTTCTCGACCGGATCGTCGATCATGCCGCAGAAGAAGAACCCGGACATCGCGGAGCTGGCGCGCGGCAAGTCCGGGCGCCTGATCGGCAACCTGACCGGGCTGCTCGCGACCCTGAAGGCGTTGCCCCTCGCGTACAACCGGGACCTCCAGGAGGACAAGGAGCCCGTCTTCGACTCCTGCGACCAACTGGAAGTCCTGCTGCCCGCCTTCACCGGCATGATGGCGACGCTGACCGTCAACCGGGAGCGGATGGAGGAGCTCGCCCCGGCCGGCTTCTCACTCGCCACCGACATCGCCGAGTGGCTGGTCAAGCAGGGCGTCCCGTTCCGCGTCGCGCACGAGGTCGCGGGGGAGTGCGTCAAGGAGTGCGAGGCGCACGGCATCGAGCTGGACCAGCTCACCGACGCGCAGTTCGCCAAGATCTCCGAGCATCTGACGCCCGAGGTCCGTACGGTCCTCAACGTCGCGGGCGCGCTCGCCTCCCGCGACGGCCGGGGCGGCACGGCCCCCTCGGCGGTCGCCGTCCAACTGGCCGAGGTGAAGGCCGACTTGACGGTGCAGCACGCCTGGGCGACCGCGAAGAAGTAGCCGGCCCAGCCCCGGCGCCCCATAGCCACGATGAGACATTCTTGTCTCATCGTGGCTATGGTTGTCTCATGACCGTGGACCGAGACCAGGTGCTCCGCACCGCAGCCGCCCTGCTCACCCGCAAGGCCACCGCCACCATGGACGAGGTGGCCCGCGCGGCCGGAATCGGCCGGGCCACCCTGCACCGCCACTTCGCCGGGCGCGAAGCCCTGGTCAGGGCGCTGGAGGAGCTCGGCATCCGGGAGCTGGAGTCGGCCCTGGACGCGGCCCGGCTCGACGAGGGCAACGCCTGCGAGGCGCTGCGGCGCCTGGTGGCCGAGGTGGAGCCGGTCGCGGGTCTGCTCGCCTTCCTCGTCACCGAGAACCAGCTCTTCGAGGGCGAGCAGATGAACGAGGGCTGGGCCCGCCTCGACGCCCGCGTCTCCGCGCTCTTCCGGCGCGGCCAGGAACAGGGCGAGTTCCGCATCGACCTCACCCCCGCCTGGCTCACCGAAGCCCTGTACGGGCTGATCGGCGCGGGCGCCTGGTCCGTGCAGGACGGCCGGGTCGCCGCCAAGGACTTCCAGTACATGATCGCCGAGTTGCTGCTCGGCGGCGTACGGCGGAGCGTGGAGAAGTGACCGCAACCCAGCCCCGGGCGCACCACGAGATCGGCCCGATGGGCCGCTGGCTCGCGCTCGCCGTTCTCGTGCTCGCTGTGCTGCTCGTCGCCGTGGACGCGACCGTGCTCGGCCTCGCCACGCCGTTCCTCAGCGAAGACCTCCAGCCGTCCGCCACCCAGCTGTTGTGGATCGGCGACGTCTACTCGTTCGTCATCGCCGGTCTGCTGGTCTCGATGGGCAGCCTCGGCGACCGCATCGGACGCAAGAAGCTGCTGCTCCTGGGTGCCACGGCCTTCGGCGCGGTGTCCGTGCTCAACGCGTACGCCTCCAGCCCGGAGATGATGATCCTCGCGCGGGCCCTGCTAGGCGTCGCGGGCGCCACCCTGATGCCGTCCACCCTCGCGCTGATCCGCAACATCTTCCACGACCCGAAGGAACGCAGCCTAGCCGTCGGCGTCTGGGGCGCCGCCGCCTCCGCGGGCGCGGCCGTCGGGCCGGTCGTCGGCGGGTTCCTGCTGGAGAACTTCTGGTGGGGCTCGGTCTTCCTGATCAACCTGCCCGTCATGGCCGTACTGGTCCTCGTCGGCATCAAGCTGCTCCCCGAGTCGCGCGACCCGAACCCCGGGCCCTGGGACCTCCTCAGCGTCGCGCTCTCCCTGGTCGGCGTGGTCGCCGTCATCTACGGGGTGAAGGAGGCCGCCGTCAACGGGTTCCACTGGGGCAGCGTGGCGGCGGGCGTGCTCGGCATCGCCGCACTGGTGTGGTTCGTACGGCGGCAGCGGACCCTGGACTCGCCGCTCCTGGACATCCGGCTCTTCCACCACCGCGGCTTCTCCGGCGCCGTCCTCGCCGACCTACTCGCGATCCTCGGCCTGTCGGGCCTGGTGTTCTTCCTCTCCCAGTTCCTCCAACTGGTCCAGGGACGCTCGCCGTTGGAGGCCGGGCTCATCGAACTGCCCGCCGCCGTCGGCGCGGTGGGCGCCGGACTCGCGGCCGGCACGATCGCCCGCCGGACCTCGGTGAGTGCCGTGGTAGCCGGGGGCCTGGCGGCCATCGGCGTGGCGCTGGCCGCCTGCGTGGTGCTGGGCGCGGACACCAGGATCGTGTCCCTCGGCATCGCCCTGTTCGTCGGCGGCGTCGGCGCGGGCCTCGCGTTCACGGTGACGTCCGACGTCATCCTCTCCAGCGTCCCCAAGGAGCAGGCCGGCGCGGCATCGGCGGTCTCCGAGACCGCCTACGAACTCGGCGCCGCCCTCGGTATCGCCCTGCTCGGCTCGGTGGTGACCGGCATCTACCGGGGCTTCCAGGCGCCGCCGGGCGTCCCCGCGGACGTCTCGGCCGCGGCGCACGACTCGCTGGGCGGGGCGGTGGAGGCGGCCGCGAAGCTCCCGCCCGAACAGGGGCAGGCCCTCTTGGCCGCGGCGAGGCACACGTTCACCGACGGCTTCCAGACGGCGGCGGGGGTCGGCTGGGGGGTGCTGTTCGCCACCGCGCTCGTGGCGTGGTTCTTGCTGCGCGGCCAGAAACTGGCCGACGGGGTCGAACACTGACCCCCCGGGCAGGGGCCGGGCGGTCAGGCCGCCTTCGCCTTCGTGGCGTACATGTCCACGTACTCCTGCCCGGACAGCCGCATGACCTCGGCCATCACCGAGTCCGTCACGGCCCGCAGCACATACCGGTCGCGGTCCATGCCCTCGTAACGCGAGAACTCCATCGGCTCGCCGAACCGGACCGTCACCTTGCCGGGGCGCGGCATGCCGGCACCGCCCGGCTGGAGCTTGTCGGTGCCGATCATCGCGAACGGCACGACGGGCGCGCCCGTCATCAGGGTGAGCCGCGCGACGCCGGTACGGCCCCGGTACAGGCGGCCGTCGGGGGAGCGGGTGCCCTCGGGGTAGATGCCGAACATCCGGCCGTCCTCCAGGACCCGGCGGCCGGTCATCAGGGCTGCCACACCGCCGTTGGCGCCGTCCCGGTCGACCGGGATCATGCCGACCCCGGTGAAGAACCACGCCATCAGACGGCCCTTGAGTCCCTTGCCGGTGACGTACTCGTCCTTGCCGATGAAGGAGACCTGCCGGTCGCACACGATGGGCAGCACGATCGAGTCGATGAACGTCACGTGGTTGCCGGCGAGGATGACTGGACCGGTGCCCGGGATGTTCTCGGCGCCTTCCACCTGTGGGCGGAACATCAGGCGCATGATCGGTCCGAGCACTGCCTTGATGAGCGCGAAGCGGGACAACGGGCCCTCCGGGGTCGTCTGGGTCGGGGTGGGATGTCTGTGCAGGTGAGGACGATACTCGCGGGTCAGCGCTGATCGCACATCGGGTTCACGGAGTGGATACGCACTGTTGACATGTGTTTCCGCCGGGTTCCCCGCCCCTTCGCTCCCATGTACCCGCGAAGTACCCCGTTTTTAAGGCCGGTCGGCCTAGGCTCGTCCTCTCGCTTTGACAGGTGCGGGACAGCAGGAACCAGTGGGGTCCAGTACGGCGAAGGAGTGTTCATGACTGAGGGTGAGCGGATGAGCCCGGGGCGGCGTGCGGTGCTCGGGGCGGCGGGCGCGGCCGTGCTCGGTACGGCGGCCGCCGGACTCACGGCCCCGCCGGCTTCGGCCGCGCAGCGCGGCGGCGCGGGCCGGGGCGGCTACCGGGACCTGCCTGTTCCGTACGTCATAGGACACCGCGGCACCGCCGGGTACCGGCCCGAGCACACGCTCGGCTCCTACCAGCACGCCCTCGACCTCGGTGCCCACGTCATCGAGCAGGACCTGGTGCCCACCAAGGACGGGCATCTGGTGTGCCGCCACGAGAACGACATCTCGGCCACCACGAACGTCGGCGACCACCCCGAGTTCGCGGCGCGCAGGACGACCAAGAGCGTCGACGGGACCGCCGTCACCGGCTGGTTCACCGAGGACTTCACCCTCGCCGAGCTCAAGACGCTGCGGGCCAAGGAGCGCATCCCCGGCAACCGCCAGCACAACACGCTGTACGACGGCCGCTGGGACGTCCCCACCTTCGAGGAGGTGCTGCGCTGGGCGCAGGAGCAGGGCCGGCGCCTGGGCCGCCGGATCTGGCTGCACTCCGAGACCAAGCACCCCACCTACTTCCGGGGCATCGGGCTGCCCCTGGAGGACCGGGTCGCCGGGCTCCTGCGCCGCTACGGGCGCCACCGCGCCGATTCCCCGCAGTTCCTCGAATCGTTCGAACCCAGCAGCATCCAGCGCCTGGCCGAGCTGGTGGACACCCCGTCCGTGGTGCTGCTCTCCAACGCCGGCACCAAGCCGTGGGACTTCGTGGTCAGTGGCGACCCGCGCACCGTGGACGACCTGGTGAAGCCCGAGGGCCTGCGATGGATCGCCTCGTACGCCCAGGGCATCGGCCCCACCCTCGACCTGATCATCCCGAAGGACGCGGCTGGGAAGCTGACCCGGCCGACCACGCTGGTGCGCGACGCCCACCGGCAGGGTCTGATCCTGCACCCCTACACGATGCGCAACGAGAACACCTTCCTGCCCGCCGACTTCCGGCGCGGCGCCGACCCCAATGCCTACGGGGACGCGTTCGGGGCGTTCAAGACGTACTTCGCGACCGGCATCGACGCGGTGTTCTCCGACAACGCGGACACTGCGCTCCTCGCCGCCAACGACTTCCGCAAGCAGTGACGGGGCCGCGCGGGAATTTCCCCACGTACGAGTGACAAGTGCCCGCCGTGGAAACCGCCTTCCGCGGCGGGCGCGTCCCGCCCGGCATGGATCTCGTCACAGAGCTCAGCCCGCTGCTCGCCGCCGAGGCCGCGGCCGAGGCACCCGGTACCGGAGTCGATGCCGCCGACCTCGAACAGGCCGTCTGGGTAAGGCTGTTGGAACAGCACCCGTCCGACCCGGCGCACTGGGTGCGCACCGCCGTACGGGCCGAAGCACGCCGCGCCCGCCGGCTTAGGCGTCAGGAACGGCCGTACGGCAGCGCCCCCGCCGCCGACCCGGACCCCGGTCCCGAACTCGCCGCCATCACCGCCGAGCGGCGCCGCATCCTGCGCGCGGCGATCGGCCGTACTCCGGGCAACTGCCCCCGTCTGCTGACCGCGCTGCTCTCGCCCAAGGACCCCACCTACCGGGAAATCGCAGGGGAGTTGGATATCTCACAGGGCAGTCTGGGGCCGATGCGTTCCCGTTGCCTGGGATGCCTGCGCAGAATGCTGGCGGCGGAGGTTGCGGCTCCTGAACGCGGGGGAAAGGAGCGGTAGACAACCGGGGACCAGTTGAGCGAGAGGCATGCACACATGGGCATGAGCGTGACCATCTCTGCGGCCGGCGCACAGGATGCCGAGCAGATACTGAAGCTGCAGTACCTGTGCTACCAGAGCGAGGCCGAGCTGTACGGCGACTACTCGATCGAGCCCCTGACGCAGACCCTGGACGGCCTGCGGAGCGAACTCTCCACGGGATACGCCCTGGTGGCCCGGCTCGGCGGCGAGGTGGTGGCCTCGGTGCGAGGCCGGGTCGACGAGTCCGGAACCGGCCGGATCGACAAGCTGATCGTCCACCCCCGGATGCAGCGGCACGGCCTGGGCGGCCGTCTCCTGAACGCCATCGAGGCCCATTTCGCGGCGCGGCTCGCCGCCAAACGCTTCCAGCTCTTCACGGGCCACCGCAGCGAGTCGAACCTGCGGCTGTACCGCAAGCACGGTTACGCGACCATCGGCACGGAGTCGGTGAGCGCGCGCCTTTCCCTGATCACCCTCGAAAAGGAAGCGGCACCGCAGGAGTTCGTCGCGAGCGCGTAGGCGCTCCGCGGGGCGTGCGGACACCCGGCTGCGGGCCGACCGCGGCTGATCGCGCGGTTTCCCGCGCGCCCCTTGTGGCGCGGCAGCGCCTCAGCGCTTGGCCCGCCTCAGCCACAGCATGCCCAGCACCGGCAGGATCACCGGGATGAACACGTAGCCCATGCCGTAGTCCGACCACACCGTGGCGTCCGGGAAGGCGGAGGCGTCCGCCAGCGTCCAGGTGCCGACGATCAGCACGAAGAGGAGCTCCGCCGCGCAGCACACCAGCGCTGCCCGGCGGGCCTTCTCGCCGCCGCGCACGAGCGAGTACGTGATGAAGCCGTAGACGCAGGCCGCGATCGCGGACAGCACGTACGCCAGCGGCGCCTTGCCGAAGTCCATGATCATCTGGACGATCGAGCGGGACGCGGCGGCGACGGTGAACACCCCGTAGAACCAGACGAGTACCCGGCCGGGCCCGGAGCCGAGCTTCGGGGCGGGCGTGGTGTCAGTGGCGGACTCGGTCACGGTCAGCCTCCCCAGATGTCGTAGAGACGCACTTCGAGCACGGCCAGCACCACGGCGCCCGCCGACACCGTCACCGACCCCCACTTGGTCCGCTCGGACAGCGAGAGGAACCCCGCCGCCGGGACGGCCGCGAAGGCTCCGGCCAGATACGCGATGAAGATCGCGGTGCCCTGCGCGGGCTTCTCGCCGCGACCGAGCTGCACCAGACCGACCACCAGCTGCGCCAGCGCCAGGACGGCGACCACGGCCATGCCGATGAAGTGCCAGTCCTTGGTGGGCTGGTCCCGGTATGCGGCGAAACCGCACCAGGCTGCGAGGGCGAGCGCGGCGGCGGCGACCGCGACCGTCAGGGCGTCGAGCATGGGGACGAGGGTATTACGGGCCGAAAGGCCCGATGCGCTCACCCCCACCCCCGCCCGTAGGGTCGGGAAGCGTGAAGATCCACGCCGATGCCCTGCTGTTCGACAACGACGCAACCCTCGTCTCCTCCATGGAGTCCGTCACCCGCTGCCGCATGACGACCGTGGCCTTGACCACAACGCACCGGGCCGACGAGCTCGTCGCGGACGTGGTGGTGGGCGACCTCTCGGCGGTGTCCGCGCAGGCCACGAGTGGTGGAGTGGAGATCACCACGGCGGAGTGAGCCCGTCCGGATCGGTCCGGGTGGCAGTCCACGAATGTCCGGTATTCGGACATCCTTGATCCGTTCCTGACCGGTTCTGCTTTACTTGCCGCATGACCACGACGAGCAGCCGCACCCTTGCGACCGAGGCGATGATGACGCCCGGTGCTCGTTGTATGTGTCGAATGTGCGCCTTCTGAGGGCCCCCGCCTGAGCCTCGCGCCCCGAAGCGAGACGCCCCCGAGGTCCGAAGGACCAAGGAGGCCACCCCAGGCCGCGCCCGGTCCCGTATCGAACATGCGGATCCGGCCCGCCCCCGCGCACCCGTGCCCCCGGTAGCCACCGATGAGGCCGAGCCGCGCCCCGAACACGTTTGCCCCGTGCCCGGCATACCCCGCGCCGCGCACTCGACAGTGACGGAAATCCTGTGATCACCACAACGGGCCTGACCAAGGTCTACCAGTCTCGCGGACGAGATATCACCGCGCTCGACGGCGTCGACCTGCACGTCCGCGAAGGCGAGGTGTACGGCGTCATCGGCCAGAGCGGCGCCGGCAAGTCCTCTCTCATCCGCTGCGTCAACCTCCTTGAACGCCCCACCTCCGGCACGGTGACCGTCGACGGCGTCGACCTCACCGCGCTCGCCGGACGCGGCCGCCGGGCCGGCAAGGACCTTCGCCGGGCCCGCTCCCGCATCGGCATGGTCTTCCAGCACTTCAACCTGCTGTCCGCGCGCACCGTGCAGGACAACATCGAGCTGCCCCTGGAGATCCTCGGCGTCTCCGGCAAGGAGCGCTCCCGCAAGGCGCTCGAACTGCTCGACCTGGTGGGCCTCGCCGACAAGGCGAGGGCCTACCCCGCCCAGCTCTCCGGCGGTCAGAAACAGCGCGTCGGCATCGCCCGCGCCCTGGCCGGCGACCCCAAGGTGCTGCTCTCCGACGAGGCGACCAGCGCCCTCGACCCGGAGACCACCCGCTCGATCCTCCAGCTCCTGCGCGACCTCAACCGGCAGCTGGGCCTGACCGTCCTGCTCATCACGCACGAGATGGACGTGGTGAAGACGATCTGCGACTCGGCCGCCCTGATGAAGAAGGGCAGGGTCGTGGAGTCCGGAACCGTCAGCGAACTCCTCGCCACCCCCGGTTCGGAACTCGCCGCCGAACTGTTCCCGGTGAGCGGCGCCGCCTCCGGCCCCGAGCGCACCGTCATCGACGTCACCTTCCACGGCGAAGCCGCCACCCAGCCGGTCATCTCCCAGCTCTCGCGCACGTACAACATCGACATCTCGATCCTGGGCGCCGCCATGGACACCGTCGCCGGCAGGCAGATCGGCCGGATGCGGATCGAACTGCCCGGCGGTTACGAGGACAACGTCGTGCCGGTCGGCTTCCTGCGCGAGCAGGGGCTCCAGGTGGACGTGGTGGACGACGGCGTGGACGAGGGCCAGGCGCTCGACCTGGTCAAGGAAGGTGCCAAGTGAGCTGGTCGGAGATGCAGCCGCTGCTGTCCCAGGGAACGTACGACAGCTTCTACATGGTGTTGTGGGCGACCGTCGTCACCATCGGGCTCGGGCTGCCGCTCGGTGTGCTGCTCGTACTCACCGACAAGGGCGGTCTGCTCCAGAACCGCCCGGTGAACAAGGTCATCGGCGTGATCGTGAACATCGGCCGCTCGCTGCCCTTCATCATCCTGCTGATCGCCCTGATCCCCTTCACCACCTGGGCCGTCGGCACCTTCATCGGCCCCAGCGCCATGATCGTGCCGCTCTCCATCGGCGCCATCCCGTTCTTCGCGCGGCTCGTGGAGACCGCGGTCCGCGAGGTCGACCACGGCCTGGTGGAGGCCGTCCAGTCGATGGGAGGCGGCATCCCCACCATCGTGTGGAAGGTGCTGCTTCCGCAGGCGCTGCCCTCCCTCGTCTCCGCGATCACCACCACCGTGATCACCCTCGTCAGCTACTCCGCCCTGGCCGGCGCGGTCGGCGGCGGCGGACTCGGCTCGGTCGCCATCACCTACGGCTACCAGCGCTTCGAGACCAACTTCATGCTCATCACGGTGGCCGTCCTGATCGCCATCGTCACCGTGATCCAGCTGCTCGGCGACGGCGTCGTGCGCCTGCTCGCCCGCCGCGGCCGGACCTCCTGACCTTTCTTCCCAGAGCCCGCACTCCTTGTCCGGGCGATTACCGCACCACCAGAAAGAGGCACTTTTCGTGCGTAAGAACACCAAGATCACCGCTGCCGCCCTCGCCACCGCCGCGCTCGCCGTCGGCCTCACCGCCTGCGGCTCCGCCTCCGACCCGAAGCCCGCCGCCAAGGCCGACGGCGCCAAGGCCGACGCGTCCAAGGCGCTGGTCGTCGCCGCGTCGCCGACCCCGCACGCCGACATCCTCAAGTTCGTCAAGGACAACCTGGCGGCCAAGGCCGGACTCAAGCTGGAGGTGAAGGAGTTCACGGACTACGTCCTGCCGAACACCGCCACCGAGCAGGGCCAGGTCGACGCCAACTTCTTCCAGCACAAGCCCTACCTGGACGACTTCAACAAGAAGAACGGCACCCACATCGTGCCGGTCGTCGACGTGGAGCTGGAGCCGCTCGGCCTCTACTCCCACAAGGTCAAGTCGCTGAAGGACATCACGTCCGGCCAGACCGTCGCCGTCCCCAACGACACCACCAACGAGGGCCGCGCGCTCCAACTGCTCGCCGCCAACGGCCTGATCACGCTGAAGGACGGCGCGGGCGCCGGTGCCAAGCTCTCCGACATCAAGGACAGCAAGGGCCTGAAATTCAAGGAGTTGGAGGCGGCAACGCTGCCCCGCGCCCTCAACGACGTGGACGCCGCGGTCATCAACGGCAACTACGCCATCGAGGCCAACCTGAAGCCGGCCAAGGACGCCCTCGCCCTGGAGAAGGCGGACGGCAACCCGTACGCCAACTTCCTCGCCGTCAAGCAGGGCAACGAGAACGACCCCCGCGTCCAGAAGCTGGCCAAGCTCCTGAACTCCGACGAGGTCAAGAAGTTCATCACCGACAAGTACGCGGGCTCGGTCGTCCCCGCGTTCGGTCCCGCCAAGTAGCCCTGCGGGCACGGCAGTACGAAGGCCCCGGACACCCCGTCAGGTGTCCGGGGCCTTCGGCGCAACGCCCACCCGGCCATGCGCACCGCGGGCCCGATGCTGCATGCTGTCCCTTTACGGTCCTTAATGGTCGACGGCCCCGAAGTCCCCTGGCGTTCGCGGTCACCACGGCCCCACGGCGGTCCACGGCATGGAGCGGCACATGACTACCCCCTTTCCAGTGTTCCCGGACATCTCCATCAACACGGACCGGCTGGTGCTGCGCCCCTTCGACGACGGTGACATCCCCGCGCTCATCGAGATGATGAACGACGAGCAGACCGTCGCCTGGACCTCGGTGCCCCACCCCTACACCGTGCGCGACGCCGAGGACTGGGTCCGCCACATCGCTCCCGGCGAGCGCACCGCCGGGCGAGGAATCGTTCTGGCGGTCACCGAGTTCCTCACTCAGCGGCTCGTCGGCATCGTCCACCTCCAGAAGACCAACTGGCGCACCCGGGCCACCGAGGTCGGCTATGTCGTGGGGCCCTGGGCGCGCGGTGAGGGCTACGCGACCGAAGCCGTGCTCGCCATGGCCCAATGGCTGTTCAGGGACCAGCGGTTCGAGCGCCTGGAGCTGCGCACCGCCGCCGACAACACCGCCTCCCAGCAGGTCGCGCAGAAGATCGGCTGCATCAGCGAGGGCGTCCTGCGCAACGCGTGGATAGCCCGGACCCAGACGGAGGACGGCGGCTGGACGGACTTCCGCACCGACCTCATCGTGTGGAGCCTGCTCCCGGAGGACCTCGACGGCGTCGCCGACCAGTTCGCGGACGCCGGATACGGCTCCTTCACCGACTGGAGCTGACCGGATACGCCCCCGGGGCGACCGGATACGGTGCTCCACCGACCGGCTCCGGCCCGCGCCCGCCGACCGGAACACACATCCGCGGCTACCCTCGATCTGTACCCGCGCATTCGCCGGGGCGCCCCGACCTGCGACAGCACCTGGAGACTGACCACGATGGCCGACCGCGTCACGGTGATCGGCTGGGACGGCTCGCCCCTCACCTCGGCGGCCACCTCCGCGCTCTCCGCCGCCACTCTGGTGGCCGGCGCCGCACACCACCTCGAGCTCCCCGAAGTGCCCGCGGGCGCCGAGCGCATCCGGCTCGGCAGCGTGAGTCTGGCCGCCCGCCGCATCGCCGGACACCGCGGAAGCGCCGTCGTCCTCGCCGACGGCGACCCCGGCTTCTTCGGCGTCGTACGCACCCTCAGGGCTCCCGAGCACGGCCTGGAGGTCGAGGTCGTGCCCGCCGTCTCCTCGGTCGCCGCCGCCTTCGCGCGAGCCGGGATGCCCTGGGACGACGCCCAGATCGTCGTCGCCCACCGGCGCACCCTGCGCCGCGCCGTCAACGTCTGCCGCGCCCACGCCAAGGTCGCCGTCCTCACCTCGCCCGGCGCCGGACCCGCGGAACTCGCGCTCCTCCTCGACGGCGTCCACCGCACCTTCGTCATCTGCGAGGAGCTCGGCAGCGACCGCGAGCAGGTCACCGTGCTCACCTCGGAGAACGCCGCCGACCACGCCTGGCGCGACCCCAATGTCGTCATCGTCCTCGGCGGCCCGGCGACCGAGGGCGACGGCTGGCTCGCCGGACCCGCCCCCGGGTACCCGTCCGCGCTGCGCGGCTGGGCGCTGCCCGCCCGTGAGTACGGCGGCGACCTCGGCTCCGGCGAGGCCACCGAGCTGCGCGCGGCCCAACTGGCCAGGCTCGGCCCGCGCGTCGGCGACCTCGTGTGGGACATCGGCTGCGGCAGCGGCGCCCTGGCCGCCGAGGCCGCCCGGTTCGGCGCCGCCGTGATCGCCGTCGACGACAGCGCGGACGCCTGCGCGCGCACCGAATCGACCGCCCGCCGCTTCGGAGTTCAGGTCCAGGTCGTCCGCGGCAGGGCCCCGCATGTCCTGGAGTCGCTGCCCGAACCCGACGTCGTACGCGTCGGGGGCGGGGGCGCGGCCGTCGTGGAGGCGTGCGCCGATCGCAGGCCGGAGCGCATCGTGACGCATGCGGCCACCCGGGACGAGGCGGAGGCCGTGGGCGCCGCGCTGGCCGCCGGCGGATACGAAGTGGAGTGCGCGCTCCTCCAATCGGTCGACCTCGACACGAGTGCCTGGTCGGAGCGCGAACGCTCGGTCGTCTTCCTGCTCTCCGGACGGAGGAAGGAAAGATCCCCGTGACCCCTTCGGCGCGTCACGGGGGGTAGGCTGGCCGATCGTTGTACCGCACCCGGCCGTTCGGCGCTCCGCCGGTCAATGTCCGGAACGGGGAACCGCTTTGGCCCCCGTTGCGCGGTACGGCACATCCGGGGGACGCGCAACGTGGCGCAGCCCACACGGTCCGTGGCCGAGACTGACCGCGACGGCGGCGAAGGCCCGCGACAATGCATGGTGTCGTTGACGCCTGCGGGCCGTTCGCACCGCGCGGCGCACACGTTCTGAGCGACGGGTGCCGGCCGGCTGTGCGGTCCCGGGCGCAGGCCGAAGGAGCACTACAGATGGGCAAGGGGTACGCATGACTGACACCGGCCAGGTCCCGGGCGAGGGACTGCCGGAGAACGCAGGCATGGTGGAACAGCCGGGCGTCCCCGCTCCCGGTGCCTACACCTTCCTCGATCCCGCAGACAGCTCGGCGAACACCGCGGAAGACGACGATCTGCTCCTGATGCCGGGCGCCCAGGGCGCCTGGATCGACCCGCAGTCCGCGCCCGCCCAGGTGCCGCCCCTTCAGGCCGCCCCCGCCGAACCCGGCGCGCACGAGACCGGCGGCCGTGACACGGGCTCCGTCGACCTCGGTGGCGTGCGGGTCGCGGCGCAGGCACCCGCCTCGGCGACCCCGCCGCCCGCCCGCCGCCCGCTCCACCTCGGCCCGCAGGTGCCGGACGCCTCGTCCGGTGTCGTACGTTCCCTCGCCGACCGGGGCCCCGCCGCCGGCGCGCCCGTGAACCCGGCGCCGGTGCGCACCCCCGGGCCGGCGAACGCCGGGCCCGAGTACCTCGACGTCCCGCGCGAGGAGCCCGCGCCGCAGCTGATGGACTTCCCGCCGCAGCCCGGTATGGCATGGACGCCTCAGCAGCGTTCCGCGCCCCACGAGTCACTCAACACCACAGTGCCCCCTGCAGAAACGGTCGTCCCGGAGGACTTCGCGGTCCGGGCACAGGTTCCGGCCGTTCAGCCGCAGCCCGCCGAAGAGGCGGCACAGGCCGCGAGCCGGCCCGTCGCGCAGCCCGCCCTGCTCGTGGACCAGCTCGTCGCCCAGCAGGCGGCGCCGCAGTCCGGACAGCCGCAGCCGGTGGGCCAGTTCGTCCCGGTCGAGGGCTCCCTTCCGAGCGGCCCCCACCTTTCGCCCGCGCCGGTCCAGGCCGCTGCCGCGCCCCAGTCGCCGGGTCCGCAGCACACAGCCGAGCAGCCGGAGGTCCAGCAGCCGCAAGCCCAGCAGCAGGCGCCCGAGCCGGTCGCGGTCCCGGCCCAGCCGGAGCCGGTCGCCGCCGAGCCCGTCGTCCCTGCCCCGGCGGGGCCCGTCGCGGTCGGACCGGCCGCCCCCGAGGCCCCGGCCGCGGTGCCGGCCGCCGAGCCCGTGGCCGCCGAACCGGCCGTCGCCGAGGCGGTGCCCGCCGAGCCCGTTCCCGCGCCGGCCGAGCCGCTCGTGGCGCAGCCCGTCGCCGAACCCGTACCCCCGCAGCCCGTGGCCGCCGAGGCCGCGCCCGCCGAAGCCCCGGCCGCCGAGCCGGAGCCGGTGGCGGTCGCGGTCGCCCAGAACCCCGCGCCGATCGCGGTGGCCGTGCCCGCAGCCGCCGCGAGCCCGGCAGCCGAGAGTCCGGAAGCAGCAGGTCCGGAAGCCGTGAGCCAGGAGCAGGCGCCGCAGCCGATGGCCCAGACCGCGCCCGAGCCGCCCCAGCCGGTGATCGAGGCCCCGGCAGCCGCCGCCGAGCCGACTCAGGCCGCCGAGTCCGTGCTCGTACCGCGGCAGGAGCAGCCGGCCGCGGTCGCGGAGCCGGTCGTGCAGGCGGCCCCCGAAGCCCCCGCCGCGGTGCAGGAGACGCTCGAAGGGAGCGCCGCGCCGCAGCCCGCCGCCGAGCCGGAGCCGGTCGCCGAACCCCTGGCCGGGACCGCGCCCGCGGACGCCGATGCCGCCGACGGGACCGCCGAGATCATCGACGCCCCCGAGCAGGCCGCCGCGCCCGGCTACGACGACGCCGAGCGCGAGGCCGTGCTGCGCGTCATGCGCGAGCGCCGCGACATCCGCAACGGCTTCCGCAGCGACCCGATCCCGCACGAGGTGCTGCTCCGCGTCCTGGAGGCGGCCCACACGGCGCCCTCCGTCGGCCACTCGCAGCCCTGGGACTTCGTGGTCATCCGGTCCGCCGAGACCCGCCGCACCATGCACGAACTTGCCCAGCGCCAGCGCGAGGCGTACGCCAAGTCGCTGCCCAAGGGCCGGGCCAAGCAGTTCAAGGAACTGAAGATCGAGGCGATCCTCGAAACCCCGGTCAACATCGTGGTCACCGCGGACCCGACCCGCGGCGGCCGGCACACCCTGGGCCGTTACACCCAGCCGCAGATGGCCCCGTACTCCTCGGCGCTCGCCGTGGAGAACCTGTGGCTCGCCGCCCGCGCCGAGGGCCTCGGCGTCGGCTGGGTCTCCTTCTTCGACGAGCGCGAGATGGTCCGCTCGCTCGGCCTGCCCGAGCACCTCGAAGTCGTCGCCTACCTCTGTGTCGGCTACGTCGACGAGTTCCCGGACGAGCCCGAGCTGATGCAGGCGGGCTGGTCCAAGCGCCGCCCCCTGGCATGGGTCGTCCACGAGGAGACGTACGGCCGCCGCGCGCTGCCCGGCGAGGACCCGCACGACCTCCTTGAGGAGACCGTCGCGGGCATCCGCCCGCTGGACGCCAAGGCGCTCGGCGAGGCGTGGGAGCGCCAGAAGCGGATGACCAAGCCCGCGGGCGCGCTCGGCATGCTGGAGATCATCTCCGCGCAGTTGTCGGGTCTGTCGCGCAAGTGCCCGCCGCCGATCCCGGAGCCGGCCGCCGTCGCGATCTTCGCCGGCGACCACGGCGTGCACGCGCAGGGCGTCACCCCCTGGCCCCAGGAAGTCACCGGCCAGATGGTCGCCAACTTCCTCGGCGGCGGCGCGGTCTGCAACGCCTTCGCCAACCAGGTGGGCGCCGAGGTCTGCGTCATCGACGTGGGCGTCGCCTCCGAACTCCCGGCCACGCCCGGCCTGTTGCCCCGCAAGGTGCGACCTGGCACCGCCGACATGACGGCCGGCCCCGCGATGACCCGCGAGGAAGCGGTCGCCGCGATCGAGGTCGGCATCGAGACCGCCCGGGACCTGGTGGCAGCCGGCAACAAGGCGCTCCTGACCGGCGAGATGGGCATCGCCAACACCACGGTGTCGGCGGCCCTCATCTCCCTGTACACGGGCGTCGACGCGGCCGAGGTCACCGGCCGCGGCACCGGCATCAACGACGAAACCCACGCCCGCAAGGTCGACGTCGTACGCCGCGCCCTCGAACTGCACCAGCCGGACCCGGCCGACCCGATCGGTGTCCTCGCGGCGATCGGCGGCCTGGAACACGCGGCCCTGGTCGGCTTCCTGCTGGGCGGCGCGTCGCTGCGTACGCCGGTGATCCTCGACGGCGTCAGCACGGGAGCGGCCGCCCTGGTCGCCCGCGCGATTGCCCCCGAGGTGCTCTCCGCCTGCATCGCGGGCCACCGCAGCGCCGAGCCCGGTCACGTGGCCGCCCTCAACAAGCTGGGTCTGCGCCCCCTGGTCGACCTTGACCTCCGCCTCGGCGAGGGCACCGGCGCCCTGCTCGCCCTCCCGGTGGTGCAGAGCGCGGCCCGCGCGATGCACGAGGTCGCCACGTTCGACTCGGCCGGTGTCACCGAGAAGTAGCCCGTACGCGTGCGGTGGGGGCCGGGGTCGCTGACCCCGGCCCCTGCCCGTGCCACCGCACCCGCCCGCCCCTTAGGCTGTCGGCGGGACCGCTTACCCCTCCCACCAGCCGCTTCACCGCCGCAGCGGCCCATCCACGCAAGCGCCGCCCGAGGAGCACCGCTGCCATGGCCGAATACCCCGCGTACCCCGTAGGCCTCCGCCTCACCGGTCGCCGAGTCATCGTCGTCGGCGGCGGCCAGGTGGCCCAGCGCCGCCTCCCGGCCCTCATCGCCGCCGGGGCCGACGTCACGCTGATCTCCCCGAGCGCCACCCCTTCCGTCGAGGCGATGGCCGACGCGGGCGAGATCGGCTGGGAGCGCCGCCGCTTCCAGGACGGCGACCTGGCCGACGCCTGGTACGCCCTGGTCGCCACCGCCGACGCCGAGGCCAACGAGCGGATCTCCGCCGAGGCCGAGCGCTCCCGCGTCTGGTGCGTACGCTCCGACGACGCGAGCGCCGCCACCGCCTGGACCCCGGCCACCGGCCGCTCCGAGGGCGTCACGGTCGCCGTCCTCACCACCGACACCCCCGACCCGCGCCGCTCCGCCGCGATCCGCGACGCGGTCGTCGAGGGCCTGCGCGACGGCACTCTGGTCGCCCCGCAGCAGCGCACCCGCACCCCGGGCGTCGCACTGGTCGGCGGCGGCCCCGGCGACCCGGACCTGATCACCGTGCGCGGCCGCAGGCTGCTCGCCGAGGCCGACGTGGTCATCGCCGACCGGCTCGGCCCCCGCGACCTGCTCGACGAACTCCCGCCGCACGTCGAGGTGATCGACGCCGCGAAGATCCCCTACGGCCGCTTCATGGCGCAGGAGGCCATCAACAACGCGCTGATCGAGCACGCCAAGGCCGGCAAGGCGGTCGTCCGGCTCAAGGGCGGCGACCCGTACGTCTTCGGCCGCGGCATGGAGGAGCTCCAGGCGCTCGCCGAAG
Organism: Streptomyces sp. NBC_01431; assembly: GCF_036231355.1. Taxonomy (NCBI): domain Bacteria; kingdom Bacillati; phylum Actinomycetota; class Actinomycetes; order Kitasatosporales; family Streptomycetaceae; genus Streptomyces; species Streptomyces sp. NBC_01431. Next base: position 6,607,024 of record NZ_CP109496.1, read on the forward strand.
CCGGCGTCGCCTGCACCGTGGTGCCCGGCATCTCCAGCTCCATCTCGGTGCCGAGCGCGGCCGGCATTCCGGTCACGCACCGGGGCGTGGCCCATGAGTTCACGGTGGTCAGCGGGCATGTGGCCCCGGACGACCCGCGCTCGCTCGTCGACTGGAAGTCGCTGGCCCAACTGCGCGGCACCCTCGTGCTGTTGATGGCCGTCGACAAGATCGGTCCGATCGCGCAGGCGCTCATCACGCACGGCAAGAACCCGCGGACCCCGGTCGCGCTCGTCCAGGAAGGCACCACGGCGTCCCAGCGCCGCGTGGACGCGACGCTGGAGACCGTCGGCGAGGTCGCCAGGGCCGAGGAAGTGAAGCCCCCGGCCGTCATCGTCATCGGCGACGTCGTCACCGTGAACGCCCGCCCGTAACCACCGCGAACCCATGTGCCCCGCCGGCGTGCGCACCCGTAACCACCGCGAATCCACGTGCCGCCGGCGTGCGCACCCGTAACCACCGCGAATCCACGTGCCCCCGGCGTGCGCACCCGTAACCACCGGTAACGGATCTCCGTCCCAGCCGTTGGCACCACACCCAGGACAAGGCAGTATCACCCTGTGGCTGATCTCATCACCATCGAGGACCCCGACGACCCCCGTCTGCGCGACTACACGGGCCTGACCGACGTGGAGCTGCGGCGGCGCCGCGAACCCGCCGAGGGCCTCTTCATCGCCGAGGGCGAGAAGGTCATCAGACGGGCCAAGGACGCCGGCTACGAGATGCGCTCGATGCTGCTCTCGGCCAAGTGGGTCGACGTCATGCGGGACGTCATCGACGAGCTTCCGGCGCCGGTGTACGCGGTCAGCCCGGACCTCGCCGAACGCGTCACCGGCTACCACGTGCACCGCGGCGCGCTCGCCTCCATGCAGCGCAAGCCGCTTCGGGCGGCCGAGGAACTCCTCACCACGGCCCGTCGGGTCGTGGTCATGGAGGCGGTCAACGACCACACCAACATCGGCGCCATCTTCCGCAGCGCGGCCGCCCTCGGCATGGACGCGGTCCTGCTCTCCCCGGACTGCGCCGACCCGCTGTACCGGCGGTCGGTGAAGGTGTCGATGGGCGCGGTCTTCTCGGTCCCGTACGCCCGCCTGGAGTCCTGGCCCAAGGGACTTGAGACGGTCCGCGCGGCGGGCTACCGGCTGCTCGCGCTGACCCCCGACGAGAAGGCCTCCAGCATCGACGACGCCGCGGCCCACAAGCTCGCCAAGGTGGCCCTGATGCTGGGCGCCGAGGGCGACGGCCTGTCGCGGCAGGCCCTGGTCGCGGCCGACGAGTGGGTACGCATCCCGATGGCGCACGGGGTCGACTCCCTGAACGTGGGAGCGGCCGCGGCGGTCGCCTTCTACGCGGTGGCGACGGGCCGCCCGACAGACTGAGGACGGCAAGCCGCGCGACCGGCCCGAGCCGGTCCGCGGCCCCCGGACAACGCCCTGGCGGAGCGTTCAGAACTGCTTGACCGCGGCGATCCCCAGCAGCACGATCAACGTCACCAGGACGAAGACCGTGAGCCGCTGCCGCAGCAGCCGAGGGTTGGCGGGCCGCAGCCCACCGCCCGAGGTGCGCGCCCCGGGCCGGGTACCCGGACGCCCCCCGGGACGAGAGGCGCTGCCGCGCGGCCCGCCAGGACGCGAGCCACCGGTGTGCGGCGCCGAGCCGCCCGTGCGGGGCCCGGACCGGGACGCCGAGGCTCCCGTGCTCCGGCCGCCCTGCGTGTACGGCTGCGTGCGCTCGTCGAGGCGTCCGGTGGGCCGGTCAAGCTCGACGCGCTCGCGCTGGACCGGAGGACGTGCGTCCAGGGCGGCCGAAGGGCCGTGCAACGAGCCCTGGGCCTCCCGGGCGGCGATCTCCTTGAGCCGCATCGACAGCTGGAGCGTGCTGGGGCGCTCCTCCGGGTCCTTCGCCAGACAGGCCCGCACCAGCGGGGCCAGCGCGTCGGGCACGCCGCGCAGCTGCGCCTCCTCGTGCACCACGCGGTAGAGCATCACCTCGGAACTGCCGTGCCCGAAGGGCGAGTCGCCCATGGCGGCGTACGCCAGCGTCGCTCCCAGCGAGAAGACGTCGGTGGCGGGCGTGACCGCGGCGCCGCGCACCTGCTCGGGCGCGAGGAAGCCGGGGGAGCCCACGGCGGTGCCGACGTGGGTCAGCGTCGAGGCACCGGTCGCCCAGGCGATTCCGAAGTCGATGATCCTGGGCCCCTTCGGGGACAGCAGGATGTTGGACGGCTTGAGGTCGCGGTGGACGACCCCGGCCTCGTGGACGGCAACCAGGCCCTCGGACAGCGCGGCCCCGATCGCGGCGGCCTCGGCGGCCGTCAGCGGGCCCTCCTCGGCCACCTTGTCGTGCAGCGAGGGCCCGGGGACGTACTGCGTGGCGAACCAGGGCCGCTCCGCCTCCAGATCGGCGGCGACCAGCCGGGCCGTGCAACCGCCCCGGATCCGTCGCGCCGCGGAGACCTCGCGGGCGAACCGGGACCTGAACTCCTGGTCCTCGGCGAGGTCGGGCCGGATCACCTTCAGCGCCACCCGCTGCCCGCGCCGGTCGGAACCGAGGTACACGACCCCCATGCCGCCCGCGCCGAGACGCCGGTGAAGCCTGAAAGAGCCGACGACACGCGGGTCCTCGCGCCGGAGCCGCATCATCGCCATTTTCATCCCCGCTGCCAGTCCTGTTGACGTGGCACAGCTTACGTACCCGCCGCCCGGTGTGCTCATAGGCCGCGCCCTCTCGGGCCGCACGATTGTCAGTGCCGGGTGGGAAACTTGAGGAGTGGTCAGCAGGCCGCGGATCCATGGCTGCTGACCCGTGCGAGATCTCAACGGTCCGTCGCAGAAGGGGGTTTGGATCAATGAAGGGTGACCGCGTGGAGATAGTGGTGGACGCCGGAGACACCACCCGGACGTACGAAGTGGTGGCAAGCCGGGCGGGCCGCAGGGTGGAGACGGCGGTCCGTCGCGGGGTGGTGGAAGTGAGCGAAGTCACGCGCAGCGGCACGGTCGTGCGCACCGCCCGATTCATGGCCACCCGGGTGCTCGCCCTGGTCGAGCAACCGGTACCCCGGCAGGACGCGGGGGAGGCGGAGCCCGGGGACCGCGCCCGACCCCTCCGGGAAGACCCCAAGGCGTAGGGGTCGCGTCTCCACCCAGGGGAGTACGTCCACAGGGGAGGGCTCATCCCCTGGGAGGCCAGCAGAGCGGTACGAGGGCATGACGTCCCGGGCCGTGCCGGTCCCTACTGTTGAAGACAAGCGGCGGGTGGTGCACTCGTCCCCCGAGGTCAGACACCCGCCGCGGTCAAGAACCAATGAATCGAACAGGAGAGGACCATGGCGGACACGGCTGCGCGGACGATCATCCGTACGCAGGGACGCAGGGCGTACAGCGCCGCGTTCGGTGCCCGCCGGGCCGGTCCGCGCCACCCCCTGGTGGCGACGGCCATGGTCCTTCCCCTGGCGGCCCTGCTCGTAGTCGTCTTCGGCGGCTGGGACGCGGTGGTCACACAGGCGTCGTCCGTGGGTGTGATGCTGGGGCGCTGAGCGGCGCCCCGGACCCGGTAGAGCGGACCGGGTCGGGGACATCCGGCCCATTTCAGCCCCGTGGGGACGGGGGTGCGGCGGACGGCAGTAAGAGGCGTTGTCCGATCGGCTGGGGAGCCGATCGGACAACGCCTTTTGCACGTACGGGAGTTGGGCAGCACGAGCGGCTGCGGCAACGACGGAGCCCCCGGCCTTCGAGAAGGCCGGGGGCTCCGGTTGGTGCGCGATACTGGGATTGAACCAGTGACCTCTTCCGTGTCAGGGAAGCGCTCTCCCGCTGAGCTAATCGCGCGGGATCAGGTGCTGTTACTGCGTGCGCGATACTGGGATTGAACCAGTGACCTCTTCCGTGTCAGGGAAGCGCTCTCCCGCTGAGCTAATCGCGCGGGACGGCCCCAAGCCTCGGGACCGGTTACTTCGTGTTACTGCGTGCGCGATACTGGGATTGAACCAGTGACCTCTTCCGTGTCAGGGAAGCGCTCTCCCGCTGAGCTAATCGCGCTTGGAGGTGGAGACGGGATTTGAACCCGTGTAGACGGCTTTGCAGGCCGTTGCCTCGCCTCTCGGCCACTCCACCAGGAGTGCATATGAGGGTCCGGGAAGATCCCCCACATCGAGCGGACGACGAGATTCGAACTCGCGACCCTCACCTTGGCAAGGTGATGCTCTACCAACTGAGCCACGTCCGCTTGTCGTTTCCGTTTCGCTTGCGCGTCCCGGCGACGTGTTGAACTCTAGCGGATTCCCGGGCCAGTACAAAAACGCGTTTGCGCAGCGTGCTGCGTTACGCCTGGTCGGCGCCCGTGCGGGGTCCGGGCGACTGTTCGCCTCCCGGCCGCTCAGGGGCACCCGGCCCGCACCGGTCATAGACTCGCACCCGTGCACGACCTCGCTCCTCTGGCCCGCTTCGGCGGCCTCGTCGCCTCGGACCTGCGTGATGTCACCAGTGACCCCGAGGCTCTTGACTCCGCCGGCTTCTGGGCTGTCTCCGCCGACTTCGAGGGCCGCCTCGTCTGCGCCCGCTTCGGGGACGTCCGTACGGAGCCGGTCCCCGCGCCCGTCCCCGGCGCCTGGCGCGGGCCCGCCGCCGGTGACTGGACGTCCTCCCTCGACCGCGCCGCGTACACGGCGGGCGTACGCCGCATCCGCGAGCACATCGCGGCCGGTGAGGTCTACCAGGCGAACCTCTGCCGGGTGCTGGCCGCGCCGCTGCCCGACCCGGCGGCGGCCGACGTGGACGCGCTCACCGCGCTGCTCGCCCGGGGCAACCCCGCTCCCTACGCCGGAACGATTCGGCTGCCCGCCCACGGGGTGGAGATCGCGACCGCCTCGCCCGAACTGTTCCTGCGGCGCACGGGGCGGGTCGTGGAGTCCGGGCCCATCAAGGGGACCGGGCGGACCGCGGCGGACCTCCTGGAGAAGGACCACGCCGAGAACGTGATGATCGTGGACCTCGTCCGCAACGACCTGGGGCGGGTCTGCGCCACCGGCTCGGTGACCGTGCCGGAGCTCTGCACGGTGGAGGAGCACCCCGGCCTCGTCCACCTCGTTTCCACCGTGCGCGGTGAACTGGCGCCGAAGGCCGGCTGGCGGGATCTGTTCGGTGCCGCGTTCCCGCCGGGCTCGGTCACCGGGGCGCCCAAGTCGAGCGCGCTGCGGATCATCGAAGCCCTGGAGACCGCGCCCCGCGGCCCCTACTGCGGCGGCATCGGCTGGGTCGACGCCGACCGGGGGCTCGGCGAGCTCGCCGTCGGCATACGCACCTTCTGGATCGACCGGGCGAGCGGGGTGCTGCGTTTCGGCACCGGGGCGGGCATCACCTGGGGCTCGGACCCCGAGCGGGAGTGGGACGAGACCGAGCTGAAGGCCTCGCGACTGCTCGCGGTAGCGTCGGGCGCGTATGCCCACGGCGGGCACACGGGAAGGACCGCGTAAATGCAGATCTGGGTCAACGGCGGACTGAAGAACGCCGATGCCGCGCAGGTGTCCGTGCTCGACCACGGGCTCACCGTGGGCGACGGCGTCTTCGAGACGGTGAAGGCGACACAGGGCCGCACCTTCGCGCTCACCCGCCACCTGGACCGGCTGACCCGCTCGGCTCGCGGCCTCGGCCTGCCCGACCCCGACCTCGACGAGGTGCGGCGAGCCTGCGCGGCCGTGCTCGACGCGAACCCGATGCCGCTCGGCCGGCTGCGGATCACCTACACCGGCGGGCTCTCGCCGCTCGGCTCCGACCGGGGGGACGCGGGAGCGACCCTGGTCGTCGCGCTCGGCGAGAGCACGCGCCGCCCCGACACCACCGCCGTGATCACCGTGCCGTGGACCCGCAACGAGCGCAGCGCCGTCGTGGGCCTGAAGACCACCTCGTACGCCGAGAACGTCGTCGCCCTCGCCAAGGCGCACGGGCAGGGCGCCTCCGAGGCCCTCTTCGCGAACACGGCGGGACAGCTCTGCGAGGGCACCGGATCCAATGTCTTCGTGGTGCTCGACGGCCAGTTGCACACCCCGCCGCTCGCCTCCGGCTGCCTCGGCGGCATCACCCGCGCGCTGACCGTCGAGTGGACCGGGGCGCAGGAGACGGCACTGCCGCTGGAGGTCCTGGAGAGCGCGGACGAGATCTTCCTGACCTCCACGCTGCGCGACGTGCAGTCCGTGCACCGCGTCGACGGGCGGGTGCTGGCCCAGGCACCCGGTCCGGTCACCGCGAAGGCGATGCGGATCTTCGACGAGCGGGCCGGCTCGAATCTGGACCCGTAGGACCGGACGCGCGGATCCCGGCGAACCGGACCCGTAAAAGCCGGTGACGTGCGGCCCCGGGACCGGTACAACGGCCTTGATGACCACCACCATTCGGCCGACCGAGCCGCTCCAGCAGGGCGCCGAGGGCGCCAAGTCGCGTACGTACGACGTGTGTGTGAACAGCAGACGCGTCGGACGGATCAAGATCGCCACGGACACCCGGTTCGGGGCCGGTACGGGCCGGATCGGGGAGCTGTGGATCGACGAGGCCGACCGGGGGCGCGGGCGCGGCACCGTCGCCGCCCTCGCCGCCGAGGAAGTGCTGCGGGGCTGGGGCTGCGGCCAGGTCGGCCTCACGGTGCCCGCGGACGCGCGGGCGGCGCTGCGGCTGGCCGGTGCGCTCGGCTACGTCGAACGCAGCCGCAACATGGTCAAGCAACTCCCGCCCACCGCGCCCGAGTTGCCGGTGGGAACCGTCGGGCGGCCCATGAGCGCCGCCGAGTTCGAGCAGTGGCAGCGCGCGGACCTGGAGACCTACGCGCAGAGCTGGATCGACCGGGGCGTGCCCGAGGCGCAGGCCCGGACGAAGGCGGAGTCGGAGCACCGCGCGCTGCTCCCGGACGGCGTGGCCACCGCAGGCGTGCACCTGCGGGTGCTGGAGGGCCGGGGGAGCGCCGTGGGCAGCGTGTGGGTGGCCCGGCGCACGCCGCCCGGCGAGGGCGCCTACGTCTTCGACGTCCGGGTCGCCGAGGAGTACCGCGGCCGGGGCCACGGGCGGTCGCTGATGCTGCTCGCGGAACGAGTGGCCCTGGCTGACGGAATGGACACGCTGGGCCTGCACGTCTTCGCCGACAACACCCCGGCGCTCCGCCTCTACGAGTCGCTCGGCTACCGGCCCACCCGGTACCACCACTACAAGAGCCTGCTCTGAGCGGCGGCTACCGGTCGGCGAGCAGCCCGTCGGCGATCTCCTCGATGCGCGCGCGCAGCCCGTCCTGGCTCTTGCCGCCGTCGAGCCGCTCCTCGCCGATGACGTAGGTCGGTGTGCCGGTCACCCCGATGGCCTTGCCCTCGGCCTGGTCCGCGTCGACGATCAGGATGTGCCGCCCGTCGATGAGGGCGGTCTCGAACTCGTCGGTGTCCAGGCCGAGTTCGCCCGCCGTCTCCACCAGGACGCGCTCGCCCTGCTCGGCGAGGCGCCCGGTGCGGGCGAGCACCGCCTCCACGTACGGCCAGCCCCGCCCCTGCTCGAAGGCCTCCTCGGCGGCCTGGGCCGCGGCGAAGGCGTGCTTGTGCTTGTCCAGCGGGAAGTGCCGCAGCCGGATGTCGAGGCGGTCGCCGTAACGGGCGCGCAGCGCGCGGATGTCGTCGAGGGCGTTGTGGCAGTCGGGGCACTGCAGCTCGCACCACACGTCGAGGACGACGGGGGCGGTGGCGCTGCCGGGGGTGGTGTCGCTCATGGGTCCCAGTCTCCCAGCAACCGGGACCTGGGGAGGATCCCGCCCCGGAGATCTCCCTGAGGTCGCGGCCGGCCGTGGCCCGACGGGCGGGTTGCGGTGCACGATGGAAGAAAGCCACACCCCCATGCCTGGAGGAACCGGATGCTCGCCGAGACCGTCTGCTCCGCCGTTTCCGCGGCCGGACTGGGCATCGCTGCCATCACGGCGTACCGCAAGCGCTTCCTCGCGGCCACGCGCATCGCCGCCTACTCCCTCATCCCCGTCGGCCTGGTCATGACCGGTGTCGTGCAGTGGGTGTCCGGCATCGTCTTCAAGCCGAGCGTGTGGCTGGGCTTCGGGCTGCTCGGGGTCGCCTGGCTGCTGTTCATGACGACCCGCGCCGTGGAGCGGCGCGGCGGCGGCACCCGCAAGGAACGCAAGGCCGCGGCGGCCGCCCAGCGCGAGGCGGTGGCCCCCACGGCCTCGGCCCCCTCGCTCGCCGCCGGGCGTGCGCCGGCCGCGCAGCCCGTCCCGAAGGCCAACGCCAAGCCCGCCGCGAGCGAGGACTTCAGCGACATCGAGGCCATCCTGAAAAAGCACGGCATCTGACCGTCCGGGTACGCCGGGGCGTGGGCGCCCCCGCGCGGCCGCTCGTGTCGTGCGCGACAAGATCGGGCGAACTGCCGCTTGATATGGGCGTGTTGGTATACCCATGCGGTGTGGCTGAGTCATCATCGCCCCGAGATGCTGGACAGTTCCCAGGGCTCCACCCCTGCACCGACCGACGAGCCGCGCGCGCCCGACCCCGAGGCGAAGGGCTGCCTCTTCGCGCTCTCCCAACCACCCCTGATGATCTTCCTGGGGGTGATCGGCTGCCTGCTGCTCATGGCCGCCGTGCACGACCTCTTCCTGCTGTGAGGCTCACGCGGCGAGCCCCGGCCGGGATCAGCCCGCGGCTTCCTTGCGGCGGGCCCGGTACGCGGCCACGTGCAGGCGGTTCCCGCAGGTACGGCTGTCGCAATAGCGCCGGGAGCGGTTGCGCGAGAGGTCCACGAAGGCCCGTCCGCAGTCCGGCGCCTCGCATCTGCGAAGACGTTCCTGCTCGCCCGTGACGACGATGAAGGCGAGCGCCATGCCGCCGTCCGCGGCCAGGTGGTCGGCCACCGAGGCGCCGGGCGCGAAGTAGTGCACATGCCAGTCGTAGCCGTCGTGGTCGGTCAGCTGTGGAGTGGTGCCGGCGGCTGCGACCAGCTGGTTGACGAGCTCGGCGGCGCTGTGGGCGTCCGGCGCCGCGAAGATCTCCGCGAACCTGCTCCTGACCCCCTGAACGCCCAGGAGGTCACGGATGGAGAGTCGTTCCACCCCGCTCACGCTATGGTCCTGGACGAACCGGTACAGCGCGTCCACGTCGGCGAGGCGGTCCGTCTCCTCGCTCTCCGGCGCGGTGTTCACCAGATCGACCACCATGTCGAGCGCGATCCGGGTGTCGTGAGGGATCAGCACGATTCGCTCCCTGGCCTGCGGCGGGCGGGCGCCCGTCGGATGCTGGCCGACTCTAGCCCCTCGTGCCGTGAGCGCACCGGTGCCGTCCCCCACGACGGCTTCGTGGGGGACGGCACCGGTGACTGCCGTTGTGTGGTTGTCCGCGCGGCGCCGTCGCCCCGAGTCGGACGGCGCCGTGCGGCTCTCTCCGTGGCCTCAGTTGTTCTCGGCCAGGATGTGTGAGAGTTCCGTGTCGAGATCGAAGTGACGATGCTCGGTGCCGGGTGGCACCGCGGCGTCGGTCCGCTTCAGGAACGACTCCAGGGCCCGCGCCGGGGCTTCGAGCAGGGCTTCTCCTTCCGGCGAGCTCAGGGCGATACAGACGACGCCCTGGCCGTGGCTGCGTGATGGCCAGACTCTGACGTCGCCGGTTCCGGTGGGCCGGTGGAGGCCCTCGGCGAGGAGGTCGCGGGCGAATACCCACTCGACGGTCTCCTCGGCTCCGGTGTGGAAGGTGGCGTGCACGGCATAGGGATCGGCCGTGTCATACCGCAGGCCCGCGGGTACAGGCAGTGAGGACTCGCTCGACACAACGAGGCGCAGGTGCAGCTCGCAGCTGACCGTGGTGTTCATAAGCGCCAGGGCCTTTCGCTCAGTGTGCGCTCGGGGATTCGCACGTCGGCGAAATCGACATGCCACCTACGGTGCCGTTGTAAACCCCTCTGACCGTTTTGCAGTGGTTCACGTAGCTCGTACGGCCGACTATTACTTTGCGTTATAGGTCCATTTCGGTGAAGTCGATTTCGGGCAACGGTGCCTGAAATCGGACGGCGCGAATACGAAGAGTGACGAACGGGCCCCGGGCAGGCGCTCGGCAGGAGCGGCGCACGACGGATCGGCAACGTGGTGCCGGGGAAGATCGACGAGTGACCATGCGTGGTCCAGGGCCCCGCTGACATGGGGTAATGTTTGCGGTGCGCCCGGGCGATTAGCTCAGTGGGAGAGCGCTTCGTTCACACCGAAGAGGTCACTGGTTCGAACCCAGTATCGCCCACCCGGACCGCAGGCCCCGGAGATCACCAAGATCTCCGGGGCCTGTGGCGTTCCACGGGCACACTGGGGGCATGGACTGGTGCCACTACCGCTTCCGCAGTGTCTGGGACCTGCCCCGCGCGCCCGCCGCCGTGTTCGCGGTTCTGGAGCGCGCCGAGGAGTACCCGCGGTGGTGGCCCGAGGTTCGCGAGGTCACCCCCCTCGACGACCTCACCGCCACCTCCCGGCTCCGCTCGCTCGTCCCGTACGACCTGTACGTCACCGGGCGCGAGAGTCGCCGCGATCCGGCGGCCCTGGTCCTCGAAGCCGAGCTGAGCGGCGACCTGGAGGGCTGGGTGCGCTGGACGCTGGCCGAGCGCCCCGGCGGTACCCGTGTCGTGTACGAGCAGGAGGTCGAGGTGCGCAAGCCGCTGATGCGGCGGTTCGCGCTGCCCGGCCGCCCGCTGTTCCGCGCCAACCACGCCTTGATGATGAGGTCCGGGCGGCGCGGGCTGCGGCGGTGGCTCGAACGGGAGCAGCCGAGCGGGACGCGTCGTTGAGGGGCCGTCGCCGGGTGCCGGGCGGGCGGTTTGAAAGCTGGGCGTGCGGGCCTGTATTGTTCAGTCCGTTCCCGGGCGATTAGCTCAGTGGGAGAGCGCTTCGTTCACACCGAAGAGGTCACTGGTTCGAACCCAGTATCGCCCACCGGGAAAGGCCGGTCCGTCACTGACGGACCGGCCTTTTTGCTGTCGACGTTCAGGCGGCCGCCGGGAGTTCGGGACGCAGCGGCCATGCCGTGTCCACGAGTTCCACCGTGCCCTGCCGCGCGAACCAGGCCTGCAGGCCGCGCGCCTGCGCCGCGTGCCAAGTCGCCTGCAAGGTGTGCAACTCGGTCGGCGAGAGCCGCTCAAGGCGGGCCGCGAACCTGCGCCCCACGGCCCGTACGACCTCCAGGGCGGCCAGCGCGTCGGCGGCCGCGTCGTGCGCGCCCTCCAGCGTCACGTCGTAGTGGTCGCACAGGTCGGTGAGGGTGCGGCGGCCCTTGCGGTAGCGGTCGAGGTGCTTGTCCAGGACCCGGGGATCCAGAACGCGCAGTGGACCCGCGCCGAGGTAGTGGCCCAGGCGGGCGGCGCGGTGGCGCTTCAACTCCCGGTCCAGGATCGTCAGATCGAACGGCGCGTTCATGATGACCAGCGGACGGCTCGCCGAGCACTGCTCGGCGAGGCCCTTGGCGATCTCCTCCATCACGGGGGCCGGCCAGCGCCCGTTCAGCTGGAGGTGCTGATCGGTCAGCCCGTGCACCGCGGTGGCGCCCTCCGGGACCGGAACGCCCGGATTGACCAGCCAGCGCGTCACGCGCGGCCGCGCGCCCGGACCGTCCTGGACGACCAGCGCGGCCGAAACTATCCGGTCCTCCTCGACGTCGACCCCGGTGGTCTCGGTGTCGAACGCCGCCAGGGGACCCTCGTACCAGCACGTCATGTCTACTCAACTCCTCGCGCACTCCTGGCAGATGGCGTGCTTCCCCTGCCCGATTCCGTGATACCCGGGCCGTTTGCGACATACGCCGTTTGCGGGGATCGGAGTGCGGAGACAACACAGGTAGCGGGCTTGGTGATTGACGGTCCGTCACGGAAATACGTACGGCACGGTCCGGAAGGCCTACGACAGCCATGGCGCTCGCGCAGCCCGATCCGGCCGCGCCCGGTCACGGTCTGCTGCCCGAGCCGATCGCACCGCTGCGCGGCTCACTCGCCACCACCGCCTGCATGGAGACCCTCCAGGTGGGCTACCTGCACGCGGTGGCGGCGGCAGCGGGGTGCTCGCTCTCGCAGCCCTTTCCGGACAACGGGATCGACTGGCACGTGAGCCACAGCGCTCCCGGCCACACGGTCGACGACGAAGTGACGATCAAGGTGCAGCTCAAGTGCACGTACCAGATTCCGCCGCATCCGCCGGGCGGGGCCTTCTCGTTCACGCTGGACAACGACCACCTGGTGAAACTGGCCCGCACGCCGGTGTCGGTGCACAAGATCCTGGTCGTGATGCTGGCGCCGAGGAACCGGGACGAGTGGCTGCGCGCGGGCCACGACCGGCTGGCGCTGCGGCACTGCTGCTACTGGACCAATCTGGCCGGACACCCGGTGACCGGCCGCCGCAGGACCACGGTGCGCATACCGACATCGCGGATCTTCGACGACCGCGCGCTCTGCGAGATCATGACGCGGGTCGGGGTGGGAGGGAGGCCCTGATGCGCTGGTCCGGGGAAGAGGGCGGGGCGACCTTGCCGGTCGGACAGGTCGATCCGGCCGTCCTGGGGGCGCTGCTGCACCGGCACGGCTGGCGGCGGCGCGGCGGAGCGGCGGGACGGTACGCCCGCTGGACACCGCCCGGGGCGGTCGGCTCCGGTACGAGTCTGCTCGTTCCGGAGAGCCGGGCCTACCCGGACTGCGAGGACCTGCTCGGCGAGGCGCTGACCGCGCTCGCCCGCAGCGCCGCGCCCTGTGCCCGCGAGGTCCTGCTGTCGCTCGCGGTGCCCAGCGACGAGGTGCGGTGGTGGCGCGAGGTGCCCGAGGGGCCGCTCGGCACCGCCTCCTGGAACGAACAGGAGCAACTGCGCGACGCCGCGCACCGGATGCTGCTCGCCGGCGCGCTGGCGGTGCGCGGGCCGGCCGGTTACCACGGGGCGCGCCACCGCAGGCAGGCCGTCGCCTCCCTCACGGACGTGCTGGCCGGACCCGGCCCGGACGGACGGCTCACCGCCTTCGTGCCGGTGGCGTCCGGGCGGCCCGCGGTGGTGCGCCTGTACGAGGCCCTCAACGCGGTCCGGGACGCGGTCGACTACCAGCGCGCCACGGGCGGCATGGAGGCCTTCGACGCCGCCGTGCGCGCCGGGGTCAGCCGGGAGCTGACCGAGTCGGTGGTCGCCCTGGTGCACGGCACGGAAGGCGTCCGGATCGCGCTGGAGTGGGCGCCGGCGGCCGGGGTGCCGACGGGCTGCGCGCCCCGCCCCGAGCCCGTCGAGTTCTCGCCCGGCGACCTGCCCGCGCTGCGGGCGGCGGGCGCCCGGTACCTGAGCGTCGAACCGTCCGTACCCGTGCGGATCACCGGCGCCGTGGTGCGGCTGAGGCGGTCGGGCCCCGGCGGGCCGGGCGTCGTGCGGCTGCGGGTACTGGCCGGCGCCGAGGTCCCGCACGTCCGGATGGAGCTCGACGAGGAGGCGTACCGCATCGCCGGGCACGCGCATCTGGTGGGGCTGCCGATCCGGGTCGTGGGGAGACTGGAGAGCCGGGGCGGGTTCCGCCGGCTCTCCCAGGCGCGCGACGTGACCCCGGTGCAGGTGGACGACGCCGAGCGGGACCGCCTGATGAAGTCGCTCCAGGAGAACCTGGACTTCTTCGAGGAGGCCTGCGGGTCCGAGGCGGACCCCGCGACCGACTGAGCGGCCCGTTAACCGTTTCGCGGCGTACCCCGCGGGCTCGGTAGGATCGTCTCGCGTACGCGACACGCTGCGCGCCCCCCTACGGCAGGAGAAGTCCGGTGTCAGACGTCCGTGTGATCATCCAACGCGATTCCGAGCGGGAAGAGCGCGTGGTGACGACGGGCACTACGGCGGCCGAGCTCTTCGCCGGTGAGCGCACCATCGTCGCGGCCCGCGTGGCCGGTGAGCTGAAGGACCTCGCGTACGAGGTGAAGGACGGCGAGGAGGTCGAGCCCGTCGAGATCTCCTCCGAGGACGGCCTCAACATCCTGCGCCACTCCACCGCGCACGTCATGGCCCAGGCCGTCCAGGAGCTCTTCCCCGACGCCAAGCTGGGCATCGGCCCGCCGGTGCGGGACGGCTTCTACTACGACTTCGACGTCGAGAAGCCGTTCACGCCCGAGGACCTCAAGGCCATCGAGAAGAAGATGCAGGAGATCCAGAAGCGCGGCCAGCGCTTCTCGCGCCGCGTCGTCACCGATGAGGCCGCCCGCGAGGAACTGGCGAACGAGCCGTACAAGCTGGAGCTCATCGGCATCAAGGGCTCGGCCTCGTCCGACGACGGCGCCGACGTCGAGGTGGGCGGCGGCGAGCTGACCATCTACGACAACCTGGACGCCAAGACCGGTGACCTGTGCTGGAAGGACCTGTGCCGCGGTCCCCACCTGCCCACCACCCGCAACATCCCCGCGTTCAAGCTGATGCGCAACGCCGCCGCCTACTGGCGCGGCAGCGAGAAGAACCCGATGCTCCAGCGCATCTACGGCACCGCCTGGCCCTCCAAGGACGAGCTGAAGGCGCACCTGGAGTTCCTCGCGGAGGCCGAGAAGCGCGACCACCGCAAGCTGGGCAACGAGCTCGACCTGTTCTCCATCCCGGAGCAGATCGGCTCCGGCCTCGCCGTCTTCCACCCCAAGGGCGGCATCATCCGCCGGGTCATGGAGGACTACTCGCGCCGCCGGCACGAGGAGGAGGGCTACGAGTTCGTCTACACCCCGCACGCCACCAAGGGGAAGCTCTTCGAGACCTCGGGCCACCTGGACTGGTACGCCGACGGCATGTACCCGCCCATGCAGCTCGACGAGGGCGTGGACTACTACCTCAAGCCCATGAACTGCCCGATGCACAACCTGATCTTCGATGCGCGCGGGCGCTCCTACCGTGAACTGCCGCTGCGCCTCTTCGAGTTCGGCACCGTGTACCGGTACGAGAAGTCGGGTGTCGTGCACGGCCTGACCCGGGCCCGCGGTTTCACCCAGGACGACGCGCACATCTACTGCACCAAGGAGCAGATGGCGGCCGAGCTCGACCGCACCCTCACCTTCGTGCTCGGGCTGCTGCGCGACTACGGCCTCACCGACTTCTACCTGGAGCTCTCCACCAAGGACCCGGAGAAGTTCGTCGGCTCGGACGAGATCTGGGAGGAGGCGACCGAAACGCTGCGCCAGGTCGCCGAGAAGCAGGGCCTGCCGCTGGTCCCCGACCCGGGCGGCGCCGCCTTCTACGGCCCGAAGATCTCCGTGCAGTGCAAGGACGCCATCGGTCGCACCTGGCAGATGTCGACCGTGCAGCTCGACTTCAACCTGCCGGAGCGCTTCAACCTGGAGTACACCGGCCCCGACGGCACCAAGCAGCGCCCGGTGATGATCCACCGCGCCCTGTTCGGCTCCATCGAGCGGTTCTTCGCGGTGCTCCTGGAGCACTACGCGGGCGCCTTCCCGGCGTGGCTGGCCCCGGTCCAGGCGGTCGGCATCCCGATCGGCGACGCCCACATCCCCTACCTCCAGGAGTTCGCCGCCGAGGCGCGGAAGAAGGGCCTGCGGGTCGAGGTGGACGCGTCCTCGGACCGGATGCAGAAGAAGATCAGGAACCAGCAGAAGCAGAAGGTCCCGTTCATGATCATCGTCGGTGACGACGACATGAACGCCGGCACCGTCTCCTTCCGCTACCGCGACGGCTCGCAGGAGAACGGCGTTCCGCGCGAGGAGGCGCTGGCGAAGCTCGTCGACGTGGTGGAGCGTCGCGTGCAGGTGTGATCGCTCCCCGCCGACGCGGGGCTCGGCCCCCGGGAAGCCCGTCTTCCCGGGGGCCCTCGCGCGTGCGGGCCACCGGCCACCCGGACGACGCTCCCGACCGCCGAAGTCATATGCTGCACACCATGACGAGTGAGCCGGAGCAGCAGATCGGAGTGGGGACGCAGGACGCGTTCCAGCGCCTGTGGACGCCCCACCGGATGGCGTACATCCAGGGCGAGAACAAGCCGACGGGGCCGGGATCCGGCGACGGGTGCCCGTTCTGCTCGATCCCGGCGAAGTCGGACGAGGACGGCTTGATCATCAAGCGCGGCGAGCGCGTGTACGCGGTGCTCAACCTCTACCCGTACAACGGCGGGCACCTCATGGTCGTGCCCTACCGCCACGTCGCCGACTACACCGAGCTCGACGCGGCGGAGACGGCCGAGCTCGCCGAGCTCACCAAGCAGGCGATGACCGCGCTGCGCACCGCCTCCGGGGCGCACGGGTTCAACATCGGCATGAACCAGGGCACGGTGGCCGGTGCCGGGATCGCCGCCCATCTGCACCAGCACCTCGTGCCGCGCTGGGGCGGCGACACCAATTTCATGCCGGTCGTCGGCCACACCAAGGTGCTGCCCCAACTCCTCGCGGACACCCGCAAGATGCTGGCCGACGCCTGGCCCCGTAGCTAGTCCTCACGCGTCGTACATGTCCGCCTTCCTCGGCGCCGCGTCCTGGACCATGCCGCTGAGGATGAGCGAACGGTTGGTGAAGCGCTCGGTGTTCACACCGTGCTCGTCGAGCACCTTCATCGCCGCCGCGTGCACCGTCCGCAGCACGGGGGTCGCCGCGCGCATCGCGTCGTCGGCCATGAAGCGGTGGCGCCAGGGCTGGTCGGCCCAGGCGTGCCGCAGGCCGAACGGTTCGGGCAGCGCTATCTTGCCGCCCAGGTAGTCGAGCAGCGGCGGGTACCAGGTCAGCGGGGCTCGCGCGGCGAGGCGCACCACCTCGGTGGCGTCGACCAGGGGGAGCGCGATCGTCTTCTTCTCCCAGAACCTGAAGGTCTTGTCGACCTCCCTGGTCTTGGGCGCCGGCTTGGTCGTGAACAGCGCGTGCACCGGGCCGAGCGCGTGCCCGGTCACCTCGATCCGCAGCGTCTCGTGCAGCACGGTGACAGTGACCATCATGGTGATGACCAACTGGCCGTCCCAGAGCGTGAATTGGACGCCCAGGTAGTGGCGGTTGCCGCTGGAGAACTGCTGCTCGTTGCAGATGCGCTGGATCTCGTGCTGACGCACCTGGAAGTTGTCGATGTCCTGGCCGCTGGGCCGCGACACCTCCTTGGCGCCCTCGCCGATCGGTGAGACCACCCAGTTCCTGATGGACGGGGTGGGGAAGCCGCCGGTGTGCAGCGGGCCGCGCTCAAGGAGCAGCAGGCGGTCCTGGACCGCCCTGATGACGTCCCAGCTGCGGAAGCCGTGGATCTCCTTGCCCGCCTCCTTGGGCACGAGTTCCTCGGCGAGCTGCCAGCTGCCCCAACGGGTGCCCATGCCCAGTATTCCCTTGGGGCCCGCGTAGAAGACGATGTTGCTCTGGTCCTCGGCGGCCAGTTTGACCAGGGACTGGCGCAGCTGCTCCGCGGAGCCCGCCGCCGAACTCTTGGGAACCGCCTCCGGGATCTTGGCGCCGATGCCGCCGCCGCCGAGCAGGCTGTCCCAGCGGGAGCGCAGATCCCGAGCGGTCTTCTCGCAGATGACCTTGGCCCAGTACCAGCCGACGACCGGAGCCACGATCATCGCGCGCAGATACAGCGCGAGCACGCCGTGGAAGGGCAGCTTGATCAGGAAGAGCACCGCGAGGCCGCCGACCGCCACGAGCAGGATCGTGCCAAGTGCGCCGACCCGCCGGTCCTTGGCGCCCGCGAGCGTGCGGCGCAGCTGGAAGACGGCGAGCCAGATCAGCATCCCGGGCAGGAACAGCAGCCCGAAGACCACCATGACCAGGGTGAGCCTCATGTCCCGCTCCTTGCGGATGCGGATCGAGGCCAGACAGTGCTCGACGATGGTGCCCGGCTCGGTGCCGAACGACTGGATGATGCCCTTGCGGGTGGCGCCCAGCATCCGGGACTGCACGGCGCGCGAGAACGCCTCGCCGAGGTTGGGCTCGAAGAGCGAGAGCTTGCCCTTCTTCACCTCGGACTCGTGCCACTCGTTGTTGGCCTTGAGTATGTCCTCGACCGGACTGTCCCGGTACGCGGCCGAAGCGAGCGCCTGGGTCGCGGCCGTCTGGCCGGCGGAGCCCTGGAGCGGCACCTGTGGCCTGGGAAGGAAGTCGAAGAATGGTTCTTCTGCCGTCACTGCCGCCCCCATCGCCGCGTGTCATCGCTCTGCGGCCTGTTCCCGGTCACCGCACTCCGCACACCTGCTGAGCTGGGACCACAGCGTATCGGGCGAGCGCCCCGCTCGTCAGGGGACATCGGAATGCCGCCCACCGCAAGGAGGTTGAGGTGGACGGCTTTCTGAGGAAGTGTCAATTAACGTCCCTCTTCCGCCCGTTCACGGATTTTGTCGGTCAGCTGGGGTGGCATCGGCTCGTGCCGGGCGTACCTGCGGCTGAACCGCCCGGTGCCGTGCGACAGCGACCTCAGGTCCACCGCGTACCGCCCGATCTCGATCTCCGGGACCTCGGCGCGCACCAGCGTGCGCCCCGGGCTCGCCTGTTCGGTGCCGACCACCCGGCCCCGGCGCCCGGACAGATCGCTCATCACGGGACCCACGTAGTCGTCGGCGACGAGCACCTGCACCTCGGCGACCGGTTCGAGCAGGTGGATGCGCGCCTCGGCGGCCGCCTCGCGCAGTGCGAGGGAGCCCGCGGTCTGGAAGGCCGCGTCGGAGGAGTCCACCGAGTGCGCCTTGCCATCCAGAAGCGTGACCCGCACGTCCACCAGCGGATACCCGGCCGCCACCCCCCGCGCCGCCTGGGCCCGTACCCCCTTCTCGACGGACGGGATGAACTGCCGCGGCACCGAGCCGCCGACCACCTTGTCCACGAACTCGATGCCGCTGCCCGGCGGCAGCGGATCCACCTCGATCTCGCAGATCGCGAACTGGCCGTGCCCGCCGGACTGCTTGACGTGCCGGCCCCGCCCGCCCGACGGCGCGCCGAACGTCTCGCGCAGCGACACCTTGTGCGGTACGGCGTCGACCTGGACCCCGTACCTGCTGCGCAGCCGCTCAAGGGCGACGTCCTTGTGCGCCTCGCCCAGACACCACAGCACCAACTGGTGGGTGTGCGGGTTCTGTTCGAGCCGCATCGTCGGGTCCTCGGCGACGAGGCGCGAGAGCCCCTGCGAGAGCTTGTCCTCGTCGGCCTTGCTGTGCGCCTCGATGGCCAGCGGCAGCAGCGGGTCGGGCATGTCCCAGGGCGCCATGAGCAGCGGATCGTCCTTGGCGGAGAGCGTGTCCCCGGTCTCGGCCCGGGTCAGCTTCGCCACCGAGGCGATGTCGCCCGCCACGCATTTGGCCAGCGGACGCTGCTGCTTGCCGAACGGTGAGGACAGGGCGCCGATCCGCTCGTCGACGTCGTGGTCCTGGTGGCCGCGGTCCTCCATGCCGTGGCCGGACACGTGCACCGTCTCGTCGGGGCGCAGGGTGCCGGAGAAGACCCGCACCAGGCTGACCCGGCCCACGTACGGGTCGGAGGAGGTCTTGATCACCTCGGCGACCAGCGGTCCGTCGACGGCGCAGGCCGGGGCCGGACGGGCCGCGCCCTGCGGGGTCGTGATCTCGGGCGCGGGCCGTTCCAGCGGGGTCGGGAAGCCGCCGGTGATCAGTTCGAGCAGTTCGATCGTGCCCAGGCCCTGCTTGGCGCCGTCGGCGGCGGGCGCGGCGGCCAGGACGGGGTGGAAGGTGCCGCGCGCCACCGCTCGCTCCAGGTCCGCGACCAGTGACGTGAAATCGATCTCCGCGCCGCCGAGGTAGCGGTCCATGAGGGTCTCGTCCTCGCTCTCCGCGATGATCCCCTCGATGAGCCGGTTGCGGGCCTCCTCGATCAGCGGGAGCTGCCCCGCGTCGGGCTCGGTCTCCTTGCGCTCGCCGGAGGCGTAGTCGAAGACCCGCTGGGAGAGCAGCCCGATCAGGCCGGTCACCGGCGCGTGCCCGTCGGGCCCGGCCGCGCCGTGCACCGGCAGGTACAGCGGGAGCACGGCGTCGGGGTCGTCGCCGCCGAACTCCTCGGCGCAGATCCGGGTCATCGCCTCGAAGTCGGCGCGGGCCGCCTCCAGATGCGTGACCACGATCGCCCGCGGCATCCCGACCGCCGCGCACTCGTCCCAGACCATGCGGGTCGACCCGTCGACCCCGTCCGCGGCCGAGACGACGAAAAGGGCCGCGTCCGCCGCTCGCAGACCGGCCCTGAGTTCCCCGACGAAGTCGGCGTATCCCGGGGTGTCCAAGATGTTGATCTTGAAGCCGCCCCATTCGACCGGGACCAGCGACAGCTGTACGGAGCGCTGCTGCCGGTGCTCGATCTCGTCGTAGTCGGAGACGGTCCCGCCGTCCTCGACCCGGCCCGCGCGGTTGACGGCCCCCGCCGCCAGCGCGAGCGCTTCCACCAGGGTGGTCTTCCCGGATCCGCTGTGGCCGACCAGCACCACGTTCCGTACGGATGAGGGGTGGTCGGCCGCCGTAGCCCTGCCGGCGGCCCCGGGGTGTGAGTTCGCCTTGTCGCCCATGTCCGTTCCTCCCGGTTTCGTGCGCGGTGAGGTGGTGAGAGGGCGCGGACACGCGGATCCCGCGTGCCAAGGCGGCATCAGCGACGCCCGCGGTAATTCGAGCTTTCCACTCCGGTCACTGTGCGTCCATACGTCGTACGCGACCGCACGCGGACCGTGGCCCCCCGGTCACCCAGCGGGTGCCCGGCGGTGCGCCCCCGCAGTCGTGGCTACGATGGGTCGGCCGGTGGCCAGCAGGGGCCGCGCGGCCACACCGACCCCTCGGGAAGGCCATGCTGAACAAGTACGCGCGTGCATTCTTCACGCGTGTCCTCACGCCGTTCGCCGCATTTCTGCTCCGCCGCGGAGTCAGCCCCGACGCGGTGACCCTCATCGGTACGGCCGGAGTGATGGCGGGAGCGCTGGTCTTCTTCCCCCGCGGAGAGTTCTTCTGGGGCACGATCGTCATCACCCTGTTCGTCTTCTCCGACCTGATCGACGGCAACATGGCCCGCCAGGCCGGGATCTCCAGCCGCTGGGGCGCGTTCCTCGACTCCACGCTCGACCGGGTCGCCGACGGCGCGATCTTCGGTGGCTTCGCGCTCTGGTACGCCGGACGGGGAGACGACAACGCCCTGTGCGCCGTGGCCATCTTCTGCCTGGCCAGCGGCCAGGTGGTCTCGTACACCAAGGCGCGCGGCGAGGCCATCGGACTGCCCGTCGCGGTCAACGGCCTGGTGGAGCGCGCCGAGCGCCTCGTCATCTCGCTCGTCGCCGCGGGTCTGGCCGGACTCCACGCATTCGGCGTGCCGGGCGTCCAGGTGCTGCTTCCCATCGCCCTGTGGATCGTCGCCGTCGGCAGCCTCATCACGCTCGTCCAGCGGGTGGTGACGGTCCGCCGGGAATCCGCGGAGGCCGACGCCGCGGCGGCCGGTGAGGCGGGCGCATGAAGGACAGGCTGACCGACGCGCTGTACGGCCTTGGGTGGGCCACCGTCAAAAAGCTGCCGGAACCGGTCGCGGGCCGGCTCGGCCGCCGCATCGCGGACACCGTCTGGAAGCGGCGCGGAAAGAGCGTGCTGCGCCTTGAGTCCAATCTGGCCAGGGTCGTGCCCGACGCCTCGCCCGAGCGCCTCGCGCAGCTGTCGCAGGCCGGGATGCGCTCGTACATGCGGTACTGGATGGAGTCGTTCCGGCTGCCCGCGTGGAGCAAGGAGCGGATGAAGAACGGCTTCGAGCCGCAGGACGTCCACCACCTGACCGACGCCCTCGCCTCCGAGCGCGGGGTCGTCCTCGCCCTGCCCCACATGGGCAACTACGACCTCGCGGGCGCCTGGGTGACCACCAAGCTGGCCACCCCGTTCACGACGGTCGCCGAACGCCTCAAGCCCGAGACGCTGTACGACCGCTTCGTCGCCTACCGCGAGGGCCTTGGCATGGAGGTGCTGCCGCACACCGGCGGCTCCGCCTTCGGCACGCTGGCACGCCGGTTGCGCGCCGGCGGCCTGGTCTGCCTGGTCGCCGACCGCGATCTGTCGGCGAACGGCGTCGAGGTGAAGTTCTTCGGCGAGCCGACCAGGATGCCCGCAGGACCGGCCATGCTGGCCCAGCAGACCGGTGCGCTGCTGCTGCCCGTGACGCTCTGGTACGACGACACGCCGATCATGAAGGGGCGGGTCCATCCGCCCGTCGACGTGCCCGAGACCGGCGACCGGACCGAGAAGACCTCCGTGATGACGCAGGCGCTGGCCGATGCCTTCGCCACCGGAATCGCCGACCACCCCGAGGACTGGCACATGTTGCAGCGATTGTGGCTGGCCGACCTGGAGGAGCGCAGGCCGTGAAGATCGGCATCGTGTGCCCGTACTCCTGGGACGTACCGGGCGGAGTGCAGTTCCACATCAGGGACCTGGCGGAGCATCTGATCCGGTGGGGCCACGAGGTGTCGGTACTCGCCCCGGCCGACGACGAGACACCGCTGCCGCCGTACGTCGTCTCGGCGGGCCGGGCCGTCCCGGTCCCGTACAACGGCTCCGTGGCGCGGCTCAACTTCGGGCTCCTGTCGGCCGCGCGGGTGCGCCGCTGGCTGCACGACGGCACCTTCGACGTCATCCACATCCACGAGCCGGCCTCGCCCTCGCTCGGCCTGCTCTCCTGCTGGGCGGCGCAGGGCCCCATCGTGGCGACCTTCCACACCTCCAACCCCCGCTCCCGCGCGATGATCGCGGCCTATCCGATCCTGCAGCCCGCCCTGGAGAAGATCAGCGCGCGGATCGCGGTGAGCGAGTACGCGCGGCGCACCCTGGTGGAGCACCTGGGCGGCGACGCGGTGGTGATCCCCAACGGCGTCGACGTCGACTTCTTCGCCAGGGCCGAGCCGAAGCCCGAGTGGCAGGGGGGCACCCTGGGCTTCATCGGCCGCATCGACGAACCGCGCAAGGGCCTGCCGGTCCTGATGAAGGCGCTGCCCCGCATCCTCGCCGAGCGCCCGGAGGCCCGGCTGCTGGTCGCGGGCCGCGGCGACGAGGAGGAGGCGGTCGACTCCCTGCCGTCCGAGATGCGCTCCCGGGTCGAATTCCTCGGCATGGTCAGCGACGAGGACAAGGCGCGGCTACTGCGCAGTGTGGACGTGTACGTCGCCCCCAACACCGGCGGCGAGAGCTTCGGCATCATCCTGGTCGAGGCGCTCTCGGCGGGCGCCGCGGTCCTCGCCAGCGACCTGGACGCCTTCGCGCAGGTCCTGGACCAGGGCGCGGCGGGCGACCTCTTCGCCAACGAGGACGCCGACGGGCTCGCGGACGCGGCCCTGCGGCTGTTGTCCGACCCGGCCCGCCGAGCCGAACTCAGCGCCCGTGGCTCCGCCCACGTGCGCCGGTTCGACTGGTCGACGGTGGGGGCGGACATCCTCGCGGTGTACGAAACGGTGACGGACGGCGCGGCGTCCGTGGCGGCGGACGAACGCCCGGGGTTCCGGGCGAGGTTCGGGTTCGCGCGCGACTGACGGCCTGGGGGAGTCCGAGCGCCGGAGCCCCGGGGCCCTGGCGCTTCGGGCCCCGGAGTCGGCGGGCCGGGGCAGCCGCGCCTCCCGGTAGCCTTGCGGCCCGTGACCGTAACCCTCATCTGGATCGCCGTCGCCCTCGTCGCGATCGGCCTCTATCTCAGCTGGACCGCGGGCCGGCTCGACCGGCTGCACGCCCGCATCGACGCGGCCCGCGCCGCCCTGGACGCCCAACTGCTGCGCCGCGCCTCGGTCACCCAGGAACTCGCCACCAGCGGGGTCCTCGACCCCGCCGCCTCCATCGTGCTGTACGAGGCCGCACACGCGGCGCGCCAGGCGGAGGAGGAGCACCGGGAGGTCGCCGAGAGCGAGCTGAGCCAGGCGCTGCGGGCCGTCTTCGGGGAACCCGCGCAGGTCGACGCCGTACGGGAGGCCCCCGGCGGCGTGGCGGCCGCCGAGGAGCTGGCGCAGGCGGTGCGCAGGGTGCCCATGGCGCGGCGCTTCCACAACGACGCCGTACGGGCCGCACGGGCGCTGCGCAGGCACCGAACGGTGCGGTGGCTCCGGCTGGCCGGCCACGCCCCGTTCCCGCTCGCCTTCGAGATGGACGACGAACCACCGACGGCGCTCGCCGACCGGCCGGGCAGCTGATTTCAGGTCCGGGGGACCGGCCACCTGGCGCAGAACGATCCACCGGCTGTCCATTGGCCCTTGATGTGGACCGGGACACCGGGGTTCCCTCAGGGCAGCAGAATCCCTTCTTCACCCAGTGAGGTCGCTCCGTGTCCAGCACGCCTTCCAGCACCCCCCAGTCCGACAGCCCCGCGATCGGCACCGCCCGCGTCAAGCGCGGCATGGCCGAGCAGCTCAAGGGCGGCGTGATCATGGACGTGGTCAACGCCGAGCAGGCGAAGATCGCCGAGGACGCGGGCGCCGTCGCGGTCATGGCCCTGGAGCGGGTTCCGGCCGACATCCGCAAGGACGGCGGCGTGGCCCGGATGTCCGACCCGAACATGATCGAGGAGATCATCGGCGCGGTCTCCATCCCGGTGATGGCCAAGTCCCGCATCGGCCACTTCGTCGAGGCTCAGGTCCTGCAGTCGCTCGGCGTCGACTACATCGACGAGTCCGAGGTCCTCACCCCGGCCGACGAGGTCAACCACAGCGACAAGTTCGCCTTCACCACGCCGTTCGTCTGCGGCGCCACCAACCTGGGCGAGGCCCTGCGCCGCATCGCCGAGGGCGCGGCCATGATCCGCTCCAAGGGCGAGGCCGGCACCGGCAACGTGGTCGAGGCCGTCCGCCACCTGCGTCAGATCAAGAACGAGATCGCCAAGCTGCGCGGCTTCGACAACAACGAGCTGTACGCCGCCGCCAAGGAGCTGCGCGCCCCGTACGAGCTGGTCAAGGAAGTCTCCGAGCTCGGCAAGCTCCCGGTTGTGCTGTTCTCCGCCGGCGGCGTGGCCACCCCCGCCGACGCCGCGCTGATGCGCCAGCTCGGCGCCGAGGGCGTCTTCGTCGGCTCCGGCATCTTCAAGTCGGGCGACCCGGCCAAGCGCGCCGCCGCCATCGTGAAGGCCACCACCTTCTTCGACGACCCGAAGATCATCGCGGACGCCTCCCGCAACCTGGGCGAGGCCATGGTGGGCATCAACTGCGACACCCTGCCCGAGACCGAGCGCTACGCCAACCGCGGCTGGTAGTCACTCATGAACACCCCAGTGATCGGTGTCCTGGCTCTCCAGGGCGACGTACGGGAGCACCTCATCGCCCTGGCCGCGGCGGACGCCGTGGCCAGGCCGGTCAGGCGTCCCGAGGAGCTCGCCGACGTGGACGGCCTGGTCATACCCGGCGGCGAGTCCACCACCATCTCCAAGCTGGCCGCGCTGTTCGGCATGCTGGAGCCGCTGCGCGAGAGGGTGCGGGCGGGCCTGCCCGTGTACGGCACCTGCGCCGGGCTGATCATGCTCGCCGACAAGATCCTCGACCCGCGCTCGGGCCAGGAGACCATCGGCGGCATCGAGATGATCGTCCGCCGCAACGCCTTCGGCCGCCAGAACGAGTCGTTCGAGGCGACCGTGGAGGTCTCCGGAGTGGGCCCCGTGGAGGGCGTGTTCATCCGCGCCCCCTGGGTCGAGTCCGTCGGCGCCGAGACCGAGGTGCTCGCCGAGCACGGCGGCCACATCGTCGCCGTACGCCAGGGAAACGCGCTGGCGACCTCGTTCCACCCCGAGCTGACGGGCGACCACCGCATGCACGCGCTGTTCGTGGACATGGTGCGCGCCGCCGCCTGAAAGGCGCGCGCGTGAGCGCCCGATGAGGGGCGGGGGCCGGGCGACGGGTGGCCCGGCTCCCGGTAGGATCTCTGCCGAACGACGCAGAATGGGTTACGCGAAGGAGACAGGCAGATGTCCGGCCACTCTAAATGGGCTACGACGAAGCACAAGAAGGCCGTGATCGATGCCAAGCGCGGCAAGCTCTTCGCGAAGCTGATCAAGAACATCGAGGTCGCGGCCCGCACCGGCGGCGCCGACATCGATGGCAACCCGACCCTCTTCGACGCCGTGCAGAAGGCCAAGAAGCAGTCGGTGCCCAACAAGAACATCGACTCCGCGCTCAAGCGCGGTGCCGGTCTCGAAGCGGGCGGTGCCGACTACGAGACGATCATGTACGAGGGTTACGGCCCGAACGGCGTCGCGGTGCTCATCGAGTGCCTCACCGACAACCGCAACCGTGCCGCCTCCGACGTACGTGTAGCGATGACCCGCAACGGCGGCTCGATGGCCGACCCGGGCTCGGTCTCGTACCTGTTCAACCGCAAGGGCGTCGTCGTCCTGCCCAAGGGCGAGCTCTCCGAGGACGACGTCCTGGAGACGGTCCTGGAGGCGGGCGCCGAGGAGGTCAACGACCTCGGCGACTCCTTCGAGATCATCTCCGAGGCCACGGACATGGTCGCGGTCCGTACGGCGCTCCAGCAGGCCGGCATCGACTACGACTCGGCCGAGGCCAACTTCGTCCCGACCATGCAGGTCGAGCTGGACGAAGAGGGCGCGCGGAAGATCTTCAAGCTCATCGACGCGCTGGAGGACAGCGACGACGTGCAGAACGTCTTCGCCAACTTCGACGTCTCCGACGAGGTCATGGAGAAGGTCGACGCGTAGCGCTGCCACGTGCTGAGCGGTTTCGGCGGGCCGATGGGACACGTCCCATCGGCCCGCCGCCGTTGTCAGTGGCAGCGGATAGCCTGGCAGGAAGTCAAAGATCATTGGGGAGGGGCCGTGCGCGTACTCGGGGTGGACCCCGGACTGACGCGGTGTGGCGTGGGCGTCGTCGAAGGGGTGGCGGGCCGACCGCTCACCATGCTCGGTGTCGGTGTCGTACGGACCCCGGCGGACGCCGAGTTGGGCCACCGGCTCGTCGCCATCGAGCGCGGCATCGAGGAGTGGCTGGATGCCCACCGGCCCGAATTCGTCGCCGTGGAGCGGGTGTTCAGCCAGCACAACGTGCGCACCGTGATGGGCACCGCCCAAGCCAGCGCCGTCGCCATGCTATGCGCGTCCCGGCGCGGCATCCCCGTCGCCCTGCACACCCCCAGCGAGGTCAAGGCCGCCGTCACCGGAAGCGGCCGCGCCGACAAGGCGCAGGTCGGTGCCATGGTGACCCGGCTGCTCCGGCTGGACGCGCCGCCCAGACCGGCCGACGCGGCCGACGCCCTCGCTCTCGCCATCTGCCACATCTGGCGCGCCCCGGCCCTGAACAGGCTCCAACAGGCCCACGCCCAGCACTCCGTACGGAAGGTCACCCGATGATCGCCTTCGTCAGCGGCCCGGTCGCCGCCCTCGCTCCCGACACCGCGGTGGTCGAGGTCGGCGGCATCGGCATGGCCCTCCAGTGCACGCCCAACACACTGGCCGAACTGCGCGTCGGCCAGCACGCCAAACTCGCCACGTCCCTGGTCGTACGCGAGGACTCGCTGACCCTGTACGGCTTCGCGGACGACGACGAGAAGCAGGTCTTCGAACTGCTCCAGACCGCCAACGGGGTGGGCCCCCGGCTCGCCCAGGCGGTGCTCTCCGTGCACACCCCGAACGCGCTGCGCCGTGCGTTCGCCACCGGTGACGAGAAGGCGCTCACCGCGGTGCCCGGCATCGGCAAGAAGGGCGCCCAGAAGCTCCTCATCGAGCTGAAGGACCGGCTCGGCGCGCCCGTCGGGAACGCCCCGGCGGCAGCGGCGCCGGTCACCGCGGCCTGGCGGGACCAGCTGCACGCGGCTCTCATCGGGCTCGGCTACGCGACCCGGGAGGCCGACGAGGCGGTCGCCGCCGTCGAGCCGCAGGCCGAGGCCTCGGACAAGCCGAACGTCGGCGCCCTCCTGAAGGCCGCCCTGCAGAGCCTCAACCGCGCCCGCTGAGCCCGTCCGCGCCCCACCGGCCCACCCATCGCGACCACGATCCGAGGCACACCGCATGAACTGGGAAGACAGCTCCGACACGGCGGATCTGTCCGCGACGGCCGGTCCCGGCGACCGCCTGGTCGGCGCCGACGCCGACGGCGAGGACACCGCCGTCGAGGCCGCGCTGCGCCCGAAGGACCTGGACGAGTTCGTCGGCCAGGAGAAGGTCCGCGAGCAGCTCGACCTGGTGCTGCGCGCCGCCCGCGCCCGCGGCGCCACCGCCGACCACGTCCTGCTCTCCGGCGCGCCCGGCCTCGGCAAGACCACCCTCTCGATGATCATCGCGGCCGAGATGGGCGCCCCGATCCGCATCACCAGTGGCCCCGCCATCCAGCACGCGGGAGACCTCGCCGCGATCCTCTCCTCCCTCCAGGAGGGCGAGGTCCTCTTCCTCGACGAGATCCACCGGATGTCGCGCCCCGCGGAGGAGATGCTCTACATGGCGATGGAGGACTTCCGGGTCGACGTCATCGTCGGCAAGGGCCCCGGAGCCACCGCCATCCCGCTCGAACTGCCGCCCTTCACGCTGGTCGGCGCCACCACCCGGGCCGGTCTGCTGCCGCCCCCGCTGCGCGACCGCTTCGGCTTCACCGGCCACATGGAGTTCTACGAGCCCTCCGAGCTGGAGCGGGTCATCCACCGCTCGGCCCGGCTGCTCGACGTGGAGATCGACTCCGCCGGCGCCGCAGAGATCGCGGGTCGCTCCCGCGGCACCCCGCGCATCGCCAACCGCCTCCTGCGCCGCGTCCGCGACTACGCCCAGGTCAAGGCCGACGGCGTCATCACCCCCGCGATCGCCTCAGCCGCACTGGGGGTCTACGAGGTCGACGCCCGGGGCCTGGACCGCCTGGACCGGGCCGTGCTCCAGGCGCTCCTGAAGCTGTTCGGTGGGGGGCCGGTCGGCCTGTCGACCCTGGCGGTCGCGGTGGGGGAGGAGCGCGAAACGGTGGAGGAGGTGGCCGAGCCCTTCCTGGTGCGCGAGGGCCTGCTCGCCCGCACCCCGCGCGGCCGGGTGGCCACCCCCGCCGCCTGGGCCCACCTCGGTCTCGTACCGCCGCAGCACGGCGGGGGCGCGCCAGGAAGCGGACAACAGGGTCTCTTCGGGGCGTGACGGCGCGGAGGGTCGCAGCCCGAGGAACCCCGGTGGGATGCTGGGCGTTGTTCCATCTGTGCGGACTCGCTTAGACTCCGCCGATGCCGCCCTTCCAGGCCGGCGTACCCACCCCCGAAGATCAGGCCGCGATCCACCGCGGTCGTGCGAAGGAAGTTCCCCCCGTGAGTCTCGTGACCCTCCTCCCCTTCATCGTGCTCATCGGGGCCATGTTCCTGATGACCCGGTCCGCCAAGAAGAAGCAGCAGGCGGCCGCCGCCATGCGCAACGAGATGCAGCCCGGCACCGGTGTCCGCACCATCGGGGGCATGTACGCCACCGTCAAGGAAGTCGGCGACGAGACCGTGCTTCTCGAGGTGGCTCCCGGCGTCCACGCCGTCTTCGCCAAGAACGCCATCGGCGCCGTGCTTGACGACGCCGAGTACAACCGCATCGTGCACGGCGACACCGAAGAGGAGCTCCCGGCGGTGCCGGACGACGCCTCTTCGCTGACCGAGGCCGCCGAGGCCGAGGACACCAAGGACGCCAAGATCGACCTGGGCAAGAAGGACGAGGCGGCGGACGTCGCCGCGCCCAAGGACGACAAGGACGGCAAGGCCGACGGCGGGGCCGACGCGAAGTAGTCACGCACCCAGGCCGCGCCGCGCCCGACCGGTGCGCGCGGTCCTCACAGCGGGCCGACTTCCACGGGGGAACGTCCCCACAACACTTCGTGGCCGCCCACGCGCACACCCGGCGCGGGGCGGTTGGACAGGGAGAAACGACAAGGTGGCAGCACCGAACAAGGGCCGAAGGCCGGCGGCGGGGGGCCAGAGCAAGCCGGGGCGTGCCCTGGCCTTCATCCTCATCGCCATGGTCGCGCTCACCGGTGGGATGTTCCTTTCCCACAACACCACCCCGAGGCTGGGCATCGACCTCGCGGGCGGTACGAGCATCACGCTCAAGGCGAAGGCCGAGCCCGGCCAGGAGTCGGCGATCAACAAGGCCAACATGGACACCGCCGTGTCCATCATGGAGCGGCGCGTCAACGGCCTTGGTGTGACCGAGTCCGAGGTTCAGACCCAGGGCAGCGACAACATCATCGTCAACATCCCCAAGGGTACGAACTCCGAGCAGGCCCGCGCGCAGGTCGGCCAGACCGCCAAGCTGTACTTCCGGCCGGTCCTGACCGCCCAGCAGAGCGCGGCACCCGCGCCGAGCGCCTCCCCGAGCTCCTCGACAGGCGGCAAGGCCACCCCTTCGGGCAGCCCGAGCGCTTCCAGCTCCGCCAAGAGCAAGCCCTCAACGAAGCCGAGCACGAACAGCAGCCCCCAGGGCCGTGCGGTCTCCGACGCGCTGAAGGCCTCGCCGACCCCGAGCGGCAAGCCCAGCAGCCCCACGCCCAACCCGTCCGGGTCCGCCTCCTCCGGTGACGCGGCCGCGGCGGCCAAGCTGCAGGCGCAGTTCGCGGCGCTCGACTGCTCCACCAAGGAAGCCCGCTCCAAGGCCGGAGAGGGCGCCAAGCCCACCGACCCGACGGTGTCGTGCAGCCAGGACGGCAGCGAGAAGTACATCCTCGGCCCGGCCGAGGTCGACGGCACCGACGTCGCCAAGGCGCAGGCCGTGATCAACCAGAACGGTCAGTGGATCGTTCAGATGGACTTCACCGGCGGCGGCTCGAAGAAGTTCGCGTCGATCACCGGCAAGCTCTCGCAGCAGCAGTACCCGAACAACCGCTTCGCGATCGCCCTGGACAACCAGGTCGTCTCGGCCCCCACCGTGAGCTCCACGCTCAGCGGCTCCGCCGAGATCTCCGGCAGCTTCACCCAGCAGTCCGCGCAGGACCTGGCCAACGTGCTCTCCTACGGTGCGCTGCCCCTCTCCTTCCAGGAGCAGAGCGTCACCACCGTGACCGCGGCCCTCGGCGCCGACCAGCTGCACGCCGGTCTGATCGCCGGCGCCATCGGTCTGGCGCTGGTCATCATCTACCTGGTGGCCTACTACCGCGGCCTCGCGATGATCGCCATCCTCAGCCTCGTCGTCTCGGCGATCCTGACCTACACGATCATGACGCTGCTCGGCCCCGGCATCGGCTTCGCGCTGAACCTGCCCGCGGTCTGCGGTGCGATCGTCGCGATCGGCATCACCGCGGACTCGTTCATCGTGTACTTCGAGCGCATCCGCGACGAGATCCGCGAGGGCCGCACGCTGCGCCCCGCCGTCGAGCGGGCCTGGCCGCGCGCCCGGCGCACCATCCTGGTCTCCGACTTCGTGTCGTTCCTCGCCGCGGCGGTGCTGTTCATCGTCACCGTCGGCAAGGTCCAGGGCTTCGCGTTCACGCTCGGTCTGACCACCCTGCTCGACGTGGTCGTGGTGTTCCTCTTCACCAAGCCGGTGATGACGCTCCTCGCCCGCACGAAGTTCTTCGCGAGCGGCCACCCGTGGTCCGGTCTGGACCCGAAGCGGCTCGGCGCCAAGCCCCCGCTGCGCCGTGCCCGCCGCACCTCCGCCCCCGTAGACCCGAAGGAGGCGTGAGATGTCGAAGCTCGGCACTCTCGGCGCCAGGCTGTACCGCGGTGAGGTCGGTTACGACTTCGTCGGCAAGCGGAAGATCTGGTACGGCGTCTCGATCCTGATCACCATCACGGCCATCGTGGGCCTGGCGGTGCGGGGTCTGACGATGGGCATCGAGTTCGAGGGCGGTGCGGTCTTCACCACCCCGAAGACCGCGGTATCGGCCTCGCAGGCGGAGACGGCCGCGCAGGCCGCCTCCGGCCACGACGCGATCGCCCAGAAGCTCGGCAACGGCGGGCTCCGCATCACCATCGGCGGGGTCGACACCGCCAAGTCCGACCAGATCAAGACGGAGCTCGCCAAGGACCTCAAGGTCCAGGCGAACGACATCAACGCCGATCTGGTGGGCCCCAGCTGGGGTGAGACGATCGCCAACAAGGCCTGGACCGGCCTGGTCGTCTTCATGATCCTGGTGGTGATCTATCTGGCCATCGCCTTCGAGTGGCGCATGGCACTCGCGGCCCTGGTCGCCCTGATCCACGACCTCACGATCACGGTCGGCGTCTACGCGCTGGTCGGCTTCGAGGTCACCCCGGGTACCGTGATCGGTCTGCTAACCATCCTCGGTTACTCCCTCTACGACACCGTCGTCGTCTTCGACGGACTCAAGGAGGGCCAGAAGGGGATCACCAAGCAGACCCGGGTCACCTACAGCGAGATGGCGAACAAGAGCCTCAACGGCACCCTGGTCCGCTCCATCAACACCACGGTCGTGGCGCTGCTTCCGGTGGCGGGCCTGCTGTTCATCGGTGGCGGCGTGCTCGGCGCCGGCATGCTGAACGACATCTCGCTGTCGCTCTTCGTCGGCCTCGCGGCCGGTGCGTACTCCTCGATCTTCATCGCCACTCCGCTGGTCGCCGACCTGAAGGAGACCATGCCGGAGATGAAGGCCCTCAAGAAGCGGGTGCTCGCCAAGCGCGCGGCGGCCGCCGCCAAGGGCGAGACCGAGCAGGACCCGCAGGACGAGGCGCCGTACGACGACGAGGCCGACGACGACGCGGCGCCCGCCGGCGCGGTCGTCGGCCAGCGCCGCCAGCCCAACCGCAACAACCGGGGGAAGCGTCGATGACCAGCGTCTCCACCGAGACCGCCGGGCTGCTGCTCAGCCGCATCCGTGACGTGCCCGACTATCCGCTGCCGGGCGTGATGTTCAAGGACATCACCCCGCTGCTCGCGGACCCGGAGGCGTTCACGGCCCTCACCGACGCGCTCGCGGCGCTGTGCATGGAGCACGGCGCGACGAAGATCGTCGGCCTGGAGGCGCGCGGCTTCATCCTTGCGGCCCCGGTCGCGGTCCGCGCGGGGATCGGCTTCATCCCCGTACGCAAGGCGGGCAAGCTCCCCGGAGCGACGCTCAAGCAGGCGTACGAGCTGGAGTACGGCACCGCTGAGATCGAGGTGCACGCCGAGGACCTCAGCGCGGGCGACCGCGTCATGGTCATCGACGACGTGCTGGCCACCGGCGGCACCGCCGAGGCCTCGCTGGAGCTGATCCGGCGGGCCGGTGCCGAGGTGGCCGGGGTCGCGGTCCTGATGGAGCTCGGCTTCCTCAGCGGCCGCGAGCGGCTGGAGCCCGCCCTGCGCGGCGCCCCGCTGCACGCGCTGATCACGGTCTGAGCCGCACGGCGAACGGCGCGGAGGCGGGCCCGGAGGAATCCGGTGCCCGCCTCCGGTGTTTCTCCAGGCAGAGCCGTCACACCCGGCCGAGGGCGAGCGGAGGCTCCTGGCTCGATACCATGTACTTCCGGGCCTGACCGGGGGACCCGGACCCTCCCCCAGACTTCGTCCGGGGGGACCCCAGAGGAGCGCTTTTGCCAGACGAGGCCCAGCCACTCTCCGCCGCGCAGCCCGACCAGCAGGCCAAGGAGGCCGCGGCGGCCCCGGCCACGCCCCCCGAGCCCGCGGCGGAGCCGAAGCCCACGACGCCCGAACCGGCCGCGGCCCCGGTCGCCAAGCCGGTGGTGCCGGCCGGTTCCGTCTCGCGGTCCGCCGGCTCCTCCAACCGGGTACGCGCCCGCCTCGCCCGGCTCGGCGTGCAGCGCTCCTCCGCGTACAACCCGGTGCTCGAACCGCTGCTGCGGATAGTGCGCAGCAACGACCCCAAGATCGAGACGGCCACGCTCCGCCAGGTCGAGCAGGCCTACCAGGTCGCCGAGCGCTGGCACCGCGGCCAGAAGCGCAAGAGCGGCGACCCGTACATCACGCACCCGCTCGCCGTCACGACCATCCTCGCCGAGCTCGGCATGGACCCGGCCACCTTGATGGCGGGTCTGCTGCACGACACCGTCGAGGACACCGAGTACGGCCTCGACACCCTGCGCCGCGACTTCGGCGACCAGGTGGCGCTGCTCGTCGACGGCGTCACCAAGCTCGACCGGGTGCAGTTCGGCGACGCCGCGCAGGCCGAGACCGTACGCAAGATGGTCGTGGCCATGGCGAAGGACCCGCGCGTCCTGGTCATCAAGCTCGCCGACCGCCTGCACAACATGCGCACCATGCGGTACCTCAAGCGCGAGAAGCAGGAGAAGAAGGCGCGCGAGACCCTGGAGATCTACGCGCCGCTCGCCCACCGCCTGGGCATGAACACGATCAAGTGGGAGCTGGAGGACCTCGCCTTCGCGATCCTCTACCCCAAGATGTACGACGAGATCGTGCGGCTGGTCGCCGAGCGCGCGCCCAAGCGCGACGAATACCTCGCCATAGTGACCGACGAGGTCCAGTCCGACCTGCGCGCGGCCCGCATCAAGGCGACCGTCACCGGCCGCCCGAAGCACTACTACAGCGTCTACCAGAAGATGATCGTCCGCGGCCGTGACTTCGCGGAGATCTACGACCTGGTGGGCATCCGCGTCCTGGTCGACACGGTGCGGGACTGCTACGCGGCGCTCGGCACGGTGCACGCGCGATGGAATCCGGTCCCCGGCCGGTTCAAGGACTACATCGCGATGCCCAAGTTCAACATGTACCAGTCACTGCACACCACGGTGATCGGCCCCAACGGCAAGCCCGTCGAGCTCCAGATCCGTACCTTCGACATGCACCGCCGCGCCGAGTACGGCATCGCCGCGCACTGGAAGTACAAGCAGGATCCGTCCGCCGGAGCCTCCAAGGTGCGCACCGACGTGCCGAAGAAGACCGGCAAGGACGACCACCTCAACGACATGGCGTGGCTGCGCCAGCTGCTCGACTGGCAGAAGGAGACCGAGGACCCCAGCGAGTTCCTGGAGTCGCTGCGCTTCGACCTCTCGCGCAACGAAGTCTTCGTCTTCACGCCCAAGGGCGACGTCATCGCGCTCCCGGCGGGCTCGACACCCGTCGACTTCTCGTACGCCGTCCACACCGAGGTCGGTCACCGGACCATAGGCGCACGGGTCAACGGGCGCCTCGTACCGCTCGAATCGACCCTGGACAACGGCGACTTGGTGGAGGTCTTCACCTCCAAGGCGGCCGGCGCCGGACCCTCCCGCGACTGGCTCGGCTTCGTCAAGTCGCCGCGCGCTCGCAACAAGATCCGCGCCTGGTTCTCCAAGGAGCGCCGCGAGGAAGCGATCGAGCACGGCAAGGACGCCATCGCGCGCGCCATGCGCAAGCAGAACCTGCCGATCCAGCGGATCCTGACCGGCGACTCGCTCGTCACCCTCGCGCACGAGATGCGCTACCCCGACATCTCCTCGCTGTACGCGGCGATCGGCGAGGGCCATGTGGCGGCCCAGGGCGTCGTCCAGAAGCTGGTGCAGGCGCTCGGCGGCGAGGAAGCCGCCAACGAGGACATCGCCGAGTCGGCGCCGCCCTCGCGGGGCCGCAGCAAGCGCCGCAAGAACGCCGACCCGGGTGTGGTCGTCAAGGGCGTCGACGACGTGTGGGTGAAGCTGGCCCGCTGTTGTACGCCCGTACCCGGCGACCCCATCATCGGCTTCGTAACCCGCGGCAGCGGCGTCTCGGTGCACCGCGCGGACTGCGTCAACGTGGACTCGCTGTCCCAGCAGCCCGAGCGGATCCTCGAAGTGGAATGGGCGCCCACCCAGTCCTCGGTCTTCCTGGTCGCCATCCAGGTCGAGGCCCTGGACCGCTCGCGCCTCCTGTCGGACGTCACCCGCGTGCTGTCCGACCAGCACGTCAACATCCTGTCGGCGGCCGTGCAGACCTCCCGCGACCGGGTGGCCACCTCGCGCTTCACCTTCGAGATGGGCGACCCCAAGCACCTCGGCCATGTGCTCAAGGCCGTCAGGGGAGTCGAGGGCGTGTACGACGTGTACCGGGTGACCTCCGCCCGCCGGCCGTAACCGCCGACCGCGCCGAGCGGCCCGCAACCGGAACGCCAAGGGGCCCCCTGTCCAACAGGGGGCCCCTTGCCGGTACTTGACGGAGCGTCAGCCGCCGAACTCCTCAAGCCCCTTCAGCGCCTGGTCGAGCAGCGCCTGGCGGCCTTCCAGCTCGCGGCCCAGCTTGTCGGCCTTCGCGTCGTTACCGGACGCGCGGGCCGCGTCGATCTGCCGCTGCAACTTGTCGACCGCGTCCTGGAGCTGGCCCGTCAGGCCCGCGGCGCGCGCCCGCGCCTCCGGGTTGGTGCGCCGCCACTCGGCCTCCTCGGCCTCCTGGATCGCCCGCTCCACGGTGTGCATCCGGCCCTCGACCTTGGGACGCGCGTCCCGCGGTACGTGGCCGATGGCCTCCCAGCGCTCGTTGATCGAGCGGAACGCGGCGCGGGCCGCCTTCAGATCGGTCACCGGGAGGATCTTCTCGGCCTCCTCGGCCAGCTCCTCCTTCAGCTTCAGGTTCTCGGTCTGCTCGGCGTCCCGCTCCGCGAAGACCGAACTGCGCGCCGCGAAGAAGACGTCCTGGGCGCCGCGGAAGCGGTTCCACAGCTCGTCCTCGGCCTCGCGCTGGGCGCGGCCCGCCGCCTTCCAGTCCGCCATCAGGTCGCGGTAGCGCGCCGCCGTCGTGGCCCAGTCCGTGGACCCGGACAGCGACTCGGCCTCGGCGACCAGCTTCTCCTTGACCTTGCGGGCGTCCTCACGCTGCGCGTCGAGCGACGCGAAGTGCGCCTTGCGACGCTTGGAGAACGCCGAGCGGGCGTGCGAGAAGCGGTGCCACAGCTCGTCGTCGGACTTCCGGTCGAGCCGCGGCAGGCCCTTCCAGGTGTCCACCAGGGCGCGCAGCCGCTCGCCCGCCGAGCGCCACTGCTCGCTCTGGGCAAGCTCCTCGGCCTCGGCGACCAGCGCCTCCTTGGCGTGCTTCGCCTCGTCGGTCTGCTTGGCCTTCTGGACCTTGCGCTCCTCGCGGCGCGACTCGACCGTCCGCACCAGCTTGTCGAGGCGCACCCGCAGCGCGTCGAGGTCGCCGACCGCGTGATGCTCGTCGACCTGCGTGCGCAGGTGGTCGATGGCGGTCTGGGCGTCCTTCGCCGACAGGTCGGTGGTCTTCACCCGCCGTTCGAGGAGGCCGATCTCAACAACCAGGCCCTCGTACTTGCGCTCGAAGTAGGCCAGAGCCTCCTCGGGAGAGCCCGCCTGCCACGATCCGACGACCACTTCGCCATCGGCTGTACGCACATACACGGTGCCCGTCTCGTCGACGCGGCCCCACGGGTCGCTGCTCACAGCGCCTCCTCCACATGATGCCTGCGCGGGGGGTTCGTCCCCCGGGGCATCGTCCACAGTTCCCGGCGGGCCTCGCCCGCCCTCCACAGCGCGGGTACGAGCCCGCGCTGCACAACGCCAATCTAGGCGACCGGCCGCCCGGCTGT
Organism: Streptomyces sp. NBC_01431; assembly: GCF_036231355.1. Taxonomy (NCBI): domain Bacteria; kingdom Bacillati; phylum Actinomycetota; class Actinomycetes; order Kitasatosporales; family Streptomycetaceae; genus Streptomyces; species Streptomyces sp. NBC_01431. The sequence continues at coordinate 6,644,357 of NZ_CP109496.1, forward strand.
CCGCACTCAGCGCGGCCGAATTCGGCGGTTCACGCTCGGTGCCGGGCGCCCGGCCCGGTCACCCCTTGGTGACCGACGCCGTCTGGATGGTGACGGCCTTCTTGGGGGCTCCGTCACCCGCGCCGCCCTCGACACCCTCCTTGGCGACGTCCTGGACGGCCTTCAGGCCGTCCGCGTCGATCGTGCCGAACGGCGTGTAGGTGGGCGGCAGTTTGCTGTCCTTGTAGACCAGGAAGAACTGGCTGCCACCGGTGTGCGGTTGGCCGGTATTCGCCATCGCGACGGTGCCCGCCGGGTAGGTCACCGTGCCGTCCGCGCCCGCCTTGCCGAGCCCCGTCAGGTTCTCGTCGGGAATCGTGTAGCCGGGGCCGCCGGAACCGGTGCCCTGCGGGTCGCCGCACTGGAGCACGTAGATGCCCTGCGTGGTCAGCCGGTGGCACTTGGTGTTGTTGAAGAACCCCTTGTCGGCGAGGTACTTGAACGAGTTCGCGGTGTGCGGCGTCTTGGCCGCGTCCATCGCGAACTTGATCTCGCCGACGTTCGTCTTCAGCGCCATGTCGTACGTGCCCTTGGCGTCGATCGCCATCTTGGGCTCCGCCGCGCCGCTGGGCTGCGCCGACGGGCTGTCCGAAGGGGCCGAGGCATCCGGCTTCTTGTTGCTGTCGCCGGAGAAGGCGCCCGTCGCGAAGGCGGCACCGCCCGCCGCCACGACCACCGCGAGCGCGGCCGCGATGACGGTGTTGCGACGCCTTGCCTTGCGCCGTGCTTCCTCCCGGCGCTGCTGCTGCCGCTCGAACTTCTCGCGGGCGAGCTGGCGCCGACGCTGTTCGCTGCTGACCACCGGTCGTCTCCTTGTACGGTCTCGTGAGCTGTGGGTACGGGCGTGCGAGCTGACTTTGCCCCGTACCGTATATGGGTTCGCTGTGACCCGAGCAGCGCCGGTAGGCTCTGAGCAGCCGTAATCACCCGCCGCGCAAGAAATCGAGGACGATCGTGCTGATTGCCGGGTTCCCCGCCGGAGCCTGGGGGACCAACTGCTACCTGGTCGCCCCCGCCGCAGGCGAGGAATGCGTGATCATCGACCCCGGCCACCAGGCCGCCCAGGGCGTCGAGGAAACGCTGAAGAAGCATCGGCTCAAGCCCGTCGCCGTCGTCCTCACCCACGGCCACATCGACCACTGCGCCTCGGTCGTCCCGGTCTGCGGAGCCCATGACGTACCCGCCTGGATCCACCCCTCGGACCGCTACATGATGAGCGACCCGGAGAAGGCTCTCGGCCGGGCCTTCGGCGCGCAGCTCATGGGCGAGCTGACGGTGGGGGAGCCCTCGGACGTCAAGGAGCTGACCGACGGCGCCGCCCTGAGGCTCGCGGGCCTGGAGCTCGCCGTGTCGCATGCGCCCGGCCATACCAAGGGGTCGGTGACGTTCGGGCTGCCCGAGGCGGAGGACATTCCTCCGATCCTGTTCTCGGGCGACCTGCTCTTCGCCGGCTCCGTCGGACGCACCGACCTGCCCGGCGGCAGCCACGCCGAGCTCCTCGAGTCGCTGGGCCGCGTGTGCCTGCCGCTCGACGACTCGACCGTGGTGCTGTCCGGCCACGGCTCCCAGACGACCATCGGCCAGGAGCGCGCCACCAACCCGTATCTGCGGCAGGTGGCGGCCGGCCAGGGAGAGAGCACCGCCTCTCCCCGACGAGGAATGTGACGAGAAGCCTTCCCATGAGTACTTTCCAGGCCCCCAAGGGCACGTACGACCTGATCCCGCCGGACTCGGCGCGCTTCCTCGCCGTGCGCGAGGCCATCTCGGCACCCCTGAAGCGGTCGGGCTACGGCTACATCGAGACCCCGGGCTTCGAGAACGTCGAGCTCTTCGCACGCGGTGTTGGCGAATCGACCGACATCGTCACGAAGGAGATGTACGCCTTCGAGACCAAGGGCGGCGACAGGCTCGCGCTGCGCCCCGAGGGCACCGCCTCCGTGCTGCGCGCGGCCCTGGAGGCCAACCTGCACAAGGCGGGCAACCTCCCCGTCAAGCTCTGGTACTCGGGCTCGTACTACCGCTACGAGCGCCCGCAGAAGGGCCGCTACAGGCACTTCTCGCAGGTCGGTGCCGAGGCGATCGGCGCGGAGGACCCGGCGCTCGACGCCGAGCTGATCATCCTGGCGAACGACGCGTACCGCTCGCTGGGGCTGCGCGACTTCCGCATCCTGCTCAACTCGCTCGGCGACAAGGAGTGCCGCCCGGTCTACCGCGACGCGCTCCAGGACTTCCTGCGCGGGCTCGACCTCGACGAGGACACGCTGCGCCGGGCCGAGATCAACCCGCTGCGGGTCCTCGACGACAAGCGGGACGCGGTCCAGAAGCAGCTCGTGGGTGCGCCGCTCCTGCGCGACTACCTGTGCGACGCCTGCAAGGCGTACCACGAGGAGGTCCGTGACCTTCTGATCGCGCAGGGCGTGGCCTTCGAGGACGACGAGAAACTGGTGCGCGGCCTCGACTACTACACCCGCACGACCTTCGAGTTCGTCCACGACGGTCTGGGCTCGCAGTCCGCGGTGGGCGGCGGCGGCCGCTACGACGGCCTCTCCGAGATGATCGGCGGCCCCGCGCTGCCGTCGGTGGGCTGGGCCCTCGGCGTCGACCGCACGGTCCTGGCCCTGGAGGCCGAGGGCATCACCCTCGAACTCCCCTCCACGACCAGCGTGTTCGCGGTTCCGCTCGGCGATGAGGCACGGCGCGTGCTGTTCGCGAAGGTCGCGGAGCTGCGGCGGGCGGGCATCGCGGCGGACTTCAGCTTCGGCGGGAAGGGCCTGAAGGGCGCGATGAAGAACGCCAACCGCTCGGGCGCGCGCTTCACCCTGGTCGCGGGCGAGCGCGACCTCGCGGAGGGCGTGGTCCAGCTCAAGGACATGGAGTCCGGGGAACAGGGACCGGTCCCGCTGGAGGAGATCCTCCCGACCCTGCGGGCTCGCCTGGCCTGAGGGCCCGAGAGCGGGGCGGCACCGGGGGCTGGACCCATCGGTGCCGCCCCGCGCCGAACAGCCCGGGTTGCCCCGTGCGTACTTCCTTATGTCCATCTTCCTTATGTCCATCGAACGGTGGACAGTGCCCGCGGTGCGGCAGAATGAAGCCGTCCAGCAGGCCGAGCACACGATGACGGGATGACGGAACGGCGCTATGACAACAACAGTTGACGACGTCTCCTCCGGCTCCGACCACCAGGAGGTGAGCACCAAGGGGACGATCGGCGGCAGCCGCGCCTTCGCCTGGCTGCTCGTGATCACCGGCGCGGCCGGTGTGCTGGCGGCCTGGGTCATCACGCTCGACAAGTTCAAACTGCTCGAAGACCCGAACTTCGTGCCGGGATGCAGCCTCAACCCCGTCGTGTCCTGCGGCAACATCATGAAGAGCAGCCAGGCGGCGGCCTTCGGGTTCCCCAACCCGATGCTGGGTCTGGTCGCGTACGGCATCGTCATCTGCGTCGGCATGAGCCTGCTCGCGGGCGGCCGCTTCCGCCGCTGGTACTGGCTCACCTTCAACGCGGGCACGCTCTTCGGCGTCTGCTTCGTCAGCTGGCTCCAGTTCGAGTCGCTGTACCGGATCAACTCGCTGTGCCTGTGGTGCTGCCTGGCCTGGGTCGCCACCATCTTCATGTTCTGGTACGTGACGTCCTTCAACCTCCGCAAGGGCCTGCTCCCCGCGCCGCGCTGGGCGAAGAACTTCCTGTCCGAGTTCACGTGGGTGCTGCCGGTGCTGCACATCGGGGTCATCGGGATGCTGATCCTGACCCGCTGGTGGGACTTCTGGACCAGCTGACCGGCGTTTTCGCAGGTCAGGCTGGATTGTCAGAGGCGTGCCATAGGCTCGTGGACGTGGAACCCGACTTGTTCACCGCAGCCGCAGAGGACCGCCAGGAGAAAGACCCGGCGGGCAGCCCCCTCGCCGTCAGGATGCGCCCGCGCGTCCTGGACGAGGTGGTCGGCCAGCAGCACCTCCTGAAACAGGGCTCGCCGCTGCGGCGCCTGGTGGGGGAGGGTGCGGGTGGACCCGCCGGGCCGTCGTCGGTCATCCTGTGGGGCCCGCCGGGCACCGGGAAGACGACGCTCGCCTACGTGGTGTCGAAGGCCACGAACAAGCGGTTCGTGGAGCTATCCGCCATCACCGCCGGGGTGAAGGAGGTGCGCGCGGTCATCGACGGCGCGCGCCGGGCGATCGGCGGCTTCGGCAAGGAGACGGTCCTCTTCCTGGACGAGATCCACCGCTTCTCCAAGGCCCAGCAGGACTCGCTGCTCCCGGCGGTCGAGAACCGCTGGGTCACGCTGATCGCGGCGACCACGGAGAACCCGTACTTCTCGGTGATCTCCCCCCTCCTGTCCCGCTCCCTCCTGCTCACCCTCGAACCGCTCACGGACGACGATCTGCGGGCCCTGGTGCGGCGGGCGCTCACCGAGGAGCGGGGTCTTGGCGGAGCGGTCACTCTGCCCTCCGACGCGGAAGCGCACCTGCTGCGCATCGCGGGCGGCGACGCGCGCCGGGCGCTGACCGCGCTGGAAGCCGCGGCCGGATCGGCCATCGCCAAGTCCGAGCAGGAGATCACCCTCCAGACCGTCGAGGAGACCGTCGACCGCGCGGCGGTCAAGTACGACAAGGGCGGCGACCAGCACTACGACGTCGCCAGCGCCCTGATCAAGTCCATCCGCGGCTCCGACGTCGACGCGGCGCTGCACTACCTGGCCCGGATGATCGAAGCGGGCGAGGACCCCCGCTTCATCGCACGGCGACTGATCATCTCCGCGAGCGAGGACATCGGTCTGGCCGATCCGACCGCGCTGCCGACGGCGGTGGCCGCGGCCCAGGCGGTCGCCCTGATCGGCTTCCCCGAGGCCGCCCTGACGCTGAGCCACGCCACGATCGCGCTGGCGCTCGCCCCGAAGTCCAACTCCGCGACGACTGCGATCGCCGCCGCGATGGAGGACGTACGCAAAGGGCTGGCGGGCCCCGTCCCGCCGCACCTGCGCGACGGCCACTACAAGGGCGCGGCCAAACTGGGGCACGCGCAGGGGTACGTCTATCCGCACGACGTGCCCGGCGCGATCGCCGCCCAGCAGTACGCCCCGGACGCCGTGGCGGACCGGCGCTACTACGAACCCACGCGCTACGGAGCGGAGGCGCGCTACGCGGACGTGGTGGAAAAGGTCCGCGAGCGCCTGGGCCGAGACCCGGAGTAGCCCCGAGCCCCGCGGGGAGCCCTGTCTAGCGGGCCGCGGCGGCGAAGAGCCGCCGCATCGCGCGCCGCAGGGCGGCGAGGTCGCCCACCGGCTCCGGGAAGTCGAAGCGCGCGTCGAAGGTGTGGCCGTCGACCCCGGTGAACCGCACCCGCAGCCCGAACCGGTCGAGCGCCAGCGGTGTGACCCGTGCCATACCCTCCCGCTCGACCACCGTGCACAGCGTCCGCACCTGCTGGCCATGGGCCGAGTCGAGGTGCTGGAGCAGCTCGCTCTCGTGGCGTACGAACGGATCAGGCTCGGCCAGGGCGAACTCCTCGGCCTCCACCGCGCTCGCGCCCCACAGGTCGTCCACGTACGCGTCGCCGATCTCCAGGCGGAGCATCGTGCGGCCGGGCCCCGCCTGGCCGGGCACCCGGGTCAGCCAGCCGGAGATCCAGGCGCGGCCCCGGATACGGTGGGGGACGGACACCGGAGCCACGTCCGTGATCTCCACGACGGCCGGGACGTCGTCGTCCTGCGCGTGTGTGGCGGCCCTTACGGCCGGGGAGTCGGCCGGGAAGACCATGAATAGGTCGCCGTCCGGGCCGACGCCGCGGACATCGGCCGCCACCGGCTCGGGACGGGCTCCGGCAAGGCCGGGAATGACCAGCGCCGCCGAGCAGGTACTATGTACGAGAGTTCGTGTGCGCTCGGCTGCTGACGGCATCCGTGCGATTTCAAGTCCGCTGGGACGCGGCTGACCACGATCTGATCGGACCTCCGTCACGTGCCCGGCCCCATGCTTCAACTGGGGGCCGGTGGAGTCGACTTCTCCTGTGGGAGCAGAGTCGGCCTTCTTCGTGCTGTCCGTGATGTGACTGGTGTTCCCCGGACGCGACATGCGATCTCCTTGAGTAAGGTGAGCCTAACCTAACCCAACCATGGAGGTTTGGAGAACGTGCCTAACCAGTCGCGTCCCAAGGTCAAGAAGTCTCGTGCGCTCGGCATCGCGCTGACGCCGAAGGCCGTCAAGTACTTCGAGGCCCGCCCCTACCCGCCGGGCGAGCACGGCCGTGGCCGCAAGCAGAACTCGGACTACAAGGTCCGTCTGCTCGAGAAGCAGCGTCTGCGCGCCCAGTACGACATCAGCGAGCGCCAGATGGCGCGTGCCTACGACCGCGCCAAGAAGGCCGAAGGCAAGACGGGCGAGGCGCTGGTCGTCGAGCTCGAGCGTCGCCTCGACGCCCTGGTTCTGCGTTCGGGCATCGCCCGCACCATCTACCAGGCCCGCCAGATGGTCGTGCACGGTCACATCCAGGTCAACGGTGGCAAGGTCGACAAGCCGTCGTTCCGTGTCCGTCCGGACGACGTCGTGACCGTCCGCGAGCGCAGCCGCGAGAAGGTCCCCTTCCAGGTCGCCCGCGAGGGTGGCTACGCCGGCGAGGGCGAGACCCCGCGCTACCTCCAGGTGAACCTGAAGGCCCTGGCCTTCCGCCTGGACCGCGACCCGAACCGCAAGGAAATCCCGGTCATCTGCGACGAGCAGCTCGTCGTCGAGTACTACGCCCGCTGATCCGGACGTAGCACCGGAGCCTCAGCGCTTCAGCCCGCCGTCCCCCGCTCCGCACGGAGCGGGAGGCGGCGGGCTTCCGCATGTCCGGACCCTTCGCGCCGCTGCGCTGGGGAGGCCGGCGTCTCGCGTGCCGGGGTCAACTCCCGTACGCCGTCGCCCTCGTGGCCGCCGCCAAGGGCGCGCGCCACCGCCTGCGCCGCGTCGAGCCGGGCGCCGCGCCGCCGGTGTTCCAGGTACCCGGTGTCCCCGAGCCGCTCCCTGGTCCGCTCCTCGCACAGTACGTGCGCCGCGTAGAAGTACGCCGAGCCGAACAGGGGCAGGCCCACCGATGGCCAGATCCGCTCGGCGGCCCCTTGCAGCACGGCCGCCTCCACCGGGTCCCCGTCGTCCACCGCGATGAGCGCCAGCATCTCCAGGGTGAGCACCGTGCCCACCAGATCGTGGAAGGCGTGGTTGGTGGCGAGGGTCTCACGGAGCAGCTCGCGCGCGCGGCGCCGGTCGCCGCCGTGCCAGGCCGCGTACGCCAGGACGTACAGCGCATAGCCGCGCGCCCAGCGCTCGCCGTGGTCCTCGCAGACCTCCACGACCTGCTCGCAGAGGGACACAGCTTCGTCGAGCCGGCCGCGGAAGCCCACCGCCATCGCCAGCTCGATGCGGCACATCAGGACATTGCTGTTGAGCTCGCCGGCCTCCTCGTAACCGGCCAGCGCCGAACCGAGCAGCTCCTCGGCGCGCGCCATGTCGTCGGTGACCAGGGACAGACAGCCGGTGCGGTGCACCGCGTACGCCGTGGCCACCGCGTCGCCGCACCCCTCGGCCTGCTCGCGGCACTCGTGCAGCGCCGCGATCGCCGCCACCGCGTCGCCCTGCAACACCGCGACATAGCCGAGCACCCACAGCGCCCTGAGGCGGGAACTGCCGTGCTCGCCCTCGGCCTCCAGGACGTGCGCGAGCCAGTGCCGCCCCTCGGCGAGCCGCCCGCAGCCGACCCAGTAGAACCAGAGCGTCCCCGCCAGGTACTGCGCCAGGTGGGCGTCCCGCGCGGACTGGAGCGAGAACTCCATCGCGGCCCGCAGGTTGGGGAGTTCGCCCTCCACGCGCGCCGCGACCTCCGCCTGCCGGGGGCTGAACCAGTCCAGCTCGCACCAGGTGGCGAGGCCCAGGTACCAGTCGCGGTGGCGTCGGTGCAGGCGGACCGCGTCGCCCGACGCCGCCAGCCACTCGGCGCCGTACTCGCGCACCGTGTCGAGCAGCCGGTAGCGGACGCCGCCCGCGGTGTCCTCGCGCACCACCACCGACTGGTCGAGGAGCTCGCCGAGCACGTCGAGCACCGCCTCCTGCGGCAGATCCGGACCCACGCAGATGTACTCGACGGCCTCCAGGTCGAAGGGCCCGGCGAAGACCGAAAGCCGCGCCCACAGCAGCCGCTGGGCCGTCGTGCACAGCTCGTGGCTCCAGCCGATGGTCGTCCGCAGCGTCTGGTGGCGCGGCAGCGCACCCCGCCCGCCGCCGGTCAGCAGCTGGAACCGGTCGTCGATGCGGCGCAGCAACTGCTCCACCGAGAGCGCGCCGAGCCGTCCGGCGGCCAGCTCAAGCGCCAGCGGGATCCCGTCCAGGCGCCGGCACAGCTCCGCGGCCGCCGTCTCGTGCCCGTCGACCGGTCGCTCGCCCGCCCGCTCGCAGAAGAGTCGCAGCGCGTCCTGTCCGTTCAGCGGCGCCAGCGTCAGCACCCGCTCGCCGTCGATCCTCAGCGGCAGCCGCCCCGCCGCGAGCACCCGCAGTCCGGGCGCGCCCCGCAGCAGCTCCCGCACGAGCTCGGCACAGGCGTCCACCAACTGCTCGAACCCGTCGACGATCAGCAGCAGTTGACGCCTGGCCAGATGGTCGAGCAGCGCCTGGCGCGGCGCCCGCGCGGTGTGGTCGGTCAGGCCGAGCGCCTCCACGACGGCGTGGTCGAGCAGGCCGGGATCGGTCAGCGCGGCCAGTTCCACCAGCCGCACACCGTCGCAGTACCGTTCCTGCTCGGCCAGGCCCGCTGCGGCCCGCAGCACGAAGCGCGTCTTGCCGACCCCGCCGACGCCCGTCACGGTGACCATGCGCGCATCGCGGAGCAGATCGTCCAGTTGGGCCAGTTCACGGTCTCGGCCGACGAAGCGGTTCAACTCTGCGGGCAGATGGGAGCGCATGGAACACGCAGCGTACTCAGGGGCATGCGCTGCGTACAATCCGCTTGCCCAAGCCCGCTCGCGGCGGCCCGGAATGCGGTACGGGAAGCCACCCCCGGCGCGATAGGGTCGGAGGACGACTTTTTTCGGGTTCCGACGGGTTGCGGGGAGCGGTGCAAGTGTCCGGTGGAGAGGTGGCCGGGATCCTGGTGGCCGTCTTCTGGGCGATCCTGGTGTCCTTCCTCGCGGTCGTTCTCGTGAGGCTGGCCCAGACGCTGAAGGCGACGACCAAACTGGTCGCGGACGTGACCGACCAGGCCGTCCCGCTGCTCGCGGACGCCTCATCGGCGGTGCGCTCGGCGCAGACCCAGCTGGACCGGGTCGACGCGATCGCCTCCGACGTCCAGGAAGTCACCTCCAACGCGTCCGCGCTCTCCACCACCGTCGCCTCCACCTTCGGCGGACCGCTGGTGAAGGTGGCGGCCTTCGGGTACGGCGTGCGCCGGGCCCTCGGGCGCAAGGGCGCCGCACCGGCCGATGTGCCCGCCCGGGAGAGCCGACGTAACGTGATCGTCGGGCGGACCGTGCCGGCCGCGCGGCGCTCGAAGCGAAAGGGCTGACGCTGCGATGTTCCGCCGTACGTTCTGGTTCACCGCGGGCGCTGCCGCCGGAGTCTGGGCCACCACCAAGGTCAACCGGAAGCTGAAGCAACTGACCCCGGAGAGCCTGGCCGCGCGCACCGCCGACAAGGCGGTCGAGGCCGGCCACCGGCTCAAGGACCTCGCCCTCGACATCAAGTCCGGCATGGCGCAGCGCGAGGCCGAACTCAACGACGTCCTGGGCATCGGCGAGAGCGGGTCGCCGCGCGAACTCCCGGCGCAGCGCCGCCTCGTCGCCATCGAGACCACACAACAGCAGTACACCAAGCATTCGTACAACCGGAATGAGGACCACTGATGGAGTCGGCCGAGATTCGCCGCCGCTGGTTGAGCTTCTTCGAGGAGCGCGGGCACACCGTCGTCCCTTCGGCGTCGCTCATCGCGGACGACCCGACTCTGCTGCTCGTCAACGCGGGCATGGTCCCCTTCAAGCCGTACTTCCTCGGTGAGACCAAGCCGCCCGCCCCGCGCGCCACCAGCGTGCAGAAGTGCGTGCGCACGCCGGACATCGAAGAGGTCGGCAAGACCACCCGGCACGGCACGTTCTTCCAGATGTGCGGCAACTTCTCCTTCGGCGACTACTTCAAGGAAGGCGCCATCAGCTACGCCTGGGAGCTGCTCACCAGCCCCGTGGCGGACGGTGGCTTCGGCCTGGAGCCGGAGAAGCTGTGGATCACCGTCTACCTGGACGACGACGAGGCCGAGCAGATCTGGCGCGACAAGATCGGCGTGCCGGCCGAGCGCATCCAGCGCCTGGGCAAGAAGGACAACTTCTGGTCCATGGGCGTGCCCGGACCGTGCGGCCCCTGCTCCGAGATCAACTACGACCGCGGCCCCGAGTTCGGCGTCGAGGGCGGCCCGGCCGTCAACGACGAGCGGTACGTGGAGATCTGGAACCTGGTCTTCATGCAGTACGAGCGCGGCGCCGGCGAGGGCAAGGAGGACTTCCCGATCCTCGGCGACCTGCCCTCCAAGAACATCGACACCGGCCTCGGCCTCGAACGCCTCGCGATGATCCTGCAGGGCGTGCAGAACATGTACGAGACCGACACCCTGCGCGTGGTCATGGACAAGGCCACCGAGCTGACGGGCGTCCGCTACGGCGACAAGCACGAGTCCGACGTGTCGATGCGCGTGGTCGCCGACCACATCCGTACGTCCGTGATGCTCATCGGCGACGGTGTGACCCCGGGCAACGAGGGCCGCGGCTATGTGCTGCGCCGCATCATGCGCCGCGCCATCCGCAACATGCGGCTCATGGGCGCCACCGGGCCGGTCGTCCAGGACCTGATCGACGTCGTGATCAACACGATGGGCCAGCAGTACCCGGAGCTCATCACCGACCGCAAGCGTATCGAGACCGTCGCCGGCGCCGAGGAGGCCGCCTTCCTCAAGGCCCTGCGCGGCGGCACCAACATCCTCGACACCGCCATCACCGAGACCAAGGCCACCGGTGGCACGGTCCTGGCCGGCGACAAGGCGTTCCTGCTCCACGACACCTGGGGCTTCCCGATCGACCTCACCCTGGAGATGGCCGCCGAACAGGGCCTCTCGGTGGACGAGGACGGCTTCCGCCGCCTGATGAAGCAGCAGCGCGACCAGGCCAAGGCCGACGCCAGGGCCAAGAAGACCGGCCACGCCGACCTGTCCGCCTACCGCGAGGTCGCCGACCGGTCCGGCGAGACCGACTTCACGGGCTACACCCACACCGGGAACGAGTCGACCATCGTCGGCCTGCTCGTCGACGGCGTGCCCTCACCCGCCGCCACCGAGGGCGACGAGGTCGAGGTCGTCCTCGACCGCTCGCCGTTCTACGCCGAGGGCGGCGGCCAGCTCGCCGACCAGGGCCGCATCAAGCTCGACAGCGGCGCGGTCATCGAGGTCCGCGACGTACAGAAGCCGGTCCCCGGCGTCCACGTGCACAAGGGTGTCGTGCAGGTCGGCGAGGTCACGGTCGGCGCCGCCGCCTACGCCGCCATCGACACCAAGCGCCGCCGCGCCATCGCCCGCGCCCACTCCGCCACCCACCTCACCCACCAGGCGCTGCGCGACGCGCTCGGCCCGACGGCCGCCCAGGCCGGCTCCGAGAACTCGCCCGGCCGCTTCCGCTTCGACTTCGGTTCGCCCGCCGCCGTTCCCGGCACGGTCCTCACCGACGTCGAGCAGAAGATCAACGAGGTGCTCGCCCGCGAGCTGGACGTGCAGGCCGAGGTCATGTCGATCGACGAGGCCAAGAAGCAGGGCGCCATCGCCGAGTTCGGCGAGAAGTACGGCGAGCGGGTGCGCGTCGTGACCATCGGCGACTTCTCCAAGGAGCTGTGCGGCGGTACGCACGTGCACAACACCGCCCAGCTGGGTCTGGTGAAGCTGCTCGGCGAGTCGTCCATCGGCTCCGGCGTGCGCCGCATCGAGGCCCTGGTCGGCGTCGACGCGTACAACTTCCTGGCCCGCGAGCACACGGTCGTCGCTCAGCTCCAGGAGCTGGTCAAGGGCCGTCCCGAGGAGCTTCCGGAGAAGATCTCCAGCATGCTCGGCAAGCTGAAGGACGCCGAGAAGGAGATCGAGAAGTTCCGCGCCGAAAAGGTGCTCCAGGCCGCCGCCGGTCTCGTGGACTCCGCCAAGGACGTCCGCGGTACGGCGCTGGTCACCGGGCAGGTGCCGGACGGCACCTCCGCCGACGACCTGCGCAAGCTGGTCCTGGACGTGCGCGGCCGCATCCCGGGCGACCGCCCGGCGGTCGTGGCGCTGTTCACCACGGCCAATGGCCGCCCGGTGACGGTCATCGCCACCAACGAGGCGGCCCGCGAGCGCGGTCTCAAGGCCGGTGAGCTGGTCCGTACCGCCGCCAAGACCCTCGGCGGCGGAGGTGGCGGCAAGCCGGACGTCGCCCAGGGCGGCGGTCAGCACCCGGACGCGATCGGCGACGCCATCGACGCCGTCGAGCGCCAGGTAGCCGAGACCGCCTGATGCGACGAGGACGCCGACTGGCGATCGATGTCGGGGACGCCCGGATCGGGGTCGCCTCGTGCGACCCCGACGGGGTGCTCGCCACGCCGGTGGAGACCGTGCCGGGACGCGACGTCCCGGCCGCCCACCGGCGGCTGCGGCAGCTCGTCGCCGAGTACGAACCGATCGAGGTGGTCGTCGGACTGCCCCGCTCCCTCAACGGGGGCGAGGGCCCGGCCGCGGCCAAAGTCCGCCTGTTCGCCCGGGAGTTGGCGCGCGGCATCGCCCCCGTCGGGGTGCGTCTCGTGGACGAACGGATGACGACGGTGAGCGCGAGCCAGGGGCTGCGCGCCTCGGGCGTGAAGTCCAAGAAGGGCCGATCCGTCATCGACCAAGCCGCCGCGGTGATCATTCTTCAGACCGCTCTTGAGGCCGAACGGGTGTCGGGTAACGCCCCCGGGGAAGGCGTCGAAGTGGTTATCTGATCGCGATACGGTAACGTTCCGCGCGATGCGGAGGCATTCGAACAGTCGCCGCACAGCACAAGAGGCGGACCGTCCGGATGCCTCGCGGCTCTAGGGGACCGATGACTGAGTATGGCCGGGGCGCAGGCTCCGAACCGTGGCACCCAGAGGACCCCCTCTACGGGGACCAGGGGTGGGGAGCGCAGCAGGCTGCCTCCGGTCAGGCTCCGCACGGCGGCCAGCAGCAGCCGCAGCACCAGCAGCAGTACTACCCGCAGGACCAGTACGCGCCCCAGCCGCAGGAGCAGTACGTCCCGCAACCTCAGGGCCAGTACGTCCCGCAGCCGCACTACGCCGAGCAGCCCCAGCAGGGCTACCCGCAGCAGCAGTACCCGGCGCAGCCGCACTATCCGGACCAGTACGCGCAGCAACCCCAGCAACCCCAGCAACCCCAGCAGTACAACGGGGGCTGGGACACCGGTCAGCAGGCCGCCATGCCGTACGCGGGTCACCAGGCCGACCCGTACAACGACGGCTACGCGGGCGAGAGCCACGACTTCTACGGCACGCCTGAGGCGTATCCGCCGCCGCAGCCGCCCGGCCAGCGTCAGGCGCCCGTCGTCCCCGAGGTCCCCGAGCAGGGCCAGGAGTGGGACGCGGAGGCCGAGCCGGAGGAGGAGAAGCACCCGTTCTTCACCGGCGTTGGCGACAGCGAAGGCGAAGACGACGACCCGCGCGAGTCCCGCCGCGGCGGCCGTGACCGGCGGGGCAAGACCAAGAACAAGAAGAAGGGCAAGAGCGGCCGCGCCTGCCTGGTCCTGACGGTCATCTTCGCCGTGGGCGTGGGCGGAGTCGGCTATGTCGGCTACGAGTTCTACCAGAGCAAGTTCGGCGCGGCCCCCGACTATGTGGGCGAAGGGTCCGGCGAGACGGTCACCGTCGAGGTGCCGACGGGCGCGGGTGGCTCCGAGATCGGCCAGCTCCTCAAGCAGGCCGGTGTCGTCAAGAGCATCGACGCTTTCGTCCAGGCCCAGAACGACAACCCCAAGGGCAAGACGATCCAGGCCGGCGCCTACACGTTGAAGAAGGGCATGTCCGCGGCCAACGCGGTCGCCCTCATGCTCAATCCGAGCAGCCGTAACGCGCTCATCATTCCCGAAGGCAAACGCGACGCGTGGGTCTACGAGCAGATCGACAAGCGGCTCGGCGTCCCCGATGGAACCACCAAGAACGTCGCCTTCAAGAGCGCCGACAGCCTCGGCCTGCCCGACTGGGCCAAGGGCCACAAGAACGTCAAGGACCCGCTGGAAGGTTTCCTGTACCCGGCGAGCTACCCCGTCGCCAAGGGCATGAAGCCCGAGGACGTACTGCGGAAGATGGTCAACAGGGCCAGCTCGGAGTACGGCAAGCAGGATCTGGCTGCGGAGGCCAGGAAGCTCGGGCTCGAAGGCCCGTGGCAGGTCATCACCGTCGCCAGCCTCGTGCAGGCCGAGGGCAAGACCCACGACGACTTCACCAAGATGGCCGAGGTCGTCTACAACCGCCTCAAGCCGGACAACACCCAGACCAACCAGAAGCTCCAGTTCGACTCGGCGTACAACTACCTCACCGGCAAGAGCAACATCAAGATCGGTCTGGCCGAGATCAACAGCAACCCGGACCCGTACAACACGTACAAGTGGCGGGGCCTGACACCCGGACCCATCGGCAACCCGGGCAGCGAGGCGCTGGCCGCCGCGCTCAGCCCGACGAACGAGGGCTGGATGTACTTCGTGGCCACGGACGGTGAGCAGAAGACCGAGTTCGCCAAGACCCTTCCCGAATTCAACAAGCTGAAGGAAAAGTTCAATGGCCAGTCCGGCCAGTGAGGGCGCGCGCCGGGCGGCTGTGCTCGGCTCGCCCATCGCGCACTCGCTCTCCCCGGTCCTGCACCGGGCCGCGTACGCCGAACTCGGCCTCGGCCACTGGTCTTACGACCGCTTCGAGGTGGACGAGGCCGGGCTCCCCGGCTTCGTCGCGGAACTCGACGCGTCCTGGGCGGGGCTCTCGCTCACGATGCCGCTGAAGCGGGCGGTCATCCCGCTGCTCGACGGCATCAGCGACACGGCGGCCTCGGTCGAGGCGGTCAACACCGTCGTCCTCACCCATGACGGGCGCCGCCTCGGCGACAACACCGACATCCCCGGCCTGGTCGCAGCCCTGGACGAACGAGGCGTGAGCAAGGTGGAGTCCGCCGCCGTCCTCGGCGCGGGCGCGACCGCCTCCTCGGCGCTCGCCGCGCTCGCGCGGATCTGCGCCGGCCCGGTCACCGCGTACGTCCGCAGCGAGGCGCGGGCCGCGGAGATGCGGGGCTGGGGCGAGCGGCTCGGCGTCGACGTCCGTACCGCCGACTGGTCGCGCGCGGCGGAGGCCTTCGAGGCGCCGCTCGTCATCGCCACCACCCCGGCCGGCACCACCGACGCCTTGGCCGCGGCCGTCCCCGAGCACCCCGGCACCCTCTTCGACGTGCTGTACGAACCGTGGCCGACGCCGCTCGCAGCCGCCTGGGCCGGGCGCGGCGGAGCGGTGGTCGGCGGGCTCGACCTCCTCGTGCACCAGGCGGTGCTCCAGGTCGAGCAGATGACGGGGTGCGCGAGCGCTCCGCTGGAGGCGATGCGCAAGGCGGGCGAGGCGGCACTGGCAGGCCGCTGAGCCCGGCGGGGTTGCCGACCTGCGTCGGACGCGCCGCACGCACGGGGGTGCGTCACCTACAGGGGCGCGCGGAACCGCGCGAGCGGCCCACGACGGCCCGCACCTGCCCGGATCACAGTCCGCCTGCTGGACCACGGCCCGGCCCACCGTCCGGGACGTGGGAGGATCAGGGGTGGCGGGCCAGGGCCGCGCACCCCGGCCGCGCCGTAGTGGTACAAGGACGCGCGAGCAACGAGGAGCACCGTTGAGCAGGCTGCGCTGGCTGACCGCTGGGGAATCCCACGGACCCGCACTTGTCGCGACGCTGGAGGGCCTTCCCGCCGGCGTACCGATCACCACGGAGATGGTGGCCGACCACCTGGCCCGGCGGCGGCTCGGCTATGGACGCGGCGCCCGCATGAAGTTCGAGCGCGACGAGGTGACCTTCCTCGGCGGCGTCCGGCACGGTCTGACCATGGGCTCGCCCGTCGCGGTCATGGTCGGGAACACCGAGTGGCCCAAGTGGGAGCAGGTCATGTCGGCCGACCCGGTGGACCCCGAGGTCCTCGCCGAACTGGCCCGCAACGCCCCGCTGACCCGGCCCCGGCCCGGCCACGCCGACCTCGCTGGCATGCAGAAGTACGGCTTCGACGAGGCCCGCCCGATCCTGGAGCGCGCCAGTGCCCGGGAGACCGCCGCCCGCGTCGCGCTCGGCGCGGTCGCCCGCTCCTACCTCAAGGAGACGGTCGGCATCGAGATCGTCTCGCACGTCGTGGAGCTGGCCGCGGCCAAGGCGCCGTACGGCGTCTACCCGACCCCCGCCGACGTCGAGAAGCTGGACGCCGACCCGGTGCGCTGCCTGGATGCGGACGCGTCGAAGGCGATGGTCGCCGAGATCGACCAGGCCCACAAGGACGGCGACACTCTCGGCGGAGTCGTCGAGGTGCTCTCCTACGGAGTGCCGGTCGGCCTCGGCTCGCACGTGCACTGGGACCGGCGTCTGGACGCCCGGCTCGCCGCCGCCCTCATGGGCATCCAGGCCATCAAGGGCGTCGAGGTCGGCGACGGCTTCGACCTGGCCCGGGTGCCCGGCTCGCAGGCCCACGACGAGATCGTGAACACCGCCGAGGGCGTCAAGCGCACCTCCGGCCGCTCCGGCGGCACCGAGGGCGGCCTGACCACCGGTGAACTGCTGCGCGTACGGGCCGCCATGAAGCCCATCGCGACCGTGCCGCGCGCGCTCGCCACCATCGACGTCGCCACCGGCGAGGCCGCCAAGGCCCACCACCAGCGCTCCGACGTGTGCGCCGTACCGGCCGCGGGCATCGTCGCCGAGGCCATGGTCGCGCTCGTCCTGGCGGACGCGGTCGCCGAGAAGTTCGGCGGCGACAGCGTGGCCGAGACCCGCCGCAACGTCCGCTCGTACCTCGACAACCTGCAGATCCGGTGAGCACCGGACCGCTGGTCGTCCTGGTCGGCCCGATGGGCTCCGGCAAGTCCACCGTGGGCGCGCTGCTGGCCGAGCGGCTCGGTGTGCCCTACCGGGACACCGACGCCGACATCGTGGCCGCCGAGGGCCGGGAGATCTCGGACATCTTCATCGAGGACGGCGAGCCGCACTTCCGCGACCTGGAGCGTGCCGCTGTGCGGGCCGCGCTCGCCGAGCACACGGGGGTGCTGTCCCTCGGCGGCGGCGCGATCCTCGACGCCTCGACGCGCGCGCTGCTCGCGCCGCATCCCGTGGTCTATCTGTCGATGGACGTGGAGGAGGCCGTCAAGCGCGTCGGCCTGAACGCCGCCCGGCCGCTCCTCGCCGTCAATCCGCGCCGGCAGTGGCGCGAGCTGATGGACGCGCGCCGCCATCTGTACACCGAAGTCGCCCGTGCGGTCGTCGCGACCGACGAGCGCACGCCCGAAGAGGTCGCCCAGGCGGTCCTCGACGCACTGGAGTTGAAGGACGCATGACGGAGCAGGCACCCACCCGGATCCAGGTCGGCGCCACGGCCGGGACGGACCCGTACGACGTGCTCGTCGGCCGCAACCTGCTGGGCGAACTGGCCGGGCTCATCGGCGACAAGACCCAGCGGGTCGCGATCATCCACCCGGAGGCGCTGGCCGGTACCGGCGACGCGATCCGCTCGGACCTCGCGTCCGAGGGCTACGAAGCCATCGCCATCCAGGTCCCGAACGCCGAGGAGGCCAAGACCGCCGAGGTCGCCGCCTACTGCTGGAAGGCGCTCGGCCAGTCCGGCTTCACCCGCACCGATGTCGTCATCGGCGTGGGCGGAGGCGCCACCACCGACCTCGCGGGCTTCGTCGCGGCCACCTGGCTGCGCGGGGTGCGCTGGATCTCGGTGCCGACCACCGTGCTCGGCATGGTGGACGCGGCCGTCGGCGGCAAGACCGGCATCAACACCGCCGAGGGCAAGAACCTCGTCGGCGCCTTCCACCCGCCCATCGGCGTCCTGTGCGACCTCGCCGCGCTGGACTCGCTGCCGGTCCACGACTACGTGTCCGGCATGGCCGAAGTCATCAAGAGCGGCTTCATCGCCGACCCGGTCATCCTCGACCTCATCGAGGCCGACCCGGCCGGCGCCCGCACCCCCGAGGGCCCGTACACCGCCGAGCTGATCGAGCGCTCCATCCGGGTCAAGGCCGACGTGGTCTCCAGCGACCTGAAGGAATCGGGCCCGCGCGAGATCCTCAACTACGGCCACACCCTCGCGCACGCCATCGAGAAGAACGAGCGCTACAAGTGGCGGCACGGCGCGGCCGTGTCCGTCGGCATGGTCTTCGCGGCCGAACTCGGCCGCCTGGCAGGGCGGTTGGATGACGCCACCGCCGACCGGCACAGCGCCATCCTGGAGTCCGTGGGCCTGCCGCTCACCTACCGCGGCGACCAGTGGCCCAAGCTCCTGGAGAACATGAAGCTGGACAAGAAGTCCCGCGGCAACCTGCTCCGCTTCATCGTCCTGGACGGCCTCGCCAAGCCGTCCGTCCTGGAGGGCCCGGACCCGGCGGTGCTGCTCGCCGCGTTCGGCGAGGTCTCCGCGTGAGCCGGCGGGTGTTCGTCCTCAACGGCCCGAACCTCGGCCGCCTCGGCTCCCGCGAGCCGGACGTCTACGGCGCCACCACGTACGCGGGTCTGGTCGAGGTGTGCGAGGAACTCGGCAAGGAACTCGGCTTCGAGGTGTCGGTCCGCGAGACCAACGACGAGGGTGAACTCGTGCGCTGGCTGCACGAGGCCGCCGATGGCCGGATTCCGGTGGTCATCAACCCGGGCGCGTTCACCCACTACTCGTACGCGATGCGAGACGCGGCCGCTCAGCGCACCGCGCCCCTCATCGAGGTGCACATCTCCAACCCGTACGCCCGTGAGGCATTCCGCCACACCTCGGTGATCGCGCCGGTCGCGACCGGCACCGTCGCGGGCTTCGGCATCGGCTCCTACCGGCTGGCCCTGCGCGCGCTCGCCGGCGAACTCGCCGACGACAGCCACGGCTGACGGGCACTGTCGCCGCTCCCCGGCCGTTCACACTGTGACGGCCGGGGGAGGTACGGTTCTGCACCGGGCCGTCCGCCGCCGACGGGCGCCCGACCAGCGCCAGTTGCCTGTACGAGACGGAGTGGCACCGGATGCAACACGCAGGGGGGGCTCCACTGCCGCCGCCCCACGCCCCGGGGCAGCCCCCGCACGACTGGGCCCAGGGGACCGAGCCCGAGCGGACGACCGCGCTGCGGCCGGGCGCGCCCACGGCCGGGCCGACCGTCCCGATCCCGCAGCCGCCGCCGTACCAGCCCGGCCCCCCGCGGCCGGAGCCGACGACCGCACAGCTCCCCGCGCCCCCACACCCGCCGGCCCCGGCCCCGCATCACGCCGGGGCTCCGCAGCCGCCCGGTCAGGGCTGGCACGGACCGGCGCCCCAGCACGCTTCGGCGCGCCCGCCGTCCCGCGACACCACCGGTCATGTCGCCCTGCCGCCCGGTGGCCCCGTCCCGCTGCCCCAGGCGCCCGAGGGGACCGGGGCGACGACGCTCGCGGTGCTGCTCATCGGCCCGGCCGGGGCCGGGAAGACGACCGTGGCGCGGTACTGGGCCCAGCACCGCCGCGTGCCGACCGCGCACATCAGCCTCGACGACGTACGCGAATGGGTGTGTTCGGGGTTCGCCGACCCGCAGTCGGGCTGGAACGACCATTCCGAGGCCCAGTACCGCCTCGCCCGCCGCACCTGCGGCTTCGCCGCGCGCAACTTCCTGGCCAACGGCATCTCCTGCATCCTTGACGACGCCGTGTTCCCCGACCGGCCGGTCGTGGGTCTCGGCGGCTGGAAGCGGCACGTGGGTCCGGGCCTGCTGCCGGTCGTGCTCCTGCCGGGCCTCGAAGTGGTCCTGGAGCGCAACGCGGAGCGCAGCGGCAACCGCCGCCTGTCGGACGAGGAGGTCGCCGGCATCCACGGCCGCATGGCCGGCTGGTACGGCTCGGGCCTGCCGATCATCGACAACTCCCAGTACGACGTCCCCACCACGGCCCGCCTCCTGGACGACGTCCTGGCCCGAACCATCGCCAGCCCCCCGAGCTGGTAGCGGGCTCGAAAACGAGCCCGCGCAGGACAACACCCGGGCCGGCCGATAACCGGGCCCGTCCGGCACCTGAGGACAGGGCGCCGGGGCTGCCGGGGCCGGCCGAGCGGGGCAACCCCGAGCCCGTCCGGCGACCGAGAACGGACCGACTCCCGGACCGACTCCCGGGGCGGCCCCCGGTCGGACGCGCTCGGACAGCCAACCCCCGCCCGCGCTCATACGCTCAAGTCATGTCAGAGGTGTTCGCGGTGCGCCGGGGCTGGCTGCGGGACCGCTGCGCGGCCGCAGGCAGCGCGGCGGCCCTCGTCTCGCGTCCGGCCAACGTCCGCTATCTCGCGGGCGGTGCCCCGCCCGGCGCGGTCCTGCTGATCGGCCCCGCCGAGGACGTCCTGCTGTGCCCGCGCACTCCGTCGGGCGACCTCATCGAGGGGCACCTGGACGAGCAGCTGCGTCTCATCGTGCTGCCCGCACCCGGCGGCGACCCCGCTGTCGCGGCCGCCGACCTCGCCCAGGCCACCGGCGCGGACTCGCTCGCCGTGGAGGAGCACCACCTCTCCGTGGCCCGCCACCGCGCCGTCGGTTCGGTGGCGACCCGGCTGCTCCTGAGCGATCTCGGCAGCGCCGTCGAGCAGCGCCGCCTCGTCAAGGACGAGGAGGAGATCGCCTGCCTGCGCATCGCCGCCGAGATCGCCGACCAGGCGCTGGGGGAGCTCCTGGAGTCGATCCTGGTGGGCCGCACCGAGCGCCACCTCGCCCTGGAGCTGGAGCGCCGCCTGGTCGACCACGGCGCCGACGGGCCCGCTTTCATGACCTCGGTCGGCACCGGCCCCAACTCCGGCCGGGCGGGCCACCGTCCAGCCGATCGAAGGGTCGAGGAGGGCGACTTCCTCTCCGTCTGCCTGGGCGCCTCCTACCGCGGATACCGCTGCGAGATCGGCCGTACGTTTGTGATCGGCACCACCCCCGCCGACTGGCAGATCGAGCTGTACGACGCTGTTTTCGCAGCCCAGCGGGCCGGCCGGGAGGCCCTGCTGCCGGGCGCGGAGTACCGCGCGGTGGACCGCGCGGCCCGACAGGTACTGGATGCCGCGGGCCACGCCGAGGCCTTCGGACCCCTCACCGGACACGGCGTCGGCATCGAAATCGACGAGGAGCCGCAGCTCGCACCTGGAGCCATGGGTAAACTGGACACTTGCGTGCCGGTCACCGTCGAACCGGGGGTCCACCTCCCGGGCCGGGGCGGCGTCCGGATCGATGACACGCTCGTCGTGCGCCCCGAGGCGGACGGCGGCCCCGAGCTACTCACCATCACGACCAAGGAGCTGCTAGCGCTCTAGCACGCGTACGCGCCCCAGGTGCGTACCCTCGGTCGTCCACCAGCTTTCAGTCCAGGAGATTCCGCAACCGTGGCTTCCACGAACGACCTCAAGAACGGCCTGGTGCTCAAGCTCGACGGAGGCCAGCTCTGGTCCGTCGTCGAGTTCCAGCACGTCAAGCCCGGCAAGGGCCCGGCCTTCGTGCGCACCAAGCTCAAGAACGTGCTCTCCGGCAAGGTGGTCGACAAGACCTTCAACGCCGGTGTGAAGGTCGAGACGGCCACCATTGACCGCCGCGACATGCAGTTCTCGTACATGGACGGCGAGTACTTCGTCTTCATGGACATGAGCACGTACGACCAGCTGATGGTCGACCGCAAGGCTGTCGGCGACGCCGCCAACTTCCTGATCGAGGGCTTCACCGCCTCGGTCGCGCAGCACGAGGGCGAGGTGCTCTACGTCGAGCTGCCGGCCGCTGTCGAGCTGACGATCCAGCACACCGACCCGGGCGTCCAGGGCGACCGCTCCACCGGCGGCTCCAAGCCGGCCACCCTGGAGACCGGTTACGAGATCGGCGTCCCGCTCTTCATCACCACCGGTGAGAAGATCAAGGTCGACACCCGCACCGGCGACTACCTCGGCCGGGTGAACAGCTAACCGTGGCTGCCCGGAACAAGGCCCGCAAGCGCGCCTTCCAGATCCTCTTCGAGGCCGACCAGCGCGGTGAGTCCGTGCAGACGGTCCTCGCGGACTGGGTGCGGCACTCGCGGTCCGACGACCGTCAGCCGCCGGTCGCCGAGTACACGATGCAGCTCGTCGAGGGGTACGCGGGTCACGTGGACCGCATCGACGACCTGATCTCCACGTATGCGGTGGGCTGGACGCTCGACCGGATGCCGGTCGTGGACCGGAACATCCTGCGGCTCGGCGCGTACGAGCTGGTCTGGGAGGACGAAACGCCCGACGCGGTCGTCATCGACGAAGCCGTGCAGCTGGCGAAGGAGTTCTCCACGGACGACTCGCCTGCCTTTGTGAACGGGCTGCTGGCCCGTTTCAAGGACCTCAAGCCGAGCCTGCGCCGCGACGCCTAGCCGTCCGCCGCACCACCGGCCACGAAGGGCCCGCAGCACGAACGTGCTGCGGGCCCTTCGGCGTCGCCCCGGGAACACCCGAAAACGCCGTCGGGGTGGGCCGGAAGCAATTACTTCCGGCCCACCCCGACGGCACGTTTCTGCTGAAGTGGCGTCAGCCCTCTTCGTGGGCGACCGCACGGCGGGCATCCGCGTCCAGGACGCCCCAGCTGATCAGCTGCTCGGTCAGCACCGAAGGCGACTGGTCGTAGATCACGGCAAGCGTGCGCAGATCGTCCTGGCGGATCGAGAGGACCTTGCCGTTGTAGTCGCCGCGCTGCGACTGGATCGTCGCGGCATAGCGCTGCAGCGGGCCCGCCTTCTCCGGCGGCACGTGCGCGAGGCGCTCAAGGTCGAGGACCAGCTTCGGCGGCGGCTCGGCGGCTCCGCCCGGCGTGGTGCCCGGCAGCAGCTCCTGCACCGGCACCCCGTAGAAGTCCGCCAGCTCGGCAAGGCGCTGTACGGTCACGGCGCGGTCGCCACGCTCGTACGAGCCCACCACTACGGCCTTCCAGCGGCCCTGCGACTTCTCCTCCACACCATGGAGGGAGAGGCCCTGCTGGGTGCGGATGGCGCGGAGCTTGGCCCCGAGCTGTTTTGCGTATTCGCTGGACATATAGCTCCCCGGACGCTGTGACAACGTGCGGCTCCGCCGCGCGGCTGTAACTCACTGTGAGGTTACGCAGCGTTACTTGGCCGCGTCAAGCCGAATGGTCCACACCCCCGTCCCAGAGGAGTGACGGGCTCCGCCCGGCGCACGCCCTTGCGGGCCACCGTGATTCCTCACGCGTATTCACCCGTTCGGGTGACGACCCCGTGCCGGGCGCCCATCGGCCCCTGGTACCGTTGACCAAGCAATTCCGACGTCCTTTAAGGTCCGTCCCGTGAGGCGGAGAAGGAGGTCCGTTTCATATGGACACGCAGCACCAGCACGACCCGCAGGATCCGGCGCACTCCGATGTGGCGCGGCCCGTTCTCGAAGGCCCCGACATCGCCCGCGTCCTGACCCGTATCGCGCACGAGATCGTCGAACGCGCCAAGGGTGCCGACGACGTGGTTCTCCTCGGCATCCCGACCCGCGGCGTCTTCCTCGCCGAGCGGCTCGCCGCCAAGCTCGAATCGATCACCGGGCGCAAGACCCCGGTCGGTTCCCTCGACATCACCATGTACCGCGACGACCTGCGGATGAAGCCCGCCCGCGCGCTCGGCCGCACCGAGATCCCCGGTGACGGCATCGACGGCCGCCTGGTCGTCCTGGTCGACGACGTCCTCTTCTCCGGCCGCACCATCCGCGCCGCCCTCGACGCGCTCGGTGACATCGGCCGTCCCCGCGCCGTCCAGCTCGCGGTCCTCGTCGACCGCGGCCACCGCGAACTTCCGATCCGCGCCGACTACGTCGGCAAGAACCTCCCCACGTCGCTGCGGGAGACGGTCAAGGTCCAGCTCGCCGAGGAGGACGGCCGCGACGCCGTGCTGCTCGGCGTCAAGCAGACCGCCCCGGCCGGCGAGCAGTAGCTGCCACCCCGCCGTACGGCCACCCAAACCCGTACGGCCTGCTTCTGCGCGCCCGCACGCCCAAACCTCCACCACACCTGGAGAACCCCCAGATGATGCGTCACCTCATCTCGGCCGCCGACCTCACCCGCGACGACGCCGTGCTCATCCTCGACACCGCCGAGGAGATGGCCCGGGTCTCCGACCGGCCCATAAAGAAGCTCCCCGCGCTGCGCGGCCGAACGATCTGCAACCTCTTCTTCGAGGACTCCACCCGCACCCGGATCTCCTTCGAAGCCGCCGAGAAGCGCCTGTCGGCAGATGTCATCAACTTCGCGGCCAAGGGCTCCTCGGTCTCCAAGGGCGAGTCCCTCAAGGACACCGCGCAGACCCTGGAGGCCATGGGCGTCGACGCCGTCGTCATCCGGCACAGTGCGTCGGGCGCCCCCTACCGGCTGGCCACCTCCGGCTGGATCGACGCCCCGGTGATCAACGCCGGTGACGGCACCCACCAACACCCCACCCAGGCGCTGCTCGACGCGTTCACCATGCGCCGCCGCCTGGTCGGCAAGGACGCGCTCGGCCAGGACCTGGCCGGCAAGCGCATCACCCTCGTCGGCGATGTGCTGCACAGCCGGGTGGCCCGCTCCAACGTCGACCTGCTGCACACGCTCGGCGCCGAGGTCACCCTGGTGGCCCCGCCGACCCTGCTGCCGGTCGGCGTCGAGCACTGGACCTGCGACGTGTCGTACGACCTGGACGCCGTGCTGCCGAAGTCCGATGCGGTGATGATGCTGCGTGTGCAGCGCGAACGTATGAACGCCGCCTTCTTCCCGACCGAGCGCGAGTACTCGCGCCGCTACGGGCTCGACGGCGAGCGGATGGCCAGGATGCCGGAGCACGGCATCGTCATGCACCCCGGCCCGATGGTGCGCGGCATGGAGATCACCGCAGAGGTCGCCGACTCCGAGCGCTGCACGGTCGTCGAGCAGGTCGCCAACGGCGTCCACACCCGCATGGCGGTCCTGTACCTGCTGCTCGGCGGCAACGAGCCCGCCGTCAGCCACGCCCGTCCCACCGATTCGGAGAACAAGTAACCATGAGCAAGATCCTTATCCGTGGTGCGAAGGTCCTCGGCGGCGAGGTCCAGGACGTCCTGATCGACGGCGAGGCCATCGCGGCCGTCGGCACCGGCCTGGACGCCCAGGACGCCACCGTCGTGGACGCCGAGGGCCAGATCCTGCTGCCCGGCCTCGTCGACCTGCACACCCACCTGCGCGAGCCCGGCCGCGAGGACTCCGAGACGGTGCTGACCGGCACCCAGGCGGCCGCACGCGGCGGCTACACCTCGGTGTTCGCCATGGCCAACACCTTCCCGGTCGCCGACACCGCGGGCGTGGTCGAGCAGGTCTGGCGGCTCGGCAAGGAGTCCGGCTACTGCGACGTGCAGCCCATCGGCGCCGTCACCGTCGGCCTTGAGGGCAAGAAGCTCTCCGAGCTCGGCGCCATGCACGACTCGGCCGCGGGCGTCACCGTCTTCTCCGACGACGGCAAGTGCGTGGACGACGCCGTGATCATGCGCCGCGCCCTGGAGTACGTGAAGGCCTTCGGCGGCGTCGTCGCCCAGCACGCCCAGGAGCCGCGCCTGACCGAGGGCGCCCAGATGAACGAGGGCGTCGTCTCGGCCGAGCTCGGCCTCGGCGGCTGGCCCGCCGTCGCCGAGGAGTCGATCATCGCCCGCGACGTGCTGCTCGCCGAGCACGTCGGCTCCCGCGTCCACATCTGCCACCTGTCGACCGCCGGTTCGGTCGAGATCGTCCGGTGGGCCAAGTCCCGCGGCATCGACGTCACCGCCGAGGTCACCCCGCACCACCTGCTCCTGACCGACGAGCTGGTCCGCTCGTACAACCCGGTCTACAAGGTCAACCCGCCGCTGCGTACGGAGAAGGACGTCATGGCGCTGCGCGAGGCGCTCGCCGACGGCACCATCGACATCGTCGCCACCGACCACGCGCCGCACCCGCACGAGGACAAGGACTGCGAGTGGGCCGCGGCCGCCATGGGCATGGTCGGCCTGGAGACCGCGCTCTCCGTCGTCCAGCACACGATGGTGGAGACCGGGCTGCTCGACTGGGCCGGCGTCGCCGACCGCATGTCCCACAAGCCCGCCCAGATCGGGCAGGCCACCGGCCACGGCCGCCCCGTCTCGGCAGGCGAACCCGCCAACCTGACGCTGATCGATCCGGCATACCGTGGAGAGGTGAACCCGGCGGGCTTCGCCTCCCGCAGCCGCAACACCCCTTACGAGGGTCGCGAGCTGCCCGGACGCATCACCCACACCTTCCTGCGGGGCCGGGCAACGCTCGTGGACGGGAAGCTGGCGTGACGTACGCATCACTGATCAACCTGGCCGCCGAGGAGAAGTCCGCCGAGGTGACCAACTGGGGCGGACGGATCGGCTGGCTCGTCGGTCTCGCGCTCTTCGTGGCGCTCGTCTACTGGCTGATGCGCCAGGGCTGGCAGTGGCGCGGTCGCCTCCAGTCCGACCTGCCGGACCTCCTCACCCGCCCGTCTCCCACCGCCGCCCTCAACGGAGGCGGCGAGCCGCCGCTGCCTGGGATGCCCGAGACGCCGGGCGACGCGAAACTGAGGCTGAGCGGCCGCTACCACGGCTCCACCACCGCCGGGCAGTGGCTCGACCGCATCGTCGCGCACGGTCTGGGCGTGCGCAGCAGGGTCGAGCTCACCCTGACGGACGCGGGTCTGGACGTCGTACGCCCCGGCGCGAACGACTTCTTCGTCCCGGCCGCCCAGCTGCGCGAGGCCCGCCTCGACAAGGGCATCGCCGGCAAGGTCCTCACCGAGGGCGGTCTGCTCGTCGTCACCTGGAGCCACGGCGACAAGCTGATCGACTCGGGCTTCCGCTCCGACCGGGCCGAGCAGCACGCCGCCTGGGTCGAAGCCATCAATTCCATGATCACCACCAACACGACGGAAGGCGCCGCACGATGACGACCTCCACCAGGGGAGCCGCCAAGGCTCCCGCCGTACTCGTCCTGGAGGACGGCCGCATCTTCCGCGGCCGTGCCTACGGGGCCGTGGGGGAGACCTTCGGCGAGGCCGTGTTCTCCACCGGCATGACCGGCTACCAGGAGACCCTCACCGACCCGTCGTACCACCGTCAGGTCGTCGTGATGACCGCCCCGCACGTCGGCAACACCGGCGTGAACGACGAGGACCCCGAGTCCGAGCGGATCTGGGTGGCCGGCTACGTCGTGCGCGACCCCGCCCGCCTCCCCTCCAACTGGCGCTCGCGCCGCACGCTGGACGACGAGCTCGTCCAGCAGGGCGTCGTCGGGATCTCCGGCATCGACACCCGCGCGCTCACCCGCCACCTGCGCGAGCGCGGCGCCATGCGCGTCGGCATCTTCTCCGGCGCCTCGGTCGCCGACGACGCCGCACTGCTCGCCCGCGTGAAGGAAGCGCCCCAGATGGTCGGCGCGAACCTCTCCGCGGAGGTCGCCACCAAGCAGACCTACGTCGTCCCCGCCATCGGTGCGAAGAAGTTCACCGTGGCCGCCGTCGACCTCGGCATCAAGGGCATGACCCCGCACCGCATGGCCGAGCGCGGCATCGAGGTGCACGTGCTGCCCGCGACCGCCACCGCCGAAGACGTCTACGCCGTGAACCCCGACGGCGTGTTCTTCTCTAACGGCCCCGGTGACCCGGCCACCGCCGACGGACCGGTCGCCGTGATGCAGGCCGTCCTGGAGCGCAGGACCCCGCTCTTCGGCATCTGCTTCGGCAACCAGATCCTCGGCCGCGCGCTCGGCTTCGGCACGTACAAGCTGAAGTACGGCCACCGCGGCATCAACCAGCCGGTGCAGGACCGCACCACCGGCAAGGTCGAGGTCACCGCGCACAACCACGGCTTCGCCGTGGACGCCCCGCTCGACAAGGTCTCCCAGACGCCCTACGGGCGCGCCGAGGTCTCACACGTCTGTCTGAACGACCAGGTCGTCGAAGGACTCCAGCTGCTCGACCAGCCGGCCTTCAGCGTCCAGTACCACCCCGAAGCCGCCGCGGGACCGCACGACGCCGCGTACCTCTTCGACCGCTTCGTAGAGCTCATGGAGGGCCAGCGTGCCTAAGCGTTCCGACATCCAGTCCGTTCTGGTCATCGGCTCCGGCCCGATCGTCATCGGCCAGGCCGCCGAGTTCGACTACTCCGGCACCCAGGCCTGCCGCATCCTCAAGGCCGAGGGCCTGCGGGTCATCCTGGTCAACTCCAACCCCGCGACGATCATGACCGACCCGGAGATCGCCGACGCCACGTACGTCGAGCCGATCACCCCCGAGTTCGTCGAGAAGATCATCGCCAAGGAGCGCCCCGACGCGCTCCTGCCCACCCTCGGCGGCCAGACCGCGCTCAACACCGCCATCTCCATGCACGAGCAGGGCGTCCTGGAGAAGTACGGCGTCGAGCTGATCGGCGCCAACGTCGAGGCCATCAACAAGGGCGAGGACCGCGACCTCTTCAAGGGCGTGGTCGAGGCCGTCAAGGCCAAGATCGGTTACGGCGAGTCCGCCCGCTCGGTCATCTGCCACTCCATGGACGACGTGCTGGCGGGCGTCGAAGAGCTCGGCGGCTACCCCGTCGTCGTGCGCCCCTCCTTCACCATGGGCGGCGCCGGCTCCGGCTTCGCGCACGACGAGGAGGAGCTGCGCCGCATCGCCGGGCAGGGCCTCACGCTCTCGCCGACCACCGAGGTGCTCCTTGAGGAGTCCATCCTCGGCTGGAAGGAGTACGAGCTGGAGCTGATGCGCGACAAGCACGACAACGTCGTGGTCGTCTGCTCCATCGAGAACTTCGACCCGATGGGCGTGCACACCGGCGACTCGATCACCGTCGCCCCGGCGATGACGCTGACCGACCGCGAGTACCAGCGCCTGCGCGACATCGGCATCGCGATCATCCGCGAGGTCGGCGTCGACACCGGTGGCTGCAACATCCAGTTCGCGATCGACCCGGTCGACGGCCGCGTCATCGTCATCGAGATGAACCCGCGCGTGTCGCGCTCCTCGGCGCTCGCGTCGAAGGCCACCGGCTTCCCGATCGCCAAGATCGCGGCCAAGCTCGCCATCGGTTACACGCTGGACGAGGTTCCCAACGACATCACCGAGAAGACCCCGGCCTCCTTCGAGCCGACCCTCGACTACGTCGTCGTGAAGGCTCCGCGCTTCGCCTTCGAGAAGTTCCCCTCCGCCGACTCCACCCTCACCACCACCATGAAGTCGGTGGGCGAGGCCATGGCGATCGGCCGCAACTTCACCGAGGCCCTCCAGAAGGCGCTGCGCTCCCTGGAGAAGAAGGGCTCGCAGTTCGACTTCACGGGCCCGGTCGGCGCCAAGGAGGTGCTCCTTGAGGAGGCCCAGCGGCCGACCGACGGGCGCATCAACACCGTCATGTACGCGATCCGGGCGGGCGCGACCCAGGAGGAGGTCTTCGAGTCCACGAAGATCGACCCCTGGTTCGTCGACCAGCTCTTCCTGATCAAGGAGATCGCGGACGAGCTGGCCGCCGCCGACAAGCTCGGCCCCGAGCTCCTCGCCGAGGCGAAGCGGCACGGCTTCTCCGACGCCCAGATCGCCGACATCCGCGGTCTGCGCGAGGACGTCGTCCGCGAGGTCCGGCACGCCCTCGGAGTGCGCCCCGTCTACAAGACGGTCGACACCTGCGCCGCCGAGTTCGCCGCCAAGACCCCGTACTTCTACTCCTCCTACGACGAGGAGAGCGAGGTCGCGCCGCGCACCAAGCCCGCGGTGATCATCCTGGGCTCCGGCCCCAACCGCATCGGCCAGGGCATCGAGTTCGACTACTCCTGCGTCCACGCCTCCTTCGCGCTGAGCGAGGCGGGCTACGAGACCGTGATGGTCAACTGCAACCCGGAGACCGTCTCGACGGACTACGACACCTCCGACCGCCTGTACTTCGAGCCGCTCACGCTCGAAGACGTCCTGGAGATCGTCCACGCCGAGACCCTCGCGGGCCCGGTCGCGGGCGTCGTCGTCCAGCTCGGCGGCCAGACCCCGCTGGGCCTGGCGCAGGCGCTCAAGGACAACGGCGTCCCGGTGGTGGGCACCCCGCCCGAGGCGATCCACGCCGCCGAGGACCGCGGCGCCTTCGGCCGCGTGCTCGCCGAGGCCGGTCTGCCCGCCCCCAAGCACGGCACCGCCACCACCTTCGCGGGCGCCAAGGCCATCGCCGACGAGATCGGCTACCCCGTCCTCGTACGCCCCTCGTACGTGCTCGGCGGCCGCGGCATGGAGATCGTGTACGACGAGGAGCGGCTGTCCTCGTACATCGCGGAGTCCACCGAGATCAGCCCGACCCGGCCGGTCCTCGTGGACCGCTTCCTGGACGACGCGATCGAGATCGACGTGGACGCCCTCTACGACGGCACCGAGCTCTACCTCGGCGGCGTCATGGAGCACATCGAGGAGGCCGGCATCCACTCCGGCGACTCGGCGTGCGCACTGCCCCCGATCACGCTGGGCGGCTTCGACATCAAGCGCCTGCGCGCCTCAACGGAGGCCATCGCCAAGGGAGTTGGCGTCCGCGGACTGATCAACATCCAGTTCGCGATGGCGGGCGACATCCTGTACGTCCTCGAAGCCAACCCGCGTGCCTCGCGCACCGTCCCCTTCACCTCGAAGGCGACCGCGGTGCCGCTCGCGAAGGCCGCCGCCCGCATCTCGCTGGGCGCGACCGTCGCCGAACTGCGCGCCGAGGGCATGCTGCCCAAGGAGGGCGACGGCGGCACCCTGCCGCTGGACGCGCCGATCTCCGTCAAGGAGGCCGTGATGCCGTGGAGCCGCTTCCGCGACGTCCACGGGCGCGGCGTCGACACGGTGCTCGGCCCGGAGATGCGCTCCACCGGTGAAGTCATGGGCATCGACTCGGTGTTCGGCACCGCGTACGCCAAGTCGCAGGCGGGCGCCTACGGCCCGCTGCCGACCAAGGGCCGCGCCTTCATCTCGGTGGCCAACCGGGACAAGCGCACGATGATCTTCCCGGCACGTGAACTGGTCGCCCACGGCTTCGAGTTGATGGCCACCTCCGGCACCGCCGAGGTGCTTCGCCGCAACGGCATCAACGCCACCGTGGTGCGCAAGCTCAGCGAGGGCGAGGGCCCGAACGGCGAGAAGACGATCGTCCAGCTGATCCACGACGGCGAGGTCGACCTCATCGTCAACACGCCGTACGGCACCGGCGGCCGTCTCGACGGCTACGAGATCCGTACGGCCGCGGTCGCCCGCTCCGTGCCCTGCCTGACCACGGTCCAGGCGCTCGCCGCCGCCGTGCAGGGCATCGACGCGCTCAACCGCGGTGACGTGGGGGTGCGTTCCCTCCAGGAACACGCGGAACACCTGACCGCGGCCCGCGACTAGCAGACGGCGACGAGGGGGACACCGGAAACGGTGTCCCCCTCTTCATGAGCCTCCTGAGGACACCGAACATGTACAAGCTCTTCTTCAACCTCGTCTTCAAGCGTATGGACCCCGAGCAGGCCCACTATCTGGCCTTCCGCTGGATCCGCGGCGCGGCCCGCGTCCCCGTCCTGCGCACGTTCGTCGCCGCCGTGCTCGCGCCCCGCTACAAGGAGCTGCGCACCGAGGCGCTCGGCCTGCGCATGCACGGCCCGTTCGGCCTCGCGGCCGGCTTCGACAAGAACGCCGTCGCGATCGACGGCATGTCGATGCTCGGCTTCGACCACATCGAGATCGGCACCGTCACCGGCGAGCCCCAGCCCGGCAACCCGAAGAAGCGCCTCTTCCGCCTCGTGCCGGACCGCGCGCTGATCAACCGCATGGGCTTCAACAACGAGGGCTCGGCGGCGGTGGCGGCCCGCCTGGCGGCCCGCACCGCGGTCTTCAGGACCGTCGTGGGCGTCAACATCGGCAAGACCAAGGTCGTCCCCGAGGCGGAGGCCGCCGCCGACTACGTGAAGTCGACCGAGCGCCTCGCCGCGCACGCCGACTACCTCGTCGTGAACGTCTCCTCGCCGAACACGCCGGGCCTGCGCAACCTCCAGGCCACCGAATCGCTCCGGCCGCTGCTCACGGCGGTACGCGAAGCCGCCGACCGCAGCGTCACCGGTCGCCGCGTGCCGCTGCTCGTCAAGATCGCGCCCGACCTCGCCGACGCGGACGTCGACGCGGTCGCCGACCTCGCCGTCGAACTCGGCCTGGACGGCATCATCGCCACCAACACGACGATCGCCCGCGACGGGCTCGGCCTGAAGTCCTCGGCGGACCTCGTCAAGGAGACCGGCGGCCTGTCCGGCGCTCCGCTCAAGGAGCGCTCCCTTGAAGTGCTCGGCCGCCTGTACGCCCGCGTCGGCGACCGCCTCGTCCTGATCGGCGTCGGCGGCATCGAGAACGCCGAGGACGCCTGGCAGCGCATCCTCGCCGGCGCCACCCTGGTCCAGGGCTACAGCGCCTTCATCTACGAGGGTCCGTTCTACGCCCGCGCGATCCACAAGGGCCTCGCCGCCCGGCTCGCCACCTCCCCGTACGCAACGCTCGCCGAGGCCGTCGGCGCCGAGACCCGGAAGAAGGCAGCCGCATGATCCCCTTCGGTACCCGACTGCGCGAGGCGATGGACACCCGCGGACCGCTCTGCGTGGGCATCGACCCGCACGCCTCCCTGCTCGCGGACTGGGGCCTGAACGACGACATCGCCGGCCTTGAGCGCTTCACCCGCATCACGGTCGAGGCGCTGGCGGACCGGGTGGCGGTGCTCAAGCCGCAGTCGGCGTTCTTCGAGCGCTTCGGATCGCGTGGGATCGCGGTCCTGGAGAAGGCGGTCCAGGAGGCGCGGGCGGCCGGAGCACTGGTCCTGATGGACGCCAAGCGGGGCGACATCGGCTCCACGATGGCGGCGTACGCGGCCACCTATCTGGACCCCGCCTCCCCGCTCTTCTCGGACGCCGTGACCGTCTCGCCGTACCTGGGCTTCGGTTCGCTGCGCCCGGCGCTCGACCTGGCGGCGAAGTCCGGCTCGGGCGTCTTCGTGCTCGCCCTCACCTCCAACCCGGAGGGCGCCGAGGTCCAGCGCTCGACGGCGGCCGACGGCCGGTCCCTGGCCCAGCTGATGCTGGACCACATGGCGGCGGAGAACGCGGGCGCCTCGCCCATGGGCTCGGTGGGCGCGGTGGTCGGCGCGACCCTGGGCGACGCGGGGGCGAACCTCGACATCAACGGCCCGCTCCTCGCCCCGGGCATCGGTGCCCAGGGTGCGACCCCGGCCGACCTTCCCGGAGTCTTCGGCTCCGCCGTGCGCAACGTGGTCCCGAGCGTCAGCCGCGGCGTCCTGCGCCACGGGCCGGACGCCGGCGCCCTGCGCGCGGCGGCGGCCCGCTACGCCGACGAGGTCCGCGCGGCGATCCCGGGGGCCTGATCGGGGGCGGTGCCCCGGTGTGACATGTGTCGCACCGGGGCACCGCGCTTCGCGGACGTGCCGCGATGGCCACCCGGCCGCCTCCCGGAAGGGGGAAACCGTTCCTCCGGGGAGCCCGTGAGGTGCGCGCACACGGAAAGTTGACAATTTCCTTACACGAAACCAGGGTGTTTTGTCCGGAAAGTCCCGGTCGGCTGAGGCTGACCAGGACTTTTCGTCTGTTCTCGCTGACTGGAGCGGCCTTGGCCGCTAGTCTCCGACGAGAGCAGCGAGCACGTGCGCGAGTGCGTTGTCCGTTGCTCGCCCCTGGTGCGGGGCGACTAGGTTCCGCACCGGTCCGTATCCGACAGTTCGACATCCGAGGTGACGTAGGCGTGGCTCTTCCGCCCCTTACCCCTGAACAGCGCGCAGCCGCGCTCGAAAAGGCCGCCGCGGCTCGCCGGGAGCGGGCCGAGGTCAAGAATCGACTCAAGCACTCCGGCGCCTCCCTCCACGAGGTCATCAAGTCGGGCCAGGAGAACGACGTCATCGGGAAGATGAAGGTCTCCGCCCTCCTTGAGTCCCTGCCCGGCGTGGGCAAGGTCCGTGCCAAGCAGATCATGGAGCGGCTCGGGATCTCCGAGAGCCGCCGCGTGCGGGGGCTCGGCTCCAACCAGATCGCGTCCCTTGAGCGTGAGTTCGGCGGCTCCGGGGCCTGACGTCTCGGGCATACCCGAGAAGCTGGAATAATCGCCGCATGGCAGCAACACTCCGGGGGACCACCCCCGTACCCCCGGACGCACGTCCGCGGCTGACCGTGCTCTCCGGCCCCTCCGGGGTCGGCAAGAGCACGGTCGTCGCCCATATGCGCAAGGTCCACCCCGAGGTCTGGCTCTCCGTGTCGGCCACCACCCGCAAGCCGCGGCCCGGTGAGCGGCACGGCGTGCAGTACTTCTTCGTGGACGACGAGGAGTTCGACAAGCTCGTCGCCAACGGCGAACTGCTCGAATGGGCCGAGTTCGCGGGGAACCGTTACGGCACCCCGCGCGCGGCCGTCCTTGAGCGCCTCGAAGCGGGCGAGCCCGTCCTCCTGGAGATCGACCTCCAGGGCGCCAGGCTCGTACGCGAGTCGATGCCCGAGGCCCAGCTCGTCTTCCTCGCGCCGCCGAGCTGGGACGAACTGGTCCGCCGGCTCACCGGCCGCGGCACCGAGGCGCCCGACGTCATCGAGCGCCGGCTCACCGTCGCCAAGGTCGAACTGGCCGCCGAGGCCGAGTTCGACACCACGCTGGTCAACACCTCGGTCGAGGACGTGGCCCGCGAGCTGCTAGCCTTGATGCGAGTTGTCTGATCGAGTCGTGTGCCGTTCACCGGCCCACCTCGGTTCAGCTCACATCTTCGATCCCCATCGGAAGGCAGAGAGTGTCCTCTTCCATGACCGCGCCCGAGGGCATCATCAACCCTCCGATTGATGAGCTCCTCGAAGCAACCGACTCGAAGTACAGCCTGGTGATCTACGCGGCCAAGCGTGCCCGCCAGATCAACGCGTACTACTCGCAGCTCGGTGAGGGCCTGCTCGAGTACGTCGGCCCGCTGGTGGACACCCACGTCCACGAGAAGCCGCTCTCGATCGCGCTGCGCGAGATCAACGCGGGTCTGCTGACCTCCGAGGCCATCGAGGGCCCCGCTCAGTAGGCACCAGATGTTCCACCACAGGCCCGGCAGCGCGACTGCCGGGCCTGTGGTGTGTCATGGGTACGTACACGCAGACCGAAGGTCGCAGGGCGCGGGGAGAGGCGAAATTTCCGATGGGCAAGCCGAAGGTCGTTCTCGGGGTCAGCGGTGGCATCGCCGCCTACAAGGCGTGCGAGCTGCTGCGCAGGCTGACCGAATCGGGCCATGACGTCCGGGTGGTGCCGACCGCGTCCGCGCTGCACTTCGTCGGGGCGGCCACGTGGTCCGCGCTCTCCGGCCACCCCGTCTCGACCGAGGTCTGGTCGGATGTCCACGAGGTGCCCCACGTGCGGATCGGACAGGGCGCCGATCTGGTGATCGTGGCTCCGGCCACCGCCGACATGCTGGCCAAGGCGGCCCACGGTCTCGCCGACGACCTGCTCACCAACACCCTGCTCACCGCGCGCTGTCCGGTCGTCTTCGCCCCCGCGATGCACACCGAGATGTGGGAGCACCCCGCGACCCAGGAGAACGTGGCGACCCTGCGCCGCCGTGGCGCCGTCGTCGTCGAGCCCGCCGTGGGGCGCCTCACCGGCGTCGACACCGGCAAGGGCCGACTGCCCGACCCCGACGAGCTGTTCGAGGTGTGCCGCCGGGTGCTCGCGCGGGGGAGCGCGGGGCGGGACCTCGCCGGGCGGCACGTCGTGATCAGCGCGGGAGGCACGCGCGAGCCGCTCGACCCGGTGCGCTATCTCGGCAACCGCTCCTCCGGGAAGCAGGGGTACGCGCTGGCCCGCACCGCCGTCGCGCGCGGGGCAAGGGTCACCCTGATCGAGGCCAACACCTCTCTCGCGGACCCGGCGGGCGCGGACGTGGTCCGCGTCGGCACCGCCGTCCAGCTGCGCGACGCCGTCCTGAAGGCGGCGCCGGACGCCGATGTCGTGGTGATGGCCGCGGCCGTCGCCGACTTCCGCCCCGATTCGTACGCCACTGGGAAGATCAAGAAGAAGGACGGCCAGGAGCCCGCGCCGCTCACTCTGGTGCGCAATCCGGACATCCTCGCCGAGATCTCGGCCGACCGGGCGCGGCCCGGACAGCTCGTCGTCGGCTTCGCCGCCGAAACCGACGACGTCCTCGCCAACGGCCGCCTCAAGCTCGCGCGCAAGGGATGTGACCTGCTCGTCGTCAATGAGGTCGGGGAGCGCAAGACGTTCGGGTCCGAGGAGAACGAGGCGGTCGTCCTCGGCGCCGACGGCTCACAGACCCCGGTGCCGTACGGCCCCAAGGAGGCCCTCGCGGACACCGTGTGGGACCTGGTGGGCCAGCGTTTCGGACAAACAGGCGACGCGCCCGGCGACCGGACCTAGTGCCGCGGGACCGCGTGCCCCGGCCTCTTTCCCGGCCTCCTTCGGCGTCTCGCTGCGACCGGTTCCGGAGATCTCCGGACTCCACGGAGCGAGACACGTGGTCCAACGAGTACAACCGACCGATAAACTGGTCTCGGAACGCAGCCGGGCGCAGCTCCCGGCGCGACCTACCATGATCAGCCAGCAGCCGCTGCAACCCCAGGGAGCGTTGTGTCCCGTCGTCTCTTCACCTCGGAGTCCGTGACCGAGGGTCACCCCGACAAGATCGCTGACCAGATCAGCGACACGATCCTCGACGCGCTCCTGCGCGAGGACCCGACCTCCCGCGTCGCCGTGGAGACCCTCATCACCACGGGCCTCGTGCACGTGGCCGGCGAGGTCACCACCAAGGCCTACGCGCCCATCGCGCAGCTCGTCCGCGACAAGATCCTCGAGATCGGCTACGACTCGTCGAAGAAGGGCTTCGACGGCGCCTCCTGCGGCGTGTCGGTGTCCATCGGCGCCCAGTCCCCGGACATCGCGCAGGGTGTCGACACCGCGTACGAGAAGCGGGTCGAGGGCGATGAGGACGAGCTCGACAAGCAGGGCGCCGGCGACCAGGGCCTGATGTTCGGGTACGCAACGGACGAGACCCCCGAGCTGATGCCGCTGCCGATCCACCTCGCGCACCGGCTCTCCCGCCGGCTCACCGAGGTCCGCAAGAACGGGACCATCCCCTACCTGCGCCCCGACGGCAAGACCCAGGTCACCATCGAGTACGACGGTGACAAGGCCGTGCGCCTGGACACGGTCGTCGTCTCCACGCAGCACGCGAGCGACATCGACCTGGAGTCGCTGCTCGCTCCCGACATCCGCGAGTTCGTGGTCGAGCACGTCATCAAGCAGCTGGTGGACGACGGCATCAAGCTGGACACCGACGGCTACCGCCTGCTGGTGAACCCGACCGGCCGCTTCGAGATCGGCGGTCCGATGGGTGACGCGGGCCTGACCGGCCGGAAGATCATCATCGACACCTACGGCGGCATGGCCCGCCACGGTGGCGGCGCGTTCTCGGGCAAGGACCCGTCGAAGGTGGACCGCAGCGCCGCGTACGCGATGCGCTGGGTCGCCAAGAACGTCGTGGCCGCGGGTCTCGCCGCGCGCTGCGAGGTCCAGGTCGCGTACGCGATCGGCAAGGCCGAGCCGGTGGGCCTGTTCGTCGAGACCTTCGGCACCAACACCGTCGACAACGAGAAGATCGAGACGGCCATCACCGAGGTCTTCGACCTCCGCCCGGCCGCGATCATCCGCGACCTCGACCTGCTGCGCCCGATCTACGCCCAGACCGCCGCGTACGGCCACTTCGGCCGCGAGCTGCCCGACTTCACCTGGGAGCGCACGGACCGCGTGGACGCCCTGCGCAAGGCCGCGGGCCTGTAGCCCAACGCCACTCCACGAGGGCCCCGGACCGGTTTTCGGTCCGGGGCCCTCGTGGTGCCCGGCGGGCCTCCGCCCGGCGCCGTTGTCAGTAGGGTCTGGTAGGAATTTGGCTGTGAGCAGCGAGAACGAACGGCCGGGCGGGGTGCCGGAGCAGCTTGCGCTCATTCGCGAGAGCGTGCGCAACGCCAAGGTGCCCAAGGCCAAGCCGCGGACCTGGCGGGGGGCGGCGCTGGCCAAGGAGCTGCCCGTGGCCCGGGTCGTGGTGAACAAGGGGGTGCTGCACCTCGATCAGTACTTCGACTACGCCGTGCCCGAGGAACTGGACGCCGACGCGCAGCCGGGCGTGCGGGTGCGGGTGCGTTTCGGGGCCGGGGCGCGCAACGTGCGGGAGGGGCGCCGGGAGGGCGGCGGCCTGATCGACGGGTTCGTCGTCGAGCGGCGTGCCGATTCGGACTACTCGGGTCCGCTGGCCGCGCTCGCCGGTGTCGTCTCACCGGAGCGGGTGCTGAGCGCGCAGATGCTCTCCCTGGCCCGCGCCGTCGCGGACCGGTACGCGGGCAGCCTCGCCGATGTGCTCCAGCTCGCCGTCCCGCCCAGGAACGCGAGGGCCGAGGCCAAGCCGTCGCCCGAGCCGTCCGCGCCACCGGCCGAACCGGACGCCGGGACCTGGGAGCGCTATCAGCAAGGGCCCGCGTTCCTGCGGGCGTTGGGGAGCGGCGGGGTGCCCCGGGCGGTGTGGACCGCGCTGCCCGGACCGCACTGGGCCGAGGAGATCGCGCGGGCGGTCCGGGCGACGCTCGCCTCCGGGCGGGGCGCCCTGGTCGTCGTGCCGGACGGGCGCAGTGCGGGCCGCCTGGACGCGGCGCTGACCGCGCAGCTCGGCGAGGGCCGCCACGCGCTCCTCACCGCCGATTCGGGCCCCGAGCGGCGCTACCGGCAGTGGCTCGCGGTGCGGCGCGGCGCGGTGCGGGCCGTGGTCGGCACCCGCGCGGCGATGTTCGCACCCGTGAAGGACCTCGGGCTCGTCGTGGTGTGGGAGGACGGGGACTCCAGCCACAGCGACGACAACGCGCCGTTCCCGCACGTGCGGGAGGTGCTGGAACTACGGGCAGCGCACGACAAGTGCGCCTTCCTCCTCGGCAGTACGAGCTGCACGGTCGAGGCCGCCCAGCTCGTACAGAGCGGCTGGGCCGCGCCGCTGGTCGCCGACCGCACGGTGGCGCGGGCCGCGGCTCCGCTCGTACGCACCGTCGGCGACGGGGAGCTGGCGCGCGACGAGGCCGCGCGGGCGGCCCGGCTGCCGAGCCTGGCCTGGCAGGCGGTGCGCGAGGGACTCAAGAGCGGCCCCGTCCTCGTGCAGGTCCCGCGGCGGGGGTACGCCCCGCGGCTGGCCTGCGCCCGGTGCCGTACGCCGGCCCGGTGCAGACACTGTGCGGGCCCGCTTGAAGCCCCGGACGAGCGCGAGCTGCGGTGCGCCTGGTGCGGGACGGCGGAGGGCGACTGGCACTGCGTGGAGTGCGGCTCGACGCGGCTGAGGGCGCAGGTGGTAGGCGCCCGGCGGACCGCCGAAGAGCTAGGGCGGGCGTTTCCCGCGGTGCCCGTGCGGACTTCGGGGCGCGACCACGTTCTGGACAGCGTGCCGGGACAGCCCGCGCTCGTCGTGTCCACCCCCGGCGCCGAACCCGTCGCCGACGGCGGCTACGCGGCGGCGCTGCTCCTCGACGGCTGGGCGATGCTCAACAGGCCCGACCTCAGGGCCGGCGAGGAGGCACTGCGGCGCTGGATCAACGCGGCCTCGCTGGTACGCGGGCAGGACGAGGGCGGCACCGTGGTCGTGGTCGCCGAGCCGACGCTGCGGCCCGTGCAGGCCCTGGTCCGCTGGGATCCGGTCGGGCACGCGCTGCGCGAACTGGCCGAGCGCGCCGAGCTGGGTTTCCCCCCGGTCTCCCGGATGGCCGAGGTCATCGGACGCCCGGACGCGGTCGAGTCCTTCCTGCGCGCGGCCCAACTGCCGCCCGACGCCCAGGTGTTGGGGCCGGTGCCGCTGCCCGTCGCCGATCCCGGCCGGGCCCGGCGGCCCGGCGACCCACCGGTCGGGGAGCAGTGGGAGCGGGCGCTGGTGCGGGTGCCGCCGGGCAGCGGGGCGGCACTTGCCGCCGCGCTGAAGGCGGCCCAGGCCGGGCGGCTGGCACGCGGCGGTGGCGACCCGGTGCGGCTCAGGATCGACCCGCCCGACATCGGCTGAGGACCCGCGTCGAAATCCACATGGGTGTGCCCTCGCGGTATGTCGGGACGCGAGGGCACGAATGGCGGAACGCGGCGGTCAGCCGTTGCGGGGACCGGGGAAGGCGCTGGTGCGGACCTCCTCGCGCAGGGACTGGCTGCTCGCCGTCGGCTGCGGCGGCATGGAACGGGCGGCGGGGACCGCGGGCATGGGCGGCAGCGGCGGCAGCGTGCGGGTCACCGTGGTCTCGGCCGGACGCTCGGCCTCGGCCTGCCCCGCGCTCTGGGCGCCCGCGCGGCGGGACCCGTAACGGCGGTGCACGGCCTGCTTGGTGACGCCGAGAGCCGAGCCCACCGCGTCCCAGGAGAAGCCGAGGGAGCGGTCGAAGTCCACAGCCGCCGTCACCAGTGTCTCGACGCTGTCCCGCAGCTCCTGGGCGAGCCGCACGGTCGGGGCGGGAGCGCGCCCGTACACGACGAAGCCCGTGGAGGGGCCGGAGCGGCGCGGGCGGTACACGTTGCCCAGCTGCGCGGTGAGGGTGCGCAGTGCGTCCACCTGACGGCGGACCCGCTCGATGTCCCGCACCAACAGGTGCAGGCTGGCCCGCGCTTGGGCGTCGTGGGTGGCGTGGTCGGCCATGAGCAAGCCTCTCGAACCGGCGATGGATGGGGTGATGAAGACGGTGCTGGTACTGCGTGGTGCTGGTACTGCGTTGACGGTCGTACGGTGCTGAAATGGAGCGGGCCGCACAAGCGGCCCGGTTCGGTCAATCTCTCTTGACCAACGCGCCACCCGCTGTTGTGGTCACGCTGCGGGGGCGTATGGGCATATGCACAGGGCGCACGAGTGTCCGTACGCCCCTTCCGTACGGCTCCCGGCGGCCGGTCGCCAAGCACCCGGCACCGGGGCGTACGCCCGCCGCGCCGGGCCCCATAGACTGGGACGCCGCTCTCGACAAAGCGAGGTAACCCCCAGTGAAGCTCGTCTTCGCAGGCACCCCCGAGGTCGCCGTACCCGCCCTGGACGCCCTGATCGCCTCCGGGCGGCACGAGGTCGCCGCGGTGGTCACCCGGCCCGACGCACCCGCCGGACGGGGCCGCCGCCTGGTGGCGAGCCCCGTGGCCGAGCGCGCCGAGGAGGCCGGCATCGAGGTCCTCAAGCCCCTCAAGCCGCGCGACGAGCAGTTCCTGGCCCGGCTGCGCGAGATCGCGCCGGACTGCTGCCCGGTCGTCGCGTACGGGGCGCTGCTGCCGAAGGTCGCCCTCGACATCCCGGCGAAAGGCTGGGTCAACCTGCACTTCTCGCTGCTGCCCGCCTGGCGCGGGGCCGCGCCTGTGCAGCACGCGGTCATGGCCGGCGACGAGATCACCGGCGCCTCCACCTTCCTGATCGAGGAGGGCCTCGACTCGGGTCCCGTGTACGGCACGGTCACCGAGGAGGTGCGGCCCACGGATACCAGCGGTGACCTGCTCACCCGGCTCGCCTTCGCGGGTGCCGGGCTGCTCGCCGCGACCATGGACGGCATCGAGGACGGCTCCCTGAAGGCCGTCGCGCAGCCCGCCGAAGGGATCTCGCTCGCGCCGAAGATCACCGTCGAGAACGCGCTGATCGACTGGTCGGCCCCGGCGCTGCGGGTCGACCGGGTGGTGCGCGGCTGCACGCCCGCCCCCGGGGCCTGGAGCGTCTTCCGCGGCGAGCGCCTCAAGCTCATCCAGGCGGCGCCCGTCACCGACCGGACCGACCTCGCGCCCGGTGAGCTGTCCGTCGCCAAGAACAACGTGTACGTGGGCA
Source organism: Streptomyces sp. NBC_01431 (assembly GCF_036231355.1). Lineage (NCBI taxonomy): Bacteria > Bacillati > Actinomycetota > Actinomycetes > Kitasatosporales > Streptomycetaceae > Streptomyces > Streptomyces sp. NBC_01431. Next base: position 6,686,479 of record NZ_CP109496.1, read on the forward strand.
CCGGCTCGCACGCCGTGGAACTGCTCTGGGTCCAGCCGCAGGGCAAGAAGCCGATGCGCGGCGCGGACTGGGCGCGCGGGGTCCGGATCGCCCCGGGTGAGCGCCTCGGGGCGGCGGACGTACGCTGAGAGGGTTCGCCCCATCTGATCCGCGGAGCACCTTTCACGTGAACGATTCGCCACCTCGCAGCCCGAACAACAGCGCGGGCAAGGCCGCAAAGCCCTACCGCCGTCCCAAGAAGGACCCGGTCCGCATCCTGGCCTTCGAGGCGCTGCGGGCCGTCGACGAGCGGGATGCCTACGCCAACCTGGTCCTGCCGCCGCTGCTGCGCAAGGCGCGCGACGGCGGGAACTTCGACGCCCGGGACGCGGCGCTCGCCACCGAGCTCGTCTACGGGACGCTGCGCCGCCAGGGCACGTACGACGCGATCATCGCGGCCTGCATCGACCGGCCGCTGCGCGAGGTCGACCCGCCGGTGCTCGACGTGCTCGCGCTCGGCGCGCACCAGCTGCTCGGCACGCGGATCCCGAGCCACGCCGCGGTCTCGGCGAGCGTGGAACTCGCCCGGGTGGTGCTCGGCGACGGGCGGGCCCGGTTCGTCAACGCCGTCCTGCGGAAGATCGCGGCGGACGACCTCGACGGCTGGCTGGAGAAGGTGGCGCCCTCCTACGAGGAGGACGCCGAGGACCACCTCGCCGTCGTCCACTCGCACCCGCGCTGGGTCGTCTCCGCGCTCTGGGACTCGCTCGGCGGCGGCCGGGCGGGCATCGAGGACCTCCTGGAGGCGGACAACGAGCGCCCCGAGGTGACTCTGGTCGCCCGTCCCGGCCGCTCCACCACCGACGAGCTCCTCGACGCCCTGGGTGAGGACGGCGGTCTGCCCGGCCGCTGGTCGCCGTATGCCGTGCGGATGGCCGAGGGCGGCGAACCAGGAGCGCTGGACGCCGTGCGCGAGGGCCGGGCGGGCGTCCAGGACGAGGGCAGCCAGCTGGTGGCCGTGGCCCTCGCCAACGCGCCCATCGAGGGCCGCGACGAGCGCTGGCTGGACGGCTGCGCGGGCCCCGGCGGCAAGGCCGCCCTGCTCGCCGCGCTCGCCGCCGGGCGCGGCGCCGCGCTGCTCGCCTCCGAGAAGCAGCCGCACCGGGCCCGCCTGGTCGAGCGCGCGCTGGCCGGCAACCCGGGCCCGTACCAGGTCATCGCGGCCGACGGCACGCGCCCGCCGTGGTTGCCCGGATCCTTCGACCGCGTCCTGGTCGACGTCCCCTGCTCGGGCCTCGGCGCGCTCCGCCGTCGCCCGGAGGCCCGCTGGCGGCGTCGCCCCGAGGACCTGGAGGGCTTCGCCCCGCTCCAGCGGTCGCTGCTGCGCGAGGCGCTGTCGGCGGTGCGGGTCGGCGGGGTCGTCGGGTACGCCACGTGCTCGCCGCACCTGGCCGAGACGCGCATCGTGGTCGAGGACGTCCTCAAGGGCCGCGGCGGCGCCGAGCCGGTCGAGGCCGACTGGATCGACGTGCGCCCCCTGATGCCGTCGGTGGCGGGCCTGGGCGACGGCCCTGACGTCCAGCTGTGGCCGCATCTGCACGGCACGGACGCGATGTACCTCGCGCTGCTCCGGCGGACGGCCTGACCCCTGACCCCGGGGCGACAGGACCTGAAGCCGCGGTTGTGCCGCTTCCTTGAAGGGTTCGTGCCTTTCTCGGGGAGACGGGGTATGGCATGGACAGCTCAGGTGGACAGTGGCCTGCGTGGTAGGGGAGGAGTGCCGGGCCGCGTTCGGGACGGGGCCCGCCCTTGTCGGCGGAGTGAGGCTGTGGTGACGGGTTTTCATGTCACCGGGCGGTCACTGGCGTGCGTTGTCCAGCGAGGGGCGGGGGCCAGTGCTGACGTGGGTCGAGGCCGCGGCGTGCGGCGCGGGCGGTGGGCTGATCGTTGAGGCGGTCGTCACTTTCGGGCGGCTGAACGCCTGGCAGCAGGCCAGGCACATGGCGAGAGCGGCGGCGGCCGAGTTGCCTCGCATCGACGCGTACGTCGATCCCCTCGCGGATTCGCTCGCCGCGCTCTTCCGGGTGGCACTGGGCGGTACAGCCGCCTGGCTGCTCCATGCCGAGGTCACCGGCGTGTACGCGGCCGTGACCGTGGGAGCCTCAGCGCCCGCGCTGCTCGCCCAGGTCGGTAGGGCGACCTCCGCCGCCGATGCGCTTCGGGGTGGGCCGGAGCCGGGTGGGGAGCCGAGTGGCCCCGTGCCCCCGTCCGGGCCTCCAGGACCTCTCCCGACCCGCGAGGAGACGGCTTCATGAGTGCTGGTTCGGTCGCCCGGCGCAGCTGGGGGTCGTTCATCGGAGGGCGGCCGCACGTCCCGCGCGCAGGGGGACGGGCACGTGACGGATACACCGTGCGCCAGCGGTTCTGGGCGTCGTTCACCGGCCTGGACCTGCCCTGGGCCCGTGTCGGCTCGGTGTCGGCGCCCGAGGCGCCGGTCCGCCCACCCGCGCCGTCGGCCCGGCCCGCCGCCAGCAGCGATGCGATCGCAGGGCGACTCGAACCGGGCTGGTTCGCCCTGCCCCCGATCCTGACGGTCGCCGGTCTGACCGCTGCGGGAGGCGACGCGGTGATTCTGGAGACGTCGTCCCCCGACGGCGGAGCCAGGTTCCTGCTGCGCACGCAGGGTGCCGGCCGGCCCGAGTACTGGCTGGAGCTGGTCCTGCGGGGCGTCGACGCCGCCCGGCCGCTGGTGTCCCCGGTCCGGTACACAACGGCGGGCGGCGGTGAGAAAGTGCTGCTCGTGCCGGTGGTACGGGGTCGGCTCGGACCTCCCGCCTCATTGGTCCGCCTCCCCGGTTTCGCCGCCGACTCGTCGTCGGGAGGGTGGACGGCCCGTGCTCCCGCTCCGGTGACGCCGGACACCGACTGGGACGCCGCCACGGTGGCCGACTCGGTTCGGGCGGCGCTCAACGAGGCGACCCGCGACGCCTGGCGCCAGGTGCGGGAGATCGTCGGCGACGACCTGCGCGCGACCATCGACGGTGAGCTGTCGTGAGGCCGCCGTGGTCGTCCCGGCGCCGGTCCGAGGCCCCGCCGGATTCGTTCCCGTATCGCACGGAACTCGACGGCGTGGTGGAAGACGCGAGCCCGCAGACCGCCGTGCAAGCCCTGCTCGGTGGACGGCAGCTGTGGTGGCGGTGCTGTAGCGAAGCAGTGCGCACCGATCCGTCCTGGCTGTCCCGAACACGCGGCAAGGATCTGCTCGCCTGGCTCAACAGCACGGCGGCGGGCCGCGCGAGCGCGGCCGTAACGGCGGCCGACCACGCGTGGCTGCTGGGCAGAGCCCTGACGGCAACCGAGGACCACGACGGGGAACACGACGAGGCGCTGGACCGGTTGGCGCGGGCGTGGAAGCAGAGCGGACTGGTCTCGGCGGAGGCGGCTCCCGGTCCGGCTCAGCTGTCGGGAAAGGGACTTGAGTGCCTTGCGCCGGACGTCGCGGACGCTCTGAACGTCGCCGTCGGGCGGATTCAGGCCCGGTGCGAGGCTCCCGCCGAGCAGCCGGAAGCGGGCGTCCTGGTGATCGCCGCCCTGCTGATGGCAGGGGCCGAAGCAGGCGGGCGGCCCCGCGTCAGCGTGCCGGTGGTGTTCGGCCGATCCGCCGGCCCCGCCGGGCAGTCCGCCGTGGAAGAGGGCGACACCGGCGTGCTGGAACTGCGCGAATTCCCCGCCGGTCCGGCCGGCCTGTATCCCGATCCACGGGCGATGGCGGGGGTGCGGAGCCCGAACGGGCAGTTCGCCGCCTCGCTGGGCCACGCGTGGAACGCGGCCGGCTCCCGGCGCGAGGGACGCTGTGTCCTGTGGCGCCTGGTCCTGTCGGACGACCCCATGCCTCCGGCGCAGATCGACGGCCCCTCCCTCGGCGCGGCGTTCGCGCTCGGCCTGCGCGACCTCTTACGGCACCCGCCGTCCCGTCGGCCCAGCATGGCCGGGCTTCGCGGCTTCTTCTACGGGCTGCGCCCGCGGACCGCGGTGACCGGCGCGCTCGACGGTGGGGAGCGCCTCCTCCAAGTAAGCGACATGAACGCCAAGTTGCTCGCCGCGCGCCGCAGGAGACTGCGGCTCGTGGCGCCCGAGGCGAACCGGCTCGACGTCACCAGGGCGCCCGAGCCCGGCGACGTGAAGTTCGCCGCGACCCTGCGCCAGGCCGACCGGTACGCCCGCCGGTTCCGCACCGGCAGGCTGGCCGTCGCCCTGGCCCTCATCGCCACGGCCGCCACCACCGGATCGGTGGTGACACAGCGGGACCAGGCGGACGCGCAGCGGCTGGCCACCGCGCATCGGCTCGTCCAGGTGGCACAGAGCCTGCTCCCCAGCGATGTCGGACTCGCCGAACTGTTCGCCGTGCAGGCCTACCGCCGGCACGCCGATTCGCTCACCCGCACCGCGCTCCTCCAGGCCGTCACGGCTGGCCCGTACCTGGCGGGCGGCATGCAGGCGAGCGGGCCGGTCTCCGCACTCACAAGCTCGGCGGACGGACATGTCGTGCTCGCCGGAACCCAGCAGGGCGACGTGGAGCAGTGGACCCTCACCGGGACGCGAGCCGGCCCCCCGAAGCGGCTGGGCCAACTGCCCGGACCCGTCACCTCGGTCGCGGCCGGCACCGACGGCGCGACGGTCGCCGCGATCGACCACAGCACGGTCCGTCTCTGGGTGGGCGGGCGGCAGACCACGGCTCCGCAGCTGCCCGCCGAGCAGAGCCCCACGGCCGTGGCGGTCTCCCCCTCGGGACGCTTCACCGTCGTGGCCACCACGAACCGTTCGACGACACAACCGCCCGTCCTCTCGGTGCTGGACCGGACCACGGGACGCACCACTCACCTCGACCTCCACCTGGCCTCCGCCGCCGGCGCCATCGCCTTCCGCGACGACTCGACCGTGGTCGCCTTCGAGGACGCCTACGGCTCCTGGCAACGGATCGCCCTTCCGGCCCTGGCCCCAACCGGCGGAAGCACCCTCGGCTTCGGTGTCCACAACCAGGCATCCGCACTCGCCCCGGACGGCAGCTACTTCAGCTACACCAACGGCGGGGCGATACTCCCGCTCTGGCCGTCCCAAGGCACGCCCGACATCGACAAACCGGCCTTGCAGGCGCAGACCCAGACCGGTCATCCGGCCGCGGCCCTGGCCGTCAGCAGCGGCGGCTCCTGGACCGGCGAAGCCGTGGGCAGCAGCATCTACGTCTCACGGACCGAGGCATCGGGCCAAAAGCTTTCCGCGCCCATCACTCTGGCCGGAGCAGGGGCGGTGACGCGCGGCGCCCTCGCCTTCCTCGGCAGGGACGGGGGCAGACTGCTCTCGGCCTCCGGCGCCGTCCTGAGCCTGTGGGACCTCGGGCAGTACGCCGGGATCGCGACGGGCGTGGGAGTCACCGTCCCGCATTCGTGCAACGGCTGCCGGGGGCCGGGTCTCTCGCTGTCTCCCAACGGCCGCTCCGCGGCGGTCATCGACGGCAACGGGACGACCCTCGATCTCCAGAGCCTGGACGCGGCCGGAGCCGTACGGAAGTCCTTCGCGGCGGGCGGGCCCCTGATGAAGGACCAGGGCTTCGCGGCGGCGCTGTGGCAGAACGACGACAGGGTCATCGTGGTCTCCGCGCAGGACGGCAGTGCCCAGATCCTCACCCCCTCCCAGGGGTTCCGGATCACTGGCAGCTGGCAGCCGCCCCCGGACCCGCTCCAACTCGCCGATCCCGCGGCTCTGTTGCGGCTGCTGCCGGACGGTCGGCAGGTGGCCGAGGTGGACACCTCCGGCACCATCCGCTTGCGGGACGTGGCGACGGGGAAGGTGCTGCGCCGGCTGGACGGCCCCCGTGACATGGCCCCGACGGGGGGCGGCGGCCGGGAGCTCTCGCAGGGAAGGGTGGCCCTGGACTCCACGGGCGGCCACGCGGCCGTCATCGACACGAGCTCCCTCGGCCTCGCGAGCGACAAGGTGGTTGTCACCGACACCGCCACGGGCCACTCGCGGCTGCTGCCCGGGACCAACGCCGTGGGCGTCGCCTACGCCGGGGACCACCTGCTCGTCCAGCGGCTGAGCGGCGGCATGGAGGAGTGGACCGCCGCGGGGGACCGGCGCCTGGGCACGCTCGCAGGCGAAGGCCGCACGAGCGTGGGCCCGGCCGTCGGCGAAGACGTCATCGCCGAGAAGCTGGACGACGACACCGTACGGCTCATCGACCTCGCGTCCGGCCACGCCTTCGGCACCCTCCAGCTCCCGCCCGGCAGCAAAGCCGAGTCCACCGCTCTCGCCTTCTCGGCCGACGGCGGCGAACTGGTCACCGTGACGGAGTCCGGCGGGGACGTCACCGGCGACGTGGGCACCCTGATCACCTGGAAGCTCGACCCGGACGCCTTGACGCGCGCCGCCTGCGCGTCGGCCGGGCGGGACCTCACTCCCGATGTCTGGAGTCAGTACATGGGATCCGGCACCCCTTCGAACCTGCACTGCCTGACATGAGAGGGCCCCGCGGCGGACGTGAGCCCCGCCCTCGGGGACGGGACGGCCACAGCATGCGCGACCGCGGCACGGGAGGTTCCCGCCGCGCGAGGGGCCCGGGGCGGGGCCGTCCCGGGCCCGCACCGAACCCGCTCAGCCCGCTCCCCACGCGCTCCGCCGTACGCGCCCTTTCCAGCATCGCGCTGACGCTCGCCCTCACGCTCACCGGGTGCACCGACGCCCCCCGTCGTGCCGCCCCCGAGAACAGCGCCACCGTGACCGCGGCCCCACGCTCGCCCCAGGCCGTCGAGCTGCCCGGCAACTCCTGGCCGGCCGAACTAGCCGTGGCGCCGGACGGCACCGTATGGACCGCGGAGTCCTCCCTCGGCTTCCTCGCGTCCATCAGTCCCGACGGGACGATCACCCAGCACCGCCTCGCCGACGCCCTCCACGCCCCCTCCCTCGACCCCACCTACCTCGCGGTCGCCTCCGACGGCTCCGTCTGGTTCACCTGTCCGAACCACGTCGGCCGACTCGCACCGGACGGGAAGGTCAGCCTCTTTGACGGACCGGTCATGGGGCCCGGCTCGCCCGACGCCATCACCGCGGGCGCCGACGGCTCCGTCTGGTACGGGAGCGCGTCCGTCGACGCGTCGCAACTGACCCACCTGACCCCCTCGCTCTCGGCCACCCGCGTTCCTGTGCCACTGGCGCCGTTCGCACCGCACGTCACGTCACTGACGTTCGGACCGGGCGGACGCCTCTGGTTCGCCGAGTCCCCGATCACCGACCAGCCCAGCGAAATCGGCTACGTGGACACCGGCGGGCACCCCAAGGTCTGGCTGCTGCCGACCGCCGCCACGCCCGTCGGGTCGCTCGTGCCCGGCCCCGACGGAGCGCTCTGGTTCAGCGAGACCAACGCCATCGGGCGGATCACACCGAGCGGCGCCATCTCGTCCTACCGGACGGGCGCCATGCGATACGTCCGGTCCGTGATCGCCGGACCCGACCAAGCGCTGTGGTTCACCACCGACACGGCCGTGGGACGGATCACCACGGCGGGTGTGATCACCCTCTGGCCTCTTCCCGGCGCCCAGGGCCTCGCAGATCTTGTCTATGACTCTCGCCACCGCGGATTCCTGATCGCCGACGCCAAGGCCGCGGTGCTGCGCTGGTTCCCGATGCCCGCCTGAGGTGCGATCACGGTCGGCCACGCGGGCCAGGCCCTCGCCCGCACCGGTTCCGCGCGTGCGGCCCGGTCAACTCAAGCTGAATGAAAGGGAGTTGGACCCTGCGGCCACATTCCGTCGACCGGTCCGGCTCGTCTCCCGGCCCGTCGCGATCGCGAACTCCACCGGCCGCCGGCGCGGCCGGCCACGCGCCCGGTGTGCCCGCCCGGCCCCGGCGGCCGGATCCCCGCAGGGTTCGTCCGCCGCCGTGGCAGGCAAGTCGCCCAGGGCATGGCAGGCTTGTGGCATGGCTCAGATCAACCCCAGCATTCTCTCCGCGGACTTCGCCAGGCTGGCCGACGAGGCCCGAGCCGTCGAAGGCGCCGACTGGCTGCACGTCGACGTGATGGACAACCACTTCGTGCCGAACCTCACGCTGGGGGTGCCCGTCGTGGAATCCCTCAGCCGGGCGACGGACACGCCACTGGACTGTCATCTGATGATCGAGGATCCGGACCGCTGGGCCCCGCAGTACGTGGAGGCGGGTGCCGGATCGGTCACCTTCCACGTGGAGGCGGCCGCCGCCCCGGTACGGCTGGCCCGGGAGATCCGCGCCAAGGGTGCCCGCGCGTCGATGGCGCTGAAGCCCGCGACGCCGATCGAGCCGTACGAGGACCTGCTCCCCGAGCTCGACATGCTGCTGATCATGACAGTGGAGCCGGGCTTCGGCGGCCAGTCCTTCCTGGACATCATGCTGCCGAAGATCCGCCGGACCCGTGAGCTGATCAGCAAACACGGACTTGAACTCTGGCTCCAGGTCGACGGTGGCGTCTCGGCCTCCACCATCGAGCGGTGCGCCGAGGCGGGCGCCGATGTGTTCGTCGCCGGTTCGGCCGTCTACGGGGCCCACGACCCGGCCGAAGCGGTGCGGACCCTGCGTTCCATGGCCGAACGGAGCACGGCCGGCGCACCCTGGGCGTGCGCACACTGAGCCACGGCTCGGTGAACGGGAGGCCGCGGGGCTGATCAAGGTCCGTTGGATCTGACAGGATGAACAGCGAGTCCGGTGTGTGAACAGCAGTTGTGAACAGCAGTGAGGAGATCGCGGTGTCTGCAATGTCGGCGGGTCGGTCAGCCCTGCGGATGGGACCCGCGGAGCTGGTGCAGGCGGCGGCCATGGCCCGCCGCTTCTACCTGGAGGGGAAGTCCAAGATCCAGATCGCCGAGGAGTTCGGCGTGAGCCGCTTCAAGGTGGCCCGGGTCCTGGAGACCGCCCTGGAGCGTGATCTCGTACGGATCGAGATCCGCGTCCCCGCCGAACTGGACGCGGAGCGCTCCGACGCGCTGCGGGCCCGGTACGGACTGCGGCACGCGGTGGTGGTGGAATCCCCGGCGGAGGGCGAGGAGACCTCGCCCGACCCCGAGAACCTCGGCGAGGTCGCCGCCGACCTGCTCGGCGAGCTGGTCAGCGAGGGCGATGTGCTCGGCCTCGCCTGGGGCCGCTCCACCATCCACATGGCCGCGGCCCTCGACCGGCTGCCGCCCTGCACCGTCGTCCAGCTGACCGGTGTCTACGACGCGGGCACCGCCGAGCGCGGCTCCGTCGAGGCGGTCCGCCGGGCCGCCCAGGTCTCCGGCGGCGAGGCGCACCCCATCTACGCCCCGATGCTGCTGCCCGACCCCGCCACGGCCGCGGCCCTGCGCAACCAGACCGGGATCGCCCGCGCCTTCGAGTACTTCGACAAGGTCACCGTCGCCGCGGTGTCCATCGGATCGTGGGAGCCCGGCATCTCCACCGTGCACGACATGCTGAGCGACGAGGAGCGGGCGCACTACGCCTCGCTCGGTGTCGCCGCCGAGATGTCCGCCCACCTCTTCGACGCCCAGGGGCGCCGGGTCGGGCGCGATCTGGGCGAGCGCTGCATCACCGTCGAGGCCGACCGGCTTCGCCGGATCCCGGAGGTCGTCGCGATCGCGGGCGGCCAGCGCAAGGCGTCCGCGATCGACGCGGTCCTGCGGTCCGGGCTCGTGACGAGCCTGGTCACGGACACGGCCGCGGCGGACTTCCTCCTCAACGAGACCGGCCCCCAGCCCCGGCCCGCGCTGGACCGCGCGGACCCGGACGGGGTCTGACCACCCGCACGGGGCGGGGTCAGTACAGCCGCTCCGCGTTTTCCGCGGACACGAGGCGGGCCACCCGCCCGGCGTCCTCGGCCGACCAACTCCCGGACGCGGTCCACCCGTTGAGGAGCCGGTCCAGGGCGTCCTGGTAGAGACGGGCGCCCACCACGTACAGCTCGGCCAGACCGTAGGCGTCCGTCGAGAAGAGCAGCTTGCCGAACGGGGCCAGTTCGAGGAACTCGGCGAGCACCGCCCCGGCGCGCGCCCCGGTGTGCGAGAGCGAGAGGCCCACGTCCGCGTACACATGCGGATACACCTGCGCCAGATAGCCCGCGCCGCGGTGGTACGGGTAGCCGTGCAGCAGGACCAGGCGGCAGCCCGTCGGTCGGACGGCCCGGATGAAATCGGTGAGCAGCAGCGGATCGCAGCGGTGCAGCCGCAGATCGGGGTCGCCGAACCCGGTGTGCAACTGGAGCGGCAGCCCCGTCGCCGCCGCCGACCACAGCAGATGGCGTAGCAGCACGGGATCGGTGAGCCGGCCCGCACCGGCCGCCAGCCAGGCGGCGGTGGCGGCGCGGAGCTCGGCCGGGCCCGGCGGCTCGGGGGCGAGATCCAGGCCATGGCGGTAGCCGGCGACCGATTTGAAGCCCGCCGCCGTGCGGGCGGCCGCCCCGACGGCGTCGGCGAGGGCCACCAGGAACTGGTCCGGATCCGGCGTCGCCTCGGCGGCGATGGTTTCCGCCAGGAGTTCCAGGCGTACGATCTCGCGCGCGGTGGCCCCGCTCAGCTCGGCGAGCTCCGCCGGGCTCGTCAGGTCGCCCGGCAGACCGGTGTCCACCAGGAACGCGGTGATGCCGCTGGCGCTCAGGAGCAGCTGGTTGGCCTCCCGGGCGCCCACCTCGTGGCGGCGGGCCAGATAGCGCTCCGGCGGGCAGTGCGCTTCCAGACCGAGCAGCGGCGGGCACCAGCGGCGCACCGCGAAGCCGAGCTGGGTGTCGAAGAAACTGGTGCCGGGCGCGGCCGGGGCGTCCGACTCGGTCAGGAACGACGCGAAGAGCGCGTCGTCGGGATCGGAGCGCAGCACGCCGTGGCAGTGGTGGTCGACCAGCGGCGGCATTCAGTACCTCCCGCGGGTGGCTTCGGCGATCTCCCGCGGCGTCAGGCCGTCGAAGAGCTTCGTCTCGGCCTGGCGCACCGCGGTGACCGCCTCGAAGAGCGGATCGCCGAGCGCCTCGCGCAGCACCGCCGATCCGGTGAAGTGCCCGAGCGCCTCGGGGAGCGAGGAGGGGAGCCTTCGTTGCCCGTGCAGGTGGACGGGGTCGCCCGACACCGGCTCGGGCAGGCGCAGGCCCGCGTCGATCCCGGCGAGCCCCGCGGCGATCACCGCTCCGGTCACCAGGTACGGGTTGGCGGCCGGGTCGAAGCACTTGACCTCCGCGTTCGCGGCGTCCTCGGCGCCGGGTGGCCCGGCGATGAAGCGCAGCGCCGCCTCCCGGTTCTCCAGACCCCAGCACTGGAAGGCCCCCGCCCAGCGTGACGGCGCGAGGCGGAGGTAGCTCGCGGGGGAGGGGGCGCCGATGGCGAGCAGCGCGGGCAGCGCGTCCAGGATCCCGGCGAGGAAGGCCTCGCTGGTCGCGCTCATGTCGAACGGGCCCTCGCCGCCCCGGCACAGGTTGCGGCCGCCCTGCCAGAGGCTGAGGTGGAGGTGGCCGCCGTTGCCCACCCCGTCGGGGTCGATCACCGGCCCGAACCAGGCCGCGAGGCCGTGCCGGAGCGAGACCGCCCGGATCGTCTCGCGGACCAGCACCGCGAGGTCCGCGGCTCCCACCGGGTCGGACGGCGCGACCGACACCTCGAACTGGCCCGGGGTGTACTCCGGATGGATCTGGAGCACCTCCACGCCCTGCGCCGCGAGCGCGCCGAACACGTCGGCGACGTACTCCGAGCGCTCGACGACGCGCGCCATCCCGTACGCCGGGCCCGCCAGCGGCGGGTCGACCATCCACTCCGTCTCGAAGCCCATCCGCAGCTCGATGCCGTGCCCCGCCGCACGCTCCGCCATCCGCCGGGCGAACTGCCGCTGGCAGGCGGTGTACGGCTGCCCCGACTGCTCGAAGCGGTCGACCGGCGCCCACGCCCAGCCGGGCTGGGCATGGAGCACGGTGAGCCGCTCCAGGTCGGGGATCAGCCGCAGATCGCCGTCCGGGCCGCCGATGTGCGGGCTGCTGGTGACGGAGTCGTCCACCAGGTACACGTCGAAGACCGGCGACATGCCCACCCCGTGCGCGGCGACCTGGGGCAGCCGGGCGGTCGGGACGGCCTTGACGCGGGTGAGACCCGCCACATCCACCCAGGTCAGCGCGACAGCCCGGATCCCTTCCACGGTCAGCCGGGCGGCCTCGATCCTGGCCGCCCCCGCCCGTTCCCGCGCCTGCTCCTGCTGCCTTGCGCCATGACCCTGCTCCACCGGTTCAATCCCTCCCGCCGCGCAGTGCGATGACTGTCGCGACCGTGTCCGCGTCCGAGGCGCTCTTGTCCTCGCGATAGCGCACTACCCGCGCGAAGCGCAGTGTCACCCCCTCCGGGTAACGCGATGATCTCTGTACGCCGTCGAAGGCCACCTCGACGACGAGTTCCGGCCGCACCCGCACCCCCCAGGGCTCCTCGGCGACCGCCAACTCCCGCAGTCGCTCGGTCTGCCAGGCGAGCAGCGTGTCGGTGAGGCCCTTGAACGTCTTGCCGAGCATCGCGAACGTGCCGTCCGGGCGGCGCGCCCCCAGATGGAGATTGGAGAGCGTGCCGGTGCGCCGGCCGTGCCCCCACTCGGCCGCCAGGACCACCAGGTCCAGCGTGTGCACGGGTTTGACCTTCAGCCAGGAGGCGCCGCGCCGCCCCGCCGCGTACGCCGAGTCCAGCGCTTTGAGCACCACGCCCTCGTGCCCGCGCTCCAGCGTGGCGGCGTTGAACTCCTGGGCCGCTCCGCGCAGTTCGGGATCGGCCGGATCCGCGATCACCACCCGCCGTACGCGCCGGGGCTCGGGTGCGATGCGGGCGAGTTCCGCGTGCCGCTCCCGGACCGGCAGATCGAGCAGGTCCCGGCCGTCCACCGACAGCAGGTCGAAGAACACCGGCAGCAGTGGCAGCCGGTTCTGGGCGGCCTCGACGTCCAGCCGGGAGCCGACGCGCCCCGCGATGTCCTGGAACGACCGGGGCCGCCCGGCCGGATCCAGTGCGATCACCTCGCCGTCGAGCACCGCGCGCTGTGCCGCCAACTCCCGTGCGGCGGCCACCACTTCGGGCAGCCGGTCGGTGATGTCGTCCAGGGTGCGGGTGAAGACCCGTACCGAACTCCCGTCCTTGTGGACCTGGGCGCGGATGCCGTCGAGCTTCTCCTCGACCGCGCACGGGCCGAGCCGGTCGAGCGCCTCGGCCACGTCCTTCGCGCTCTGCGCGAGCATCGGCAGGACGGGGCGGCCCACATCGAGCCGGAAGGCGGCCAGCGCGGCGGGGCCCTCGGCGAGCAGGGCGCGGGCCACGGTGCCGAGCGAGCCGCCCAGCATCACGGCGCGCCGCACGTCCGCCGACGGTGCGCCGGCCGCCGCCGCGAGGCCCTCCACCGCCGCCGCGTCCAGCGCGCCCTGCCGCACCTCACCGACGATCAGCGCGACCAGGAAGTCCTGCTCGACCTCGGTGGCCGCCGCCATCAGCTCGCCGGCCAGCCGCTTGCGCTCGCCCTGTGCGCCCGTCCCGGCCACCGCCGAGATCGCGTCCAGCCGCTCGTCGACCTCCCGGACGGTGAGCCGGGCCGAAGCGGCGGGCGGCGGGCGGTCCTTGAGGGTGTTCCAGCCGAGCCCGGTGCGCCGCTGTGGCAGCCGGCCCGCCAGATACGTCACCACCAGCGGCGCCTCGTCGGGCTCGGTGTCCCTGAACAGCCGGGCGAGCAGGGCGGACTTCTCCGAGCGCGACGCGGTGGCGGCGATCTCGGCCGAGGTTCTTGCCACGTCGGCGAGCAGCATGCATCCATCGTGACCCGAAAACATTCACCAACGCATTCGCTCAGGCCGCCGTTCGATGGCAGCATCGGGGCATGATCAACAGGTTCGCCCGGATCGCCCTCGCCTCAGTGCTGGCGTGTCTCGCCGTGCTCCTGGTGGGCTGCGGCGGCAAGGACAGCGCGAAACCCGCGAGCGCCCCGCCGTCCGCGGCCGGCTCAGCGCCCGCGTGGGTCAAGGGCCGGGCCACGGTTCAGGCCGACCGTCTGCCGCCCGAGGCGCAACGCACCCTCCAGCTCATCGACAAGGGCGGCCCGTTCCCGTACAGCAAGGACGGCGCGGTGTTCGGCAACTTCGAGAAGGCCCTGCCGCAGCAGAAGCGCGGCTACTACCACGAGTACACCGTCGACACCCCCAACTCCCGCGACCGCGGCGCCCGTCGCCTCGTCACCGGGCAGGGTGGCGAGATCTACTACACCGGGGACCACTACAAGACGTTCAAGGCGGTGCTGCGATGACGGCCGACCCGTACGACGGACTGCTCGCCGGTGCCCGCGCCGAGGGCTGGGCCACCCAGGTGCTCGACCTCGCCGGGGTCACCGGCAAGGCCGCCCTCATGGACCGCTTCGCCCGCGCCCTGCACCTGCCCGACTGGTTCGGCCGCAACTGGGACGCGCTGGCCGACTCGCTCGGCGACCTGCCCGCCCGCCCCGGCGCCGACCGCGGCCTGCTCCTCCTCGTCACCGGCTGGCAGGGGTACGCCGAAACACGGCCAGAGGAGTGGGCGGTGGCCCGCGAGGTGATGGACGCGGCCACCGGCCCCGAACTGTGCGTCCTGCTCGCGCTCGGAGGATCGCACTAGGCCCGGGTTCCCAGTCCTGGACGTTCGGACCGGGCGGCGCAATCGTACGAACATGGGACAATGAACTACGTGCTCTTCCCCTGGCTGAAATGCCTGGGGCCACCTCGAACGACTGGGATGTTCAGCACGTGCGTTTCCTCAACGACATCAAGCCGCCGTACGACCTGACGTACGACGACGTGTTCATGGTGCCGAGCCGCTCCGCGGTGGGCTCCCGCCAGGGCGTCGACCTCACCTCCCCCGACGGCACGGGCACCACCATTCCGCTCGTCGTCGCCAACATGACCGCGATCGCCGGCCGCCGCATGGCCGAGACCGTGGCCCGCCGCGGCGGCATCGTCGTGATCCCCCAGGACATCCCGATCGAGGTCGTCACCGACGTCATCACCTGGGTCAAGACCCGCCACCACGTCCTCGACACGCCGATCGTGCTCGCCCCGACGCAGACGGTCGCCGACGCGCTGGCCCTGCTGCCGAAGCGGGCGCACAACGCCGGGGTCGTCGTCGACGCCGACCAGAAGCCGATCGGTGTCGTCACCGACGCCGACCTGACGGGCGTGGACCGCTTCACCCAGCTGTCCGAGGTCATGTCCAAGGACCTGCTGCTCCTGGACGCGGACATCGACCCGCGCGAGGCCTTCAACAAGCTGGACGGCGCCAACCGCCGCTACGCCCCCGCCGTGGACAAGGACGGCCGCCTGGCCGGCATCCTGACCCGCAAGGGCGCCCTGCGCGCGACGCTCTACACCCCGGCCACCGACGCCAACGGCAAGCTGCGCATCGCCGCCGCCGTCGGCATCAACGGCGACGTGGCCGGCAAGGCCAAGCAGCTCCTGGACGCCGGCGCGGACACCATCGTGGTGGACACCGCGCACGGCCACCAGGAGTCGATGATCGCCGCGATCAAGGCCGTCCGCGGCCTCGATCCGCAGGTCCCGATCGTGGCAGGCAACATCGTCGCCGCCGAGGGCGTGCGCGACCTCATCGCGGCCGGCGCGGACATCATCAAGGTCGGCGTGGGTCCCGGCGCCATGTGCACCACGCGCATGATGACCGGAGTGGGCCGCCCGCAGTTCTCCGCGGTCCTGGAGTGCGCCGCCGAGGCCAAGAAGTTCGGCAAGCACGTCTGGGCCGACGGTGGCGTGCGGCACCCGCGCGACGTGGCCATGGCGCTCGCCGCCGGTGCCTCCAACGTCATGATCGGCTCCTGGTTCGCGGGTACCTACGAGTCCCCGGGCGACCTCCACACCTCCGCCGAGGGCCACCTCTACAAGGAGTCCTTCGGCATGGCCTCCGCGCGCGCGGTCAAGAACCGCACGAGCGACGAGTCGGCCTACGACCGCGCCCGCAAGGCGCTGTTCGAGGAGGGCATCTCCACCTCGCGCATGTTCCTCGACCCGGGCCGGCCGGGCGTCGAGGACCTGATCGACTCGATCATCGCGGGCGTCCGCTCCTCCTGCACCTACGCCGGTGCCTCCTCGCTCGCCGAGTTCGAGGAGAAGGCCGTCGTCGGCATCCAGTCCGCCGCCGGTTACGCGGAGGGCAAGCCGCTCCACGCCAGCTGGAGCTAAGCGCTCTCCGCGCCGTGTGACGGCCCCCGTGAATCTCCTTGATTCCGGGGGCCGTTGACGTACCGGGCCGTGGGCATGCCGGGCCGTTGACGTGCCGGTCCGTGGTGTGCCGGGCGGTCGGCGCGTCCTCAGAGGATTTCGCGCAGGGCCGCCGTCACCGCGGCCGCGATCCGGGCATGTCCCGAGTCGTTGGGGTGCAGACCGTCCGCGAGGTCGTCGGGGCCGAGCAGATCCCGGCCGGGCAGCACGTGCAGCCGGTCGTCACCGCACCCGATCAGATCCCGGCCCGCCTCCTCCATCGCGGTGCGCAGCTCGGCCAGGGTGGCGCCCAGCTGGTTCGCCGAGGCCTCCGCCTCCGGGCGCAGCACGGGGGAGAGCAGCAGGACCGGAACGTCCGGATGGCCCAGGCGTATGAGCCGGACGAACGCCAGCGTCGTCTCATAGAGCAAAGTGGCCGAAAAAGGCGTACGAGACCAGCAGTTGGTGCCGAAGGCGAGGGTGATGGCATCGGCCGGAAGGCGTGCGAGCTGTTCGGCGGTGGGGAGTTCGCCGCGGGCCCCGCCCGCGTAGCCGAGGTTCACCGTGTCCAGGCCGAGCGCGCGGCCCGCGACGGCCGGCCAGGCGTGCGCGGGCCTGGTCGACCACCAGCCCTCGGTGATGGAGTCGCCGTGCACCACCCAGCGCGGCCCGCGCGGGGCCGGCGCCATGGCGCCTCCGACTCCGCGCACCGCGAGGATCAGCGGGCCCTGCGCCTCGGGCGGGTGAATGGTGAACGGCCCGTCACAGGGCGGAAGTTGAAGGCGTACGTAGCCCTCCTCCAGTGGCGCTGGGGCGCTCTCGCCGAGGCAGCGGTCGCCCTGCCAGAGCGCGAAGGTGTGCGCGAGTTCGTGCAGCGCCTCGGCGGGCTCCGGGACCCGTGCGCGGTAGCGGATCTCGACGGCCGACGCGCCGTGCGCCGTGAACTCGATCCGCATCCCGATGGGCAGCGCGGCCCGCTCGCCGGTGTCCCACGGCAGCCGCATCGCGTCCTCGGGGTCCGCGCGCACCGCCCGCCCCTCGGCGTCGAGCCAGGCCACCCCGCGCAGAAAAGGGGCTGGATCCAGCCATCTCGAACCGTCGGTCCCGCGCCCCTCGGGACCTGTCTCGGTGCCCTGCTCCGCCGCCCATGTCCCGCCCCGCACATCCGGCTCCATGGGGCCGGACCCTGCAACACCTCCGGCCAACTGTCAATGGCGCCCTGTGGGCGACCCTGAGCAGGCCCGACGCACGGATCGAACGTTGATGTGCAACAAACACCCATCCGCCGCACTTGTGCGCAATGATCAACCGTCGATGCGCAAGGTTGCTGCATTACGACTGGGAAGCAGAAACCCATAAGGTTCTCGCCGTACGTGGAGTGGCGGGGACCGCCTGCTCGGCGGAACCGGCCACGGGAAGGCTCCATGCTGCCCGAAATATCCCTGAATGCGGGAAGGCCGGGCCGTCGTGGTCACCCGCCGCCCGATCGGCAGCGATAAGGAGCCACCTCAGTGTTGGATCACGGCGCAGCGCCACCCTCGACCGACGCCCCCGCCTCCGGGGGCCCGCGCCCCGGCCGCGGCTTCATGCGGCGCAAGCCGGTGGAAGCGCTGGTCGCGGAAGGTGGCCAGGGTGAGGGCGGCTCGCTGAAGCGCTCGCTCGGCATGTGGCAGCTGACCATGATCAGCATTGGCGCGACGCTGGGCACCGGCATCTTCGTGGTGCTCGGCGAGGCCGTTCCCAAGGCCGGCCCCGCCGTCACGATCTCGTTCGTCATCGCGGGGCTCACCGCCCTCTTCTCCGCGCTGTCCTACGCCGAGCTGGCCGGCTCCATCCCGGTCGCCGGCTCCTCGTACTCCTACGCTTACGCAACGCTCGGCGAATTCATCGCCTGGATCTGCGGCTGGTGCCTGATCCTGGAGTACGGCGTCTCGGTGGCGGCGGTCGCCGTCGGCTGGGGGCAGTACCTCAACGAGTTCCTGGACGGCACGATCGGCGTCACCATCCCCGACGCGCTCTCCGCGCCGCCCGGCGACGGCGGGATATTCAACCTGCCGGCCCTGATCGTCGTGGTCCTCGCGATGGGCCTGCTCCTGGGTGGTGCCCGCGAGTCCGCGCGCATCAACACGATCATGGTCGGCGTGAAGATCGCCGCTCTGGTGCTCTTCTGCGTGATCGGCTTCATGGGCTTCAAGTCCGGCAACTACTCCGACTTCATGCCGCTGGGCAGGGCCGGGGTCACCGGCGCCGCCTCGACCCTGTTCTTCTCCTACATCGGTTTCGACGCGGCCTCCACGGCCGGCGAGGAGGCGAAGAACCCCAAGAAGGACCTGCCCCGCGCGATCATGCTTTCGCTGGTCATCGTCACCGCGCTGTACGTCCTGGTCGCCTTCGTCGCCGTCGGCGCCCGCCCCTGGAAGCAGTTCCAGGGCTCCGAGGCGGCGCTCGCCGGAATCATGAAGGACGTCACCGGGCACTCCTTCTGGGCCACCCTGCTCGCCGCCTGCGCCGTGATCGCCATCGCCAGCGTCGTCCTGACCGTGCTCTACGGCCAGACCCGCATCCTCTTCGCGATGTCCCGCGACGGGCTCGTCCCCAAGGTCTTCGCCAAGGTCAGCCCGCGCTCCGGCACGCCCGTCGCGAACACCCTGGTCGTGTCGCTGTTCTGCGGCGTGCTGGCCGCGGCGGTGCCGCTCGGCAAGCTCGCCGACGCCACCAGCATCGGCACGCTGTTCGCGTTCGCGCTGGTCAACGTCGCGGTCGTCATCCTGCGCCGCACCCGCCCCGACATGGCGCGCACCTTCCGGGTGCCGCTGGGCTGGACCGTGCCGATACTCGGCTTCGTGAGCTGCGCGTACCTGATGTGGAACCTCGACCTGATCACCTGGGAGTACTTCGGAGGCTGGATGGTCGCCGGTCTCGTGATCTACTTCGGCTACGGCTACCGCCGCTCCAGGCTGGCCACCGCCTCACAGAAGTGATCCACCCGCAGTGCGACTCAATGACCTCGACGAGCGCATCGTCCACGCGCTCGCTGAAGACGCCCGCCGCTCCTACGCCGACATCGGCTCGCTGATCGGCCTGTCCGCGCCCGCCGTCAAGCGGCGCGTCGACCGGCTGCGGGCCGAGGGAGCCATCACCGGGTTCACCGTCCGCGTGGACCCGGCGGCGCTCGGCTGGGAGACCGAGGGGTTCATCGAGATCTACTGCCGCCGCAACACCTCGCCCGACGCCATCAAGCGTGGCCTTGAGCGCTACCCCGAGGTCGCGTCCGCCTCCACCGTCACCGGTGAGGCGGACGCGATCGTCCAGGTCTTCGCCTCCGACATGCGGCACTTCGAACGCGTCCTGGAGCGGATCGCGGGCGAGCCGTACGTGGAGCGCACGAAGTCGGTGCTGGTTCTCTCCCCGCTGCTGCGCCGCTACACCTCGGGCTCGCCCGCCTGATCCGGCGCGCCGAGCGCCATGGTGTCCTTGGTCGCGAGGTGCGCGTCGAAGCCGAACGTGATGTCGTCCCCGGCCGGCCGGTACAGCTTCGCGGTGCCGGTCGGCGCGGCGGCCTCCCGGCGCTTGCCACCACCCCTGCCCGGCCCGCACGTCGCACCGTGGGCGGGGCCCGCCGCCGCGCGGGGGAGCGGACCCGGTCCGGCGTAAGGCCCTGCTCCCGGCGACGCAACGAATCGCCGCTGACCGGCCCGGACGCGCAACGAATCATGCGGAGGCGCGCAACGGTGGCGCCTTGTCCGGGCGGATCGCCGGAACGTACCGTCTATCAGACCCCACCACGCACTTCCGCCCCTGCCGAGGACTGCCCATGCCGCCGTTGCGCACCGCCCTGCTCCAGAGCTCCGGCCGTCTCAGGGATGTCGCCGCGAACCTGACGGCGCTGGACGACGCGGCCGGGCGGGCCGCCGCGACCGGGGCCGGGCTGCTCGTCAGCTCCGAGCTGTTCCTCACCGGGTACGCCATCGGCGACGACATGGCCAAGCTGGCCGAGGCCGCCGACGGCCCCGCCGCGCACGCCGTCGCCGCCATCGCGGTACGGCACCGTCTGGCCGTCGCCTACGGCTACCCCGAGCGCGACGGCGAGAGCGTCTACAACGCGGTCCAGCTCATCGGCCCCGACGGCACGCGCCTCGCGAACTACCGCAAGACCCACCTCTTCGGCTGCTTCGAGCAGGAGGCGTTCACGCCCGGCGACCAGCCGGTCGTCCAGGCCGAGCTGAACGGCCTCCGCGTCGGCCTGATGATCTGCTACGACGTGGAGTTCCCGGAGAACGTGCGGGCGCACGCGCTGGCGGGCACCGACCTCCTCCTGGTGCCCACCGCGCAGATGCACCCCTTCCAGTTCGTCGCCGAGTCGGTCGTCCCGGTGCGCGCCTTCGAGAACCAGCTGTACGTCGCGTACGTGAACCGGACCGGCCCGGAGGGCGACTTCGAGTTCGTCGGGCTGAGCGCGCTGGCCGGTCCCGACGGCGCGGCACGGGCCCGCGCCGGACGCGGCACCGAGCTGGTCGTGGGCGACGTCGACCCCGAGTTCCTGGCCGCCTCGCGCGCGGACAACCCGTATCTGCGCGACCGCCGCCCCGGCCTCTACGCCTCCCTCGTCTGAGCCTCCCCCCACCCCCTCAACCTCCGTACTGTGCAAGGAGTCCGTACCCCATGACGTCCACGGTGCCCACCGCCGTCCAGCACATCGACGAGCAGCCGCCCGTCACGATGTTCGGGCCGGACTTCCCTTACGCGTACGACGACTTCCTCGCGCACCCGGCCGGGCTCGGCCAGATACCCGCGACCGAGCACGGCGCGGAGGTCGCGGTCATCGGCGGCGGTCTGTCCGGCATCGTCGCCGCGTACGAGCTGATGAAGATGGGCCTCAAGCCGGTCGTGTACGAGGCCGACCAGATCGGCGGCCGGCTGCGCACCGTCGGCTTCCCGGGCTGCGACCCCGAGCTGACCGCCGAGATGGGTGCGATGCGGTTCCCGCCCTGCTCCACCGCGCTCCAGCACTACATCGACCTGGTGGGCCTGGAGACCAAGCCGTTCCCCAACCCGCTCGCGCCCGACACCCCGTCGACCGTGGTCGACCTCAAGGGCGAGTCCCACTACGCGACGTCCGTGGACGAGCTGCCGGCCGTGTACCGCGAGGTCATGGACGCATGGAACGCCTGCCTCGAAGAGGGCGCCGACTTCTCCGACATGAACCAGGCGATCCGCGAGCGCGACATCCCGCGCATCCGCGAGATCTGGGCGAAGCTCGTCGACAAGCTCGACAACCAGACCTTCTACGGCTTCCTCTGCGAGTCGGAGGCCTTCAAGTCCTTCCGGCACCGCGAGATCTTCGGTCAGGTCGGCTTCGGCACCGGCGGCTGGGACACCGACTTCCCGAACTCCATCCTGGAGATCCTGCGCGTCGTCTACACCGAGGCCGACGACCACCACCGCGGCATCGTCGGCGGCTCCCAGCAGCTCCCGACGCGCCTGTGGGAGCGCGAGCCGGGCAAGCTCGTGCACTGGGCGCCGGGCACCTCGCTGAGCTCGTTGCACGAGGGCGCGCCCAAGCCCGCCGTGACCCGGCTGCACCGCACCGCGGGCAACCGCATCACGGTGACCGACGCGGACGGCGACATCCGCACCTACCGTGCGGCGATCTTCACCGCGCAGTCCTGGATGCTGCTCTCCAAGATCGCCTGCGACGACTCGCTCTTCCCGATCGACCACTGGACGGCGATCGAGCGCACCCACTACATGGAGTCCTCGAAGCTGTTCGTGCCGGTGGACCGCCCGTTCTGGCTGGACAAGGACGAGCAGACCGGCCGGGACGTCATGTCGATGACGCTCACCGACCGCATGACGCGCGGCACTTACCTGCTGGACAACGGCCCGGACAAGCCCGCAGTCATCTGCCTGTCCTACACCTGGTGCGACGACAGCCTGAAGTGGCTGCCGCTGTCGGCGAGCGAGCGCATGGAGGTCATGCTCAAGTCGCTCGGCGAGATCTACCCGAAGGTCGACATCCGGGGCCACATCATCGGCAACCCGGTCACGGTCTCCTGGGAGAACGAGCCTTACTTCATGGGCGCGTTCAAGGCCAACCTGCCCGGCCACTACCGCTACCAGCGTCGGCTGTTCACCCACTTCATGCAGGACTCGCTGCCCGAGGACAAGCGGGGCATCTTCCTCGCGGGCGACGACATCTCGTGGACGGCCGGCTGGGCGGAGGGCGCCGTGCAGACCGCGCTGAACGCGGTGTGGGGCGTCATGCACCACTTCGGCGGCGCCACCGACGCCTCGAACCCCGGGCCTGGCGACCTGTACGACGAGATCGCCCCGGTGGAGCTTCCGGAGAACTGAGCCCGCTCGGGCTCAGGGCCCCGGCCGGGCGGCGCCCCGGGCGCCGGCCGACAGGGGCGTCAGCAGGCACCGGGTCACCAGGCCGACGCCGTCGTCGAGGCGGTCGGTGAACTCCCGGGCCAGGCACGGGAGTTCACGCAGCTGCCACAGCACCTTGGCCGCCGACCAGGAGGCGTCCCGGGCCCGCTCCAGGCTCCAGGACGCGAGGAGGTGGGTCATGGGATCGGCCACCTCCAACAGGTCGGGCCCCGGCATGAGTTCCTCGCGGATCCGCTCCTCCAGGACCGCGAGGGTGTCGCCCACCCGGTCGAAGTCCCGCTCCAGGGCGGCTGGTTCGGCGTCGAGCTCGCGGCAGCTGTCCACCACGGCGAGCGTGAGGTCGTGCCCGATGTGCGCGTTGATCCCGGCCAGCGCGAACTGCAGGGGATGGATGCCGGGATGGCGCCGGTACTGGAACAGCGGGCGCCAGCAGGCCGGTGGGCGCCGCCCGGCCGTCGCCGCCTCCACGGCCGCGAGGTAACGGCCCGCGAACAGCACGTCGAGGGTGGCCGCGGCCCGGGGATCGGCGAAGGCGCCGTGCGCGAGGAGCCGGCCGATCTCCTCGGTGACCGTCAGATAGATCCGGTTGAAGACCGCGATGCCGTCGCGGGCCGGCAGATCGGCCCGCAGCGCGCGCATCCGCCGCACCACGGGGTCGAGCGGCGCGGCGAACCGGTCGGTGTGCGCGAGGTGTCCGGTCTGCGTCATGGGGGCAGCGTCCCAGCCCGGCGCCGCGGCGAGCGCCGCCGGACCGGGGGCTTGACCGGAACGGATGAATAAGCGGACCAGCGGGCCGCGGCCTCCGGGGCCGGCCCCTCGTCGCGTACGCCCCGGCCTCCGCCGCCCGGGTCCCGTGCTACTCGGCCGTCTCGTACGACGACGTGCCCGAATCCAGCAGCGGCTCCTGCTGCTTGAGGTGGGCCGGGGCCAGCGCGCGCAGCGTGTGGTAGCCGGTGATGACCACGATCGTGCCCAGCGCGATGCCGCTGAGCTGGAAGTTCTGGGTGAACTTCAGCGTGACGCCGCCAATGCCGATGATGATGCCCGCGGCGGCCGGGACCAGGTTGAGCGGGTTGCGCAGATCGACCTTCGCGTTGATCCAGATCTGCGCGCCGAGCAGGCCGATCATGCCGTACAGGATGACGGTGATGCCGCCGAGCACACCGCCCGGAATGGCCGCGACGATCGCGCCGAACTTGGGGCACAGGCCGAAGAGCAGCGCGAATCCGGCGGCCGCCCAGTAGGCGGCGGTCGAGTAGACGCGGGTGGCGGCCATGACGCCGATGTTCTCGGAGTACGTGGTGTTCGGCGGCCCGCCGACCGCGGTCGACAGCATGGAGGCCGCGCCGTCGGCGGCGATGGCGGTGCCCAGCTTGTCGTCGAGGTCGTCGCCGGTCATCTCGCCGACGGCCTTGACGTGTCCGGCGTTCTCCGCGATCAGGGCGATGACGACGGGCAGCGCGACCAGGATCGCGGACCACTCGAAGCTCGGGGCGTGGAAGGTCGGCAGTCCGATCCAGTCGGCCTTGGAGACGCCCGAGAGGTCCAGGCGCCAGTGGTCCACGGGCGCCGCACCGCCGTGAACCGAGTGGATCTTCCCGAAGACCCGGTCGAGGACCCAGGAGATGCCGTACCCGAAGACCAGCCCGAGGAAGATCGCGATCCGGGACCAGAATCCCCGCAGGCACACCACGGCCAGACCGGTGAACAGCATCACCATGAGCGCGGTCCACTGGTCCTGTGGCCAGTACGTGGACGCGGTGACCGGCGCCAGGTTGAAGCCGATCAGCATGACGACGGCGCCCGTGACGATCGGCGGCATCACGGCATGGATGATCCGGGCTCCGAACCGCTGCACCGCGACACCCGCGAAGAACAGCACCACGCCGACGACGAAGACCGCGCCGGTGACGGTGGCGCTGGTGCCGCCGGTCGCCCGGATCGCGGCGGCGACACCGACGAAGGACAGCGAGCATCCCAGGTAGCTGGGCACCCGGCCTTTGGTGGCGAGCAGGAAGATGACCGTCGCGACGCCGGACATCATGATCGCGAGGTTCGGGTCGAGGCCCATCAGCACGGGGGCCACGAACGAGGCGCCGAACATGGCCACCACGTGCTGGGCACCCAGGCCGACGGTGCGGGGCCAGGAGAGCCGTTCGTCGGGGCGTACGACGGCTCCGGGAGCGGGGGTCCGCCCGTCGCCGTGCAAGGTCCAGCGCACGCCGAGGCGCATGGTCGCTCCAGTTCGTCCGTGGGTGTGGGTAAGGCCGAAAAGGCCAGGCCAAATGCTAATGCCGGACGGAGGGCGCTCCGTGCCGCCGCCCTCGCCCGAAGGTCCCATCCGTGAATCCGGGTCCGACGCATTGTCAGCTGGAACTGCGGGCCCTACGCTCGCACGGTCTCGTTCATGAACCTCATTCACATACGTGAGCCTGATGGGCTCGATTCGATGGGAGTGCTCGATGAGCGGAAGATCACGCGGCGGGCCCCTGGCGGTGCTGTCCCTCGCGGTGGCGTGTGCCTTCGCGCTCGTGCCCACGACGTCGCACGCGGCTTCTGCCGGTGCCGCGGCGCCGCGCACGGTGGTCATCGACGGCACCCGGCTCCAGGACGCCAAGCGGCGGCTCGACCACGGTGACGCCCAACTGGCTGTAACCGTAAGGGAGTTGAAGGCGAAGGCGGACGGTTGGCTCGGTCAGGGCCCCTGGACGGTCGTCGACAAGCCGAAGCCGGCCCCGGGCGGCGATCCGCACGAGTACCTCAGCCAGGCCCCGTACTGGTGGCCCTCTCAACCGAAGACCGCCGACAACCCGTGGGGCTGCCCGTACGTCCAGAAGGACGGACAGCGCAATCCCGAGGTCGACACCGGCACCGACCGTCCCGACCTCGGCAAGGTCTTCGACTCCGTCACCAGCCTCAGCCTCGCCTGGTACTACACCGGCGACAAGCGGTACGCCGAGCACGCCTCCACCATCCTGCGCACCTGGTTCCTGGACCCGGCGACCCGGATGAACCCCAACCTCGACCACGGGCAGTTCATCCCCTGCAAGTACGACGGCCGGGCCATCGGCATCATCGACTTCTCGCAGCAGTACACGAGCGTGCTCGACGCGGTGGCGATCCTCGACACCGGCGCCCCGGGCTGGAACGCGGGCGACCACGCCGCCATGCTCGACTGGAACAGGAAGTTCCTCGACTGGCTGGTCGACTCGCCCTTCGGCAAGGAGGAGTCGGCGGCGCGGAACAACCACGGCACCTTCCAGGACATGCAGATCGCCGCGCTCGCGCTGGCCACCGGCGACAAGGCGCTCGCCCGCAGAACCGTCCTGGGCGCCGAGAAGCTGCGCATCGACGCGCAGATCGCGTCCGACGGCAGTCAGCCGCAGGAGCTCGCCAGGACCCGCAGCTGGCACTACTCGACCTTCGACCTCGTCGCCTACACCCGGCTAGCGGCCATCGGCAAGCAGGTCGGGGTGAACCTGTGGGCCTATCGGGGGCCGCAGGGCCAGAGCCTGTCCAGAGCCGTCGACTACCTGCTGCCCGCCGCGACGGGCGCC
This sequence comes from Streptomyces sp. NBC_01431, assembly GCF_036231355.1. Lineage (NCBI taxonomy): Bacteria > Bacillati > Actinomycetota > Actinomycetes > Kitasatosporales > Streptomycetaceae > Streptomyces > Streptomyces sp. NBC_01431. The sequence goes on from NZ_CP109496.1 coordinate 6,712,639, forward strand.
GCCGCGTGGCCGCACCCGGAGCTGGAGTTCCACCGGTACGCGGCGAGCGACGTCGTCCACGCGGCGGCCGACGCGGGGGACAAGGGCGCGGAGGCGGCCGTGCCCCGGCTCCAGGCGCCGCCCGCCGGTGATCTCTGGGCACTGCGGCCGGCCGCCGAACAACTCGACTCCATCGCGGGCTGACCTCCGCGCGGTGCCCCACCCGGGCGGGGCGCATGAGCGTTTGCTTAGGATGGCTGGAAATCGCCTCGTCGGCGCTGTCCCATCAGCCTTGTCCAGCAGCTCAGGAGCCCAGCCCGTGACCGCCGAAACCCTGCCCGTCTCCTACGGCTGCCTGGTCCCCGTCGCCGTCCACTTCGACGACCTCGACGCGCTCGGCCTGCTGCACAACGCCCGGTACCCGGTGCTGGTCGAGCGCGCCTGGACCGGCTACTGGAACGAGCGCGGCTACGGCTTCGACGGGGACTGGGTGGCGGCCGGCGACTCGTGCAACGCCGTCAAGGAACTGCGCATCGGCTACGAGGCGCCGGTCAGCCGCCCCGGCGCGTACGCCGTCCACCTCTGGCTGGAACGACTCGGCAGGACCGGACTGACCTACGGCTTCAGGTTCTGCTCGGCCGACGGCTCGCGGACGTACGCCCACGGCACCCGGGTGCTGGTCCGGCTCGACCCAGCCGATCTGCGGCCGACCCCGTGGAGCGACCGGTTCAGGGCTGACGGACAGGCGCTGCTGCGTCCGCAGGACTGACCTCCTCCTGCGGGCGGGCCCCCGCCCGCAACACCCGCGCCCCCGCGACCAGTCCGAGCGCCAGCACCGTCACCAGGCCGAACGACACCACGAGCGAGGTCACGTCCGCGAGGGAGCCGATCGCGGACGGGGCGATCAGGCCCGAGGTGTACGTGATGGTCGCGACGCCCGCGATGGCCTGGCTCGGGTTCGGCCCGCTGCGCCCCGCCGCCGCGAAGGCCAGCGGGACGACGACCGCCACCCCAAGCCCCATCAGCGCGAATCCGCTCATCGCCACCGCGGGGCCCGGCGCGACCACCACGAGCAGCCCGCCCAGGGTGGCCAGCACGCCCCCACCGCGCACCGTGCGCACGGCGCCATGGCGGTCGACCACCCTGTCCCCGGCGATCCGCGCCGCCGCCATCGTCAGTGTGAACGCGGTGGTGCAGGCCGCTGCCGCCCCGGCCGAACCGCCGAGCTCGTCGCGCAGATAGACCGCCGACCAGTCCAGGCTCGCGCCCTCCGCGAACACCGCGCAGAACCCGACCAGGCCGATGACCAGTGCCGACCTGGGCGGCAGTGCGAACCGCGGCGGCGCCGAGCCGGGCGCGCTGCGCAGGTCGAGCACGCCCTGGCAGGCCGCCAGGCCGAGCAGGGTGAGTACGGCGGCGGCGACGAGATGGTGCAGCCGCGCATCGGTCCCCAGGTGCGCGGCCAGCGTGCCGGCCGCCGAGCCGACCAGCGCACCCACGCTCCACATGCCGTGCAGACCGGACATGATCGAACGGCCCAGGCGGTTCTCGGTCTCCACGCCCAGCGCGTTCATCGCCACGTCCGCCATGCCCGCGCTCGCGCCGTACAGGAACAGCGCGGCGCACAGCGCGTAGACGTTCGGGGCGAGCGCGGGCAGTGCCAGGGCCAGCGTCCACAGGGCGAGCAGCCCGCGCAGCGCGGCGCGGGCGCCGAACCGGTGGGTGACGGCGGCGGACAGCGGCATCAGCAGGGACGAGCCGATCGCGGGGAAGGCGAGGGCGAGGCCGAGCTGCCCGGTGGAGACCCCGGCGTGCTCCTGGATCCAGGGGACCCGGGTGGCGAAGTTGCCGGTGACCGCCCCGTGCACACAGAACACCGCGGCGACCGCGATCCTCGCGTGCCTCAACTGCCTTTGTTCTCCAGTGGGTTCGGATTTCATCGGCCGCGTTTCCCCCTCCTCCGGGACGGCCCTCCCGCCGCCGGGCCGTAAACTATCAGGAACCCTGCCTGATAAATAGAACGGGCAGCGGCCGACTTCGGTGATCTGGAAGGATTCCCGGCATGCCCGCATCTCCGAGCACCGCACGGGCCATCAACGACCGGCTCGCCCTGCGTCATCTGCAGGACGAAGGCCCGTTGACGGCAGGCCAGTTGAAGAAGCTCACCGGTCTGTCCCGGCCCACCGTCGCCGACCTCGTGGAACGCCTCCAGGGGGCCGGACTGGTGCACGTCGTGGGGGAGTCGGGCGCCGAGCGGCGCGGTCCGAACGCCCGGCTGTACTCCATCGTCGCCGACCGGGCCCACCTCGCCGCCCTGGACGTCCGCACCCGCGGCGTCTCCCTGGTGGTCGCCGATCTGCTGGGCCGCACGCTGGCGGAGGCGACGCTGCCGATCGGGCCGGACGCCGGGACGGGACCCGCCGTCGAGCAGGCCGTGGCCCTGCTGGAGCGGACCGCGAAGGAGGCGGGCGCGGAGCGGCTGCACAGCGTGGGCATCGGCGCACCCGGCCTCATCGACCCGTCGAGCGGCGAACTGCGCGACACCAGCGGGCTGCCCGCCTGGCACCGCGAACTCGTCGCCGTCCTCGCGCGCCGCCTGCCCGCCGCCGTCCTCGTCGAGAACGAGACCAACCTGGCCGCGGTCGCCGAACAGCGCCTCGGCGCGGCCCGCGGCCAGGACACCTTCGTCCTGCTCTGGCTCGGGCAGGGCATCGGCGCGGCCGTCGTCCTGGACGGGAAGCTGCGCCGGGGAGCCTCGGGCGGCGCGGGGGAGATCGGGTTCCTGCCGGTGCCCGGCACCGCGGGGCTGCCGTCGGCGACCAGCTGCGACGGGGGCTTCCACGAGCTGGTGCACGTGGGCGCGGTCACCCGCCTTGCCGCCGAGCACGGCCGCACGGGCGACGCACGGCAGGCGGTGCGCGACGCCGACGGCCCCTTCCTCGACGCGCTGGCCGAGCGGATCGCCCTCGGGGCGGCGAGCGTGGTGGCCGTCCTCGACCCCGGCCTGATCGTCCTGGGCGGTGAACTGGGCCATGCGGGAGGGGAGTTGCTCGCCTCCCGCGTGCAGCGCCGGCTCGCCGGACTGACCCCGCTCGCCACCGAGGTCAGGCCCACCGAGCTCGGTGACCGCGCGGTGCTCGGCGGCGCCCTGCTCACCGCGCGGGACGCGGCCCAGGACGAGCTCTTCGCGCCGAAGCCGTAGCGGCTCGGCAGGGTGAGGCCGTGGGCACCGGAGAACAGAGCCCGACGGCGGCCAAGGGCCGGGAGACCGCCGTCGGGCGTCAGGGGCGGGGCGAACCGGCCGGGCCTCTGCGCGGAGGTGACGGAGAGAGTAAAAGGACTAGACCATTGAGTCAAGGGGCGGAACCACCGGAACCGGAAGCCCCGCTCGACCGGCGCTCGAATCCGGCCTCCTGTGAGCCAGGCCACAGGCATCCGCTCACGTGGCCCAGGAACAGGCGTGGCACACTGGCCCTGTACCAGCAGCAGCGCACTCCGGGGTCGGTGTAATTCCGAACCGGCGGTAATAGTCCGCGACCCGTCCGCATCCAGCGGCCGGTTGACCAGGTGAAATTCCTGGACCGACGGTGAAAGTCCGGATGGGAGGCAGTGCGCGGCGGGCGGACCGTTCCACGGTCACGCCGGCCGTCTGTTACCGGTCGCCGTCCAAGGCACCGGTCTCTTTCGGCCGTGGCGTGAGCTGTGCGCGATGGTCCCGTTTCCCGCTCCCTGTCGTCATCGACAGACCCCGGAGTCCGTGCCCGAAGAGGCAGGAGGACCCGGTGGCCACCGCAGCCGACGCAGACGCCATGCGCCGAGCCATTGAGCTCGCCGCGCGCGGACTCGGCTCCACCAGCCCCAACCCCGTCGTCGGATGCGTCATCACCGACGCCTCGGGCGCGCTCGTCGGCGAGGGCTTCCACCAGCGGGCCGGCGGCCCGCACGCCGAGGTTCACGCCCTCGAAGCCGCGGGCGACAGGGCCCGCGGCGGCACGGCGTACGTCACCCTCGAACCCTGCGACCACACCGGCCGCACCGGCCCCTGCGCCCAGGCGCTCCTCAAGGCCGGCGTCACCCGCGTCCACTACGCCGTCGGCGATCCGAACCCCCAGGCCACCGGCGGCGCCGACACCCTGCGCGCGGCCGGCGTCCAGGTCGAGCAGGGCCTCCTCGCCGACGAGGCCGAGGCGGTCAACGCCGCCTGGCTCACCTCCGTACGGCTCGGCCGCCCGCACGTCACCTGGAAGTACGCGGCCACCCTCGACGGCCGGACCGCCGCCGCGGACGGCACCAGCCGCTGGATCACCTCGGCCGAGTCCCGCGCCGACGTCCACCGGCTGCGCGCCGAGTGCGACGCGGTGGTGGTCGGCTCCGGCACCGCCCGCACCGACGACCCGCACCTCGCGGTGCGCGGCATCGACGGAGCAACTCAGCCTCTGCGCGTGGCCGTTGACACCAACGCCGGCGCCGTCGAGCCGGGCGCCCGCATCCTCGACGACGCCGCGCCCACCCTGATCGCGGTCGCCGAGGACGCCGCCGCGGCCCACCTGCCCGCGGAAGCGGTCGTACGCCTTCCGCGCGCCGCGTCCGGCCTGGACATCCCGGCGCTGCTCGCCACCCTGCACGCGCGGGGCGTGCGCTCCGTACTCCTCGAAGGCGGCCCGACACTCGCCGGTGCCTTCGTCGCCGCGGGCGCCGTCGACCGGGTCATCGGCTACCTCGCCCCCGTACTGCTCGGTGCCGGCCCCGCGGCCCTGGCCGACGCGGGAATCCCCACCATCGCCCAGGCGTTGCGGCTCGACATCACCGAGACCGTGCGCATCGGCCCCGACCTGCGCATTACTGCCACCCCCTTTGCCAAGGAGCGTTGAGCGTGTTCACCGGAATCGTCGAAGAGCTGGGTGAGGTCACCGCCATCGAGAACCTCGGTGACGCCTCCCGCTTCCGTCTGCGCGGCCCCGTCGTCACCGAGGGCGCCGGGCACGGCGACTCGATCGCCGTCAACGGCGTGTGTCTGACCGTCGTGGAGTTCGGTGACGGCGAGTTCACCGCGGACGTCATGGAGGAGACGCTGAAGCGCTCCAGCCTCGGCGCCCTCGACATCGGCTCCCGGGTCAACCTGGAGCGGCCGATGGCCGTCGGCGGGCGGCTCGGCGGACACATCGTGCAGGGCCACGTCGACGGCACCGGCACGATCATGGCGCGCACGCCCTCCGAGAACTGGGAGATCGTCAAGATCTCGCTCCCCGGCGACCTCTCCAAGTACGTCGTGGAGAAGGGCTCCATCACGGTGGACGGCGTCAGTCTCACCGTCGTGGAGGCCGCCGCCGACTACTTCACCATCAGCCTCATCCCGACCACCCTCGCGCTGACCACGCTCGGCATCAAGCAGCCCGGCGACCCGGTCAACCTGGAGGTCGACGTCATCGCGAAGTACGTCGAGCGGCTGCTCGGCGCGAGCCACGGGGGGAACGACAAGTGAGTGCGGTGAACTGGCTGAACGGCGAGGCCTTCACGGTCTTCGGGCAGCACATCAAGTGGTCGGACATGATCGGCAACACGATCGGACTCATCGCGCTCGCGCTCGGCTGGCGGCGCTCCATATGGACCTGGCCGGCCCAGTTCGTGTCGGGCCTCATCCTGTTCGTCGCCTTCGCCGCCGGACACCTCTCGGGCAGCGCCGGCAAGCAGGTCGTGGTGATGGTGGTGGCCGCGGGCGGCTGGATCGCCTGGACCCGCGGCAGGCAGCAGGCGCAGGACGGCACCATCGCCGTGCGGTTCGCCACCTGGCGCGAGCGGGCCTACCTGCTCGGCGGCGCCGCCCTCGGCACGGTGGCCGTCGCGGGCCTCTTCACTGCCTACCCGTCGCTGTCCTGGGACCCGTGGCCCGACGCCTACGTCTTCGTCGGCACCATCGCAGCGATGTTCGCCCAGGCCCGCGGCATGGTCGAGTTCTGGTTCGCCTGGCTGCTGGTCGACCTGGTGGGCGTGCCCCTCAACTTCGCCAACGGATACGCCTTCTCCGGTTTCGTCTACGTCATTTACGGCGCGCTCGTCCTGTGGGGCCTGCGCGACTGGTGGCTGCGCTCGCGCACGAGCGTCAAGCCCGTCCTGGAAGGAGCGACGGCATGACCACGCACGCACCCACCTGGTACTCCACCGACAACCGCGAGGACCTCTCCCTCGACCCGGTCGAGCAGGCCATCCGCGACATCGCGGCCGGTCGGCCCGTGGTCGTCGTGGACGACGAGGACCGGGAGAACGAGGGCGACCTCGTCATCGCAGCCGAGAAGGCCACCCCCGAGATCATCGCGTTCATGATGAGCGAGTGCCGCGGCCTGATCTGCGCTCCCATGGAGGGCGACGCGCTCGACCGGCTCGAACTGCCGCAGATGGTCGACCACAACACCGAGTCGATGAAGACCGCCTTCACCGTCTCCGTCGACGCGAGCGCCGCCCACGGCGTCACCACCGGCATCTCCGCCGCCGACCGGGCCACCACCCTGCGCCTGCTCGCCGATGGGCGCTCCGCCTCCGGCGACTTCGTACGCCCCGGCCACATCTTCCCGCTGCGCGCCAAGCCCGGCGGCGTGCTCGTCCGCAACGGCCACACCGAGGCCGCGGTCGACCTCGCCCGGCTCGCCGGGCTCGCCCCGGCCGGCGCCATCGTCGAGATCGCCGGCGAGGACGGCGTGATGCTGCGCCTTCCCGAGCTCATCCCGTTCGCCCGCAAGCACGGCCTGACGATCATCTCCATCGAGGACCTGATCGCCTACCGGCGCTCCAGCGAGCCGACGGTGCGCCGCGAGGCCGAGGTCCATCTGCCCACCGCCTACGGCGAGTTCACGGCGTACGGCTACCGCTCCACCGTCGACGGCGTCGAGCACGTGGCGCTGGTCCACGGCGACATCGGCGACGGCCAGGACGTCCTGGTCCGGGTCCACTCCGAGTGCCTGACCGGCGACATCTTCCACTCCCTGCGCTGCGACTGCGGCCCCCAGCTCCAGGCCTCCATGCAGCGCATCACCGAAGCGGGCCGCGGCGTCGTGGTCTATCTGCGCGGCCACGAGGGGCGCGGTATCGGCCTGCTGTCCAAGCTGCGGGCGTACGAACTCCAGGAGCGCGGCCGCGACACGCTCGACGCCAACCTGGAACTCGGCCTGCCCGCCGACGCCCGCGACTACGCCGCCGGCGCGCAGATCCTCGCCGACCTCGGCGTGCACAGCCTGCGGCTCATGACCAACAACCCCGACAAGATCACCGCGCTGGTACGGCACGGCCTGAAGGTGTCGGGCCGCGAGCCCATGCCCGTCCAGGCGGGCGAGCACAACCTGCGGTACCTGCGGACCAAGCGGGACCGGATGGGCCACGACCTGCCGTGGCTGGACACCGCCCCGACGACGATGTCCGCCTGCGGCAACCAGTAAGCAAACCGAGAAACACCCAAGGAGAGCACGTGAGTGGCAAGGGCGCACCCGAACTGTCCGTACGCAACTGCGGAGACCTCCGTGTCGCGGTGATCGCGGCGCAGTGGCACGAGAAGGTGATGGACGGACTCGTCGACGGCGCCCTGCGCGCCCTGCACGAACTCGGCATCGACGAGCCGACGCTGCTGCGCGTCCCCGGCAGCTTCGAGCTGCCGGTCGTGGCGAAGGTGCTGGCGGGCCGCGGCTACGATGCCATCGTCGCGCTCGGCGTCGTCATCAGGGGCGGTACCCCGCACTTCGAGTACGTGTGCCAAGGTGTCACCAACGGCCTCACCCAGGTCAGCATCGACACCGGCGTACCCGTCGGCTTCGGCGTACTGACCTGCGACACCGAGGAGCAGGCCCTGGACCGGGCCGGCCTCGAAGGGTCGAACGAGGACAAGGGGCACGAAGCGGTCACCGCCGCCGTCGCCACCGCGGCCACACTGCGCACCGTCAGCGAACCCTGGCGCTGAGCGAGCGACCCCACCCCTTACCCTAAGAAGCATCATGGCGAACAAACCCTCCAAGAGTTTCGAAGAGCTTTTCACCGAGCTCCAGCTCAAGGCCGCCAACGGCGACCCCTCCACCTCCCGCACCGCCGAGCTGGTGGGCAAGGGCGTACATGCCATCGGCAAGAAGGTCGTCGAGGAGGCCGCCGAAGTCTGGATGGCCGCCGAGTACGAGGGCAAGGAAGCCGCCGCGGAGGAGATCTCGCAGCTGCTGTACCACGTCCAGGTGATGATGGTCGCGCGCGGGATCTCCCTCGACGACGTCTACGCCCACCTTTAAGCACGCCGCACTTCACACCTCACCCGACGAAGGAAGCTGACCTCATGCTGCGCATCGCCGTCCCCAACAAGGGTTCACTGTCCGGACCTGCGTCGGCGATGCTCCATGAGGCCGGCTACCAGATGCGCAAGGAGTCGAAGGAGCTCGTCCTCGTCGATCCCGCGAACGAGGTCGAGTTCTTCTACCTGCGCCCCAAGGACATCGCGATCTACGTGTCCGCGGGCAAGCTCGACATCGGTATCACCGGCCAGGACCTCCTGGTCGACTCCGGTGCGAACGCAGAGGTGATCCTGCCGCTCGGCTTCGCCCGCTCCACCTTCCGCTACGCCACCAAGCCCGGCACCGCGAGCGGCATCGGCGACTTCGGCGGCATGACGATCGCGACCTCCTACGAGGGCATCGTCGCCAAGCACCTCGCGGACAACGGCGTGGATGCCTCCGTGGTCCACCTCGACGGTGCCGTCGAGACCGCCATCGAGCTGGGCGTCGCCCAGGTCATCGCGGACGTCGTGGAGACCGGCACCTCGCTGCGCAACGCGGGCCTCGAAGTGATCGGCGAGCCGATCATGAAGTCGGAGGCGGTCGTCATCCGCCGCACCGGCGCCGCCGCCGACGACCCGAAGGTCCAGCAGTTCCTGCGCCGCCTCCAGGGCGTCCTGGTGGCCCGCAGCTACGTGATGATGGACTACGACTGCCGCGCCGAGCACCTGGAGCGCGCCGTCGCCCTCACCCCGGGCCTGGAGTCGCCGACCATCTCGCCGCTGCACAACGAGGGCTGGGTCGCGGTCCGTTCGATGGTCCCCGCCAAGGACTCCCAGCGCGTCATGGACGACCTGTACGAGCTGGGCGCCCGCGCGATCCTCACCACCGCCATCCACGCCTGCCGCCTCTGACCGCCGGCCCGCGACAGTTACGAAAGCGAACGACACCGTGTCCGCCCCCGCGCCCCAGCCTCCCGCCCTGCCGATCACCTTCAGGCCGACCCGCACCCGGGCCGTCCTGCTGATCAGCGGAGCAGCCGTGTTCGTCGCCATTACGGCGATGTCGCTGCTCCTGGAGGGCCTGAGCGGGGGCGCGCGGGGCAGCTTCATCCTCATGGCCGCCCTGTTCGCCGCGGTACTCGTGCTGCTCAGCCGGCCCAAGATCGTCGCCGACGACGCGGGCGTCACGGTGGTCAACCTCACCGCCAGGCGCCGGCTCGCCTGGGCGGAGATCCTCCGGGTGAACCTCCGTCCGGGCGACCCCTGGGTCTTCCTCGATCTGAGCGACGGCACGAGCCTGCCCGCGCTCGGCATCCAGCCCGGCATCGGCAAGGACGGGGCGATCCGCGATGCCAGGGCGCTGCGCGCGCTCGCCGAAACCCACGGCACGCGCCCCGATTCACCCGATGCGGCTCACGACAACGGCTGAGCCGCCTGCCCCACCCGGCACCATCTTGACTACCCTGATGTAGGCGGCGCCGAGCGCGCCGCGCCCCGCACACAAGGCAGCACCACCGGCCGCGGGGCACCAGCGACCCGAGGAGTGACTCCCTCCAGCAATGGACGGACCGTCCGGTAGTATCTGCGCCGCCCCCTCCCAGGAGGCGGCGGCATCATGACGATCACTCTGCTGCTAGCCGCGGCATTCCTTCTCATCCTCGCCAACGGATTCTTCGTGGCCGCCGAATTCGGCCTGGTCACCGTCGACCGGCCGGACGCCGAGCGCGCCGCCGCCGAGGGCGACCGCCGGGCCCGCACCGTGGTGGCGGCCCTGCGCGAGCTGTCCTTCCAGCTTTCGGGCACCCAGCTCGGCATCACCATCACCTCCCTGGTCGTCGGCATGCTCGCCGAGCCCGCGCTCGCCGACCTGCTCGACGGGCCGATCGGCGCCACCGGCCTTCCCGCCGGCGCCGTCTCCGGCATCAGCGTCGTGCTCGGCATGCTGCTCGCCGCCGCCGTGCAGATGGTGATCGGCGAGCTCGTCCCGAAGAACTGGGCGGTCTCCCGGCCGCTCCAGGTGGCCCGCTTCGTCGCCGGACCGCAGAACCGCTTCTCGCGGCTCTTCCGGCCGGTGATCGCGCTGCTCAACACCGTCGCCAACCGCCTGGTGCGGGCGCTCGGCGTGGAGCCCGCCGACGAACTGGCCTCCGCCCGCACCCCGGGCGAACTGGTCTCCCTGGTCAGGCACTCGGCGCAGGCCGGCGCCCTGGAACAGGACACCGCCGACCTCTTCGTACGCACCCTCTCGCTCGGCCACCTCACCGCCGAGAACGTCATGACGCCGCGCGTCAAGGTCAGCGCCCTGCAAACCACCGCGACCGCCGCCGACGTCCTCAACCTCACCCGCGCCACCGGACTCTCCCGCTTCCCGGTCTACCGCGAGCGGATCGACGAGGTCGTCGGCATGGTCCACCTCAAGGACGCCCTCGCGGTGCGCCCGCCGGAGCGGCTGCGCACCCCGGTCGGCCTGATCGCCGTACCGCCGCTGCTCGTCCCGGAGACGCTGCCCGTGCAGCAGCTCCTGGAACGGCTGCGCAGCGAACAGCCGATAGCCGTCGTCGTGGACGAGTACGGGGGCACGGCCGGCGTGGTCACCCTCGAAGACATCGTCGAGGAACTGGTCGGCGAGGTCCGCGACGAACACGACGGCGCGGACGCCGCCCGCCCCGAACTGGCCGTGGTGGCCGGCGAGGACGGCCGTCCCGCCTGGGAGGCCGACGGCAGCTGCCGCGTCCTCTCGCTGAGCCGGATAGGCCTCGCCGCACCCGAGGGCCCGTACGAGACCGTCGCCGGACTCGTCGCCGATCTGCTCGGCCGGATCCCAGTGCCGGGCGACCGGGTCGAACTGCCCGGCTGGCGGATCCAGGTCCGCCAGGTGGAGCGGTATCGCGCCGAGCGGGTCCGCTTCGTACGGGCCGCCGACGCACCGGTGGCGGAGGCCGTGCGATGAGCCTGCTCCAACTCCTGTTCGCGCTGCTCCTCGTGCTCGCCAACGGCTTCTTCGTCGGCGCCGAGTTCGCACTCGTCTCGGTGCGCCGCAGCCAGATCGAACCGCTCGCCGGTGAATCGGCGCGGGCCCGCCAGGTGCTGCACGGCCTGGAGAACCTGCCGCAGATGATGGCCGCGGCCCAATTCGGCATCACCGTCTGCTCGTTGACGCTCGGCGCGGTCGCCGAGCCGACCGTGGCCCGGCTCCTGGAGCCCGTGTTCCAGGCGGCCCACCTCCCCGAGGGTCTGGTCCACCCGCTCGGCTACGTCATAGCCCTGGCCCTGGTGGTCAGTCTCCACCTCGTCATCGGCGAGATGGTCCCGAAGAACCTGGCGATGGCGGCGCCCGAGAAGACCGCGCTCTGGTTCAGTCCGGGCCTGGTCGCCTTCGCCCGGGTCTGCAAGCCCGTGACGATCGCGCTCGGCGCCTGCGCACGGCTCATCCTGAAGCTGTTCGGGGTCGAGCCGAAGGACGAGGTGGAGGCCGTCTTCACCAGCGTCCAGCTCGGCCGGCTCGTCGAGGACTCCGGCCAGGCCGGACTGCTCGCGCCGGAAGCTCAGGAACGCCTGGAGGACGCCCTGGAACTGGGCAGCCGCCCGGTGACGGACGTCCTGCTCGACCGGGACTCGCTGATCACCGTCGGCTGCTCGGTCACCCCCCGCGAGGTGGAGGAGCTGACAGTACGCACCGGGTACTCCCGCTTCCCGGTGTGCGCGGAGGGCGGCGCCTTCATGGGCTTCCTGCACGTCAAGGACGTACTCGACGTGGAGGACCGGGAGCGCGCGGTGCCGCAGCAGCTGTGGCGGCCGCTCGCCACGCTGCGGGCCGAACTGCCCCTGGACGACGCCCTGACGGTGATGCGCCGGGCGGCGGCCCACCTCGCCCAGGTCGCCGACGGCTCGGGCCGGGTGCTCGGTCTCGTCGCCCTGGAGGACGTCCTCGAAATGCTCGTGGGCGAGGTCCGCGACCCCGCCCACCGCGAGGAGCCCACCCCGCTGACGCGCTTCGCCGAGCCCCGCAGCGAACAGGCGGAACAGGCGCTGGCGGGCTAGCCCTCACAGAGGTTCCTGCGGGTCGCGGCGCGTCGGGCCGCGACCCGACAGGACCTCTCCGTAGGCCTGCATCAGATCGGGCAGACGCAGCGTGGACAGATCGTCCCGGGTGGGCGTCGACGGATACATCGACAGCCTCAAGTCCCGGTAGGCGCAGCTCTTCTCGTACAGGGTGCGCAGGAACCGGCCGTTGCCCAGCTCGTCGATCCAGCCCTGGTCGACGACGTGCCCGCTGATCGAGCGCAGCTCGTCGAGGGCCTCCTCGTCCCACGCGTCGCCGTTCTCGGCGGCGAGCACCTCGCCGATCGAGGTGAGTTCGAGCGGCCGGTAGGAGGGGAAGTCGACGCGGGTGGTGAAGCGTGAGGACAGACCGGGGTTGGTGGCGAGCAGGCGGTCCATGCCCTCGGGGTAGCCCGCGAGGATGACCACCAGGTGATCGCGGTTGTCCTCGGCACGCTTCAAAAGCACCTGGAGCGCCTCGTCGCCGTAGGCGTCGCCCTTGCTGTAACCGGAGTTGGAGAGCGAGTACGCCTCGTCGACGAAGAGCACCCCGCCGAGCGCCGAGTCGATCAGCTCATTGGCCTTGACGGCGGTCTGGCCGAGGAACTCGCCGACCAGATCGGCCCGTTGGGCCTCCACCAGATGATCGCCGCCGAGCAGCCCGAGCGCGTAGAACACCCGGCCCAGGATGCGTGCCACGGTGGTCTTGCCGGTGCCCGAGGGGCCGGAGAAGACAAAGTGACGTTTCGGCGGCTGGACCGGTAATCCCTGACTGGCCCTGAGCCGCGCCATGTTGAGCTGCGCGGACAGCGCCTTGACCTGACGCTTGACGGGTTCGAGGCCCACCATCCGCTCCAGCTCGGCGAGCGCCTCGGCAAGCAGCACGGCGTCGGTGGGCCCGGCCGGGAACTGCGGGGGTCCGGGCTGCGCGGGCACGCCTGGCTTCTCCCGTACCCCGCCCGGCAGCGCTGGCGGCGGACCGGCCGGCTGCGCCTCGCCGCCGAGTCTGAGTTCGCGGCCCTCGGGCGGATCGAGGCCGAGGGCGGAGTCGGCGTCCGCCTCCACGGTGTCGCCGAAGCCGGACAGGGCGACCGCGGCGAGGTCGGGGGCTTCCTCGGAACCGTCGAAGCCGTCGTTCTCGGTGATCGCGGTGAGCCGCGCCGCGGTGTCCATGAACGCCGGGTCGACCCGGTGCACCGCCCGGTACAGGGGGAGGGCCGCGGCCGAGCGCCCGGTGCCCTCGTGGGCGCGGGCCAGCCAGTAGCGCAGCTCCTTGCGCTGGGGCTGTTCACTGCGGCAGCGCATCAGCGCCGCCGAGAGCAGCGGCTCGGCCTGGCCGAACATCTCCAGGCGGACCCGGGCCATCCCGCCGAAGAGACCGGCCTCGATGCCCAGCAGCGGATCGTCCACCAACGGCTCGGTGTGGCGGACGAGTTGCTCCCAGTCCTTGACGAGATAGGCGCGGCAGGCGTGCAGGAAGCGCACCTGCGGATCGGTGTCGACGGGGGGCAGGCCCGCCAACGCCCGGTCCAGTTCCGGGACATGGCGCCCGTCGAGCCAGTGCGACGCGTGGGCGAGCAGCAGATCGCGTGGGCTCTCCAGGACCGGCTGCACCCACCAGCCCAGCCAGTACCACGAGTTGAGGGTCCTTCGGTGGCCCGCCCGCTGTTCGCCGAAGCGCGCGCGGTGGCGGTACATCCGCAGCAGCGCGGTGGTGGTGTCCACGCGCAGCGCGTGCAGCCCGAGCCAGCCGTCCGCCATCGAGGGGTCGAGCCGCACGGCCGTGCGGAACTCCTCCTCGGCCTGCGGATAGGCGCCCATCGTGTACGCGTCCACACCGCGCAGCCAGGCGAGCTCGGCCGGGGCGTGCGCGCCCGTAGTGCCGAAGTCCATCACGTCCCCCACCACCGTGCCCCGTGCTGAACCGCCAATTCGCGCAAGGGAATTGACGGGAGTTGACCGCACCGATGTGCATCGTACCTGCGGGAAGGCCCGCTGCCGAAGGGGGCGCGGGAGGCGCCCTGGTGGTGACCCAGGGTGAGCGGCAAGCGCTGTGTGACGGTCCCGATGGGGAGAATAGGGGCAGAACGAAGCCCCCGATCACGGGGGAACAACCGGGGGCTTCGCGTCTGCGGCAGCTTCGGAAAGCCGCACATTGAGAACGTAAGACCTGTATGGCCCCTGGGTCAAGCGGAGTTGAGGCTCTGTCGGGGCTGTTTTGCGCCGGTTCGGCGCGTCGGGACGAGCTCGTCACACACGGTGATGAATCAGTCCGTACCCGCTGCCGAATCCGGTCTCGGGAGCCACTCGTACCCCGCCTGTCCCTGACGTACCAGGGTGTCGGCGAAGGGCCTCGACGGGTCCTCGGTGAAATGGCGCATCTCCGCCTGCGTCCAGTCGTCCCAGAAGGCGGAGAGTCCGATTCCGTCGCGTTGGCGACCCCGGATCCAGGAGGCCTGTGCGTCGAGCTCCATCCACAGGAGCAGCGCGAGGGCGGGCCGCAGCGCCCGGCGACCCGCCCCGACGCCCTCGATCAGCACCACGGGCGCGGGCTCCAGGACGCGCGCCGCCCCGAAGCGCCGCAGGTTCCAGTCGTACGGGTCGTAGCGCGCGGCCTCGCCGCGCCCGAAGGGGTCGAGCACCTGCCGGCGGAACCGGTCCGTCCAGTCGAAGAACTCCTCGTGGGTGGCCAGGTCGTCCAGATGCAGCACCGGCGCCCCGCCGAGCGCGTCGGCGAGCCGAGCCGCGAACGTGGACTTGCCGGAACCCGCGTGCCCGTCGACGCCGACCAGCCGCACCGGACCGCAGGAAGGCGTCAACGCGCCGACGCGGACGGCCAGTTGGCGCAGCTCGGCGCCGGGGGGCGGGGTGCTTTTCATGTGTCCTTCCTGGGGCCGCGGAGATCGGTGTGAATCCCGCGGGGCGGGCCGATGGGACCTTGACCGTACCCGGTGGCCGACGGGCATCCGGGCGCGGCGCTTCGGGCCCGGGGCGGGGCGCGCCGGGCAGCCGCGCCCCGCCGGCTCGCGTCAGTGGTCGAGACCAATATTGGTGGCGGGACGCGGGGTCGCAGCGCTGGCCGAAGGGACCCTGGACCCGCGATAGTTGGCCCGCTGACGTGCATCCGCCTCCCCATCCGCGACCGACTGGGGGTCCTCACCGTGACCAGCTCCACCCCGCGCAGAACCGTCCTCGCCGCGGCCGTCGCCGTCGCGGCCGGTGCCGCCGTGACCGCCTCGGCGGGCCCGGCCGCGGCCGCCGGCGGCGCGTCCCGACCGAAGCAGGCACCGAAGCCCGTGGACAACCGCGCCTGGACCTCGCACGCCCAGTGGCGCTCGGGCACCGCGAACGGGGTGCGCGCCGTCGAGGGCCGCCGCCCCGGCATCGTCATCGACGCGCCCGCCGGAAGCACCGCCTACACCGACCCGCACACCGGCAGGACCGCCACCTGGGAGTACGCGGCCTGGACCTCGCCGCGGCACCGCTGCCCGGTCCCCGCGACCGAGGCCGTCGCCCACTGGAACGCGCACACCCCGACCGGCACCTGGCTCCAGGTCGAGCTGCTCGGCACCTATACGGACGGGACCGCGACCCCGGCCTACGTCATGGGCCGCTGGACGGCGGGCGACGGCGACAGCGACATCCGGCGCACCTCCCTCGACGGCCAGGCCGACGGCAAGAGCTCCATCTCCACCGACACCTTCGCGATCGACACCCCGGCCGCGGGCCTGCGCCTGGCCTCCTACCAGCTGCGGATCACGCTCTACCGCCTCCCGGGCAGCCGGCTCACGCCCACCGTGTGGCGGCTCGGCGCGATGGCCTCCGACATTCCGGACCGGTTCACGGTGGAGGCCTCGACGCCGGGATTCGCTGGCGAGCTGGAGGTGCCGCGCTACTCGCAGGAGATCCACAAGGGGCAGTACCCCCAGTACGACAACGGTGGCGAGGCCTGGTGCAGCCCCACCTCCTCCGAGATGATCATCGAGTACTGGGGGCGCCGGCCCGGCCCGGCCGACCTCGCCTGGGTCGATCCGTCCTACGCCGACCCGCAGGTCTGCCAGGCCGCCCGGCGCACCTACGACTACCAGTACGCGGGCTGCGGCAACTGGCCCTTCAACGCCGCGTACGCCGCCACGTACCAGGACATGAGCGCGGTGGTGACCCGGCTCGGCTCACTGAACGACCTGGAGACGCTGATCCGTGCGGGCATCCCCGCCATAACGTCGCAGTCCTTCCTGAAGACGGAGCTGACCGGCGCGGGCTACGGCACCTCGGGTCACCTGATGACGGTGATCGGGTTCACCGCGGACGGCGACGTGATCGCCAACGACCCGGCCTCGGCGGATGACGCGGCCGTACGCCGCGTGTACAACCGGCGAGAGTTTGAGAACATCTGGCTGCGGACCAAGCGCTACAACGCGAGCGGGAAGGTGGTCTCGGGCACGGGAGGCGTCTGCTACCTGTACTGGCCCGCCCGCCCGACGGCCAGGCAGCGCAAGGCACTCGCGGCCGTGGGCATCGGCTGAGCCGCCACCGGCGACCCCCAGGGCACCGGGTACGTGAGTGCCAGGCCGAGGTCGGCCTTCCAGTGTCGCTTCGGGACGCCGACCAGACCGTAGAGCAGCCGTACCGGTGAACGCCGGGTCAGCAGCGCGAAGCCCGCCACCGCGGCGAAGGCCGCGAGGCCGAGCGGCCACCCCGCGAGACGGCCGAGCAGCGCGGCGACGACGGTGCCGCCCGCGTACAGGAGCACGAAACCAGCCCAGATCCCGTGGTGGCCCCGGGCCACCTGCATCGTCGCCCACGACGGGTTCTGCCACATCATGAAGAGCCCGGCGACCCGGCCGCCTTGCCCGGCCGGGTCGCCGGGACCGGGCACCCGGAGCAGTCCCAGTCGCCCCAGTCGTCTCAGAAGCACTTCTTGCCGCCGATGCTCACATCGACCTTCATCCCCTTCAGCCGGAAGTTGCCGCCGGTCGCCGACCAGGCGTGCGACCTCACCCCGTTGACCTCGATGTCCCCGGCCTGGAGGCCGAACTTCCCCTTCTCGTCCCGGACGCCCTTCACCGCGTCCAGAGTCGAGGTGTCCCGGCCGATCTGTGCCGTGCCGAAGTGGGCGTCGCCGACCAGGTCCGCGCCGTCGATCACCAGGTTGCCGGCCGTCACCTCGCCCGCGTCGCCGCCCGCGGTCAGCTTGAACACCACTGTCCCCACCGGGGTGTTGACCTCGGCCGACTGGCAGATGTCGCTGAGCCTCGCGTCGCCGATGCCGAGCAGCGCCACCGGGTGGCCCTTGCCGTCGGCCGACCTGTCGGTCTGCACGAACGAGGAGAGCCCCGAACTGGTCAGCTTCCCCGACGCGACCTGAAAACTCGTGCCGGAGACCGCGAACGACGCGGCCAGCGCACCCTCGGCCATCACATTGGCCATGATCCCGACCGCGACCACCGCCGGCAGGGCGACGGCGGCGGTCTTCTTCCACGCTGTTCTGCCTTCGGCCAGCGGCCGGCCAGCTGCGCCCACTTGATCCTCCCGTACGATCCGTCGTCCAGCGGTGCAGGGGGAGTGCGAATGCAGGTCTGCCATACTGCGGGCATCCTGTGGCAGTTGGAGACTAGGGCCGAATTTGAATAATAGTCAACAGGGCGGCACGACCGAGAAATCGCAGGTCCGCCGCACCGAACTCATCGCAACCGGCCGGAAGTTGTTCGCGGACACCTCGTACGACGCGCTGTCGATGGACGACATAGCGCAGCACGCCGGGGTGGCGAAGGGCTTGATCTACTACTACTTCAAGTCCAAACGGGGCTACTACCTGGCCATCGTCGAGGACTCCGTCACCGACCTGGTCTCGCGGGCCGGCAGCGACACCGACCTGCCCCGCGCCGAACGGGTCCACCGCACCATCGACGGCTACCTCCGGTACGCCCAGCACAACCAGGCGGCGTACCGGACGATCGTCACGGGCGGCGTGGGCTTCGACACCGAGGTGCAGGCCATCCGGGACGGCGTGCGCGAGGAGCTGATCGCCACCATCGCCGAGGGTGCCTACGGAACCCGGGAGATACCGGCGCTGGCGCGGCTCGCCCTGCTCGGCTGGCTGGGCAGCGTGGAGAGCGTCACCCTGGACTGGCTCGGCACCCTTGAGCCGCCGCGCGGCACCGTGCGCGAACTGCTCGTACGGATGCTGCGGCACACCCTCGACACCATCGCGGAGTTCGAGCCGTCGTGCCCGGTGCCGGAGCCCGCCTAGTCATGTCGCAGGGGCGGACCGGCGCCGCCGTCCGGGAACGCCGGAAGGACTGGACCAGTGCGGCCAATGGTTCGGACCAATTGCGGAGCGCTCAATTCCAAGGGGCAACACGGCAAGGCGGCCGGGCAAATCGTGATCTTGGAGCCAGTGACGGGACGCGTCCGATCGGGCATACTCACAGCGCCACGGCCGCCCGCCTGCTACTTCCGTGACCCGGAGGGGAAGGCAGCGGCTGTAGAGCAGATTCACCGGCGGCGCCGCCATACCCTGCGCGTGCGGCCGTCGAAGCGCCCGACAGGGAGGAGAGCGCCGCTATGCCCGACCGTGCCCAGCAGCCGGTGGAACGACAGCTGCCCACCGAGGAGGCCCGGGACCTTGTAGCGCTGGTGCGCGACATCGTCCAGCGGGAGATCGCGCCTGGGGCCGCCGAGCAGGAAGACGCCGGGCACTTCCCGCGCGAGATCTTCACCCTGCTCTCCGAATCCGGGCTGCTCGGTCTGCCCTACGACGCCGAGTTCGGCGGCGGCGACCAGCCGTACGAGGTCTACCTCCAGGTGCTCGAAGAGCTCGCCTCGGCCCGCCTCACGGTCGGCCTCGGCGTCAGCGTCCACTCGCTCGCCTGCCATGCCCTGGCCGGTTACGGCACCAAGGAGCAGCAGGCCGAGCACCTGCCCGCCATGCTCGGCGGCGGCCTGCTCGGCGCGTACTGCCTCTCCGAGCCGTCCTCCGGATCCGACGCGGCGTCGCTGCGCACCAAGGCCGTACGCGAGGGTGACGACTGGGTCATCACCGGTACCAAGGCCTGGATCACCCACGGCGGGCTCGCCGACTTCTACACGGTCCTGGCCCGCACCGGGGGCGAGGGCGCCCGCGGCATCACGGCCTTCCTGGTCCCGGGCGACGCCGAGGGGCTCAGCCCGGCCGCGCCCGAGAAGAAGATGGGCATGAAGGGCTCGCCCACCGCCCAGCTCCACTTCGACGGGGTGCGGGTCCCCGACGCGCGCCGCATCGGCGACGAGGGCCAGGGCTTCGCCATCGCGCTCTCGGCACTCGACTCGGGCCGGCTCGGCATCGCCGCCTGTGCGATCGGGGTCGCCCAGGCCGCCCTGGACGAGGCGCTCGCGTACGCCACCGGGCGCCGCCAGTTCGGCCGCCCCATCGCCGACTTCCAGGGCCTGCGCTTCATGCTCGCCGACATGGCGACCCAGATCGAGGCGGGCCGCGCGCTGTACCTGGCCGCCGCCAGGCTGCGCGACGCGGGGCGCCCCTTCTCCCGGCAGGCCGCGATGGCCAAGCTGTTCTGCACCGACGCGGCGATGAAGGTGACCACCGACGCGGTCCAGGTCCTGGGCGGCTACGGCTACACGGCTGACTTCCCGGTCGAGCGGTACATGCGCGAGGCGAAGGTGCTCCAGATCGTCGAGGGCACCAACCAGATCCAGCGCATGGTCATCGCCCGCCACCTCGCGGGCCCGGAGACCCGCTGACCTCCAGCTCCCGGCCACACTGAGGCCGCCGCGATCCGGGACCACCCCTGATCGCGGCGGCCCGGCGCGCTCCTGGCGGGGTGCGGACCGGCGTTCCCGGCCGCTCCCCGCGCCCGGGGTCTGGCAAGCGCGGCCCGGCTGACGTACCGTCAGCTCCCCGCGTCCGGCCGGAGGTTGACCATGCCCCAGGACCGTCCCGTCCCTCTTGACGAGTACCCCGTCCATCAGGCCCCGCTCTCGATGAAGCACCTCGTCACCGGTGACCGCAACGCCTACGACCGCTGCATCTTCCACGTCTTCGACCACCAGGGCCGGGCCCTGCTCATCGCGGGCCTCGGGGTCTATCCCAACGCCGGGGTGATCGACGCCTACGCCACCCTCCGCATCGGCGACCGGCTGCACGCCGTCAGGGCGTCCGACGCCCTCACCGACGACCGAATGAACCTTTCCGTCGGTCCCCTGCGGATCACCGTCGACACCCCCTTGCGCCGCCTCACCCTGCACTGCGCTCCCGATCCGGGCGACCCGAACTCGCTCTCGTACGACGTGACGTGGCACGCGGACTTCCCCGCACTGTGGGAGCCCCATCACACCCAGCGCAAGGGGGACCGCCTCACGCTGGAGGGGCGCCGGTTCGTGCAGGCGGGCCACTGCACCGGCGTGATCCGGGTCGGGGGCCAGGAGATTCCCGTCACGGCGGGGGAGTGGACCGGCACCCGGGACCGCAGCTGGGGCGTGCGGCCGATCCCCGGTGAGGAGGCCGGACGCGGTGACGAGTACCGGCCGGAGGGATTCCACTGGCTCTGGGTGCCGGCCCGCTTCGACGACCGGTTCCTCATGGTCATCACCCAGGAGGACGCCGACGGATACCGCACCCTCAACGAAGCGGTACTCGTCCAAGACGGCCACCCCGACACCCAACTCGGCTGGCCCCAGACCGACATCACCTACCGCAGCGGCACCCGCCACCCCGAGCGCGCGGTCATCCACCTCACCGACACGTCCCGCAAACCCCTCGAACTCGGCGTCGAGATCCTCGCCTCCTCGCCCCTCGCGGTGGGCGCCGGCTACCCGCCCGCCGACGGCTGGCAGCACGGCACCTGGCAGGGCCGCGGCTGGAGTGACCGCCAGACCTACGACCTGTCGGACCCGGCCGCCCACCCCATGGCCGCGTTCGGCGTCACCGACCACGCGGCCCGTTTCACCCTTGACGGGCAGACCGGTTACGGCATCTTCGAGCACGGCAGCTTCGGCCGCCACGACCCGAGCGGCTTCATGGACTACACCTCCCTCGCGCCCTGAGGGCCTTTTGTGAAGGGAGCACCGCCTTGACCAGCGCGCCACGCCCCCGCACCTCCACCCGCGACCCCGAGGACGTCGGCCGCCGGCTCACCGGCTGGCTCGACGCCCGGCTGCCCGGCGCACGCGTCACCGGCATCCGGGTGCCGTCGTCCAACGGCATGTCGAGCGAGACCCTCCTCTTCGACATCGAGCACCCCGAAACCCCGGTCCGCGCCTGCGCCCTGCGGCTCGCCGCCGACCCGGCCGCGTACACCGTCTTCCCCGTGTACGACATGGCCGGCCAGCACCGCGTGATGCGCCTGGTCGCGGAGCACACCGACGTACCCGTGCCCCGGGTCCGGTGGCTGGAAGAGGACCCCGGGCCGCTCGGCGCGCCGTTCTTCGTGATGGACCGGGCCGAGGGGCGCGTACCGCCGGACGTCATGCCCTATACGTACGAAGGCAATTGGCTGTACGAGGCCACCGACGCCGAACGCGCCCGCCTCCAGGACGCCACCGTCTCAGTGATCGCCCGGCTGCACGACCAATTCCCGCCCGGGGAAGCCGAGTTCCTGCTTCCGGGCGGCAAGGGTTCGGCGCTGAGCCGTCATGTCGGGGCCCAACGGGACTACTACGAATGGGTGGTTGACGGGGTGCCGCGTTCCCCGCTCATAGAGGCGGCTTTCGACTGGCTCGACGCGCACTGGCCCGAGGACGAAGGTTCCGCCGTCCTCAACTGGGGCGACGCCCGCATCGGAAACATCGTCTACGACGGTTTCGAACCCGTGGCCGTGCTCGACTGGGAGATGGCCGCCTGCGGCCCGCGCGAACTCGACCTCGGCTGGACCGTCTATCTGCACCGTTTCTTCCAGGACTTGACGGTGAGTTTCGGCCAGCGGGGCCTCCCCGGCTTTCTGCGGCGCGAGGACATCGAGCGGCGCTACGCCCAACTCACCGGTCACACCCCGCGCGACATGGACTTCCACATCTTGTACGCGGCGCTGCGGCACGCTGTCGTCATGCTGAGGGTCGCCTACCGGCAATTGCACTTCGGCGAGGTCGAACCGCCCGCGGACCCGGACGCGCTGATCCTGCACCGGGCCAGTCTGGAGGCCATGGTGCTCGGTACGTACTGGAGTTGAGTGTTCGCCGGCTCAGCGGCCGGACGCGCCTTCGGCGTCGTCCGGTCCACCGGTCTGCCGCGCGCTCAGGCGGCGCGGCGCATCCGCGGCACGCGCATCGGGCGCGAGCCCGGACCGCCGACGTGCGAGAAGGGCTGGGTGCGCCAGTCGAGCCCCTGGGGGAGCGTGAGCAGCAGCGCGGTGTCCTGCTCCTGGACGTCGAGCGACTCGTCCGCCGCCTCCGCGTCCCTCGCGGCGCGCCCGGTCCCGGCACAGACCGTCAGGACGAACGGGTTCCACGGGCTCGGGCACAGCGCGTGCTCGGGCAGCTCGTCCTCGTCGGCGAGCAGGGCGATCGGCTGCGCGCAGTCCGGGCAGATCACCCGGTACATCTCGAAGGTGTCGTAGGCGTCGAGCGAGTCCTCCTCGTCGATGAACTCGCTGATATCGACAGGCTCCGGTTCGCTGCGTTCGCGTTCCATACGGGTGCGCTTGGGATTCTGCATTGGGACACTCCCCCTCGGGTGGGCCGGCATGTGCGCCGTGGCCGCGACCAAAGCAAGCACTTCCCGCCACGCCCGGGCGGTAACCACGCGGGCCCCCGCGACCCTTCCGCAAACCTGTGGCGTTCGTCACATGCCGCCCGCAGGTGCCGATTCCCGCGCCGTCCGACTGTGCCGGAAGCGACCTGGGGCAATAGGTTGATCGCCATGGAGGAGCTGGACCGTCAGATCGTGGATCTGCTCGTCAAGGACGGGCGGATGAGCTACACCGACCTGGGCAAGGCCACCGGCCTGTCCACCTCGGCGGTGCACCAGCGGGTACGCCGTCTCGAACAGCGCGGGGTCATCCGCGGATACGCCGCCGTCGTGGACCCCGAGGCGGTGGGCCTGCCGCTGACCGCGTTCATCTCGGTGAAACCCTTCGACCCCAGTGCCCCCGACGACATCGCGGAGCGCCTGGCGGGCGTACCGGAGCTGGAGGCCTGCCACAGCGTGGCCGGGGACGAGAACTACATCCTCAAGGTGCGGGTGGCGACGCCGCTGGAGCTGGAGCACCTGCTGACCCGCATCCGCACCCTGGCCGGCGTCTCGACCCGCACGACCGTCGTCCTGTCCACCCCGTACGAGGCGCGGCCGCCGCGTATCTAGCGGGTGTCGCGCGGGCCCCGACCCCGGCCGGGGCCCACCGGACGCCCGCCTAGGCTGTCCCTCATGAGTTCCGCGACTGAAGAGACCGCCCAGCGCACCGTCCTGCTGCGCGGCGGCGACGTGCACAGTCCCGCCGACCCCTTCGCCACCGCGATGGTGGTCGAACGCGGACACGTCGCCTGGGTGGGCTCGGAGGGCGCCGCGGACGCCTTCGCCTCCGGTGTCGACGAGGTCGTGGACCTCGAAGGCGCTCTGGTCACTCCCGCGTTCACCGACGCGCATGTGCACACCACCGCCACCGGTCTCGCCCTGACCGGCCTCGACCTCTCCTCGGCCCGCACCCTCGCCGAGGCCCTCGACGCCGTACGCGCCCACGCGGCCGCCCGCCCCGACGACGACGTACTCCTGGGCAACGGCTGGGACGAGAGCCGCTGGCCGGAGCGCAGGGCCCCGCGCCGAGCCGAACTCGACGAGGCGACTGGCGGTCGCCCGCTCTACCTCCCGCGCATCGACGTGCACTCCGCCGTCGTCACCACCGCCCTCCTGGACCGGGTGCGCGGCGTCCGTGACCTCGCCGGTTTCCGCGACGGTGAGCCGCTGACCGGGATCGCACATCACGCGGTCAGGGGCGCCGCGCACCGCGCGATCACCCCCCGGCAGCGGGCCGAGGCCCAGCGTGCCGCGCTCGCCCGCGCCGCCTCACTCGGCATCGGCACCGTCCATGAGTGCGGTGGCCCGGAGATCTCCGACGAGGCGGACCTCACCGCGCTGCTCGAACTCGCCCGCGCCGAGCGGGGACCGCGCGTCTTCGGCTACTGGGCCGACCTGGTGGCCAGTGCCGAGGACGCCGGTCGCATCCGCGAACTCGGCGCGATCGGCGCGGCCGGCGACCTCTTCGTGGACGGCTCGATCGGCTCCCGTACGGCCTGCCTGCACGCCCCCTACGAGGACGTTCCGCACACCGGCGCCGCCCACCTGGACGCCGCCGACGTCGCCGCCCATGTGGCCGCCTGCACCGAGGCGGGGCTCCAGGCCGGCTTCCACGCCATCGGCGACGCCGCCGTCAGCGCGGTGGTCGAGGGCGTCCGGGCCGCCGCCGAGAAGGTCGGCCTGCCCCGCGTCCGGGCCGCCCGGCACCGCGTGGAGCACGCCGAGATGCTCACCCCCGCCACCGTCGCCGCCTTCGCCGAGCTCGGCCTCACCGCCTCCGTGCAGCCTGCCTTCGACGCTCTGTGGGGCGGCGACGAGGGCATGTACGCCGACCGGCTCGGCGTCGAGCGGGCCCGCACCCTCAACCCGTACGCGGCGCTGCTGCGGGCCGGGGTGCCGCTCGCGTTCGGCTCCGACGCCCCGGTGACCCCGCTGGACCCGTGGGGGACCGTCCGCGCCGCCGCCTTCCATCGCACCCTCGACCACCGGATCTCGGCCCGCGCCGCCTTCACCGCCCACACCCGGGGCGGCTGGCGCGCGATCGGCCGGGACGACGCGGGCATCCTGGTGCCCGGCGCTCCGGCCGACTACGCGGTCTGGCGCGCCGAGGAGCTCGTGGTCCAGGCCCCGGACGACCGGGTGGCCCGGTGGTCCACCGACCCGCGCTCGGGCACTCCGGGCCTGCCCGACCTCACCCCGGGCACCGCCCTGCCGGTCTGTCTGCGCACCGTAGTGTTCGGACAAACGGTATTCGCGCGGCCGAACGAGTGACATAGGGACATTTCGTACCGTTGATGGGCGGCCGTCACGGCATCGCCACGACCTGCGGATCTTCGGCCATGACCTGGCGATTTGTGAAAACGCCGCAGCTCAAACGGCTGTTGACAGAAAGCGGCCAGGGGCCGGTAGGTTCGGCCGAGTCCACCACAGGACGTCCGACCGGTTAAGCCTCCACGCAGTCGTCGAACGCCGCTGGGTCATGGGGTGGTGTGCCGCACCGGCACACCACCACTGGGAGCCAGGTTCAGCGCCCGCGCCTCGGGGGCGAGGGAAGGTTTCAGCCGGGCGGCCGTCCCCCCAGCCCACGGCGGGCCCAGGGGACGGTGCGACCCGGGTGGGGCCCGGACGCTCAGTAGACAACGGCTTTCGGTTGGCCCGCAGCCAGCGGGTCCCAGGTCGGCCCGAAGGGCGCCGGGCCCCGGTACCGACCCCGTTCCGCGGCACCCGGCATACCGGCGGATCTCCGCCGCCATCCGGGCGCATCCGACACCACACACCCTCGCGGTGCGGCCTGATCGTGACCGCTCGCTATGGTGGTCCCCTGCGTACGGACAATAAGGGGCAGCAGTGAACGACGGCGGTCAGAGGCGGTACGGCCCGCTGGGCAGAGCCTTGGTGATCATTCCGACCTACAACGAGGCGGAGAACATCAAGCCGATCGTCGCCCGCGTCAGAGCGGCGGTCCCCGAGGCCCACGTTCTGGTCGCCGACGACAACAGCCCCGACGGCACGGGCAAGTTCGCGGACGAGATCGCGGCCGACGACGAGCAGGTCCACGTCCTGCACCGCAAGGGCAAGGAAGGCCTCGGCGCGGCCTATCTGGCGGGCTTCCGCTGGGGCATCGAGCACGACTACGGCGTCCTCGTCGAGATGGACGCCGACGGCTCCCACCAGCCCGAGGAACTGCCCCGGCTGCTCACCGCCCTCAAGGGCGCCGATCTGGTGCTGGGATCGCGCTGGGTGCCCGGCGGCCGGATCGTGAACTGGCCCAAGTACCGCGAGTTCATCTCGCGCGGCGGCTCCACCTACTCGCGGCTGCTGCTCGGCGTCCCGATCCGCGACGTGACCGGCGGCTACCGGGCCTTCAGGCGCGAGACCCTCGAGGGCCTCGGCCTGGACGAGGTCGCCTCCGCCGGCTACTGCTTCCAGGTCGACCTGGCCCGCCGGGCGGTCGGTGCGGGCTTCCACGTCGTGGAGGTCCCCATCACGTTCATCGAGCGCGAACGCGGCGACTCCAAGATGAGCAACGACATCCTGGTCGAGGCGCTCTGGCGGGTCACCGCCTGGGGCGTCGGCTCGCGCGCCAACAAACTCCTGGGCCGCAAACCCTCATGACCAGCGCCGACTGATCTCCTCCTTACGCCGTACGGATCGGCTGCCAGGCACACTGGGAACATGACGACCGGCACTCCGCCTCCGACAGTTCCCAATCGCTCGCGCGCACGCACCTTCGTACCTCTGGGGATCGCCGCCTGGCTGGTCCTGGAGATCTGGCTGCTCACCGTGGTGGCCGGTGCCACCAGCGGCCTCACCGTCGTACTGCTGCTGATCGGCGGCTTCATGCTCGGTGGATACGTCATCAAACGGGCCGGGCGCCGTGCTTTCAGCAAGCTGACCGAGGCGTTCAAGGAGCAGCAGTCCGGGGCCGCCCCCGCCGCCGCCAAGTCGGGCGGCGAGGGCAACGCTCTGACCATGCTGGGCGGTCTGCTGCTGATCATCCCCGGCTTCCTCTCGGATGCGGTGGGGCTGCTGTGCCTGGTCCCGCCGGTACGGAAGTTCGCGGTCCGCTACGTCGAGCGCTCGCTGGACAAGCGGATGCGGACGGCCCCTCCCGGCAGCTTCGGTGACGCCTTCCAGCAGGCCCGCATCCACTACCCGGACGGCAAGGTCGTACCCGGCGAGGTCATCCGGAACGACGCCCCCGCGCGCGAGGACCGGAGCCCCCGCCCGCCGCTGACTCCCTGAACAGCCCAGGCATCACAGGCAAAAGCTGAGGGCCGGTCACACCAGGTGGTGTGACCGGCCCTCAGCTTTTGTGTGCTGTGTCGCCGAACTGCGCGACTAGGCGGACTTGCGGCTGTCGCGCGGATGCACGGCAATGTTCATGGTGCCGGAACGAAGGACCTCCAGCCTCTCGGCCAGAACCTCCTCCAGCTCCTCGCGGGTGCGCCGCTCCATGAGCATGTCCCAGTGCGTACGCGCGGGCTTGCCCTTCTTCTCTTCAGGGCCGTCGCCGTCCACCAGGAGTGCGGGGGCCCCGCAGACCTTGCACTCCCACTCCGGCGGAATCTCCGCCTCCACCGAGAAGGGCATCTCAAAGCGATGTCCCTTCTCGCATGCGTACTCCACGGCCTGGCGCGGGGCCAGATCGATGCCGCGGTCGGTCTCGTAGCTGGTCACCACGAGGCGCGTGCCGCGAAGAGCTCGCTCACTCATGAATCGTGCCTCCCGGGCTTGTCGCCCACAGGACAGGTGTCACTGTCGTCGTCATCCGGTCAACGTCCGGTCGGCGGTAAAGATTCCCGTTCTGGGTCATGCGTCGCCGTCGTGCCGCCCCTTGTTGTACCCACCAGTGACCGGTTTGTCACATCTGACAGCAGATGTCACCCAGCGTCTTCTCTACTTGAGCACGCAGTAACGGTCCGCCTGGCAGGCCAAAGGCGTACACTACCGGCCTTTCACTTCAACGTCTAAATCCGCGCCGGAACAGGGTTTCCGGCGGCGGCGACAGCGGCCCGCACCGGCACCCTGGCGAGCAGCACGAATCCGGCCGCGAAGAACACCACCAGCGAGATGATCGCATCCCGGTAGCTGCCGGTCAGCTGATACGCGAGACCGAACACCAATGGCCCCAGCCAGCTCAGCCCCCGGTCGCTCATCTCGTAGGCCGAGAAGTACTCGGCCTCCTTGCCGCTCGGAACCATGTGTGAGAAAAGCGACCTCGACAGGGCCTGGCTGCCGCCGAGTACCGTTCCGATCGCCCCCGCCAGCACGAAGAAGAGGACCGGGTGACGGGCCGGCAGGAAGAAGCCGACCCCCAGGATCACCGTCCAGACGGCGAGCGAGCCCAGGATCGTGAGCTTCGCCCCGTACGTCTGGGCAAGGCGCCCCATCCCGAGCGCGCCCGCCACCGCCAGGACCTGCACGAGCAGCACGGCCACGATGAGTGTGTTCTGGTCGAGCCCGAGTTCCTCGGATCCGTAGATCGAAGCCTGCGAAATCACTGTCTGCACACCGTCGTTGTAGATGAGGTACGCGGCCAGGAAGGCGAGCGTCAGCGGGCGGGCGCGCATGTCCCGCAGTGTCGCGATCAGCTGCCGCCAGCCCGCGCCGACCTTCCCGTCGGCCGCCGGCCCCGCCACCGCGCGGTCGCGCAGCCGCCTGAGCGGTACGAGGGTGAACGCACCCCACCAGATGCCGGCCGACGCCAGACAGATCCGTACCGCCGTCGACTCGGAGACGCCGAAGCCGTCGTGGCCCGAGTAGAGGATCAGGTTGAGGACGAGGACGCCGGCGCCCGAGGTGTAGCCGAAGGCCCAGCCCCGCGAGGAGACCCGGTCGCGTTCCTCGGGGCCCGCGATCTGCGGCAGATAGGCGTTGTAGAGGACCATCGACACCGACAGCGAGGCGTTCGCCACGATCAGCAGGACCGCGCCCAGCAGATAGCGGTGCCCGTCCAGGAAGAACATCCCGGCCGTCGCGGCCGCGCCCGTGTAGGCGGCGGCCGCCAGGAGCGGCTTCTTGCGGCCGCGGCGGTCGGCGGCCGCCCCCACGATCGGCATGAGGACCACCGCGAGGAGCACCGACGCGGACACGGCGTACGCGAAGAGCGAGCCCGCGCGCACCGGGATCCCCAGCGGACGCACGAACCCGTCGGGGTCCGCCGCCGACTTGGCGATCGAGGTCAGATAGGGGCCGAGGAACACCGTGAGCACGCTCGTCGAATACACCGAGCAGGCGAAGTCGTAGAAGTACCAGCCGCGTTGTTCCCGTTTGCGGTCGGCCCGGCTCACCGGCTGTTCCGCCCGGCCCGTGATCTCAGAGATCTCGGCGCTCATCCCGCGTCCCCCCGCTCGTGGCCGTACGCGAGCGGGGGCCGCGGGGGGTCAGTGCCAGACTCCCCGGTCGGTCAGTACCGTGCGCAGTGTCTCCAGATGATCGGTCATGATGCCATCCACACCAAGGTCGAGAAGAGCTCTCATCCGATCGGGATCGTTGACCGTCCAGACGTGGACCTGCAGGCCGAGCGCGTGCGCGGTCCGCACGAAGCGGTGGTCGACCACCGGGATGCCGCTCTGGCGCTCGGGCACTTGCGCGCTGACGGCGCCCGGCCGCAGCGGCACCCGAATCCCGTAGGAGCGCAGCCGCAGCGCCGCGACCCCGCGCACGCCGTACGACGTGGCAAGGCGCGGCCCCGCGAGCCGGTGCGCCCGCGCGACCCGGGCCTCCGAGAACGAGCCGACGCAGACCCGGTCCCAGGTGCCGGTGCGTCGGATCAGGTCCACCAGCGGGGCGAGCGCGGACTCGGCCTTGAGGTCGACGTTCCAGCGGGCCTGCGGGAAGGCCTCCAGGAGTTCCTCGAACAGCGGCAGCGGCTCACGGCCGGCCACCCGGGCCCGCCGCACCTCGGCCCAGGGCAGCTCGGCGATCCTTCCCCCGGCGTCGGTGACGCGGTCGAGTGTCGGGTCGTGGAAGGCGACCAGGCGCCCGTCGGACGTGGTGTGCACATCGGTCTCGAAGTATCGGTAGCCCGCCGCGGCCGCCCGTGCGAAGGCGGCCGCGGTGTTCTCGATGCCGTCCGCCGCCCCGCCGCGGTGGGCGAAGGGGATCGGCATCGGGTGGTCCAGATAGGGGTGGCGTACGCGAGTCACCCGGGAAGTATGGCGCGCTCCGGTGTCGCCCCCGCGACGACCGCGCTTCCCGCGGGCGGCGGGGACGTGACGGTGGGGCCGGACGCGCCCTCGCGGGCCGGTTCGGGGATCGCGAAGACGCGGAGGAAGAACTGGGCGAGCGGCCCGATCGACAGCGCGTAGAGGACTGTCCCGATGCCGAGCGAGCCGCCGAGCAGGAAGCCGCTCGCCACGACGACCACCTCAAGTCCCGTGCGCACGAGCCGAATTGAGCGGCCGGTCGCCTTGTGCAGGCCAGTCATCAGCCCATCCCGCGGCCCGGGGCCGAAGCGGGCCGAGATGTAGAGGCCGGTCGCCACGCCGTTGCAGACGATGGCCCCGGCCATGAGCGGAACCTGGGCGAGCAGACCGTGTGCGTCCGGCACGACGGCGAGCGTTCCGTCCATGAAGACGCCGATCGCGAAGACATTGGAGACGGTGCCGAGTCCCGGCCGCTGCCGGATCGGGATCCACAGCAGCAGGACCGCCGCGCCGACGATGATGGATACGACACCGATGGAGAGGCCGGTGTGCCGGGCGAGACCCTGGTGCAGCACTCCCCACGGTTCGAGGCCGAGCCCCGCGCGGACGAGCAGCCCGGAGCTGACGCCGTACAACGCGAGGCCGACATAGAGCTGCAGCAGCCTCCGCGTGAGGTGCGTGGACAAGGTGATGCCCCCTGGATGGATCCTGTGTGGTGGAAGTGGACTGACCCATGACACTCTGTGGCGGGGAAATGGACTCCGACCATGGCCAATTCGAGGAAGGTGGACTGACTTCATGGCTCAGTGGACCTCGGCGATCGGGCCGGCCCAGCTCGCCCGTCAGCTCAAGGCGCAGCAGCCCCGCCCGGCCGGTGCGGGGCTGCGCAAACCGCCCGCCTACCGGGCGCTGGCCGACGGCATCCGGCTGCTCGTTCTCGAAGGCCGGGTCCCGGCCGCCGCCCGGCTGCCCGCCGAGCGCGAACTGGCCCTCGCCCTGTCGGTGAGCCGCACGACGGTCGCCGCCGCCTACGAGGCGCTGCGCGCCGAGGGCTTCCTCGAATCAAGACGCGGCGCCGGCAGCTGGACCGCCGTGCCCGCCGGGCACCCGCTGCCCGGCCGCGGCCTCGAACCGCTCCCGCCCGAGCAACTCGGCTCGATGATCGACCTGGGCTGCGCGGCCCTGCCCGCCCCCGAGCCCTGGCTGACCCGGGCGGTGCAGGGCGCGCTGGAAGAGCTCCCGCCGTACGCGCACACCCATGGCGACTACCCGGCCGGGCTGCCTGCCCTGCGCCAGATGCTCGCCGAGCGCTACACCGCGCGCGGCATCCCGACGATGCCGGAGCAGATCATGGTGACGACGGGTGCGATGGGTGCGATGGACGCCATCTGCCATCTGTTCGCCGGTCGCGGTGAACGCGTCGCCGTCGAATCGCCCTCGTACGCCAACATCCTTCAGCTCATGCGCGAGGCGGGCGCCCGCCTGGTGCCCATCGCCATGGCGGAGGGGCTGACCGGCTGGGACCTGCCGCGCTGGCGCCAGGTGCTCAGGGACGCCGCGCCCCGGCTCGCCTACGTCGTCGCCGACTTCCACAACCCCACCGGCGCGCTCGCCGACGAGGACCAGCGGCGCCAGCTGGTGGACGCCGCCCGCTCGGCCGGAACCGTGCTCGTCGTAGACGAGACGATGAGCGAGCTGTGGCTCGACGAGGACGTGGACATGCCGCGCCCGGTCTGCGCGTTCGACCCGGCCGGGGCCACGGTGCTCACGGTTGGCTCGGCGAGCAAGGCGTTCTGGGCGGGCATGCGCATCGGCTGGGTGCGGGCCGCCCCCGACGTCATCCGTTCCCTCGTCGCGGCCCGCGCGTACGCCGATCTGGGCACCCCGGTGCTGGAGCAGCTGGCCGTCAACTGGCTTATGGCGACGGGTGGTTGGGAGCAGGCCGTCGACATCCGCCGGGCCCAGGCCCGCGAGAACCGCGACGCGCTGGTCGCGGCGGTGCGCCGGGAGCTCCCCGACTGGGAGTTCCACGTGCCACACGGCGGCCTCACCCTGTGGGTCCGCACGGGCGGTCTCTCGGGATCCCGCCTGGCCGAGGTCGGCGAACGGGTCGGCGTACGGGTGCCTTCCGGACCCCGCTTCGGCGTCGACGGCGCCTTCGAAGGCTACGTCCGGCTGCCGTTCACGGTGGGCGGCCCGGTCGCCGAGGAAGCCGCGGTACGGCTCGCGGCGGCGGCCCGGCTGGTGGAGACGGGCGGCGGCTCGGGGAGCGCGGAGCCGCCGCCGCGGACGTTCGTGGCCTGAGGGTGTGGGGCGGGGCTGAGGGTCCAACGGCCCAGCGGATCCCGAAATGTGTCGGACGCGGAGGCCCGATCCGTCACCCCTCCGCCGGAACCGCCTCCACCGGCGGTGTCTCCCGGGAGGTCGCCTCCACCGGCACGTCGCGGGCGGGCAGCAGGTCCAGGACCGCCTGGCGATGGGCTTCCGTCGTCGCGTCGTCGTACGGGTCGGGGGTGGCGGGGACCTGGAGCCGCAGGACCGGTCCCGTGCCCAGGCGGGCGTAGCCGCGGCCCGGCGGGACGTCGGGGGTGGGGGTGGTGTGCGGCGGGGTGCCGAGGACCGACTCGACCTGGGCCAGGGACGCGGGGCCGAGGACGACGCGGGCCCGGGTGTGGGAGCGTACGGGCTCGGTCAGATCGTCCAGGGTGTCGAACTGTTCCGCGACGACCACCGTCACCCCGGCCGCCCGGCCGTGCCGGAGCGGGACCTGGAGCAGGTGCTGCGGGTCGGTGCGGCCGTCGGCCGCGGCCAGGTCGGCGAAGACGCTGGGGCGGTCGAGGAGGATCCACAGCGGCCGCTTGGTGTCCTCGGGAGCCGGGTGGCCGGCCTGGCGGGCCCGGTTGGCGCAGATCAGGCGCCGCTCGGTCTCGTGCGAGGCCCACTCCAGGGTGGCCAGCGCCCCGGCGAGCCCGCATTCTACGGCGAGGACGCCCGAGCGGCCCGTCAGGCAGGCGTACTCCCCGGTGCCGCTGCCCTCGACGATCAGCACGTCGCCGTCCTTGAGGGCCTGGAGGGCGATGGAGCGGAGCAGGGTCGTGGTGCCCGTGCCGGGCCGGCCGACGACCAGGAGGTGGGGCTCGGTGGAGCGCGGCCCGGTGCGCCAGACCACCGGCGGGGCGTCGTGGCTCCCGTCGCCCGCGATCACCGGAACGGTGCGCCGCACGGCGTCGGCGTCGGTGAAGCCGAGGACGGTCTCGCCGGGGGAGGTCACGAAGCGCTGGGCGGCGATCGAGGTGGGCAGCGCGTCCAGGACGCTCATGACGAGCTGGTTGCCCTCCTCGTCCCAGGCGAAGTGGTATTCGCGGCCACGGCCCGACTTGGCGTGCAGGAGTTGCTCGATACGGGCGCGCGAGGCGGCCTCGCCGTCGGTGAAGTACGCCGGGTAGCGCACCCGGAGCCGGGTCGGGCGGCCGCTGTCGTCGAACTCGTGGTCGCTGAAGGCCTTGTCCCACTCGCCGCCGTGGGAGAACAGCGGGGCCGGGTCCTCCGGTACGGAGAAATACGGCACGAGTGCCTCGTAGAGGGACTGGAGCCGGGCGAGCTCCGCCTCGTCGGGACCCGTCTTGACGACCGGTTTCTCGCGGCCCTTCCAGGCGGCCGCGCCCATCACCGTGATCAGGGCGAGCAGCGGCCCGTACGGAATGAGCGCGACGACCAGGACCACGGCCGCCGTCAGGAACAGCGCGGGACCACGCCGTTCCTTGGGGGTGGCGGCCCATTTGGCGCGCAGGGCGGCGCCGATCACCCGCAGGCCGCGGGTGATCGTGATGAGCGGATGAAGGACGTCGGTGGCGCTGTCGGCGGCCGTGCGCGCGATTTCGCGGCTGCGAGCGATCGGTGCGCTGTAGCTGCTCAGAATGCGGGGGAGCGGTCGCCGGGCCACGTCGTTCTCCTGGTGTCGATTGTGCAGTTGTGCGCAGGACAGCGGGAATTCAGAACTTGATCCCGCCCAGCAGACCGGCGAGGCTCGCGCCTCCCGCCGTGATGCTCGGGGCGATCGCGGTGCCGGCGAGGTAGAAGCCGAAGAGCGCGCAGACGAACGCGTGCGAGGCCTTGAGCCCGTCTTTGCGGAAGAAGAGGAAGACGATGATTCCGAGCAGCACCACACCTGAGATGGAAAGGATCATTTCGGGATCTCCTGGTTGTCGGGACAGTCACCATGAGTCCTTCCAGGCTCACAGGAAGTATCTATGCGATAAAAGGTGCGAATGGGTGAAACATCCCCAATTTCACTGGGGTGGCGGATACGAAAAGCCGACCGGAGCGGGACACTGTGCGCCCACCATCGCGGAACTCGTCACTCCCGGTGATCTTTGCCGCCGACCGGCCGCCTCATGTCGGCCGCTGGCCAGTACCCTGTCGATTCACTCGTACGGCGCAGTTGCCGCGCGGGTTTGTTCCGTTGCCCCGTAAGGAGTTTTCGATGAGTGAGGAACTCGATCCCGAGGTGGTCGAGCTGGCGTCCAAGGTCTTCGACCTGGCTCGCCACGGAGACGCCGAAGCGCTCGCCGCGTACGTCGACGCCGGGGTGCCCGTGAACCTCACCAACGACCGCGGGGACTCCCTCGTCATGCTCGCCGCCTACCACGGGCATGCCGAGGCGGTGAGCGCCCTGCTCGCCCGCGGCGCCGACGCCGACCGCGCCAACGACCGCGGCCAGACCCCGCTCGCCGGTGCCGTCTTCAAGGGTGAGGACGCGGTGATCAAGGCCCTGCTCGCCGGCGGAGCCGATCCTTCCGCCGGGACGCCCTCCGCGGTCGACACCGCCCGGATGTTCGGCAAGGCGGAGCTGCTCGCGCTGTTCGGCGCCAACTGAGCGTCCACCAACCGTTTACGGGGGATCCACCGAAGAGCCCGCGGAGAGGGGCGCCGTAAATGTGGTCGCGATGGCGAAATGGCTGGGTCATCATGACGTCGAACCCCTACATCGGGGGCAGGGTCCCTCCATCGGGGACCGCGACGAGAGGCAGGACAATGGTCTACACCAAGCAGAAGACAGCGGGCGGCCCAACATGTTGCTGCGCGGCCTAGGGCAAGGCACGAATCCCGGTTGCGTCGACAGCTTGATGTGAGGCTATTTCCATGTTCGATCCAGTCATAGCGCCGAGCGGCACGTTGCTCGGCCTCCTGCAGCGGGGCCGCGGCGACGGCACCCTGCACGCGCTGGCCGCCCCGCGCGACGAGGCCCTGGCGGCCCTCAACCACTGCGTACTGAGCGACCCCCGCCACGACTGGCAGGTCGAGAACCGCTCCCTGTACTACGCGCGCCTCTACCTGGATCTCGACGGCGGGCTCGACCAGATCGAGCGCCACCTGTTCGGTGCCGAGGACATCCTCGACCCCGAGGACTCCAGGACCGGGCTTGCCCTCGCCGTCCTCGGCCACCTCGCCTCGTACGGCAGGACCGACGCGCTGGCGCTGCTGCGCCGCTACGCCGCGTCCGGCTCGAACTGGGCCTGGGCCCTGGACGAACTGGCGCTGCGCGACGACGACGCGGGCCTGCGCGGCCTCGCCACTTCCGTGCTCGGCCGCTTCCCGGCCACCGCGGAGGGCGACGCGGAGCTCGCCGTCACCGTGCGGGACGCCTATGAGCCGCGTCCCTGGCGGCTGTGGGCGGAGGATCCGCGCGAGAGCGTGGGCGCCCGGGTGCGGGCCGCCCGGGAAACCGGCTCCTTCGACCGCTGGCAGCGCCAGATGCGGCCGTCCGGGCCGCGCCCCGGATGGAGCGTCCAGGCCGTCTTCGACTGGGCGGACCAAGGCCTGGAACGCGGTGCGGTCCTGCATCTGCCCGCGGCCAGGTGCCTCGGCGCGGTCGCCGGACCGGAGGACCGTGACGCCATCATCGAGGCCGCCCGGTGCGGCACCGACGGCGCACGCGGCGCCGCCCTGCACTATCTCGCCGAGTCACGCGACCCCCGCGTACTCGACCTCATCGAAGCCGCCTTCTCGGCGGGACCGGCCGGCTCGCGCACCGCCGCCGAGGCCGCCGTGCACGCCTTCGAGCGGATGTGCGGCCCCGAGGCCGTCGACCGGGCGCGCCGCTGGGTCCAGCGGCCCGACGCACTGGGCGCATCGGCAGCCAGCGTGCTCGCCGCCCGGGGCGAGGCGGGTGACGAGAAGCTGGTGCTCGGCGCGCTCCGCGACACCGTGCGGTCCGAAGGACCCGACGCGCCGCTCCTGAGGGCGCTCGTTGACGGGGCGGGACGGCTCGGCATCGTCTGCGCCGCCCCCGTCCTGCGACACGTGTACCGGGAGACGGCCTCCTCCGAGCTGCGCGGCCGCACCGCCCGTGCGCTCGCCGCCACCGACCCCTCCTTCGCCACCGGATTCGCCGTCGAATGCCTGTGGGACTGCGAGGAGACCACGAGGGAGGTGGCCGCCCAGTACGCCGAGCTCGTGGACGCCCGCGTCGCCGAGCGGCTGCGCAGGCTCGCCGCCGACCCGGCCGAGGAGGCCGAGGTGCAGAGCGCCATCCACGACCGGCTCGGCCCGGACCCGACGGCCGTGTGATCCATGTCTCTCGCGGGAACGGCGCCGTGCGATCCACGGCCGGACCCGGGTGAGACAACGCTCACGGGACGTTCCCCGGGCGGAAAGATCCAAGTCGGCCGGACCACCCCCGGCGCGACGACAACACGGGTATGCGTGTCGTCATCGTCACCGAGTCCTTCCCGCCCGACGTCAACGGCGTTGCCCACTGCGCCCTGCAGACCGCACGGCATCTGGCCGTACGCGGTCACCAACCGCTCGTCATAGCCCCGGCCACGGCCACGGGGGAGGGCTCTGACGTGCCGTGCCCCGTCATACGGGTGCCCTCACTGCCACTGCCCGGCT
Source organism: Streptomyces sp. NBC_01431 (assembly GCF_036231355.1). Taxonomy (NCBI): domain Bacteria; kingdom Bacillati; phylum Actinomycetota; class Actinomycetes; order Kitasatosporales; family Streptomycetaceae; genus Streptomyces; species Streptomyces sp. NBC_01431. The sequence goes on from NZ_CP109496.1 coordinate 6,749,666, forward strand.
ATCCAGAGGTGCGCCTCGCCCTGCCGAGCCGCCGCGTCGCCGCCGCGATCGAGGCCCACCGGGCCGACCTGGTGCACCTCGCGAGTCCGTTCGTCCTCGGGGTGCGCGCCATGGCCGCCGCCGCCCGGCTCCAGGTCCCCGCCCTCGCCGTCTACCAGACCGATCTGGCCGGATACGCCCGCACCTACATGGGCACCGGCGAAGGCACGGCGTGGCGCCGGCTTCGGGCCGTGCACCAAGCCGCCGACCGCACCCTCGCACCGTCCACCTCGGCCATGCGCGACCTGGCGCGGCACGGCGTCCGGCGCCTGCGGCTGTGGCCGCGCGGCGTCGACACCGACCGCTTCCACCCCGGGCGGCGGGATGTGGCACTGCGCCGCGAGCTCGCCCCCGACGGTGAACTGCTCGTCGGCTACGTGGGCCGGCTCGCCCCCGAGAAGCAGGTGGAGCTCCTCGCGGACGTCTGCGCGCTGGACGGCGTACGCGTCGTGATCACGGGAGACGGGCCGAGCGGCCCCGCGCTGCGCGGCGCGCTGCCCCGTGCCGTCTTCCTCGGCCGCCGCACCGGGGACGAACTCGCCCGGATCTTCGCCTCGTTGGACGTCTTCGCGCACACCGGGCCGCATGAGACGTTCTGTCAGACCGTGCAGGAGGCGATGGCGAGTGGCGTCCCCGTGATCGCGCCCGCGGCGGGCGGTCCGCTCGATCTCGTACGCCACGGTGCGACCGGCCTGCTGGTGGCGCCGCGGGACTCCGAAGCGCTGCGCGAGGCCGTGCTGCGGCTCGCCGACCCGGCTCTCAGAGCGGCCTACGGGCGCGCCGGGCGGGCCGCCGTCGAGGGCCGGACCTGGACCGCCGTCGGAGACCTGCTGCTCGGCCACTACGCCGAGGTGCTCGGCGACCGGGCGCGGGTGGCGGCATGAGCGGTCTCAGGATCGTGCGGCTCGCCAACTTCGTCACCCCCGCGTCCGGCGGCCTGCGCACCGCGCTGCGCGAGCTCGGCCGGGGCTATCTGGCCGCCGGACACGAACCCGTACTCATCGTGCCGGGCGAGCGCGCGCGGGACGAACACACCGAGCAGGGACGGGTGATCACGCTGCCCGGCGTCGTGCTGCCGGGCACCGGCGGCTACCGGGTGCTCGCCGACCGGCGCCGGGTGCGCCGCGCCCTCGACGGCCTCGCGCCCGACCGCATCGAGGTCTCCGACCGCACCACGCTGCGCTGGACCGGCGAGTGGGCCCGCCGGGCCCGGGTGCCGTCCGTGATGGTCTCGCACGAGACGGCGGACGGCGTGCTGCGCACCTGGGGCGTGCCCGAAGCCGTGGCTCTGGGCGCCGCCGACCGGCTCAACAGGCGTACGGCCTGGGCGTATGCGCGGATCGTGTGCACCACGGAGTGGGCGGAGCGCGAGTTCGTCAGGATCGGCGCCCGCAACGTGGCCAGGGCGCCGCTCGGCGTCGACCTGGCGCGGTGCCGGCCCACCCGGCGCTCGACCGTACTGCGCGCCCGCCACGCGCGCGGGGCGAGGGTGCTGCTCCTGATGTGCTCGCGACTGTCGGTGGAGAAGCGGCCCGGGACCGCCCTGGACGCGCTCGCGGAACTGCGGCGCAGGGGCGTGGGGGCCGCGTTGGTGGTCGCGGGGGACGGCCCGCTGGCGGGAGCCCTGGCCCGCCGGGCGGTCGCCGAGCGGCTGCCGGTGGAGTTCCTGGGGCACGTCCGCGACCGGGAGGAGCTGGCCGACCTTCAGGCCGCCGCCGACCTCTGCCTGGCACCGGGCCCGGCGGAGACGTTCGGCCTCTCGGCACTGGAGGCACTGGCCTGCGGCACCCCCGTGGTGTGCAGCGCCTTCTCCGCGCTGCCCGAGGTGATCGGGGACGCGGGCCTCGCGGCCGGAGACACCGGGGGCGAATTCGCCGCAGCGGTACGGGAGTTGATGGCCCGGCCCGAGAAGGACCGCCGGGCGGCGGCGCGGGCGCGGGCCGAACTGTTCGGCTGGGAGACGTCGGTCGCCTCCTTCCTCGCCGCGCACGACGCTCCGGAGGTGCGCCGCGCGAGGTCGGATGCCGCCGCGGAGGTGGTCGCGTGAGCGCCCTCGCGGCAGAACGGCCGCCCCGACCTCCGCTCGAAGGGCTGCGGTTCGCTGCCCTGGGCGACTCGCTCACCGAAGGCATCGGCGACCCGGTGCCAGGCGGATGGCGCGGCTGGGCGGCGCTGCTCGCCGGTCACCAACCGGGCTGGGAATTCCGGAACTTCGCCGTCAGCGGGGCCCTCACCCTCGATGTGGAGCAGCAGGCGTCGGCGGCACGGGAGTTCGCCCCCCATCTCGCCTCCGTTGTTGTCGGCGTCAACGACACCCTGCGCCACACCTTCGACATCCATCGCATCGCCGTACGGCTCGACACGGTGTACGGCGGCCTCGCCGGACAGGGCGCGCTGCTGCTCACCGCCTGTCTGCCCGACCCGGGCGCGATGCTGGGGCTGCCGGGGCCGCTCGCCCGGCCGCTGGCCCGGCGACAGCGGGCCGTCAACGCGGTGGTGCACGCCCTGTCCGCGCGGTACGGGGCGGTCCATCTGCACCTCGCCGGCCCCGCATGGGTCGAGGACCGAGCCCTGTGGAGCGCGGATCGCCTGCACCCGGGCGAACGCGGGCACCGTCTGATCGCCGCCCGCTGTCACACGCTGCTCGCCGGACGCGGGCTCGCCTCGGGCCTCCCGCCCTCCTGCGAACCCGAGCAGCCGCCACCCGGAACTGCCGCCTCCCTGTTCTGGCTGGCCACCGCCGGTACCGCCTGGCTGGCCCGGCGCTCCACCGACCTTCTGCCCCAACTGCTGAGCCTGGCCGGCGACGAACTTCGCCACGCCGCGCGAGGGACCGCGCCCCACCTCGATCTGCGGGCCGCCGACGCCCTGTCCCGCGCACTGGCGGCCGTCTCACCCGGGTGGGGGCCGGAGCCGGGGGATCAGAACCGTCCCACCGGCACGAAACGCAGCGGTGTGCCCGGCGGGGCCTGCGCGGCCGCCGCGAGGTCGCCTTCGGGGACCACGCCGATCACCGGGTAGCCGCCGGTCGTCGGGTGGTCGGCGAGGAAGACCACCGGACGGCCGTCCGGTGGCACCTGCACCGCCCCCAACACCATTCCCTCGCTGGGGAGTTCGACTTCCACCGCACGCCGCAGCGCGGGCCCCTCGGTGCGCAGTCCGATGCGGTTGCTCGCCGAGGACACCCGGTAGCGGCCGCCCGCCAGGACGGCACCCGCGTCCGCGGTGAACCAGTTGGCCCGCGGCCCCGGCAGCACGCGCAGCACCAACTCACCGGGCGGCCCCGGCGCGGGCGCCGCGTCCACCGCCGGGTAAGTGTGCGAGGGGCGGCCCAGCGGCAGCACCGCGCCGTCCCTCAGCGGGGGCGGCCCGAGGCCCGACAGGAGGTCCGTGGAGCGGCTGGCCAGCACCGGTTCGACGGTGATGCCGCCGGCGAGCGCCAGATACGACCGCACCCCGCGCGTCGCCGCGCCCACCTCCACCACCGCCCCCGAAGCCACCCGCACCGGTGCGCCCCACGCCACCGGCCGACCGTCGACCGTGACCGGGCAGGGCGCCCCGGTCACCGCCACGGTGACCGCACAACGGGGGCGTACCGCACAGCCGTTGAGGGTCGTTTCGAGGACGGCGGCCCCCTTCGCGTTGCCGACCAGCCGATTGGCGAGCCGGCTCGCGGGCAGGTCGAGAGCGCCCGAGCGCGGCACCCCCAGGTGCGCGTACCCCCGGCGCCCCTCGTCCTGTACGGAGGTGAGCGCGCCGGCCCGTACGACGGACAGGGCACGGTCGGTCATCGCGTCTCCTGCCGCACGAAGCGGACCCGGGTGCCGGGGGTGAGCAGGGCGGCGGGCTCGCGGTGCGGGTCCCACAGGGCGGCGTCCGTGGTGCCGATCAGCTGCCAGCCACCGGGGGAGGAGCGCGGATAGACGCCGGTGTACGGGCCCGCCAGGGCCACCGAACCCGCCGGAACCGAGGTGCGCGGAGTGTCCCGGCGGGGCACCTCGTACCGTTCCGCGAGCCCCGTGAGATAGCCGAAGCCGGGCGCGAACCCGCAGAAGGCGACCCGGAATTCGGCCGAGGAGTGGATGCGTACCGCCTCCTTGGGCGACACCTGCCACAGGGCCGCGACGTCCGCGAGATCCGGGCCGTCGTAGCGCACCGCGATCTCGACGGTCTCCCGCGCTCCCGCCTCCAGGGGAGGGATGTCCCAGGTGCGTACCAGGGCGCCGAGCGCGACGGGATCGCTCACGCCGTCCAGGAGCACGGTGCGGGCCGCGGGCACGATCTCCCGCACCGGGGGGAGCGTCCCGGCGGCGCGGCGGCGCAGCAGTTCGGCGTGGAGCGCCTCGGCTGCCTCGCCGCCGGCGACCTCGATCAGCAGGGCGCTCGCGCCGACCGGCAGGATGCGCAGGGCGTCGGCCGTCATGCGAAGGCCGCCACGCGGACGCCCGCCGACTCCAGAGCGGCCCGCACCCGGCGGGCCAGCCCCACCGCGCCCGGCGTGTCACCGTGCACGCACAGCGACCGCGCACCGACCGGGACGGGCTCTCCCGACTCGGCCACGACCGTGCCGTGCAGGGCCATCGCGACGGAGCGCGCCACGACCGCGTCGGGGTCGCTGACGACGGCCCCCTCCCGGCCGCGCGGCACCAGCGTGCCCTCGGCGGTGTAGGCGCGGTCCGCGAACGCCTCGGTGACGACGGGCAGTTGGGCCTTCTCGGCCGCGGCGAGCAGCCGGGAGCCCGGCAGGCCGAGGACGGGCAGAGCGTCGCCCGCCAGGAGTACCCCCGCCACGACCGCGGCGGCCTGTTCCGCGTCGTGCACCACGCGGTTGTAGAGCGCGCCGTGCGGTTTGACGTACGCGACCCGGCTGCCGGCCGCGCGGGCGAAGACCTCCAACGCACCGATCTGATAGGCGACTTCGGCCGCCAGCTCCGCGGGCGGCACGTCCATCGAGCGGCGGCCGAAGCCCGCCAGATCGCGGTAGGAGACCTGCGCGCCGATGCGTACGCCGCGCTCGGCCGCCAGCGCGCAGACCCGCCGCATGATGACCGGGTCGCCCGCGTGGAAGCCGCAGGCCACGTTGGCGCTGGTGACGACGGACAGAAGTTGTTCGTCGTCGGTCAGTCGCCAGTGACCGAAACCCTCGCCGAGGTCGGCGTTGAGATCGATCGAATTCGTCCCGGACCGGGTCATGGCTGCGGTGTCTCCTGTTCCAGACGGTGGGTGGCCCTGTGGTGCAGTCTGCCCCGGGCGGGCTCAGGGCGCTCGGTAGTGCTCGTCACGGATGTCGGTGACGAGCATCCGGCCCGGCGCGTGGGTGAGCGCGAACGGCGGCCGGGACGCCATCACGGCGGCCTGCGGAGTGACCCCGCAGGCCCAGAACACCGGCACGTCGCCGGGCAGCGCCGCCACCGGGTCGCCGAAGTCCGGCCGGGCCAGGTCGCCGATACCGAGCGCCCGGGGATCGCCTGAGTGGACGGGGGCCCCGTGCACCGCGGGCATGGCCCGGGTCACCCGGCAGGCCGTGCCCACCAGGTCGGCCGGTATCGGCCGCATCGACACCACCAGGGGCCCGCTGAGCCGCCCCGCGGGCCGGCACGCCCGGTTCGTCACGTACATCGAGACGTTGCGGCCCTGCTCGATGTGGCGCAGCGGCACGCCCTCGGCGGTCAACTGCGACTCGAAGGTGAAGCTGCACCCGATGAGGAACGTCACCAGGTCGTCCCGCCAGAAGTCCGTGACCTCGGGCGGCTCGGCGAGGAGTTCGCCGTTCTCCCACACCCGGTAGCGCGGGACGTCCCGGCGCAGATCGGCGTCGGGGGCGAGCCGCGTCCGCCAGGAGCCCGCCCGCGTGACGTCGAGGACCGGACAGGGCTGCGGATTGCGCTCGCAGAACAGCCGTACGTCCTCGGCCCAGTCGGCCGGTACGGAGATCAGGTTCACCTGGACGTGGCCGGGCGCCCAGCCCGCGGTCGGTACGTCCGTACCCGAACGGAAGAGGGCGCGGGCCTGGTCCGGTGACGTCAGGGACGCCGGTTCCACCGCGCTCACAGCAGCTCCTGCCCGCGGGTCTCGGGCAGGCCGAGCAGGGCGAGCCCGGCGATGGCGTAGCCGACGGCGCCGCACACGAGCGCGCCGCCGACGCCCCAGCTGTCGGCGAGGTAGCCGACCAGGGTGGGGAAGAAGGCGCCCACCGCGCGCCCGGTGTTGTACGTGAACCCCTGCCCGCTGCCGCGCACGGCGGTCGGGTACAGCTCGCTGAGATAGGAGCCGAAGCCGCTGAAGATCGCCGACATGCAGAAGCCGAGGGGGAACCCGAGCACCAGGAGAAGGGTGTTCGCCCCCGAGGGAAGGTGGGTGTAGAGGAGGATGCAGAGCGCCGACAGGACCGCGAACAGGGCGATGTTCTTCTTGCGGCCGAGCCGGTCGGTGAGGTATCCGCCGGTCAGATAGCCGATGAAGGCGCCGGATATCAGGAACGTGAGATATCCGCCGGTACCGACGACCGTGAGGTGGCGCTCGCTCTTCAGGAAGGTCGGCACCCAGGTGGCGAGCGTGTAATAGCCGCCCTGGACACCGGTGGAGAGCAATACCGCGAACAAGGTGGTGCGCAGCAGCGGGCCCCGGAAGATCGCGGCGAAGGTGGCGCCGCCGCTCGTGGTGCGGGCGGTGGCGAGCCGCTGCTCGGTGGCCTCGGGCGCGTCACTGACGTTGCGGCGCACATAGACGAGCAGCAGGGCCGGTAGCGCCCCGGTCCAGAACATCACGCGCCAGGCGGTGCCCGCGTCGACGTACTGGAACACCAGCGTGTACACGATCACGGCGAGCGCCCAGCCCGCCGCCCACGCGCTCTGGACGGCGCCCAGGGTGCGCCCGCGGTGCCTGGCCGAGGCGTACTCGGCGACCAGGATCGCGCCGACCGCCCACTCGCCGCCGAAGCCCAGACCTTGCAGGGCCCGCAGAACCAGCAACGTCTCGTAGTTCGGGGCGAATCCGCAGAGCACGGTGAAGACCGCGTAGGTGCCGACGGTGATCATCAGCGCCCTGACCCGGCCGATGCGGTCGGCCAGCACCCCGGCGAACGCGCCGCCGACGGCCGAGACGACCAGCGTGACCGTGGTCAGCAGCCCGGTCTGGCCGGTGTCGAGCCCGAAGTACGCGGAGATCGCGACCATGGTGAGCGGGAGCGTGAAGAAGTCGTACGAGTCGAGGGCGTAGCCGCCGAAGGCGCCCCCGAAGGCGCGCCGGCCACCGGGGCCGAGCGCCCGCAGCCATCCGAACGGGCCTTTGTCGTGCGGGTGTTGACCTTGCTGAGGCTGGGCCTGGGTCGTGCTCATGTGCACCTCGCAGGAGGGGATGAGAGGGCTGCCGAGACTGTGCGGATTCCTCAAGGTAGGGGATTGTTGAACGATCCGACAAGACTCATGCAGGCACGTTCCCGCTTCCTCGCGATGCTTCTACGATGGGGCCACACGTCGGCGGGAGCGGCCGGCGAGAAGAGAGGGCGCTGTGGCCACGACGGACTCCGAGATGGGCGCTCTCGCCCAGGACCGCGCGCTGCTGGGCCGCACCAGCACCGCCGAACGGGTCGCGGACATCCTGCGCGGCCGGATCGCGGAGGGCTACTTCCCGCCCGGGGAGCGCCTGGCGGAGGACGCCATCGGCAAGGCGCTCGGGGTCTCGCGCAACACCCTGCGCGAAGCCTTCCGGCTGCTCACCCACGAACGGCTCCTGGTCCACGAACTGAACCGCGGGGTCTTCGTGAGAGTGCTCGCCGTCGAGGACGTGACGGACATCTACCGCACCCGACGCCTGGTCGAATGCGCCGTCGTCCAGAGTCTCGGCGAGCCGCCCTACCCCCTCGAAGGCCTCGACGCCGCCGTGGCCGGGGGCGAACGGGCCGCCGAACAGGGCGACTGGAAGGGCGTGTCCACCGCCAACATCCACTTCCACCGCGAACTCGTGGCCCTCGCCGGCAGCGCCCGCACCGACGAGCTGATGCGCGGCGTCCTGGCCGAACTCCGCCTCGCCTTCCACGTGGTGGACGACCCGCGCCGGCTCCACCAGCCCTACCTCGTACGCAACCGGGAGATCCTGGAAGCGCTGCGCGCGGGGGAGCGGGCGGCGGCCGGGCGCCTGCTCGCCGGATACCTGGACGACTCGCGCGCCCAGCTCGTCGAGGCGTACGGGAAACTGGTCGAGGACACTCCCGCCTAGCGGGGTCCGCGCGGGTCCCTCCCCGGGGGCGGGGGCGGGCGGATCTGCGCCGTTTCGACCGTTGTCAGTGCGAGGACCTAATCTGTCCAGCGTGACTTCGCCTGCCTCGACGGAACCCGTTCCGCCCCAGCTCAGCGCGGCGCCGCGCCCCGCACCGGGCCCGGCCGCCGACGAGGGGCTCGCGCGGCGCCTGCGCGCGCTGGCGTGCACGGCGCCGCTGCACGACCTCGACGTGCGCAAGGCCAACCTCGCGGGCGAGTACTCGGTGTACGCCATGGCCGAGGTGGCCCTCGCCTCCATCGACCTCGTCACGCTGAACATGGACTTCGACACCGGCGCCGACCACGAGCAGATCGTGGCCCGGCTCATCCCCCGCGTGGCCGCCCAGGCACCGCACCGGCCCGCCGCCGAGCACGAGCGGGTGGCGCGCTGGGTCCTGGAGAACCTGATCAACGTGGGCAGCGTGGACCGGGGCTTCCGCGCGGTGTACGGCACGTTCAACCCGGACGGCGTCTACGTCCGCAGGGACTACGACTTCAAACTGCTCGAAGAGGTCCCCGGCTACGGCGGCGCCGTCTACCTGCGCACCACCGACGAGGCGGTCAACGTCCTGGTGGGCGCCCTCGACACCGACGTCACCAGCGCCCAGATCGCCGCCGAGGTCAAGCTGGAAGTCCTGATCAACCGCGGCCGCCTCGCCGACGCCCAGCTCGCCGCCGAACAGGCCCGCTACCGCACCGTGCAGTACGCCGAGACGCTCCGGCGCACCCTGGAGGCGACCCGCCGCAACGTGCGCGCGGTCGACTGGCTCAACGCGGTGCCCGACATGATCGCCGAGGCCCTCGACCACGTCGCCGACCGGTACCGGCACGAGAACGCGATCCTCACCAACATCCGCAAGGCCCGCGACGAGTCGGAGGAGCCCGAGCACAAGCGGCGCGCCGCCGAGCTCGTCGACATCGTCAAGGACTGCATCCGCCGCCACACCCAGCTCCAGTCCCGCCTCCTGGAGGCCGGGCCGCTGTTCCGCGCCGAACAGGACCGCCAGGCCTTCGCCCGCCCGACCGCCCGCTGTGGCCTCGACCTGTACGGACAGCTGGTCGCCCCGGTGCTGCCGCTCCCGGTGGAACAGGCGATCCGCGTCACGGACGCCTTCTTCGCCCGCGGCACCGGCCTGCGCACCCCGGTGTCCGTACGCGTCGGCGACCTGGTGGACATACTGCTCACGCCGCCCCTGGAGCGTGAGCACCTCGGGGCGGAGATGCCCGAGCCCGACCTGATCGCCACCCCCGACGACAGCCGCTTCAGCGACGAGCAGCTCGCCGCCGCCATGGAACTGCTCGACCTGGAGCACGACGCACCGCGCCGCCTGTCCGGCCTGCTCGCCGAAGCGCGCCGCCAGGATCCCGAACTGCCGTACCTGGTCGCCCTGTTGGCGGTCCACGCGGCCAGCCCACCGGTCGGCACGGCGTACCGCCAGGGCGAGGAGCGGCTGCTCTTCGCGGTGGACGACGGCACCCAGCTGGACGACCCCGAGTTCGGCGGCGCCGACCTGATCGTGGGCACGGCGCTGCTGGACACGGTGGGCATGGCGGCGGGCCGGACGGAGGCGGCGTGAGTTCTTCCCCACCCGCCGCAGGCTCCCAGCACCCCGCAGCAGAGCACGTACGCACCAAGGAGACGACCCCGTGACCGACCACCACCCCGAGCCCGCGTTCGGCGACGACGCCGAGGCCCCGGCGCCCGCCGGGACGGGCACCGGCGGCGAAGGCCGGATCACCCCCGCCGACGCCGCCGACGCCGCCCGGCTCGTCGCCTTCGGCCTCCAGCCCAAACTGCTGCCCGCGCGCGACGCCGAGTACGGCGAGCTGCTGCGCCGCCACCGCGAGGACCCCGCCTTCGCGCGCCTGGCCGACGCGGTCGCCGCGGGCCTGGGGCTGATCGTCCTGGAGGTGTCGCCCCGCGCCGGCATGGCCGTGACGGCCGCCGAGGACTCGGTCTTCGCCGTCCGCATGGGCGACTACGCGCGCCGGGCCGCCGCCCCCGACTCCGCCGACCGCTTCCTGCACGGCCTGGCCCATCTCGCCGTCGCCGCCATGGCGTTCCCGAGGCCCGAAGACCTCGCCGACGACGGCTACATCGGACGGATCACCGTCAACGGTGTGGACGCCTTCGTACGGCAGGCCTGTCGCCGCCTGGAGGAGCGCGCCGAGGAGACGGGCGAGAACACCGACCCCGAGAGCGGCGCCCCCGGCCTGGAGGCCGCCTGGCGGATCTACGCCCGGCGCAGTTCCACCGGAGCCACCAAGGACGCGCGCCGGCTCGCCGGTTCGACCACCGGCATCGTCGCCAAGGCCGTCGCCTTCCTCACCGAATCCGGCTTCCTCCAGCGGACCGGCGACGACGCGGGCGGCGCCTACCGCACCACCGCCCGCTACCAGTTGCAGGTCCGCGACATGGCGGGCAGCGCCGCCATGGCCGAGCTGATCGAGCTCGGCGTGGTCACGGTCACCGACGGCAGTGCCACCCTGCTGCCGCCCCGCGACGCCGATGACCTGGAGCTGGCGGCCGACGCCGGACTGCCCTTCCACTCCTGACGCCGCTTCCCGTTCCAGCCGCCCCCACCACCACGAGAGTCCGCCGACATGTACGAGCTGTCCCGGGTCCGCCTCTACTCCATCGGGCCCGCCGGTGCGCGCTACGCCGACACCGTGCTTGACCTGCGGGGAGTCGGCGCGCGCGTGCCCAACCCGGCTCCCACGCAGGCCGAGTTCTTCGAGGACGAGCCGGTCGGCCCGCCGCGCCGCCCGGCACCCGCGGGCGTGCTCTTCCTGGAGAACGGCGGCGGCAAGTCCGTACTGCTCAAGCTGATCTTCTCGGTGATGCTGCCCGGCCACCGCAACACCCTGGGCGGCGCGAGCTCGGGTGTGCTGCGCAAGTTCCTGCTCGCCGACGACTGCGGCCACGTCGCCCTTGAGTGGCAGCACACCCTCACCGGCGAACTGGTCGTGGTCGGCAAGGTCAGCGAGTGGCGCGGGCGCCAAGTCTCCAACGACCCGCGGAAGTTCGCCGAGGCCTGGTACTCCTTCCGGCCCGGCCCCGGGCTCAGCCTGGACTCGCTGCCGGTCGCCGAGTCCAGCGCGATGCGGCCCACCACGGAAGGCGCCTCGGGCGCGCAGGGCCGCCGCCGCACCATGAAGGGCTTCCGCGACGCCATCACCGAGGCGACCAAGGCGTACCCGCACCTGGAGGTGTACTGGGAGGAGATCCACGACCGCTGGAACGAACACCTCGGCGACCTGGGCCTCGATCCCGAACTCTTCCGCTACCAGCGGGAGATGAACGCCGACGAGGGCGAGGCCGCCGGCCTCTTCGCGGTCAAGAAGGACTCCGACTTCACCGACCTGCTGCTTCGCGCGGTCACCGACACCCGCGACACCGACGGCCTCGCCGACCTGGTCAGCGGCTTCGGCAACAAGCTCGGCCGGCGCGCCGAACTCACCGCCGAACGCGACTTCACCGCCGGTTCGGTGGACCTCCTCGGCCGGATCGTCGACGCCGCCGAGACCCGGTCGCGGGCCCGCGACATCCACACCGCGGCCGAGCGCCGCACCCGCGTTCTCGCCCGCCGGCTCTCCGCGCGCGCCGCCGACGAACGCGGCCGCGCCGCCGACCTGGCCCAGCAGGTCACCGCCGCCGCCCACCACGTCACCCGCGCCGAGCAGGCGCGCGCCACCAGCTCCCTGATCGCCTCCGAACTCGCCTACCGGCACGCCTCGTTGGCGCTCGCCGTCGCCGAGAAGGCGGCCGCGGCGCAGCGCCGCGAACTCGCCGACGCCCGCACGCTGCACTCCGCCTGGCAGGCCGCCGAAGCGGTGCTGCGCCACCGCGCCGCCGCCGACCGTTCGGCGCGCGTCGCCGCCGCGATCCAGGAGGCCGAGCGGGATGCGGCCCCCGCGCTCGCCGCCCGCGCCCGAGCCGCCGCCGACCTCGTACGGGCCCTGCACACGGCCGCCGAGGACGGCGAGCGGGTCGCGGCCGAGGAAGAGGAGCGCTCCGCCGCCCTCCAGGAGGCGGGCGAGGCCGCCCACCGCGATGCCACGGCCGCCGCGACCGAGGCGCAGCGGGCCCGCAGCGAGGCCGGGCACCTGCGCCAGCGCCTGGCGGAGGTCGAGCAGGAGACCGCCGAGGCGGTACGTGCCGGATGGCTGGACGACAGCGCCCCGGATGCCGACCCCGCGCGGGCCGCGCTCGCCGCCAGCGATGCCGAGAAGACCGCGGTCGCCGCCTGGGACGCGGCCCGCGAAGCCGCCCGTACCGCTGCCGAGCGGGCCCGCGAGGCCGGCTCCGTCGAAGCCCGCGCCGAACTGGCCGCGGCCCGCGCCGAGGACGCCGCCCGCGCGGCCGAGAGCGCCCACGACGCCGAGCGCCGGGCCGCCGAATCCATCGCGGCGGACGACCGACTCGCCGAACTGCTCAGCCTGCCCGGGGCCCCGGCCGCGGTGCCCGGACCGCGCCGACCCGACGGCCAAGGCCCTCAAAGCCCGCTCACCGCTGCGGAGTTGGACCGCTGCGCCGACGAGCTGCGAAGCCTCCTGGACCAAGGCATCGCCTCCGCCGAGCGCCAGCTCTTCGACCTGCGCACGGCCGCCGCCGACGACGCCCGCATCCTCGGCGCGCTCGGCGACGGCGGGCTCCTTCCGCCCAGCCCCGATGTGCTGGCCACCGTCGAATACCTCGGCGAGCACGGCATCCCCGCACTGCCCGGCTGGCGCTACCTCGCGCAGGCCGTGGCCCCCGCAGACCACGCCGCGGTGCTCGCGGCGCGCCCCGAACTCGTCGACGGCGTGGTCATCACCGACCCGGCCTCGCACACGCGGGCCCGTGAGGCGCTCGCCGGGGCCGCACTGCTGCCGCGCTCCGCCGTCGCCGTCGGCACCACGGCCGCGCTGCTCGCCCCCGTTCCGGCCGCCGACTCGGGCGCCGAGAGCGGGATCTTCCTCGTACCGCCGAACCCGGCCATGCACGACGAGCACGCGGCCGACGAGGAGCGCCAGACGCTGCGCGCCCGCGCCACCGCCCGCGACGAGGAGATCCGCTCGCTCGCCGCCCGGCTCGCCGGGGACCGTTCGCTGGCCGCGCGGATCGGATCCTGGCGCGCCGACTGCCCGCCCGGCATGCTCGCCGAACTCGCCACCGCCGCCCACGTCGCCCGCGAGGCCGCCGGGCAAGCCGCCCAGGAGCTGACCGAGGCCCGCGCCGCACGGGCCGAGGCGGACGAAGCCGCCGCCGACACCGCACGCGTACGCGACGAACGCCAGGAGGTCGCCCAGCGCGCCCGCCGCGCCGCCGACGCGCTCGCCGGACTCGCCTACCGGCTGCGCGAACGCGCCGGCTGGCAGGTCAAGCTCCGCGAACTCGCCGACGAGGCAGCCGAGTCGGAGGCCCGCGCCCAGACGCTCCTGGAGCGCGCCAAGGCCGCCGACGAGGACCGCCGCGCAGCCCAGCGGGCCGCCGACGACGCCCACCGCACGTCCCGCGCGCTGCGCGCCGAGCGTGCCGAGATCGCGGGCGCCCCCGAAAATCTGCCCGAGCCCGACGCCGACGCCCCGCGTGCCGCGCTGCCCGCCCTGCGCGAGGCCTACCGCGCCGCGTCGCAGCTGTACGAGAAGGTCGGCGTCGGCGCGGACCTGCGCGCCGAACAGGCCCGCGCCGAAAGCGACGAGAGCGCCGCCCTCGCCGAACTCGACCGCCTCACCAACAAGGTCCGCACCCGCGCCGCGACCCTCCTCGAAGGAACCGACGGCGCCGACGGGCCGTCCCGCCAGGCGGCCGCCGCCCGCGCCGAATCGCTCGTACAGATGCTGGAGACCCGGGCGTCCACGGCGAGCGAACAGCTCGGCCGACTGCGCGGCGAGGCCGAACGGCTGGCACCCGCCGACGGCGCCGCGCACACCGAGCTGCCCGAGGACCGGGTGCCCGCCGACGCCGAGCAGGCCCAGGCGCTGCTGCGCACCGCCACGGCCGAACTGGCCACCCGTACCGATGAGTTGGAGACCTCCCGCGCCGTCCATGCCGAGCTCCTGGGCGCCCACCGGGCCGCCGAGGACGCGGCGGGCGGCTTCGACGAGACGGCCGCGCTCCTGCGCGACCTGCTGCGGGACAACAGCCAGGGGCCGGAGGAAGCCGCCGCCCCCGAGCCGTACCCGGGCAGCCTGGAGGAGGCCCGCCAGTCCGCCGCCGAGGCCCGCCGCTCTCTGCGCGGTTGCTCCGGCGACCTCTCGGCCGCCGAGTCCGCCCTCCGCGAGGCGAGTGACATCCTGGTGCGCCACGCCAACGCCACCCGCTACGAGCAGGTCCGCACCCCCGCCCGCCAGCAGATCCGCGAACTGCCCGCGGCAGCCCTGCCCGAGCACGCCGCCGCCTGGGCCGCCGCGTTCGAACCCCGACTGCGCGTCCTGACCGACGAGCTGGCGCAACTGGAGCGCAACCGCGACTCGATCGTCGACCGGCTGCGCGGTCTGGTGGAGTCGGCGCTCACCACGCTCCGCTCCGCCCAGCGGCTGTCCCAGCTGCCCGAGGGCCTCGGCGAGTGGTCCGGCCAGGAGTTCCTGCGGATCCGCTTCGAGGAGCCCGACCAGGCCACCCTCACCGAACGGCTCGGCGAGGTCATCGACGAAGCCACCCGCGCCGCCCTCAAGAAGAACTCCGATCTGCGCAGGGACGGCATGTCGCTGCTGCTGCGCGGAGTGCAGGCCGCGCTGGAACCGCGCGGTATCGCCGTCGAGATCCTCAAGCCGGACGCGGTGCTGCGCGCCGAGCGCGTACCCGTCGGGCAGATGGGCGACGTGTTCTCCGGCGGCCAGCTGCTCACCGCCGCGATCGCCCTCTACTGCACGATGGCGGCGCTGCGCAGCAACGACCGGGGCCGCGACAAGCACCGGCACGCCGGCACGCTCTTCCTCGACAACCCGATCGGCCGCGCCAACGCGACGTACCTCCTGGAGCTCCAGCGGGCCGTCTCCGACGCGCTCGGTGTTCAACTCCTCTACACCACCGGCCTGTTCGACACGACGGCGCTCGCCGAGTTCCCCCTCGTGATCCGGCTGCGCAACGACGCGGACCTGAGAGCGGGCCTGAAGTACATCAGCGTCGAGGAGCACCTGCGGCCGGGCCTTCCCCAGCAGGAGACCACGGGCGAGACCGTGCACGGCGAGATCACAGCGACGCGCATGTTCAAGAAACCGGCCTGACCGGGCCGTTGTCAGTCGAACGGGCGCGGGGCCTCATACCTCGGAGAGGCGCTGGTCGCCGCCCCTCCCGCGCGGTATCCGGGCCCCCGCCCGCTCGGCCGCGCGGGCGGTCCGCCGGGACCGGCGCCGCTCCCTGCGCAGCCGCCGGGCCGTACTGCTGGGCATGGACACCACGCCGTTGCGCTGGTTCCACACCTGGCGGGTGACCCAGACGTCCAGGACTCCCCACGTGGCGAGGACCGTGCTGCCCACGCTGCTCATCACCATCGGGAAGGCCAGCCAGGAACCGGCGACGGTGCACAGGAACGCGACCATCGCCTGCATCAGAGTCGCCGCGACGATGATGACGGCGCGCACCGCCGCGGTACGGATCGGATCGGCCAGCCGCGGTCGCACCGCGGCCTCCTCCACCCACAACGGCTGCTGCTCAACGCTCATGCGTTCATACCTCCCCAACCGGAGACGAACCGAAGTCCCCCAAGATTCCCGGGATATGCCCGGAACGCAGAATTCCAGCCATCTGCCCCCGGCGTCGAAAAGACGCCATGACGGGTGTCCCCGGCCACAGTCGCGGTTGTCATCTCCCGGAATACCAGGACAACTCGTGATCGCCGCTCGGAAGGGCGGCCGAAAATCGCCCGGACGCGCCTTCGAGTTGTCTCTGTGTCAGTAGTAGGCTCACGCCGTTTGCTGACGGTTGATCTGGGGGAGGCCATGCGCTTTCGCGGGAAGTCCATCCGCCGGAAGATCGTGGCGTTGTTGCTGGTGCCGCTCGTCTCCCTCACCGCTCTGTGGGGCTTCGCCACCTATCTCACCGGCCGTCAGGCCCATGAGCTGATGGGCGTGGCGAACATCGTCAAGAAGGTCGGCTACCCCATCGAGGACACGGTCCGTGTCATCCAGCAGGAGCGCCGCCAGACCCTGGTCTACCTCGCCGACGAACGCCCCGCCGACGCGCTCGCCTCGCTGCGCAGCCGCCGTTCGGCCACCGACACCGCGATAGCCAGGATCCGGACCGCCGCCCAGGACTCGCACGTCCGCGGCGACCTCCAGCCCGTCGCGAAGGCCCGCCTCAAGGAGGTGCTCGCCGGTTTCGACTCCATAGCCGCGCTGCGCCAGTCCATCGAGCAGGGCGGCGTCGACCGGCCCCACGCGCTGCAGTTCTACAACCGCCTCATCGACCCCTGCTACAGCTTCCTCATGAATCTCCACGCCCTCGAGGACGTGGACATGGACAAGCAGGGCCGGGCGCTCGTCGGCATCACACGGGCCCGCGAGATGCTCTCGCGCGAGGACGCCCTGGTCGCCTCCTCCCTGATCACCCCGAAGACGACGGCGCCCGAACTGCGCCGGATATCCGACCTGGTGGCCAGTCGGCAGCTGCTCTACGACACCAACCTGGAAGTCCTGCCCGCCGCCGACCGCGACATCTTCGACCAGTACTGGCGCGGCCCCGACACCGAGGCGCTGCGCACCGCGGAGGCGGCCATCGTTGACGCGGGCCCCGCGAAGGACCCCCGCCACATCGACGCCGCCCGCTGGCAGCAGGCCGCGACGCCCGTGCTCGACCGCCTCGCCCAACTGGGCACCGAGGCCGGAAACCGCTACCAGGACCGGGTCGAGCCCCTCGCCTTCAATGTCCTGGTCAAGGCCGGCCTCGCCGGTGTGCTGGGCTTCCTCGCCCTGCTGATCTCCCTGTTCATGTCGGTACGCATCGGTCGCGAACTGATCCGTGACCTCACCCGGCTCCGCAAGGAGGCCCACGAGGTCTCCGGCGTCCGCCTGCCGAGCGTGATGCGCCGCCTCGCCGCCGGCGAACAGGTCGACGTGGAGACCGAGGCGCCGCGCCTCGACTACGAACGCGACGAGGTCGGCCAGGTCGGCCAGGCGCTCAACACCCTGCAACGGGCCGCCGTGGAGGCCGCCGTCAAGCAGGCCGACATGCGCCGCGGAGTCTCCGAGGTCTTCGTCAACCTCGCCCGCCGCAACCAGGTTCTGCTGCACCGGCAGTTGACGCTCCTGGACACCATGGAGCGGCGTACCGAGGACACCGACGAACTCGCCGACCTCTTCCGCCTCGACCACCTCACCACCCGCATGCGCCGGCACGCCGAGGGCCTGGTGATCCTTTCGGGCGCCGCCCCCTCGCGTCAGTGGCGCAAGCCGGTGCAGCTGATGGACGTCGTACGGGCCGCGGTCGCCGAGGTCGAGGACTACGAGCGCATCGAGGTGCGCAGGCTGCCGAGGCTGGGAGTGGGCGGCTCGGCCGTCGCCGACCTCACCCATCTCATCGCGGAACTCCTGGAGAACGCGACGGTGTTCTCGCCCCCGCACACCGCCGTCCAGGTGCACGGCGAGCGGGTCGCCAACGGCTTCACCCTGGAGATCCACGACCGGGGCCTGGGCATGGCACCCGAGATGCTGCTCGACGCGAATCTGCGGCTCGCCGAGACCCCCGAGTTCGAGCTCTCCGACACCGACCGGCTGGGCCTGTTCGTGGTCAGCCGGCTCGCCCAGCGTCAGAACGTCCGCGTCTCGCTCCAGCCCTCCCCGTACGGCGGCACCACCGCGATCGTGTTCATCCCGGCGACGCTGCTCACCGACGCGCCCGACACCGAAGGCACCGGATTCCGCCTCGACCGCACCTCCGCCCGGGAGGACGGCAAGGACATCCCCGACGCCCCGCGCCGCGCACTGTCCCCGCTGCCCGTCGGCATCCCCGGCGAGTCCGTCCTGGACGGCCCGGTCGAACTGGAGCCCCCGCTCGACCCGTTGGGCCTCGAAGCGCCCGGTGTGCTGCAAGCGCCCGACGGCCCGGACGGGATCGATGCGGGCCGCGGCGGGCTGCTGCGCTCCGCCCGCCTGGTCTCCGAGTCCGCCGCCGACCGCCACCAGCACCAGCAGGCCGCCGACGAGGGCCAGGAGCGTGGACCGGTTCCGCTGCCGCGCCGGCACCGGGTGCCCACCCTGGTCAGCGACAACGGTCGCCGGGTGGACGGCCCCGGGCGCGGCCACCCGGCCCCCGGGCCGGACCCGGACCCGCAGGAGATCCGCGCCGCGAACACCCCGGCTTCCGAGCGACGCCCCGCCGGCAGCCCGGCCTCCGAACGCCGTGACCCGGACGGCCGCGCCGTCGAACCCCGCGCGCCCCAGCCGCTGCGCCCCGCCGCACCCCGGCCCCAGCCCCCGGCCCCGCACCCCCTGCGGCCCGCACCGCAGCCCCCCGGACTCCAGCCCGTGAAGCCCGCCGGTCTGACCGACGGGCCTTCCGGGCCGCCGGCCAACCCCGCCGACCTGCCGGGCCCACCCAGCTCCGCACCCTCCTGGGGCAGCGTCCCGAGCCCGCGGCACAACGCCGAGAGCGAGACCCCGCTCGGCGGCCTTCCCCGCCGGGTCCGCCAGGCCAGCCTGGCCCCCCAGCTCAAGGACGCCCCCGAAAGCCGTCACACCCCGCCCGAGCCCGACCTCGGGCCCGAGCCGGAGCGCGACGCCGACGAAGTGCGCGACCGCATGGCCGCCCTACAGCGCGGCTGGCAGCGCGGCCGTCGGCAGAACGCCGCATCGGACACCGCGGAAGGACCGTCCGCGCCTGCCCGAGGCACCACCGCACAACGAACCACACCGGAGGGGGACGGTCGATGACCGCGCCACACAGTTCACCCGCAGCACGCAACACCCCAGGGAGCGCCTCCGGCGAACTCAACTGGCTCCTGGACGAGTTGGTCGACCGCGTCGCCTCCATCCGCGAGGCCCTGGTGCTCTCCAGCGACGGCCTCGCCACCGGAACCTCCCGCGACCTGACCCGCGAGGACGGCGAGCACCTGGCGGCCGTCGCCTCCGGGTTCCACAGCCTCGCCAAGGGCGTCGGCCGCCACTTCGAGGCGGGCAGGGTCCGCCAGACCGTGGTCGAACTCGACGACGCCTTCCTCTTCGTGACGGCCGCAGGCGACGGCAGCTGTCTGGCCGTGCTGTCCGACGCCGACTCCGACGTCGGTCAGGTCGCGTACGAGATGACACTGATGGTCAAGCGGGTCGGCGTCCATCTGACCACCGCACCACGGACCGGCCTGCACACCGGAGGGTGAGTGGGGTACGTCATGAGCGGGGGACGCGATGAGTGACGCAGACCAACGGGCCAAGGACCGGGCACCGGACCGGTCGGCGGCGGCCCAGGGCCGGCCGCACCACTGGTTCGACGCGGACGCGGGCCCGGTGGTGCGTCCGTACGCCATGACGCGGGGGCGCACCACCAGCGTGGGCCAGCACCGTCTGGACCTCATCGCCGTCGTCGTCCCCGAACCGGCCGCCGACGACCCGGGCCGCGATCAGACGCTCTCCCCGGAGCACGTGGAGATAGTCGAACGCTGCGGTGACGCGCCGCAGTCCATCGCCGAACTCGCGGCCGGACTCGACCTTCCCGTCGGGGTGGTCCGGGTCCTGGTGGGCGATCTCGTCGCCGACGCCCTGGTGCACGTAACCCGACCCGTACCGCCGGCCGAGCTGCCGGACGAGTCCCTTCTCCGCGAGGTGATCAATGGCCTTCGGGCGCTCTAGCCGCAAGAAGCGGCACATCGACCCGGTGACGCTCAAGATCCTCGTCGCGGGCGGCTTCGGCGTCGGCAAGACCACTCTGGTCGGCGCGGTGAGCGAGATCCGGCCACTGCGCACCGAGGAGCGCCTCACCGAGGCGGGCCGCCCGGTCGACGACCTCGCGGGCGTGGAGGGCAAGAACACCACCACGGTCGCCATGGACTTCGGGCGCATCACGCTCCGCGAGGACCTGGTGCTCTACCTCTTCGGCACCCCGGGCCAGGACCGCTTCTGGTTCCTGTGGGACGAGCTGGCACAGGGCGCGCTCGGCGCGGTCGTCCTCGCCGACACCCGCCGCCTGGAGGACTGCTTCGCGGGCATCGACTACTTCGAGCGCCGCGGCATCCCGTTCACGGTCGCCGTCAACTGCTTCGACGACGCCACGCGTTATCCCGCCGACACCGTGCGCTCCGCCCTCGACCTCGACCCCGAGGTGCCGCTCCTCATGTGTGACGCGCGGGTTCGCGAGTCGGTCAAGGAGATCCTGGTCGGCGTGGTCGAGCACGCCATGGCGATGAAGGCGAAGGGCCGCCAGCCCGCGGTGACCTGAGCACGCGCGACACGGCCCGGACCCCCACCGACCGGGGTACGGGCCGTGCGTCCGTGGGCGCCTACCGGCCGCTCTCCTCGTGCCAGCCCAGGCTCCGCTCCACCGCTTTGCGCCAGTTGGCGTACTCGCGCTCGCGAAGCCGCGCCTCCATACGCGGAGACCATTGCACATCGCGCTGCCAGTGCGCCTCGAGTTCGCCGAGGTCCGACCAGACCCCGGTGGCGAGACCGGCCGCGTACGCGGCACCCAGACAGGTCGTCTCGGACACCCTGGGGCGGATCACGGGCACACCGAGCACGTCCGCCTGATGCTGCATCAGCAGATGGTTGGCGGTCATGCCGCCGTCCACCTTGAGCGTCGTGATCTGCACACCTGAGTCCTGGTACATGGCGTCCACGACCTCGCGGGTCTGCCAGCTGGTCGCCTCCAGGACCGCGCGGGCAAGGTGGGCCTTCGTCACGTACCGCGTCAACCCGGTGATGACACCCCGCGCATCGGAGCGCCAATAGGGCGCGAAGAGCCCGGAGAAGGCGGGCACGATGTACGCCCCGCCGTTGTCCTCGACGCTCGCCGCGAGGGTTTCGATCTCGTCGGCACTGCGGATGATGCCGAGCTGGTCCCGGAACCACTGCACGAGCGCCCCGGTGACCGCGATCGACCCCTCCAGGCAGTAGACCGGCGCCTGTTCGCCTATCTTGTAGCCCACGGTGGTGATGAGCCCGTTCTTCGAGGCGACCGGCCTGTTACCGGTGTTCAGGAGCAGGAAACTCCCCGTCCCGTACGTGTTCTTCGCGGTGCCGGTGTCATAGCAGGCTTGGCCGAAAATCGCCGCTTGCTGGTCGCCGAGCGCAGAAGCGACCGGCACACCCGCCACCGGTCCCACGGCGGTGCCGTAGACCTCGGCCGAGGACCTGATCTCCGGAAGCATCGTCCTGGGCACGTTCATCACGGCGAGGATCTCGTCGTCCCACTGAAGGGTTTCCAGGTTCATCAGCAGGGTGCGCGAGGCGTTGGTGACGTCGGTGACGTGCACCCCGCCGGCCGTGCCGCCGGTCAGGTTCCAGATCAGCCAGGAGTCGACGGTGCCGAACGCGATCTCGCCGCGCTCGGCGCGGGTCCGGAGCCCGGGTACGTTGTCGAGCAGCCAGGCCGCCTTGGGGCCCGAGAAGTAGCTGGCCAGCGGGAGCCCGGTGGCGTCGCGGAACCGGTCCTGCCCGTCGCTCCCGCCGAGTTCTGCGCAGAGCGCGGAGGTCCGGGTGTCCTGCCAGACGATCGCGTTGTGTACGGGTTTGCCGGTCGCGCGGTCCCAAAGGACCGTCGTTTCACGCTGGTTGGTGATGCCGAGCGCGCTGAGCTGGTCCGCGCGCAGTCCGGCCCTGGCGAGGGCGCCCGCGACCACGGCCTGCACCTTGGACCAGATCTCGGTGGCGTCGTGCTCCACCCAGCCGGGCTTGGGAAAGATCTGCCGGTGCTCGCGCTGGTCGACGGCGACGATCGCACCGTCCTGGTTGAAGATGATGCAGCGGCTGGAGGTGGTGCCCTGGTCGATCGCGGCGACGAACTTGTCCGTCATGGCTACCCCTGGTTCCGAAGGCCGGGAGAACGGCGATGCCGAGAGACAACGGGAAGTTTTCACCGGACGTGATGGAGCGTCAAGGTCGTTGACCACAACGGCTGTTGAGCTGATCGCCAGTGACCACCGGCCGGTACGTGCCGGATGTCCGCTACCTGTACGCGTGGTCCCGCATGTCGGTTCAGCGCACCGCCAGCACGGCCGAACCGTGTCCGAACAAGCCCTGGTTCGCGGTGATTCCGGCCCGTGCCCCGACCACCTGGCGAGACCCCGCGGCTCCCCGTAACTGCCAGGTGAGCTCGCAGACCTGCGCGATGGCCTGAGCGGGCACGGCCTCCCCGAACGACGCGAGGCCGCCACTGGTGTTGACCGGGATGCGCCCCCCGAGTGCGGTCGCCCCGTCCCGTACGAGCTTGGCCCCCTCGCCCGCGCCGCACAGCCCGAGGTCCTCGTACCACTCCAATTCCAGGGCCGTGGACAGGTCGTACACCTCGGCCAGCGACAGCTCGTCCGGCCCGATGCCCGCCTCCTCGTACGCGGCCCGCGCGATGGATGACCGGAAGGAGTGCGGGGACGGTTCCGCGCCGGCCGCCGAGTCGGTCGCGATGTCGGGCAGGTCGAGCACCGCCTTGGGGTAGGTGGGCGTGACCGTGGAGACCGCGCGGATGCGGACCGGGTCGGTGGCGCCGTGCCGACGGGCGAAGTCCACACTGCTCAACACGAGGGCAGCGGCGCCGTCCGAGGTGGCGCAGATGTCGAGCAGCCGCAGCGGGTCCGCGACGACCGCGGATGCGGCGACCTCCTCGACGGTGACCGCCTTGCGGTAGCGGGCGTTCGCGTTGAGCGCGCCGGCCGCCGCGTTCTTCACCTTGACCTGCGCGAAGTCGTCCACGGTGTCCCCGTACAGGGCGATGCGGCGGCGGGCGTAGAGCCCGAAATAGGCCGGGTTCGTCGCGCCGAGCACCCGGAACCTCAGCCAGTCCGGATCGTCGGGCCGGTCGCCGCCGGCCGGTGCGAAGAACCCCTTCGGCGCCGCATCGGCCCCCACCACGAGCACCACATCGGCGAGCCCGGCCAGGATCTGCGCCCGCGCCGCGCCGATCGCCTGGGCCCCCGACGCGCAGGCCGCGTACAC
Source organism: Streptomyces sp. NBC_01431 (assembly GCF_036231355.1). Lineage (NCBI taxonomy): Bacteria > Bacillati > Actinomycetota > Actinomycetes > Kitasatosporales > Streptomycetaceae > Streptomyces > Streptomyces sp. NBC_01431. Next base: position 6,773,023 of record NZ_CP109496.1, read on the forward strand.
ACTGGTCACCCGCGCGCCCTGCCAGCCGAGCGCCTGCGCGAAGGTCGCCCCCGCCACATAGCCCGGATACCCGCAGCGCACGGTGTCGGCGCCCACCACCGACTGCACGTCGCTCCAGTCGATCCCCGCATCCGCGAGCGCGGCCCGCGCCGCGACGGTCCCGTACTGGACGAAACTCCGTCCCCACTTGCCCCACGGGTGCATCCCCGCCCCCAGGACCGCGATGTCACCGCTCATGCCGTCGCCTCCACGGGCCGCCAGTTCCAGGTCGTCCAAGTGGTCTCCGTGTCCTCGTTGAGCACCCCGGGCACCACCTCGACCTCCATCCCGACCGCCAGGTCGGCGGTGCTCACCCCGGGCGCGGCCTGGCCGAGCACCACCATCCGCTCGGCAGCCAGCTCGACGGCGACGAGGGTGTACGGCTCCCACGGCGTCCCGGGGTCCGAGGCGTAGGGAGCGGGTGGCCGGTAGCGCCCGTCGGTGTACGACCACACGCGCCCCCGCTTGGAGAGCGGCACCTGGGTGAGCTCGCCGCCCTCGCAGGCGGGATTGCGGCAGAAGGAGTCCTCGCGCGGGAAGAACACGGAGGCGCAGGCGCCGCACCGGGTGCCGAGCAGCCGGAAGTCCTGCCCCTCCGTCCCCTCGGTGACCGTGAACCAGCCCGCGACCACAGGCGTACGCGTGCGCATGTCTGTCAAGTCCCCTTCCACTACTCACTTCTGACGGAACGTCAGAAGTGTGCCACGGGCGTGCCGGCTTGGGGAGGGGCCATGGGTCGACGGCCGTGTACTCAGCGGTTCTCGGCGAGCCACTTGGCGGCGATCTCCCCCAGCTCCCGGTCACGCCCGGCCAGCATCATCCGGATCATCTGGCGGTCCCCGCGCAGCGACCATCCGGGGTGGCCGAAGGTGGCCGGATTGTTCCCCTCGATGAACCAGTGCGCGGGCCAGGCGGTGCCGTACCCGATGAGCGGCAACGCCAGCGCGTACCGCTTGCGTCCGCGCGCCAGCCCGTACGCGCTCACGGCGAGTCCGGTGAGAGTGCCGGTCAGATGCACCCAGCGGGTGGCGGCCCTGGAGTGCATCGCCACGTAGTAGGGCCAGAATTCCTCGTACGAATCGAACGTCGGCTGCGTCATGGGGGCGAACCTAGTCGTTCGTCGCAGAACCGGATACGGCCGGTTCGCGTCCGAGAAGACACGGGGGCGGCGAAGGCGGAGCGGGCGTCCAGGGCCCACGGGGTGGCCCCGGACGCCCGCCCGCGTCGCTCAGTGCCCGGCCACCGAGCGTCGCGCCACCGGGAAGTCGAAATAGGTGTCGGGGAACGGCTCCGGCTGGAAGGTGAAGTGCCACCACTCCTCGGGGAGGTTCACGAAGCCCTGCGCTTCCAGCGTGCTCTTCAGGAACTGGCGATGGGCCCGCTGAACGCCCTGGATGCGCGGGTCGTCGGTGTGCGCCAGGGTGTCGAAGCAGTCGAATCCGGTCCCCATGTCGAGGGAGTTGTCCGGGAACCGCTGGCTCTGCGGCGCGTAGCACGGCACGAGGGGCTGCCCGGGGTGGTACGGCGGGGTCGGCAGCGCGGGCAGCTTCACGATCGTCAGATCCATCGTGCTGCCCCGGCTGTGCCCGGACTTCGCCGCGATGTACCCGTCCGCGAACAGCCTCGACTTGTCGACGTCCGGATAGAACTCCGCCTTCATCTTCACGTCGTCCAGATCCTTCGCCCAGCGCACGAACTGGTCGACGGCCCGCTGCGGGCGGTAGCAGTCGTACACCTTCAGGGAGTAGCCCTGTCGCAGCAGTCCCAGCTGCGCCCGGTGCAGCGCCTCGGCGGCGGGGCGGGTCAGGATGCACAGGGGCTGCCGGTAGCCGTCGATCGGCTCGCCGACGAAGTCGTGCGGGGTGATGTAGCGCATCTCCTGGATGATCGAGCGGTCGACGGAGCTGAGCGCCACGAACTCCTCCGGCGCCTTCGGCTCGGGCGCCGCCTGCGCGGTGGGGGAGAGGAGGGCGACGGCGAGCAGCGCGGCAGCGGCCGCGACCAGGCCGCGCAGTCCCGTCCTCGGTGATGTCATACGGATTCGTGTCATGCGCACACCGTCTATCAGCTCAACTGGGCGGCGGGAAAGGCGAATCGGGGGAATAGAGGATCGGGGGAATCGGCGGGGGCGGTCGGCGGGAATGGTGGATCGGGGAGGGAGACGGATCGGGGAGGGAGGGGGCGGGCGCGGATTGCGACGGGCGAGGTGTGCCAACTGGTGGGGCAGTCGGATCGGCTGGAGTCCGCTAGGGTCCGCGCGTGACCGCATCCTCGAAGCTTCCCCTCCTGGATTCCCACTGCGGTGCGTGCGGGGCACGGTACCCCGAGCCGGACGGCGAGTGGCCCCGCGTCTGCACGCCCTGCGGCACCATCGCGTACCGCAATCCGCTCCCCGTTGCCATCGCGCTGCTTCCGGTCTTCGACGCGCGCGGTACGGGGCTCGTCGTCATCACCCGCACCATCGAACCGCAGCGGGGCGGCGTCGCCCTGCCCGGCGGTTTCGTGGACCTTGGTGAAACCTGGCAGAACGCGGTCATCCGCGAACTCAAGGAGGAGACCGGCATCGAGGCCACGGTCACCGAGGTCCGCCTCGCCGACGCGCTGAGCTCCCCGCAACACCTCCTGCTGTTCGGCCTGTTGCCGCCCCGCCCGGCCGCCACGCTGCCGCGCTCGCTCCCGACCGACGAAACCGAAGGCTGGCAACTTCTGTACGAGCCAGCCGAGTTGGCGTTTCCGCTGCATACGGAAGCAATGCGGAAGTGGTTCGAGGGGGCGTACGGATAGGGGATACCTCGGCGTGGGCCGAGCGGCATGCCGACGAGGAGCGGGCGCCGAAGGCGGCCGCCAGCCAGTCGACGAGCCTCGGGCATACCCGGTCTCAGCGCACCAACCCCCGCACCCGGACCGGGTACCCGACCTCGCCGTTCGCGCCGCCGTTGGCTCGCTCGACCACGACCCGGCCGTTGATCACGCGGGTGACGAACCGCTCGACCTTCGCCCCGTCCCATCCGTCCCCGGTGTCCCGTACGACTGTTCCGCCCCCGGTCCGCCCGGCGGCCGGTGCCCACACCTCCAGTTCCAGCCCGCCGTCGTCGCCGCGCACCGGAACCACCGAACCCGCCCGTGCGAGCACCGGGATCCGGGACAGCGGGGCGTTCAGCAGCACCTGGCCGGGGCCGTCGTGCGCCTCGCCGGTCGCGGTGTCGTACCACCGCCCGCGCGGCAGCCGCACCGCCCGCCGGACGGTGCCCCGCTCAAGGACCGGAGCCACCAGGAATGCGTCGCCGAGGAGGAAGGAGTCCTCGCAGTCGCGCAGCGCCCGGTCGCCCGGCGCACCCCACCACACGGGGCGCACATAGGGCGCCCCGCTGAGCCGGGCCAGCTGGGCCAGGGTCACGAAGTACGGGCGCAGCCGCTCCCGTTCGGCCAGCGCGGCCCGCGCCTGCTCCAGCACCTTCGGTCCGAACTCCCAGGGCTCGCGCCGACCCGCCCAGATCGCCGCGTGCGTACGGAAGAGGGGCAGCCAGGCACCCAGCTGGAACCAGCGCAGATACAGCTCCGGCGAGGGGCTTCCGTCGAAGCCACCCACGTCCGGCCCCGAGTACGGCACCCCGCACAGGCCGAGGCCCAGCACCAGGGAGAGCGAGGCGCGCAGCCCCGGCCAGCCGGTGGTCACATCGCCGGACCAGGTGCCTCCGTAACGCTGCATCCCGGCCCACCCGGAGCGTGTGAAGAGGAACGGCCGCTCATCGGGGCGCAGCAGGCGCAGCCCCTCGTACCCGGCGCGGGCCATGGAGAGGCCGTACACATTGTGGGCCTCACGGTGGTCGCCGCCCCGGCCGTCGAGGTCGTGCCGGGCGGAGCGGGGCAGCGTCGGATCGCCGAAGGGCGCGAAGGACACCGGCTCGTTCATGTCGTGCCACACCCCGGCGAACCCCTGGTCGAGCCGTTCCTGGTAGAGCCCGCCCCACCAGATACGTGCCTTCGGATCGGTGAAGTCCGGATAGGCGCACTCCCCGGGCCACACCTCTCCCCGCACCTCGTGCCCGCGTGCGTCCTGGACGAAGGCACCGGCGGCGAGGCCGCTCTCGTACACCGGGTTGCCGCCGTCCGCCTTGACCGCCGGGTCGACGATCGAGACGAGCCGCACCCCGTTCTCCGCCAGATCCTTGGCCAGCCGCGGCAGGTCGGGGAAGGCGTCCCGATCGACCGTGAAGACCTGGTGCGCGTCGTAGTGGTCGATGTCCAGATGCAGCGCGGACAGCGGCAGCCGGCGCTCGGTGTACCCGGCGACGACCCGCCGCACCTCCCGCTCACTGCCGAATCCCCAGCGCGCGTGCTGGTACCCGAGCGCCCACGACGGCGGCAGTGCGGGCGCGCCGGTGAGCCCGCTCCAGCCCCGCAACACGCGGGCGGGTGTGCCCGCCATCACCCAGCAGCGCAGCGGGCCGCCGTCCATGCGCAGCTCGCTCGCACCCGGCCTGTCGTGCCCCGACCCCGCACCCTCCTCTCCTTCGCGCAGCATCACCCGGCCGTCCCAGGTGTTGTCGTAGAACGCCAGATGCGTCCCCGCGTCGGCCACGACCAGCTGCACCGGCATGGTGATGTACAGCGGGTCGTCGCCCGGGGCGAAGCCGCCGCGAGGGTCGGTGTTCCACAGGCGGTACGTCCCGTCGCGCAACCGGGGCCCGTCGGCGCGACCGCCGAGCCCGAAGAACCGCGCGTCGGCGGCCACTTCGGACCGCTGCTGCCAGCGGGCCGGTCCGCCGCCGACCGGCTCCCACCAGCGCGGCGGCAGCTCCCGCCGCAGCACGATCCCGCCCGGTGTGCACACGTCCACCGCGCCGTGCCGGGAGATGACCACCGTCAGCCGCTCGGAGACGACCCGCCAGCCGCCGTCCTTGTCCGGCTCCAGTGACGCCCTCGGGTCCGGCTCGGGCGCGCTGCCGTTCAGGGCGTACGACGGCTCGGGCCCGGCCCCGTCCCAGCCCCAGAACACCGCGCCGCCCGCCGCGACCCGCACGTCGAGCTCGGAGCGCGCGAACCGCACGACCCCGCCGCCGGGCCGGGGCTCGGCATCGGTCACCGCTCCCGGCACCCGAGCCCGCTCCGGCCCGCGCGCCGACAGCTCCCGGGCATCCGCCCGACGCCGCCGCAGCGCCGAGCGCATCGCCCGAAGGCCCTGTACCGTGCCGACCGCCTTCACCGAGCGCACCAGGTCATCGCCGTTCATGCAGCTCACCCTGCCACCCGGACGGCCCTGCGTGCGGTTCGTTCAACTGCCGTTCATCCGTGGTGGCACCACATGGCCCGGTATCCGACTATGGGTGGCACACCCTGGTGCGGAAGACGATCACATGGCATCGTCCCTGTCAGCCGCCTCACGCGCACACCCCTGAGCGTGTGCGCGGGAAACACGCACATCACGCGTTACAGCCCGGGAGCCGACCCATGACCTCAGCAGCGCACCCCGCTCCGCAGCCCGAGCCCTTGTGGCAGCCGGACTCCGACCGCATCGCCGCCGCGCGGATCACCCGCTTCCAGGCCTGGGCCGCCGAGCGCTACGGAGCACCGGCCGAGGGCGGATACCCGGCTCTCCACCGCTGGTCCGTCGCGGAGCTCGACACCTTCTGGCAAGCCGTGGCCGACTGGTTCGACATCCGCTTCTCCTCCCCGTACGAAGCTGTCCTTGCTGATCGAACGATGCCCGGTGCCCAGTGGTTCCCGGGCGCCACACTGAACTACGCGGAACACGCCCTGCGCACAGCCGAGGACTCCGCCCGCGCCGAAACTCCGGCACTGCTTCACGTCGACGAGACGCACGAACCCGTGGGGATCAGCTGGTCCGAACTCCGGCGCCAGGTCGGCTCGCTCGCGGCCGAACTGCGCGCCCTCGGCGTCCGCCCCGGCGACCGGGTGAGCGGCTATCTGCCCAACGTCCCGCAGGCCGTCACCGCGCTGCTCGCCTCCGCCGCCGTCGGCGCGGTCTGGACCTCCTGCGCCCCCGACTTCGGTGCCCGCAGCGTCCTCGACCGCTTCCAGCAGGTCGAGCCGGTCGTCCTGTTCACCGTCGACGGCTACCGCTACGGCGGCAAGGAGCACGACCGCACGGACGTGGTCGCGGAACTGCGCCGCGAACTGCCCACGCTGCGCGCCGTGGTGCACATCCCGCTCCTCGGCACACCGGCCCCCGAAGGCACCCTCGAATGGTCCGCCCTCACCTCGGCCGACACGGAGCCGGTCTTCGAGCAGGTGCCCTTCGACCACCCCCTGTGGGTCCTGTACTCCTCCGGTACGACGGGGCTGCCCAAGGCGATCGTGCAGTCCCAGGGCGGCATCCTGCTCGAACACTTCAAGCAGCTCGGCCTGCACTGCGACCTCGGCCCCGAGGACCGCTTCTTCTGGTACACGTCGACCGGCTGGATGATGTGGAACTTCCTCGTCTCCGGCCTGCTCACCGGCACCACGGTCGTGCTGTACGACGGCAGTCCGGGGTTCCCCGACACGGGCGCCCAGTGGGGGGTGGCCGAGCGCACCGGGGCCACCCTGTTCGGCACGTCGGCCGCGTACGTCATGGCCTGCCGCAAGGCCGAGGTCCACCCGGCCCGCGAGCACGACCTGTCCCGCGTCAAGTGCGTGGCCACCACCGGCTCGCCGCTGCCGCCCGACGGTTTCCGCTGGCTCCACGACGAGGTGCGCGAAGACCTGTGGATCGCCTCGGTCAGCGGTGGCACCGACGTCTGCTCCTGCTTCGCAGGAGCGGTCCCGACGCTTCCGGTGCACATCGGCGAGCTCCAGGCGCCCTGCCTGGGCACCGACCTCCAGGCCTGGGACCCGCAGGGCAGGGCCGTCACCGGCGAGGTCGGCGAACTCGTCGTCACCAACCCCATGCCGTCCATGCCGATCCGCTTCTGGAACGACCCCGACGGCGGCCGCTACCGCGACAGCTACTTCGACATGTTCCCGGGCGTGTGGCGCCACGGCGACTGGATCACCCTCACCGACCACGGCTCGGTGATCATCCACGGCCGCTCCGACTCCACCCTCAACCGCCAAGGCGTGCGCATGGGCTCGGCCGACATCTACGAGGTCGTCGAACGCCTCCCGGAGATCCGCGAATCGCTCGTCATCGGTCTCGAAGAGCCGGACGGCGGCTACTGGATGCCGCTCTTCGTGCACCTCGCCGAGGGCGCCGTCCTGGACGAGTCCCTCCGTGCGAAGATCAAGCAGGCGATCCGCGAACAGCTCTCGCCCCGCCATGTCCCCGACGAGATCATCGAGGCCCCGGGTGTCCCGCACACCCTTACGGGCAAGCGCATCGAGGTCCCGGTCAAGCGCCTCCTCCAAGGCACAGCCCTCGACAAGGCGGTCAACCCCGGCTCGGTCGACAACCTCGACCTGCTGCGCTTCTACGAGGACATCGCCCGCAAGCGCGCCTGATCAGCCCCCGTACGTGGCCTCGGACTCGCCAAGCACATCGGCGAAGTCCGAGGCCAGCCGCGCCGCCGCAGCGGGCTCCAGACCGGCCACGGTGATGCGTACCCCAGGCGGCGCGGCCATCCGGAAGCGCGCCCCGGCCGCCACCCACCAGCCGCGCGTGCGCAGCCCGTTGACGACGGCCGACTCGTCGCGCACCGGCACCCACACGTTCATCCCGCTCGCCGCGTGAGCCGCGATCCCGCGCTGCCCCAACTCCTTGACGAACGCCCCACGCCGCTCCCTATAGGCGTCCTCGGCCCGCCTCACCAATAGCTGAGCCGACGGGTCGTCCAGCAAGGTCAGCACCGCCGCTTGCAGCAGATGACTCACCCATCCGGAGGTGAGCAGCAGCCGCCCGTCGTGCCGCGCCAGCGTCACCGGATCGCACGCCGCCGCCGCCCACCGCAGATCCGTTCCCAGGTACTTCGTCACGGTCCGCACCTGTGCCCACCGCGAAAGCCCGCCATCCGTAAGGGTGTTGAGCGCAGAGCCCGCGATCTCGGCGGCGTGGTCGTTCTCGATCACCAGCACTTCGGGCGTCTGCCTCAGCACCTCGACCAGCTCATCGCGCCGCCGCCCGGAGAAGCAGCCTCCGTACGGATTCTGCGCCCGCGGGCTGTACACGACGGCCCGCGCTCCGGCGCGCAGTGCCTCCCGCAGAGCCTGAGGCCGCATGCCCTCGTCGTCGACGGCCACCGCGATCGTGCGCAGCCCCATCGCCTGGAGCAGATCGAGCAGATGGTGGTAACCGGGATCCTCCATGGCCACCGCGTCCCCGGGCCGCAGCTCGGTCGTCAGTAGTCGCGCGATGCAGTCGAGCGCCCCGTGCGCGAACGTCACGGCGCCGGACGGTACCCCGTCGGCGTCAAACCAGGCCCGTACCCGCCGCTCCAACTCCGGCAGCCGGGGCGCGGACCGGTGCGAGCGGGGCCCCGTCGACGGTGTGACGAGCCTCGGCAGATCCGGCAGGAACGCGGCGTCGGGGTGGCCGCCCGCCAGATCGATCAGCCCGTCGGGCACCTTGGGCGGCCGCCGCGACGCCACGGCCGGCGCCGCGGCCACCACGGTTCCGCCGCGTCCGCGGGTGACGACCAGACCGCGCCGACGCAGCTCCTTGTAGGCGGTGGCCACCGTGCCGGGGCTCACCGTCAGCTCGTCGGCAAGCCTGCGCACCGGCGGAAGTGCGTCGCCGGGCTCCAGGGCCCCGTCGGCGACCGCACGCTCCACGGACGCGGCAATCCCCTTGGCTGTCGTACCAGAGATCGAATATTGTGTTGCCACGTTCCAAATTATGTATCAATACATAAGTCGGGTCAAGGGGGAAGCGATGAGCTGGAACAGTAGGCGTGCTGCACTGTGGGAACGCATCCCAGGAGGCCTCGACGGCCGCCGGATGCTCTCGGTCGCCTTCGTCGACCGAACCGGCAGCGGCCTCTGGGAAGCCGTCTCCGTTCTCTACTTCACCTACGTGGCAGGGCTCTCCCTCGCCCAGATCGGCACCCTGGTCGCCGCGTCCGGAGCCATCGGCATCGCGGGCGCCCCCATCGGTGGCCGCATCGCCGACCGGCTGCCCCTCACCCGCGTACTGGTCGCCTTCCAAGTGCTGCGCGCCATCGCGGCGTTCGCCCTCCTGACCACCGACAACTTCGCGCTCCTGCTCCTGTTCGCATCCATGGGGAGCTTCGGCGACCGCTCGGCGAACGTCCTCACCAAGCTGTACGCGGCCCGGATCGCCGGCGCCGACCGCGTCCGCTACCAGGCCGTCAGCCGGACCGTCGCGAACGCGGGCTGGGCCGTGGGCGGCCTGGCCGCCGCGGGAGCCCTCGCCGTCGGCTCCGTCGGCGCCTACCAGTGGCTGCTCGCGTGCAACGCCGTCTCCTTCCTCGGCTCCGCCCTCATCACTGCACTCTGCGCGGAACCCGAGACGCCCTCGCGCACAGTCGCCAAGTCCGGCGATCCAGTAGCCCAGTTGAAGTCGGCCAACCCCTGGCGTGACCGCCGCTACCTGGCGTTCGTAGCCACCGAGACCGTGCTCTTCCTCGACGACGCAGTGTTCAAGATCGGCCTGCCGCTCTGGATCGTGCACGCCACCGACGCCCCGCACGGACTCGTCCCCCTGCTCATGGTGCTCAACAACGTGATGGTGGTGGGCCTTCAGGTCCCGCTCGCGCGATGGGGCGCCACCACCCCGAAGGCTCGCCAACTGCTCCTGCCGCTCAGCGGGGTCTTCGCCTTCGCGGGTGTGGCGATCGCGGCCTCCGCGGCCCATGGAGCGGCCCTCGCCACCGTCTTCCTCGTCACCGCGGCGGCCGCCTTCACCCTCGCCGAAATCCTCCACGCGACCATCTCCTGGGAACTCTCGATCGCCCTCGCACCCGACCACGCTCAAGGCGCCTACCTCGGAGTGCACGGGCTCGCGCAGTCCGTCCAGCGCAGCGTGGGCCCGCTCGCGGTCACCGCGGCCATCGCGACCGGCCCGGCCGGCTGGCTCACCTTCGGCACCGTCATCGCGGGGACCTGCCTGGTCCAGCACCGCATGGTCGGACGAAGCCTGGAACGGACGGCACTGTCAGTGCCATCGGTTACGTTGAGTGAGCATTGATCGACACCGTGCTCAGGGGGAAACATGGCGCACGCCCACCACACCCGGACCATCCGGCGCACACTGCGCCGTGAAATGCCGAGCACCGTCGGCCTCATCGCCGACGCGCACGACTTCACGGCCATGACGAGATACCGCTCCTTCGTCTTTGACGACCACGCGACCTATCTGCGGCAGGTGGACGGACTCCTCCGCTCGCTGGCCGCCCAGGGCGCACACACGACGGTCGCCCTCTTCGACCCGGACGAGTTCACCGAGTTCTGTACGTCGGCGGGCCTGGACCCGGACAGTCCCGACAGCCGCACCCGCTTCACCGCGGAACTGGCGGCGGGCGGCGCCTGCGTGGCGTACGCGGGTCAGCCCATCGACAGCCTCGTCCCGCAGCTCATCAACACAGCTGTCCGGAAAGCCACTTGGGAGTACGCGACACTGGTCCTCGCCGAGGCGGGGGAGTGCGCGGAATGCGGTCAGGACATCGGCCGGGCCGCGTTCGACAGTGCTTCGCACCTCCTCCTGACCCTGCTGGAAACGGCCGGTTCGGGGACCCACCACCTCGTGTGCAGCGTCCCCGCACAGAAAGAGCACCTCATCGCGGTCCTCCACGCCCACCGGCAGGGGACCGACCCGGCGCACCTCGACGAGACGGACACCGCGCAGTTCGTCACCGTCCTCGCGGCAGGCATCGCCCTGAACAGCTCGGGAGGGCTGGTACTCCGCACGACCGAACCGGGATGCCCGGACCGACTGCACGGCTGGCGCCTGCACCACGGACGGCTCGATCCGCTGACCGAGGGCGAGGTCTTCAGCGCCTACTGCACGGACGCCGAGACGGGCGATCCCCTCTCTCCCGAACCGGACGTCGAATACCGCCCCGGCTTCCCCATCGATCAACCGGACAACCACCACTGACATCACGGCATCCAGCTTCAGCGACGTCACCGGAGGGACAAAGAAGAGGGACAGAGAAACAGAGGAAGGGAACGGGAAAACAGGGGAGGGGCTCCCTGCCGCGCTCGCGACGGGAAGCCCCTCTCACACCGGATTCACCACCCGGAGGTCACTCGCCGGACAGCACCGCCTGGGCGGCCTTGCGGGCATCCTCGGCAGTGTCCGCGGCGCGCGCCGCGGCAGCCGCACGCTCGCACTGCGCCAGCGTGTACTTCGCCAGCGTCGCACGCACGTAAGGAATGGACGCCGCACCCATCGACAGGCTGGTGACGCCCAGACCAGTCAGCACACACGCCAGCAGCGGATCGGAGGCAGCCTCACCACACACACCACAGCTCTTCCCCTCGGCTTTGGCGGCCTCGGCGGACATGGCGATCAGGTCGAGCAGCGCGGGCTGCCACGGGTCCTGAAGGCGGGAGACCGCGCCCACCTGACGGTCGGCGGCAAAGGCGTACTGCGCCAGGTCGTTGGTGCCCAGCGACAGGAACTCGACCTCCTGGAGGATCGAGCGGGCCCGCAGCGCGGCGGAGGGAATCTCCACCATCGCACCGAACTTCGCCTGCAGCCCGGCCGCGCGGCACGCGTCCGCGAACGCCTTGGCGTCGGTACGGTCGGCCACCATCGGCGCCATGACCTCTAGGTACACGGGCAGCCCCGCAGCGGCCTTGGCCAGCGCGGTCAGCTGCGTCCGCAGCACCTCGGGGTGATCGAGCAGCGAGCGCAGACCGCGCACGCCGAGCGCCGGGTTCGGCTCATCGGCCGGAGTCAGGAAGTCGAGCGGCTTGTCCGCGCCCGCATCCAGGACCCGCACCACGACACGCCCCTCGGGGAACGCCTCAAGAACCTTGCGGTACGCCTCGACCTGCTTCTCCTCCGACGGCGCCTTCGCCGAGTCGTCGAGGAAGAGGAACTCGGTACGGAAGAGACCGACACCCTCGGCGCCCGCGTCCACCGCGGCCGGAACATCGGCGGGACCACCGACGTTGGCAAGCAGCGGAACCTTGTGGCCGTCCGAGGTCGCACCCGGACCGGAGGAGGCGGACAGCGCGGCCCTGCGCTCGGCCGCGGCCCGCTCAAGCTCGGCGCGCTTCTCCTCGCTCGGCTCCACGAAGATCTCGCCCGTGCTGCCGTCCACAGCGACGAGCGTGCCTTCGGCCAGCTCACCTGCGCCCGGCAGGGCCACGATCGCGGGCACTCCGAGCGCCCTCGCGAGAATGGCACTGTGGCTGGTGGGCCCGCCCTCTTCGGTCACGAAACCGAGCACCAGCGTCGGGTCGAGCAGCGCGGTGTCGGCCGGCGCGAGGTCCCGGGCGATGAGCACGTACGGCTCGTCGCTGTCCGGTACGCCCGGCATCGGCACGCCGAGCAGACGCGCCACGATCCGGTTCCGTACATCGTCGAGATCGGCGACGCGCCCCGCCATGTACTCACCGGCGCCCGCGAGCAGCTCACGGTAGTGCGAGAACGCGTCGTACACGGCCCGCTCGGCGGTGCTGCCGACGATGATGCGCCGGTCGACATCGGCCATGAGCTCCGGGTCCTGGGCGATCATCGCCTGGGCTTCCAGCACGGCCTGAGCCTCGCCGCCGGCCAGATTGCCACGCGCCATCAGGTCGGCCGCCACAGCTTCCACGGCCTGGCGAGCGCGCCCCTGTTCGCGCTCGTGCTCCGACGCCGGAATCTGCTTGGCAGGCGGTTCCAGAACCGCCGTGCCCATGTGCCGAACCTCGCCGATCGCCACACCGTGGCTCACGCCGACGCCTCGCAGCGTTGTCTCCATCTCACCCGTCTCCGATAGTCGCGGCGGTCAACGCCGCCGCAGTGGTTGTCCGTCCAGCGCGCCGCCGCAGCGGCGCAAACGTCACTGCCAGCTGAACAGTGCGTCGCCGGCCTTCACGTCGCCGCTCTCGACGACATCGGAGAGGGAGTCGGTGGTGGCTTCGAGAGCCACGACCGGACAGATGGCCGACTTGCCGGCGGCTTCGACGGCGGCCGGGTCCCAGCGCACGATCTCCTGGCCACGCGTCACGGTGTCGCCCTTGCTGACGAGGAGCTCGAAGCCCTCGCCGTTGAGCTGAACGGTGTCGATTCCGAGGTGTGTCAGTACACCGTGGCCCTCTTCGTCGACGACGACGAAGGCGTGCGGGTGCAGGGACACAACCACGCCGCCCACGGGCGCCACGGCCGCCGACGGCTCACGTACGGGATCAATAGCGGTGCCGGGGCCCACCATCGCGCCGGAAAAGACGGGGTCTGGTACTGCAGCGAGCCCGATGGCCTGTCCGGCAAGTGGGGACATCACGGTCGTCATGGGGAGCCTCCCAGGGGTGGAGCTTCAAGTGTCGCCGTCACTACCTGTCCTGGACGGCGTACTGGTCAGAAGGGTAAGTCACAGGAAGTCCCAGTTCCGCATGAGAGGTGCCAGTTGGCGGCCCTAGGTGCACACCGGAAACGATTTGCCTCAACTCCCGGTGGCCTGTACTGTCGTACTCCTGCCTGACCCCATCACGACACTGTGATTCGGCGGTCGGCGGCACCTACCAAGTCCCGATCCTAACCCGGATCTTCGGCTCTGCATGCTTGCGGAGACGGTGGTCCGGAAGACGGAAAAGACTTGCTAGAGTCTGAATCGCCGGAAAGCCGAAAGGCCGGAAAGCGAAAGCCCGCTCCAGCGGGTGGCAGAAACGGAATTCGGATCTGCTAAGCTGGAAACACGAAATACCGAAGGGAAGCGCCCGGAGGAAAGCCCGAGAGGGTGAGTACAAAGGAAGCGTCCGTTCCTTGAGAACTCAACAGCGTGCCAAAAGTCAACGCCAGATTGACAACCCCGTATCCGTTTCGGCGGATCGAGGTTCCTTTGAAAAGTCCTGTTCCGCTCTTGTGGTGGGCAGGCAACAACACAGCGAGGACGCTGTGGACGACCGGCCTTATTCCGGCATGGTCGTCCCGCTCTTACGTGATGTGTGCACCCGATATCGGGTAAACATTCATGGAGAGTTTGATCCTGGCTCAGGACGAACGCTGGCGGCGTGCTTAACACATGCAAGTCGAACGATGAAGCCCTTCGGGGTGGATTAGTGGCGAACGGGTGAGTAACACGTGGGCAATCTGCCCTTCACTCTGGGACAAGCCCTGGAAACGGGGTCTAATACCGGATAACACTCCTCAGGGCATCTTGGGGGGTTAAAAGCTCCGGCGGTGAAGGATGAGCCCGCGGCCTATCAGCTTGTTGGTGGGGTGATGGCCTACCAAGGCGACGACGGGTAGCCGGCCTGAGAGGGCGACCGGCCACACTGGGACTGAGACACGGCCCAGACTCCTACGGGAGGCAGCAGTGGGGAATATTGCACAATGGGCGAAAGCCTGATGCAGCGACGCCGCGTGAGGGATGACGGCCTTCGGGTTGTAAACCTCTTTCAGCAGGGAAGAAGCGAAAGTGACGGTACCTGCAGAAGAAGCGCCGGCTAACTACGTGCCAGCAGCCGCGGTAATACGTAGGGCGCAAGCGTTGTCCGGAATTATTGGGCGTAAAGAGCTCGTAGGCGGCTTGTCACGTCGGATGTGAAAGCCCGGGGCTTAACCCCGGGTCTGCATTCGATACGGGCTAGCTAGAGTGTGGTAGGGGAGATCGGAATTCCTGGTGTAGCGGTGAAATGCGCAGATATCAGGAGGAACACCGGTGGCGAAGGCGGATCTCTGGGCCATTACTGACGCTGAGGAGCGAAAGCGTGGGGAGCGAACAGGATTAGATACCCTGGTAGTCCACGCCGTAAACGTTGGGAACTAGGTGTTGGCGACATTCCACGTCGTCGGTGCCGCAGCTAACGCATTAAGTTCCCCGCCTGGGGAGTACGGCCGCAAGGCTAAAACTCAAAGGAATTGACGGGGGCCCGCACAAGCAGCGGAGCATGTGGCTTAATTCGACGCAACGCGAAGAACCTTACCAAGGCTTGACATATACCGGAAACGGCTAGAGATAGTCGCCCCCTTGTGGTCGGTATACAGGTGGTGCATGGCTGTCGTCAGCTCGTGTCGTGAGATGTTGGGTTAAGTCCCGCAACGAGCGCAACCCTTGTTCTGTGTTGCCAGCATGCCCTTCGGGGTGATGGGGACTCACAGGAGACTGCCGGGGTCAACTCGGAGGAAGGTGGGGACGACGTCAAGTCATCATGCCCCTTATGTCTTGGGCTGCACACGTGCTACAATGGCCGGTACAAAGAGCTGCGATGCCGTGAGGCGGAGCGAATCTCAAAAAGCCGGTCTCAGTTCGGATTGGGGTCTGCAACTCGACCCCATGAAGTCGGAGTTGCTAGTAATCGCAGATCAGCATTGCTGCGGTGAATACGTTCCCGGGCCTTGTACACACCGCCCGTCACGTCACGAAAGTCGGTAACACCCGAAGCCGGTGGCCCAACCCCTTGTGGGAGGGAGCTGTCGAAGGTGGGACTGGCGATTGGGACGAAGTCGTAACAAGGTAGCCGTACCGGAAGGTGCGGCTGGATCACCTCCTTTCTAAGGAGCACAGCACCGTCTGCAGACAAATGTTCTGCACGGTCAGCTCATGGGTGGAACGTTGACTATTCGGCGCTCTTGGTCAACTCGGGCCGCTAGTACTGCTCTTCGGAGCGTGGAACACGGAACGAGGCGATGGAGAGGGCCGGGCACGCTGTTGGGTATCTGAAGGCACGGGCTTTGCCTGTTGGTCTTCGGTCGCCGGCCCCAGTGCACTCGAACCGGTTGGTTCGGGGTGATGGGTGGCTGGTCGTTGTTTGAGAACTGCACAGTGGACGCGAGCATCTGTGGCCAAGTTTTTAAGGGCGCACGGTGGATGCCTTGGCACCAGGAACCGATGAAGGACGTGGGAGGCCACGATAGTCCCCGGGGAGCCGTCAACCAGGCTTTGATCCGGGGGTTTCCGAATGGGGAAACCCGGCAGTCGTCATGGGCTGTCACCCATACCTGAACACATAGGGTATGTGGAGGGAACGAGGGGAAGTGAAACATCTCAGTACCCTCAGGAAGAGAAAACAACCGTGATTCCGGGAGTAGTGGCGAGCGAAACCGGATGAGGCCAAACCGTATGCGTGTGATACCCGGCAGGGGTTGCGCATGCGGGGTTGTGGGATCTCTCTTTCACAGTCTGCCGGCTGTGAGGCGAGTCAGAAACCGTTGGTGTAGGCGAAGGACATGCGAAAGGTCCGGCGTAGAGGGTAAGACCCCCGTAGCTGAAACATCAACGGCTCGTTTGAGAGACACCCAAGTAGCACGGGGCCCGAGAAATCCCGTGTGAATCTGGCGGGACCACCCGCTAAGCCTAAATATTCCCTGGTGACCGATAGCGGATAGTACCGTGAGGGAATGGTGAAAAGTACCGCGGGAGCGGAGTGAAATAGTACCTGAAACCGTGTGCCTACAAGCCGTGGGAGCGTCGCTGTATGTGCTTGCACATGCAGTCGTGACTGCGTGCCTTTTGAAGAATGAGCCTGCGAGTTAGCGGTGTGTAGCGAGGTTAACCCGTGTGGGGAAGCCGTAGCGAAAGCGAGTCCGAATAGGGCGTTTGAGTTGCACGCTCTAGACCCGAAGCGGAGTGATCTAGCCATGGGCAGGTTGAAGCGGCTGTAAGAGGTCGTGGAGGACCGAACCCACCAGGGTTGAAAACCTGGGGGATGACCTGTGGTTAGGGGTGAAAGGCCAATCAAACTCCGTGATAGCTGGTTCTCCCCGAAATGCATTTAGGTGCAGCGTCGTGTGTTTCTTGCCGGAGGTAGAGCACTGGATAGGCGATGGGCCCTACCGGGTTACTGACCTTAGCCAAACTCCGAATGCCGGTAAGTGAGAGCGCGGCAGTGAGACTGTGGGGGATAAGCTCCATGGTCGAGAGGGAAACAGCCCAGAGCATCGACTAAGGCCCCTAAGCGTACGCTAAGTGGGAAAGGATGTGGAGTCGCAGAGACAACCAGGAGGTTGGCTTAGAAGCAGCCACCCTTGAAAGAGTGCGTAATAGCTCACTGGTCAAGTGATTCCGCGCCGACAATGTAGCGGGGCTCAAGCGTACCGCCGAAGTCGTGTCATTCCAGCACATACCTCTAACGGGGGCTGGGATGGGTAGGGGAGCGTCGTGTGCCGGGTGAAGCTGCAGCGGAAGCTAGTGGTGGACGGTTCACGAGTGAGAATGCAGGCATGAGTAGCGATACACACGTGAGAAACGTGTGCGCCGATTGACTAAGGGTTCCTGGGTCAAGCTGATCTGCCCAGGGTAAGTCGGGACCTAAGGCGAGGCCGACAGGCGTAGTCGATGGACAACCGGTTGATATTCCGGTACCCGCTTTGAAACGCCCAATATCGAATCAGACGATGCTAAGCCCGTGAAGCCGCCCTGATCTCTTCGGAGTTGAGGGGAGTGGTGGAGCCGGTGACCCGGATCTGTAGTAGGTAAGCGATGGGGTGACGCAGGAAGGTAGTCCAGCCCGGGCGGTGGTTGTCCCGGGGTAAGGGTGTAGGACGTTGTCTAGGCAAATCCGGACAACACATAGTCTGAGACCTGATGCCGAGCCGATTGTGGTGAAGTGGATGATCCTATGCTGTCGAGAAAAGCCTCTAGCGAGTTTCATGGCGGCCCGTACCCTAAACCGACTCAGGTGGTCAGGTAGAGAATACCGAGGCGTTCGGGTGAACTATGGTTAAGGAACTCGGCAAAATGCCCCCGTAACTTCGGGAGAAGGGGGCCATCACTGGTGATCCGATTTACTCGGTGAGCTGGGGGTGGCCGCAGAGACCAGCGAGAAGCGACTGTTTACTAAAAACACAGGTCCGTGCGAAGCCGTAAGGCGATGTATACGGACTGACGCCTGCCCGGTGCTGGAACGTTAAGGGGACCGGTTAGTGATCTTTCGGGGTTGCGAAGCTGAGAACTTAAGCGCCAGTAAACGGCGGTGGTAACTATAACCATCCTAAGGTAGCGAAATTCCTTGTCGGGTAAGTTCCGACCTGCACGAATGGCGTAACGACTTCTCGACTGTCTCAACCATAGGCCCGGTGAAATTGCACTACGAGTAAAGATGCTCGTTTCGCGCAGCAGGACGGAAAGACCCCGGGACCTTTACTACAGTTTGATATTGGTGTTCGGTTCGGCTTGTGTAGGATAGGTGGGAGACTTTGAAGCGGCCACGCCAGTGGTTGTGGAGTCGTCGTTGAAATACCACTCTGGTCGTGCTGGATGTCTAACCTCGGTCCGTGATCCGGATCAGGGACAGTGTCTGATGGGTAGTTTAACTGGGGCGGTTGCCTCCTAAAGAGTAACGGAGGCGCCCAAAGGTTCCCTCAGCCTGGTTGGCAATCAGGTGTTGAGTGTAAGTGCACAAGGGAGCTTGACTGTGAGACCGACGGGTCGAGCAGGGACGAAAGTCGGGACTAGTGATCCGGCGGTGGCTTGTGGAAGCGCCGTCGCTCAACGGATAAAAGGTACCCCGGGGATAACAGGCTGATCTTCCCCAAGAGTCCATATCGACGGGATGGTTTGGCACCTCGATGTCGGCTCGTCGCATCCTGGGGCTGGAGTCGGTCCCAAGGGTTGGGCTGTTCGCCCATTAAAGCGGTACGCGAGCTGGGTTTAGAACGTCGTGAGACAGTTCGGTCCCTATCCGCTGCGCGCGCAGGAACATTGAGAAGGGCTGTCCCTAGTACGAGAGGACCGGGACGGACGAACCTCTGGTGTGCCAGTTGTCCTGCCAAGGGCATGGCTGGTTGGCTACGTTCGGAAAGGATAACCGCTGAAAGCATCTAAGCGGGAAGCCTGCTTCGAGATGAGTGTTCCCACCTCCTTGAGAGGGTAAGGCTCCCAGTAGACGACTGGGTTGATAGGCCAGATGTGGAAGCCTCGTAAGGGGTGGAGCTGACTGGTACTAATAGGCCGAGGGCTTGTCCTCAGTTGCTCGCGTCCACTGTGTTTGTTCTGAAGCAATGAACAGCTGTCAGAGCCCCTGCTTGGGGTTCCGGTGTTCAACTTCATAGTGTTTCGGTGGTCATAGCGTTAGGGAAACGCCCGGTTACATTCCGAACCCGGAAGCTAAGCCTTTCAGCGCCGATGGTACTGCAGGGGGGACCCTGTGGGAGAGTAGGACGCCGCCGAACAATTTTTGGGGAAAGCCCCGCATCATGGTCCTTCGGGATCACGGTGCGGGGCTTTTCTGCGTTTACAGCCGCACTGGAAGGAAGGGTTCCCCCGCCCCCCTGTGCATCCGCCGGCCCGCCCTGACGGTAGGGTCAGGGAGCATCGTTGGCACGTTTCCCACAGGAGGCCCCCGGGTGGAGGTCCAGGAGACTCGCGTTCAGACGGACCGGGTGCTCACCATCCCCAATATTCTCAGCATGGCGCGCCTCGTTGGCGTACCCCTCTTCCTGTGGCTGATTCTTCGCCCCGTCTTTGGCGGACCCAACAGTGATGGCTGGGCCCTGCTGGTCCTCGCGCTGAGTGGCGTCAGTGACTACCTGGATGGGAAGCTGGCCAGGCGGTGGAACCAGATCAGCAACCTCGGGCGGCTACTCGACCCGGCCGCCGACCGGTTGTACATCCTTTCCACTCTGGTCGGGCTCACCTGGCGAGAGATCCTCCCGATTTGGTTGACCGCTGCCCTTGTCGCCCGAGAGCTGATGCTTCTGGTGATGGTGGGAATCCTTCGCCGCCACGGCTATCCGCCGCCCCAGGTGAACTTCTTGGGGAAGGCGGCCACGTTCAACCTGATGTACGCCTTCCCTCTGCTACTGCTCAGCGACGGGCATGGGTGGCTGGCCTACCTTGCGGCGATTTTCGGATGGGCGTTCGCAGGGTGGGGTACAACTCTGTATTGGTGGGCAGGAATCCTCTACGTGGTTCAGGTCCGTCGGTTGGTCAAGGCGGACGTAGCGGCCGATTGAGCTCGGCGGCGCGGCCCCGGTGGTGAGCCGGCATACGCGCGTGACGCCAGTGGGCCTCGCCGGACGGGCGAAGTCGGCCAGACCGTCGTCTCTTCAAGGAGGACGTTTCCGACATGAAGGCCGTCGTTATGGCTGGTGGCGAAGGCACACGCCTTCGCCCCATGACCTCGAGCATGCCCAAGCCGCTCCTGCCGGTGGTCAACCGGCCGATCATGGAGCATGTGCTGCGGCTACTCAAGCGGCATGGGCTCAATGAGACCGTCGTAACCGTG
This sequence comes from Streptomyces sp. NBC_01431, assembly GCF_036231355.1. Classification (NCBI taxonomy): domain Bacteria; kingdom Bacillati; phylum Actinomycetota; class Actinomycetes; order Kitasatosporales; family Streptomycetaceae; genus Streptomyces; species Streptomyces sp. NBC_01431. Next base: position 6,793,276 of record NZ_CP109496.1, read on the forward strand.
CAGTTCCTGGCATCGCTCGTCAGGAACTACTTCGGTGACGGAGAAGAGCTCGGGATGGAGCTCACCTATGCCAATGAGGAGAAGCCGCTCGGCACCGCGGGTAGCGTAAAGAACGCCGAGGAAGCCCTCAAGGACGATGCCTTCCTGGTCATTTCCGGTGATGCCCTCACCGACTTCGATCTGACCGATCTCATCAACTTTCACAAGGAGAAGGGCGCACTGGTCACGGTGTGCCTGACCCGCGTGCCCAATCCCCTCGAATTCGGCATCACCATTGTCGACGAAGAGGGGAAGGTCGAGCGTTTTCTGGAGAAGCCCACCTGGGGTCAGGTGTTCTCGGACACCGTCAATACGGGCATCTATGTGATGGAGCCCGAGGTATTCGACTATGTCGAGGCGGACAAGTCCGTCGACTGGTCAGGGGACGTGTTCCCCCAGCTCATGAAGGAAGGCAAGCCGATCTACGGCTATGTCGCCGAGGGCTACTGGGAGGACGTCGGCACGCACGAAAGCTACGTCAAGGCGCAGGCCGACGTGCTGGAGGGCAAGGTCGACGTCGAGATCGACGGCTTCGAGATCTCGCCCGGGGTATGGGTCGCGGAAGGTGCGGAGGTCCACTCGGACGCAGTGCTCCGGGGCCCCCTTTACATCGGGGACTACGCGAAGGTCGAAGCGGATGTGGAAATCCGTGAGCACACCGTCGTCGGTTCCAATGTCGTCGTGAAGAGCGGTGCCTTTCTGCACAAGGCCGTCGTCCACGACAACGTCTACATCGGGCAGCACAGCAATCTGCGTGGCTGCGTGATCGGCAAGAACACCGACATCATGCGGGCCGCCCGGATCGAGGACGGCGCCGTCATCGGGGACGAGTGCCTCGTCGGTGAGGAATCGATCGTCCAGGGCAACGTCAGGGTCTACCCCTTCAAGACCATTGAGGCGGGGGCCTTCGTCAACACCTCCGTCATCTGGGAATCGCGAGGGCAGGCCCATCTGTTCGGGGCGCGCGGCGTCTCCGGCATCCTCAACGTGGAGATCACTCCGGAACTCGCCGTACGTCTTGCGGGCGCGTACGCCACGACGCTGAAGAAGGGCTCGACCGTCACCACGGCCCGCGACCACTCCCGTGGCGCGCGAGCGCTCAAGCGGGCCGTCATCTCGGCGCTTCAGGCCAGCGCCATCGACGTAAGGGACCTGGAGAACGTTCCGTTGCCGGTGGCGCGGCAGCAGACCGCGCGGGGCAGCGCCGGCGGGATCATGATCCGTACGTCGCCCGGGGTCCCGGACTCCGTGGACATCATGTTCTTCGACGAGCGGGGAGCCGACCTCTCGCAGGGCGGGCAGCGCAAGCTTGACCGGGTCTACGCACGCCAGGAGTACCGGCGAGCCTTCCCCGGAGAGATCGGCGATCTGCAGTTTCCCTCCAGTGTCTTCGACTCGTACACCGGATCCCTGCTGCGCACGGCGGACACCACCGGCATCGCGGAGGCCGGTCTGAAGGTGGTCGTGGACGCCTCCAACGGAAGTGCCGGCCTGGTGCTGCCCAGCCTGCTGGGACGGCTCAAGGTGGACTCCCTGACCATCAATCCGGGTCTGGACGAGTCCCGGCCGACCGAGTCCGCCGAGAGCCGGCGGGCCGGGCTCGTGCGGCTCGGCGAGATCGTCGCCTCGGCGCGGGCCGCGTTCGGGGTGCGGTTCGACCCGGTCGGCGAGCGCCTCTCGCTGGTGGACGAACGGGGGCGGATCGTCGAGGACGACCGGGCGCTGCTCGTGATGCTTGACCTGGTCGCGGCCGAACGGCGCAGTGGGCGGGTGGCGCTGCCCGTCACGACCACCAGAATCGCCGAGCAGGTCGCGGCCTACCACGGCACGCAAGTGGAGTGGACGACCACCTCGCCCGACGATCTCACCCGGGTGTGCCGCGAAGAGAACACCATCTTCGGCGGGGACGGGCGTGGCGGGTTCATCGTGCCCGAGTTCAGCAGCGTCTTCGACGGCGCGGCCGCCTTCGTACGGCTCATCGGTCTCGTCGCGCGAACCCAGCTCACGCTCAGCCAGATCGACGCGCGGATTCCGCAGGCACACGTGCTGCGGCGGGACATCGCGACGCCGTGGGCGGTGAAGGGCATGGTGATGCGCCGGGTCGTGGAGGCGGCCGGTACGCGGTCGGTGGACACGACCGACGGCGTACGCGTGGTTGAGGCCGACGGCCGCTGGGTGATGGTGCTGCCCGACCCGGCGGAGGCGGTCACCCATTTGTGGGCCGAGGGGCCGGACGACGTATCGGCTCAGGCTCTTTTGGACGAGTGGGCCGCGGTGGTTGACAGCGCAGGTCACTGACGTCGTACGGGTGCGCCGGGCCGGCCGTGGAGGCGCGGCCCGGCGCATCGGTGGGGCCATTCGGTGGTAACGGCGCCGACGTGCGACGATGTGCGGCATGCCGCAGCAGCCCCCCGTTCGGAGCACCCCGTCTCCGCCTCCGCGTCCCGACGCGTCGATGTCGCTGCTGACCAACGTCATGGACCATGCCCTCGATGACGGGTACGCCGAGGCGACCGCCCGCCGCAAGGCCGAGGGCGATACGGGGGTGCCGCGCCCGTTGCGGGCCAAGCTCGGCCTCGCCGCGGGTCTGGTGCTCGCCGCCCTCGTGGTCACCGTGGGAGCCGCTCAGGCCCGCATCACCGCGCCCGTGGTCGCCAAGGAGCGCCAGGAGCTGATCAACCGGGTCGACTCCGAGACCAAGGCCGCGGACAAGCTGCAGAGCGATGTGGACGGCCTGCGGACCGAGGTCGGCGACCGGCAGCGCAAGGCGCTGGAAAAGCACGGCGGTGACCAGGGTGAGCTCGTGGCGCTGCTTTCCGGCGCCACCGAAGTGAACGGGCCGGGTGTGAAGCTGGTGGTCGACGACGCCAAGGACACCACTCAGGGCGACGGCAGCAGGCCGCGCGAGAGCACGACCTTCGCCGACACCGGCCGGGTGCGTGACCGGGACATGCAGCGGGTGGTCAACGGGCTGTGGCAGAGCGGGGCCGAGGCCATCGCCATCAACGGGCAGCGCCTGACCTCGTTCTCGGCGATCCGGGCCGCGGGCGACGCCATACTGGTCGACAACAAGCCACTGGTGCCGCCGTACACGGTGCTCGCGGTGGGGGACGGCAAGAAGTTGAGCAGCGACTTCCAGGACAGCGCGGACGGTCAGTATCTGCATGTGCTGCAGCAGAACTATGGCATCAGGAGCAGCATTTCGGTCGAGGCCGACGTGCGCCTCCCGGCGGCGCCGAGCCTCACCGTACGTACAGCAGAGCCAATGGCCACGGGCGCCGGCAAGGGCGCGGCCGACACAGGGAAAGGCACATCGTGATCGCCGTACTTGGCCTCGTCGTGGGAGTCGTGGTCGGACTGTTCGTCCGGCCCGAAGTGCCTGCGGTGGTCGAGCCGTATCTGCCGATCGCCGTGGTCGCGGCACTCGACGCGGTCTTCGGCGGGCTCCGGGCGATGCTCGACGGCATCTTCGTCGACAAGGTCTTCGTGGTGTCCTTCCTGTCGAACGTGGTGGTCGCGGCGCTGATCGTGTTCCTCGGTGACAAATTGGGTGTCGGCGCGCAGCTGTCGACCGGCGTCGTCGTGGTGCTCGGCATCCGGATCTTCTCCAACGCGGCCGCCATCCGGCGGCACGTCTTCAGGGCCTGAGGCGTATGAGCGACGTAGAGAACGCGCACGGGAACGACGACGAGCGGCCCGTCGACGCGCCGGGTGAACAGCCCGAGGCGAAGCCCGAGTTGACCGGGCGGCAGCGGCTCGTCGAGGGGCTGTGGCCGCCGCGGGCCAGTCGTGCCCAGCTCATCGTGGCGCTGCTCTTGTTCGTACTCGGCCTCGGGCTCGCCATCCAGGTGCGCTCCAACAGCGACAACAGTGCGCTGCGGGGCGCCCGCCAGGAGGACCTGGTGCGCATCCTCGATGAACTCGACTCGCGTACCAAGCGTCTTGACGATGAGAAGCAGCGCCTGGAGGGCCAGCGCACCGAGCTGGAGACCAGCTCCAACCAGGCGGAGGAGGCGCGCAAGCAGACCGTGGAGAAGGAGCGGCAGCTGGGCATCCTGGCCGGTACGGTCGCTGCGCAGGGCCCGGGGATCACGTTGACGATCAGCGATCCCAAGGGCGGTGTCGAGTCCGACAAGGTGCTTGACACGGTGCAGGAACTGCGTGCCGCGGGCGCCGAGGCGATGCAGATCAACGGGGTGCGGGTGGTGGCCAATACGTACTTCTCGGATGAGACGGGCGGCATCGGCGTCGACGGCAAGAAGATCGGCGCGCCCTACGTCTTCAAGGTGATCGGGAATCCGCAGGACCTTGAGCCGGCGCTCAACATCCCCGGTGGAGTGGTGCAGACTCTGGAGAAGGAGCAGGCCACGGCCACGGTGGCCCGTTCGGAGAAGATCATCGTGGACGCCTTGCGAGCCGCGAAGCGGCCTGACTACGCTCAGTCGTCATCGCACTGATGGGGGCAGGCGTGGGAGCTGCCGCACAAGGGCAGGAGGTTGCGGGGGGTCGCCGCTTCGTAACAGTGGTGCGTGATGGAAACTGTTTGGCGGATACGGACGTTGTGAGGATGTCCGGGTCGGCAGGTGTGTTGATTCTGGGTTCGTCCTGCCCCACGGGCGGGTCTATTTCGGTCAAGGGGAATCGCCCGTGAAGTTGTTTGCGAAGTTGTTCGGCAAGAGCGCACGCCAGGATGGCGGCAGTGCCGCCAGGCACCGTGCTCAGCGCCCCGGTGGGGCGGAGGAGCAGGGTGGTGAGCGCCCGCTGTTCCGCGACGAGGTGGCCGGTTCCGGTGGTGACATTCCGGGCGCGTCGTCGGTTGACCCTGCCCGTGCCGGGCGCATAGGTTTCGGGGAACCGTCAACCTCAAGTACGGGTGGAGGGTTTGACTCCGATCCGTATGCCACCAGTGCGCACGCGGTGCCGCCGCGGCAGGAGGATCCGTCGATGTCGGGCATGCCTGTTTGTACGAGGTGCGGGCACACCAATGCCGCCGCCAGCCGATTCTGTTCCAACTGTGGCGCCCCGCTGCGTCCCGGTGTCGTTCCGGAGCGCGCTTCCGAGACGACCTCGACCATCTCGATCTCCGGCCTGGAGGCGTACGACGCCGAGGTGACCGGCCAGACGCAGCTGCCCTCGCTCTCTCCGGAGGCGCAGGCGGCCGTGGACGCACTCCCGCAGGGCTCGGCGCTCCTGGTGGTGCGCCGCGGGCCGAACTCGGGAAGCCGCTTCCTCCTGGACGGTGAGCTGACCACGGCGGGCCGGCACCCGCAGAGCGACATCTTCCTGGACGACGTGACCGTGTCGCGCCGCCACGTTGAGTTCCGGCGCGGTCCCGACGGGCGTTTCACCGTCTCCGACGTCGGCAGCCTCAACGGCACGTACGTGAACCGCGAAAGGATCGACTCCGTCGAGCTGGCCAACGGCGACGAGGTCCAGATCGGGAAGTACCGGCTGGTCTTCTACGCGAGCCAGCGCGCCCTCTAAGGCCGCCAGGGAAGGTTCATGCAGCAGACACCGACGGGCGGTGCCGGATCCGGCACCGCCACCGCGGGCGACCGGTTGATGAGTATCGGCGGGGTACTCAACCAGCTGCGCGAAGAATTTCCCGAAGTGACCATCTCGAAGATCCGCTTCCTTGAGTCCGAGGGGCTCGTAGAGCCTCGGCGTACGCCGTCGGGGTACCGGAAGTTCACCGCTGAGGACGTCGAGCGCCTCGCTCAGGTGCTGCGGATGCAGCGGGACCACTATCTGCCGCTCAGGGTCATCCGCGAGCACCTGGACGCCCTGGGGCGCGGTGAACAGCTTCCCGTGCCCGCTCCGGGGGGCTCCAGGGAGCTCCTCGACGGTTGGGGCGAGCCGGATGCGGACCGGCCGACTGCCGCCCGGGTCGGCCGCGCGGAGCTGATGGCGGCCGCCGAGGTGACCGAGGCCGAGCTGACCGAATGGGAGGCGTACGGCCTGGTCACGCCCGGCCCCGAGGGCGGTTTCGACGCCGAGTCGGTGAATGTGGCGCGCCTTGTGGCGGATCTGGGGCGATTTGGCCTGGAACCGCGTCATCTGCGGGCGATGAAAGCCGCCGCGGACCGCGAGGCCGGGCTGATCGAGCAGGTGGTGACGCCGCTGCGGTTGCACCGCAATCCGCAGACCAGGGCCCATGCGGAGGCCACCACCAAGGAGCTCGCGGCGCTCTCCGTACGGCTCCACGCGGCACTGGTACAGACCGCCCTGGGTGTCCGGCTTCACTGATCTTGTAGGTGCCCGACTACCCAAACCTGCCGAGCACGTCCTAGGGTTGCTGTGTGAACGAGCTCGACGTCGTGGGTGTCCGGGTGGAAATGCCCTCCAACCAACCGATCGTGCTCCTGCGTGAAGTGGGAGGCGATCGGTACCTCCCCATCTGGATCGGTCCAGGGGAGGCGACCGCGATTGCCTTCGCCCAGCAGGGGATGGCACCGGCGCGGCCGCTGACGCACGACCTTTTCAAGGACGTGCTGGAGGCCGTCGGCCAGGAGCTGACCGAAGTCCGCATCACGGACCTGCGCGAAGGCGTCTTCTACGCGGAGTTGGTCTTTGCCAGTGGCGTGGAGGTGAGCGCCCGGCCCTCCGATGCCATAGCGCTCGCGCTGCGCACCGGAACGCCGATCTACGGCAGTGACGGGGTCCTCGACGACGCGGGAATCGCCATCCCGGACGAGCAGGAGGACGAGGTGGAGAAGTTCCGCGAGTTCCTCGACCAGATCTCCCCCGAGGACTTCGGCACCAACAGCCAGTGAGCACCGGATACCGGTGAAGCGACGGCTGTGGGAGTGGCGCTGTGCATGGCGCTCACGCCCGAGCGGTTCGGGCGCATTCGAGCAGCCTTTCCCGGCAGAGAGACACGGGAAACCACTCTCAGGGTGATTATCACTCGGCGTGCCGAGTGTGGCGATCGTTGACGCACCCCGAGTGACTGCCTACCGTCGAGTGGGCAGGTCAAGGACGGAGGGTCGGCGTGAGAATCAGCGGCGACGGTACGGCAGGGGGCGCTCCCGGACGCAGTCCGGGGGAAGGCGGGCCGTACCCGCTTCACGGCAGTGCGGCCGACCCGAGTACCGACACGATCGGATACCGGGGGCCGACCGCGTGCGCGGCGGCGGGGATCACCTATCGGCAGCTCGACTACTGGGCGCGTACCGGTCTGGTCGAGCCCAGCGTGCGTCCGGCCTACGGATCGGGCACCCAGCGCCTCTACAGCTTCCGGGACGTCGTCGTCCTGAAGATCGTCAAGCGTTTCCTCGACACCGGTGTCGCGCTCCAGAACATCCGCACCACCGTGCAGCACCTGCGCGAGCGCGGTTTTCGCGATCTGGAGCAGATGACGCTGATGAGCGACGGGGCCACGGTGTACGAATGCTCGTCCCCGGACGAGGTCGTGGACCTGCTCCAGGGGGGCCAGGGGATCTTCGGGATCGCGGTGGGCGTGGTGTGGCGCGACGTCGAGGCGGCGCTGTCGCAGCTGCACGGCGAGCGCGTGGACACCGGCGAGACACTGGTCGGGCACAACCCGGCGGACGAGTTGGCCAGGCGCCGCAACCGCGCGGTCTGAGCGCCCGGCGGCCGCGCGGACGGCCGATTGTCAGTGGCGTACGGCAGCATCGATGGTGTGAGAGCCGCGCCGACCATCCTGCATCTGGACATGGATGCCTTCTTCGCCGCCGCAGAGCAGGCGGCGAAGCCCAGCCTGCGCGGAAAACCCGTGATCGTGGGCGGTCTGGGGCCGCGCGGCGTGGTGTCGACGGCTTCGTACGAGGCGAGACCGTTCGGGGTGCGCTCGGCGATGCCGATGGCGCAGGCCAGGCGGCTCTGTCCGAACGCGGCCTATCTGGTGCCGCGCTTCCAGCTGTACCGGACGGTCAGCGACCAGGTCATGGAGTTGCTCCGGCGGCTGTCACCTCTGGTTGAGCCGCTGAGCCTGGACGAGGCCTTCGTGGACCTGGAGGCCGGCGGGGTGGCCTTCGGTCCGGCCGAGGCGCTGGAGGCCGGTGAGCGGCTGCGCAGGGACATCAGAGCGGTCACCGGGCTCACCGGCTCGGTCGGCCTCGCCGGATCCAAGATGATGGCCAAGATCGCCTCCGAGCAGGCGAAGCCGGACGGCCTCGTGCTCATAGAGCCGGGCACCGAGCGCGAGCTGCTGCGCCCGATGCCGGTGCGCACCCTGCCGGGGGTGGGCCCGGCCACCGGTGAGCATCTGCGGCGGGCCGGGATGACGACGGTCGCGGACCTCGCCGAGGCGGGCGAGGACGAGCTCGTACGGCTGCTGGGGAAGTCGCACGGGGCGTCGCTGTTCCGGATGGCGGCGGGGGGCGACAACCGGCCGGTGGTGGCCGAACGGGACACCAAGTCGGTGTCGGTGGAGGACACCTTCGACGTGGACCTGCACGACCGGGTGCGGATCACCACCGAGGTCGGGCGCCTCGCGGACCGGTGTGTGCAGCGCCTGCGAGCGTCCGGACACTCGGGCCGGACCATCGTGCTCAAGGTCAGGCGCTACGACTTCTCGACGCTGACCCGCTCCGAGACGCTGAGGGGCCCCACGGACGACCCGTCGGTGGTCCGGGAGGCAGCCGGCCGGCTGCTGGACTCGGTGGACACCACGGGCGGCGTGCGACTGCTCGGGGTGGGCGTCAGCGGGCTCGCCGACTTCACGCAGGAGGATCTGTTCGCCCAGGCCGCCGGCGAGCGGGCCGCGGGAGAGCGGGCCGAGGAGGAGCCGACAGGTGAGGAGGCCGCGCCGCCCGCCGAGGAGGCGGAGAGCGCGGCGGACCCGGCGCAGCGGCGGTGGCTGGCCGGGCACGACGTGCGGCACGCGGAGTACGGGCCGGGCTGGGTGCAGGGCAGCGGCCTCGGCAGGGTGACCGTCCGGTTCGAGACCCCGCTGTCGACGCAACCGGGGCGGGTGCGGACCTTCATGGTGGACGACCCCGAGCTGGAGCCCTCCGAACCGCTGCCTCTGGTGGCACAAGGGACAGCGGAGGCGGCGGCGCAGCCGGAGGCAGGAGCGGGAGAGGCGGGGGGTGCGGGTCAGGATTCGCCGTTCGCGAGCCGGCCGAAGTCCCGGTCGGGCGGCGGCGGCCCGGGATCGGGGGCCGAGATGTCCAGACCGTAGTGGTGGTAGAGCTGGAGTTCCTGGTCGGGGGAGAGATGGCGGCCCACGCCGAAGTCGGGGGCGTCCTTGATCAGCGAGCGTTCATACGGGATGTGCAGCGCCTCGTCGATGAGGGTGCTGGGCTCCAGGGGTACGAAGGCGTCCCGGCTGAACAGCCCGGTGCGTACGGCGGCCCACTCGGGTGCGCCGGTCGCGTCATCGAGGTAGACCTCGTCCACCGTCCCGATCTTGTGTCCATCGCGGTCGTACGCTTTGCGGCCGATCAGGCTGCGCGGATCGATATCGGTCTGCACGGTCCCTCCAATTGGTCGCAACAGGGTCACAACTGGTCCATAACTACTACGAAAGTGCACATCGTGGGTGTCGGCCACTTGAGCAGGTGAACAAAGAATCGAGCCCGGAGCTCGCTGGTAGGCTGGCAAGCGGCCGCTGACCCCGTGCGGGAGAGTCGTCCGAAGTGCTCACTGGAGCTCATCGGCGGCGCCGAAGGAGCAAATCCTCCCCGGAATCTCTCAGGCCCACGGACCGCACGGACGAGGTCACTCTGGAAAGCAGGACGGGGGACGCAAGGGCAGTCGTGCCCAAGCGCCTCTTCCTCACCGACGGTGAAAACCGGTCGCCGCCATGCGCCCGGTGAAGCTCTCAGGTTGAGATGACAGAGGGGGAGGCCGTCCGGGTACCCGCGCCGTGGTGCCCCTCGCAGGTCGTGCGACCAGGAGGCCTCCGTAATGACCGCCAACCGCATTCCGCTCAGCCAGCTGGAGCGTGGCATCCCCTTCGAGCAGCGCCACATCGGGCCCGATGCCGGGGCCCAGGCGAAGATGCTCGCGCAGGTCGGCTACGGCTCGCTCGACGAGCTGACCGACGCCGCCGTGCCCGACGTGATCAAGAGCGCGGGTGCGCTGGGGCTGCCCGAGGCGCGGACCGAGGCCGAGGTGCTCGCCGAGCTGCGCCGGCTCGCGGACCGCAACCAGGTGCTCGCCCCGATGATCGGCCTCGGTTACTACGGCACGTTCACGCCGCCGGTGATCCTGCGCAACGTGATGGAGAACCCCGCCTGGTACACGGCGTACACGCCCTACCAGCCGGAGATCTCGCAGGGCCGCCTGGAGGCGCTGCTCAACTTCCAGACCATGGTCGCCGAGCTGACCGGCCTGCCCACCTCCGGCGCCTCGCTGCTCGACGAGGGCACCGCCGCCGCGGAAGCCCTGGCTCTCTCCCGCCGGGTCGGCAAGGTCAAGGGCGGGGTCTTCCTCATCGACGCCGACACCCTGCCGCAGACCGTCGCCGTGATCCAGACCCGCGCCGAGCCGACCGGCGTCGAGGTCGTCGTCGCCGACCTGAGCGACGGCATCCCGGCCGAGATCGCCGAGCGCGGCGTCTTCGGCGTACTGCTCCAGTACCCGGGCGCCTCCGGGCAGGTCCGCGACCTCAAGCCCGTCATCGATGCGGCCCACGAGCTCGGCGCGATCGTCACCGTCGCCGCCGACCTCCTCGCGCTCACCCTGCTCGCCTCGCCCGGCTCGCTCGGTGCGGACATCGCCGTCGGTACGACCCAGCGCTTCGGCGTCCCGATGGGCTTCGGCGGCCCGCACGCCGGGTTCATGGCCGTCCAGGAGAAGTTCGCCCGCTCCCTGCCCGGCCGCCTCGTCGGCGTCTCCGTCGACGCGGACGGCAACAAGGCCTACCGCCTGGCCCTGCAGACCCGCGAGCAGCACATCCGCCGCGAGAAGGCCACCAGCAACATCTGCACCGCCCAGGTGCTGCTCGCCGTGATGGCCGGGATGTACGCGGTCTACCACGGCCCGGACGGGCTGAGGCAGATCGCGCAGCGCACCCACCGGTACGCCGTGCTGCTCGCCGAGGGTCTCAAGGCCGCCGGCGTCGAGGTCGCCCACGGCGCGTACTTCGACACGCTGACCGTGCGCGTCCCCGGCAAGGCCGCCCAGGCCGTCGCCGCGGCGCGCGAGGGCGGGGTCAACCTGCACCTGGTCGACGCCGACACCGTCTCCATCGCCTGCGACGAGACCACCGCGCGGGACCAACTGGCAGCGGTCTGGGCCGCGTTCGGGGTCGACGCCGACATCGAGGCGCTGGACGCCGCGGCCGCCGACACGCTGCCCGCCGCCCTGCTGCGCACCGACGACTTCCTGACCCACCCGGTCTTCCACCAGCACCGCTCCGAGACCGCGATGCTGCGCTACCTGCGCAAGCTCGCCGACCGCGACTACGCGCTGGACCGCGGCATGATCCCGCTCGGCTCCTGCACCATGAAGCTGAACGCGACGACCGAGATGGAGCCGGTGACCTGGCCCGAGTTCGGCCAGATCCACCCCTTCGCGCCGGTCGAGCAGGCCGCCGGCTACCTCACGCTCATTCGTGAGCTGGAGGAGCGGCTCGCCGAGGTCACCGGGTACGACGCGGTGTCCATCCAGCCCAACGCCGGCTCCCAGGGCGAACTCGCGGGCCTCCTCGCGGTCCGCGCCTACCACCGCGCCAACGGCGACACCCAGCGCACCGTCTGCCTCATCCCGTCCTCCGCGCACGGCACCAACGCCGCGAGCGCCGTGATGGCCGGCATGAAGGTCGTCGTCGTCAAGACCGCCGACGACGGCGAGGTCGACGCCGACGACCTGCGCGCCAAGATCGAGCAGTACCGCGACGAGCTCTCGGTGCTGATGATCACCTACCCGTCCACGCACGGTGTCTTCGAGGAGCACGTCGCCGAGATCTGCGGTCTGGTCCACGAGGCCGGCGGTCAGGTGTACGTCGACGGCGCCAACCTCAACGCCCTGGTGGGGCTCGCCAAGCCCGGCAAGTTCGGCGGCGACGTCTCGCACCTCAACCTGCACAAGACCTTCTGCATCCCGCACGGCGGCGGCGGCCCCGGCGTCGGCCCGGTCGGTGTGCGCGCCCACCTCGCGCCGTACCTGCCGAACCACCCGCTTCAGCCCAGCGCCGGTCCCGCGACGGGCGTCGGCCCGATCTCGGCCGCGCCGTGGGGCTCGGCGGGCATCCTGCCGATCTCGTGGGCGTACGTACGTCTCATGGGCGGCGAGGGCCTCAAGCGTGCGACCCAGGTCGCCGTGCTCGCCGCGAACTACATCGCCAAGCGCCTGGAGCCGCACTACCCCGTGCTCTACACCGGCCCGAACGGGCTCGTCGCGCACGAGTGCATCGTTGACCTGCGCCCGCTGTCGAAGGCGACCGGCGTCAGCGTCGACGACATCGCCAAGCGTCTGATCGACTACGGCTTCCACGCGCCGACCATGTCGTTCCCGGTGGCCGGCACGCTGATGATCGAGCCCACCGAGTCCGAGGACCTCACCGAGATCGACCGGTTCTGCGACACCATGATCGCGATCCGCGGCGAGATCGAGAAGGTCGCCTCCGGCGCCTGGCCGGCCGACGACAACCCGCTCGCCAACGCCCCGCACACCGCGGCAGCGCTCGGCGGCGAGTGGAACCACGCCTACAGCCGCCAGGACGCCGTCTTCCCGGCCGGTGTGTCGGCCGCCGACAAGTACTGGCCGCCGGTCCGCCGCATCGACGGCGCCTTCGGCGACCGCAACCTGGTCTGCTCCTGCCCGCCGCTGGACGAGTACGACAACTGATCCGCACATGCGTAAGGGCCGGTTCGGGGTGGATTCCCCGGGCCGGCCCTTGTGTGTCCGTACGCGACGGGCCCGCGGGGGACCGGTGCGTACGAGAGCTGTCCGTACGAGACCGCGCTAGGCGGCCGTCGCCACCTGCTCCGCCGTGAGCGACCGGTGCGGGGCGATGATCTGCCCGTCCGGCAGCAGCTCACCGGTGTCCTCGAAGAGCAGGACGCCGTTGCACAGCAGGCTCCAGCCCTGCTCCGGATGGTGCGCCACGGGCTGCGCGGCTTCCCGGTCGGCGGAGAAGGCTGTGGGACAGGCTGGCTGGTGCTGGCACATGGATGCGTTCTTTCGCTGCGTCGTGGTGAGTGTGCTGCGGCTCGATGCGTTGTTCATGGCCGCCCCCCGTAGTCAAGTCGGTCGGTCCGATCCCAGTGTTGCCCCACGGGCGTCAATCCGCAGGGATTTCGCGGCAGCGCTTCCTACTGCTTAATGACGTATCACCCGTGCGGACGGTTCAGCTCAACTGGCCTGTCTTTTCGGGTGGTTCGCCGTGGCCCGCTCGGACTAGGCCGGATGGCGGAGGCAGCGCGTACGCAGCATAGACACCCCGGTGCCCCGCGGCCACACCGGTCGCGGGGCACTTTTTTCGTACGAGGTCAGACGGGCTGGCCGAGCAGCGGCGCGGGGGCCAGGCGCAGCGTCAGGACCGGCAGCAGTTCCGAGACTCGCAGCGGGCGGTGGGCGCAGATGCCGGGCGGCGCGGGCGCCAGCGGCACCAGGAGGTCGTGCGGCGCGGGGGTGCCCGAGGCGCCGTCGGCCGAGGTGTCGCCGTGCAGCCACAGTGTGAGCATGTACAGCTCAGGAACCGAGAGGAGCCGGGGCTGGAAGTGAGTGGTGAGCAGTTCGGCCTGGCGCAGGGCACGCGCGGTCGAGGTGATGTAGGGGCCCTCGAAGAAGTGCGAGAAGGCCCAGCCGTCCGGGGTGAGCCGGGTGTCCGCCGCGGCGACCGGGTGCTCGGGGTCGCTGATCAGGAAGCGCCAGCCGGCCAGTCGGACGCGCGGGGTCCGGCCGCCCGCGGTGATCCCGTCCAGCACGTGCAGCGGGAGCGGGAGTTCGGGGGTGAGCGGGCCGGGGGCGGCACGGAGGGCCGGTGTGCGGGCCTCGCGGACGGCGGTGGGGGAACCGAGTGCCGCGAGGACGCTGCGCAGGGCGGGCGCGGGAGCCGGGGGGACATGCAGCGGCATGGTGGGTCGCCTCTCAGTTCTGAGACACGGTGATGCGTGGGCAGTGCGGACGGCGCTGTCTGCGGTGCGGGGTCAGAGGGGGGCCGTCGAGCGATGGCCGGGGCGCCAACTCTCTGCCTCGTTTGCAGAGTTTATACGACACGTGTTCACACAGGGTTTCGTCTAGCCGTCGCCGATATTGCCGGCAAGTCGGTATCAGGCCTTCCTGCCGAGGTGATTCACCCGGGGAAACATCTTCCGCGGGGTCTCCACCTGGAAAGGTGTCCCTTCGGCGGTCGGCTGAATCCCATCGGTCTTTTTCACGATTCCCGGCAAGCCGGTAACTGCATGTTGCCGTATGCCCGCCGAATGTGCCGGAGGCGGTCTCCCGTGACGCTACTACGCCGCCTCCGGTCGCGCATGCGTTATGGATCAGTCAGCCTGGGCATTATCGACCAAGACGCGAGCGGCCGGTGTCGCTGGCTGCCCATTCGAGGAGGGACACTTCGATGGGGGAGAAGGTCGTGGCAGGCGGTTTCGACCTGTCCGATCGGCACCGGTACCGGGACAAGCTCCAGCAGTGCCTGGCGGGACTCGCCAGGCTGCTGGCGCAGAAGCGGTTCGACCGCCCCCGGAACCTGATGGGCCTGGAGATAGAACTGAATCTCGCGGGCCCCGACGGCATGCCGCGCATGATGAATGCCGAGGTGCTCGAGCGCATCGCGAGCAGGGATTTCCAGACCGAGCTCGGAATGTTCAACCTGGAAGTGAACATAGCCCCGCACCGGCTCGGCGGCCGGGTATTTGATCAGCTCGCCGAGGAGCTGCGCACGGGGCTCGGCTACGCCCATCGCAAGGCGGCCGAAGTCGACGCCGGGATCGTCATGATCGGAATTCTGCCGACCCTGGCCCAGGACGATCTCGTATCGGCGAACCTTTCCGACGTGGACCGCTACACGCTGCTCAACGATCAAATAGTGGCGGCCCGCGGTGAGGATTTCACCCTCGACATCCAAGGGGTGGAACGCCTGGTCTGCACATCGACGTCGATCACTCCCGAAGCTGCCTGCACCTCTGTGCAGTTGCACTTGCAGGTGACGCCGGGCAGGTTCGCGGCGGTGTGGAACGCGGCGCAGGCCATCGCGGCCGTGCAGATCGCCGTGGGCGCCAACGCGCCGTTCCTGTTCGGGCGTGAGCTGTGGCGCGAGTCGAGGCTGCCGCTGTTCGAGCAGGCCACCGACACCAGGACGGCCGAGCTGCGCACCCAGGGAGTGCGTCCGCGCACCTGGTTCGGGGAGCGCTGGGTGACGTCCGCGTACGAGCTCTTCGAGGAGAACCTGCGCTACTTCCCGCCGCTGCTGCCCATCTGCGACGAGGAGGACCCGCTGGGGGTCATCGCGGACGGCGGGGTGCCGCGCCTTCAGGAACTGGTGCTGCACAACGGCACCATCTACCGCTGGAACCGGCCGGTGTACGGGATCGCCGACGGGGTGCCGCACCTGCGGGTGGAGAACCGGGTGCTGCCGGCGGGCCCCACCGTCGCCGATGTCCTCGCCAACGCGGCCTTCTACTACGGTCTGGTACGCGCCCTGGCGGAGGACAGCCGGCCGGTGTGGAACCGGCTGCCGTTCGCCTCGGCGGCCTCGAACCTCGAATCCGCGTGTCGCCACGGCCTCGACGCGGAACTGCTGTGGCCGGTGTCGCGGCGCGGCAGCTCGGTCGCCCCAGTGCCCGCGGTCAGGCTCGTGCGGGAGGAGTTGCTGCCGCTCGCCGCGGCCGGGCTCGACGCGTGGGGCATCGAGCCGGCCGACCGGGATCACTACCTCGGCATCATCGAGCAGCGGTGCCGGCGTCGCGTCAACGGGGCGTCCTGGCAGGTCGACACCTACCACCGGGCGCGGAACGCGGGCCTGGGCGGGGAGGCCGCGCTGGCGGCCACCACGCGCCGCTACATCGAGCTGATGCAGACGGGCGAGCCCGTGCACACCTGGCCCACCGGCTTTCCCGGCCGGGGCCACTGAGCGTTCCGCGGGAAGCGGCGTTCGCGGACTTCGGGCCAGGCGGGCCCATGGTGGCGGAGCCGCACGAGGTCGCATGCCGCTCAAGGCGCGGATAGCGCCCAGGCCCCCAGACCGCTCAGGCGGCGCGGGGCCACGTGCACGGCAGCCCGCTATCCGTGGTGCTGGGCCTGGCCCAGTGCCACGATGGCTTCGAGGATCACGGCCTGGATGTCGGCGGGGTCGTTCACCTGGTACCCGGCGCCGCCGGTCGCCTTCGCGATCTGCCGTACCTCGTCCTTGTCCGCGTCGGGGCCGACCGCGATCGCGATCAGCGGCACCGGTTTCGCCGGGTCGGTGAGCTTCTGCAACCGTGCGATGAGGTCGGCGCGCGAGATGCTGCCGGGGTCCTCGTTGGCGCCGTCCGTGAGCAGCACCACCGCGTTGAACTTGCCGCTCGCGTACGAGGCGGTCGCCTCCTGGTAGGCGGCCAGCGTCGTGTCGAACAGGCCGGTCGCACCGCCCCGTACCGGTTGCAGCGCGGCGAACGCGTCCGTGAGTCTGTCGCGCTGGGTGCGGCCGCCCGCCACCGGGTCGCCGAGGCGGGCGGTCGGCACCAGTCTGCGGTAGTCGCGGGAGCCGTCGAGATGGGTGGCGAAGTCCCACAGACCGATCTCGTCCTGAGGCGTGAACTGCGAAAGGGCTTGCAGCAGCGAGGACTTGGTGACGTCCATCCGGGACTTGCCGCCCGAGCCCGGCACGAGGTCCGCCATCGATCCCGAGGCGTCCACCACCGTCATCAGCCGGGCGCTCTGCACCGTGATCGTCCACATGCCGAGGGTCTCCTGGAGCTCCGGCGCCGTGGGCGGCTCGGCGGTGGAGCTCGCGTACGGCTGGGGGGCGCTGCCCCCGGCGGCCGACACGACTTGACCGTTGGCAGGCCCGCCGGGGGCACGGAAGCCCTGCGCGGCGAGGACGCCGACGGACTCGGGGTCGCCGAGGAGGGTGAGGAAGCGCATCGCCGCCCGGCTCTCGTTGGTGCTCATGCCCGCCTCGCGGACCATCGTGTACGGATAGTCGAGCTGCGGCGAGCCGTCCTTCGGGTAGAAGAGCCGCAGCCGCCGGCCCGGCCCGCGCGTGGCGTTGTACGCGAAGGCCGCCTGCTCGGACAGGACCACGGCCTGGTTGCGGCGCGGATCGCCCGTCTCGGCGGCGGAGTTGTCCCGCGCCAGCGTGTCCACCACTTGGCCGTCGCTCGCCGAGACCCGCTGCGAGAGCAGCTTGGCCACGGCGGCGGCCTGCGTGCCGCCGTCGGCCCCCCGGCTCGCCGCCGACTTGCCGATGCAGCTCAGGGCGAGCAGCGCCGAGGCGCTGCGGGCGGGATCGGCCGAACCGAGGCGCATCTTGTCGCTCCGGGCCGCGGCTGCCGTGGTCAACTCGGCCCAGCTGTAGGTCTTTTGGGGCCAGCCGAGCGAGGCGGCGGCCGCGGGCACCGTCGCGAGCGTGATGGGCGAGGTGGCCACGTGCCCCGCGGTGACGACGGTGGCCGACTCCCCGGTGTCCTTCGTCCGGTCCACCCACATTGACGCGTCGGGGATCCAGACCGAGAAGTCGGGTTTGGCGCGCGAACCGAACGAAGCGGCGACCTCGTACGAGGTGCGGGCGGTCACCCGGACGTCCATGCAGGAGCCGTCCGAGGTGATCTTCTCGTTGCGGGCCCGGTCGGCGACGGCCTTGACGGCGGGCGCCACATCGGGGGAGGCGACCAGATTCAGCCGCACGGCGGAGGCCGCACAGCGGTTGAAGGACAGCAGTCCGCTCTGTACGGCGACGGCCGTACCTCCGGCGACGGCCAGGACGAGGGCGGTGGCGAGAGCGATGGTGCGACGCCGAGCGGACGCCCGGCCCTCCCCGGTGCCTGCGGTCGCGCCGCCGTCGGGCAAGCTGTGACGTCCCATGGCGATGGTGCCCCTCCTTGATCCTGAACAAGGAAAGGGGACCCGCACCATCGCGATGGCGCTCGTCCCCCGGCCTGTCGCGCGCGATCTTCGCAACTTCTTTCGAGACCCTAGCGGGGCGGCGTCGGGCTTGGAGCGGGATTCGTCAAGTGGAGGCAGGTGTGCAGGTGGAGGCGGAGCGGGTGGCTGATTCTCTTCCCGACGGGGGGATTTCGCCGCGGATCTTGCGGTCCGAAACGGTGCTCGTACTGGCGCTCTCGCTGGGGGCGAGTGGGTTTTCGGCGCTGATCAGCTTTGTCGGGTCGCTCACGAAGCCGGGCGGCCTCAAGCATCAGGCGGCGAACCTCAACACCTCCTACGCTCCCGGGCGGCCGTGGCTCGATCTCGCCTGGCAGCTGTTCGGCATCGCGACGGCGCTGGTGCCGGTGGCCCTCGTGGCGCACCTGCTCCTGCGCGAGGGCGCGGGCGGACTGAAGGTGATCGGCTTCGACCGGACGCGGCCCTGGCCCGACCTCGGCCGGGGCGCCCTGATCGCGGCAGGCATCGGGAGCGCGGGGCTCGCGTTCTACCTGGCGGCGCGTGCGGCGGGCGGCAATCTGACCGTCGTCCCCGAGTCGCTGCCCGACGTGTGGTGGAAGTACCCGGTGCTGATCCTCTCGGCGCTCCAGAACGCCGTCCTCGAAGAAGTGATCGTCGTCGGCTATCTGCTGCGCAGGCTCGGGCAGTTGGGGTGGACGCCGATGGGCGCGCTGGTGGCGAGCGCGGTGCTGCGCGGCTCGTACCACCTCTACCAGGGCGTCGGCGGCTTCATCGGGAACATGGTGATGGGCGTGGTCTTCGTCCTGCTCTACCGGCGCTGGCAGCGGGTCGGACCGCTGGTGGTGGCGCATGCGCTCCTCGACATCGGAGCGTTCGTGGGGTACGCGCTGCTGGCGGGGAACGTGAGCTGGCTGCCGACGATGTGAGCAGGAGTGGGAACGGTAAGGGGCGTACGGCTATTGCGTACGCCCCTTACCGCGTTCCCGCGTACCTCTATGGCGCGGTCAGGAGCTCGCCGTCAATGACCGTGACGGCGCGGCCGGTGAGCAGGGTGCGCTCGCCGCGCAGCGCCGTACGCACGAGGCCGGAGCGGGCCGAGGCCTGGAGGCCGGTCAGTTCGGCGCGGCCCAGGCGCGCCGACCAGAACGGGGCGAGGGCGGTGTGGGCGCTGCCCGTCACCGGGTCCTCGTCGATGCCTACGTTGGGGAAGAAGCAGCGCGAGACGTAGTCGTAGCCGGCGGCGGGATCCGCGGCCGCAGCCGTTGCGATGATGCCGCGCCGGGAGTGCCGACCCAGCGCGCGGGCGTCGGGGGCGAGGGCGCGTACAGCCTGCTCGTCGGAGAGTTCCACGAGGAGGTCGCCGATGTCGGCCGAGGTGTCGTGGACCGAGACGACGTCCGCGCCCAGCGCTTCGCCGAGGCCGTCCGGGACGGCCTCCTCCCTCAGCGTCGAGGTGGGGAAGTCCAGGGTGATCGTGCCGTCCTCGCCGGCGGTAGCCGTGAGGATGCCGCAGCGCGCGGCGAACCGCACCGTCCCGGTCGCGCCTTTGGTGGCGTGCAGCACGTGGGCGGTGGCCAAGGTGGCGTGGCCGCACATGTCGACCTCGGTGGCCGGGGTGAACCAGCGCAGCGCCCAGTCGGCGTCGCTGCCCGGGGGCAGCGGGTGCGCGAAGGCGGTCTCGGCGTGGTTGACCTCGCGAGCCACGTCCTGGAGCCAGTCGTCGTGGGGGAAGGCGTCGAGCAGGAGGACGCCGGCCGGGTTGCCGGCGAAGGGGCGGTCGGTGAAGGCGTCGACGATTCGGATGCGCATGGCGGCACCGTACGGGACGGGAAAACCCGCAGGACAAGGCCAATTCGAGATGTCTGGACCGATTCCGGGGAGGGTTCCGCTCCGGAACGGGGTTGCCAAGCCAAAGTCACCGATATATCGTTGACGCATCGCGACAGATCAACGATGGAAGGAAGCGAACTATGCGTTCCCATGGACACGGACAGCAAGGACCCGGCCATCGCGGTCGGGGTGACTTCGAGGGGCGGCGTGCTGCCTTCGGGCCCTTCGGTCCCGGCGGCGGGGGCCCCTGGGGCGGTGGACCGTTCGGTCCCGGCCGTGGTGGCCGGGGCGGTCCGCGGGGCAGGGCGCGGCGCGGCGATGTACGTGCGTCGATACTGGCCCTCCTGAAGGACCGGCCGATGCACGGCTACGAGATGATCCAGGAGATCGGCGAGCGCAGCGGCGGGGCCTGGAAGCCCAGCCCCGGCTCGGTCTACCCCACCCTCCAACTCCTGGAGGACGAGGGTCTGATCACCAGCGCCAGCGAGGGCGGCAAGAAGCTGTTCACGCTCACGGACGCCGGGCGGCAGGAGTCCGACTCGGGGGCCGACGCCCCCTGGGAGGACGCCGGACGCGGGGTCGACTGGGAGGCCATGCACGAGATCCGGCAGGCCGGTTTCGGTCTGATGGAGGCGTTCGGCCAGGTCTGGAAGACCGGCTCGGCCGGGCAGCGTGACAAGGCGCTCGCCGTCATCAACGACGCCCGTAAGAAGCTCTATCTGATCCTCGCCGACGAGGACTGAACCCCGGGCACACACAAGCCCCGCGGCCGCTGGAAACCAGCCGCCGCGGGGCTTTCGCCCGCTCGGAGTCTGTGCCGGTCCGCCTTTTCAGGCGCAGAGTCCCCCGAGTTTGCGCAGCGACTCATTGAGCGCGGCTGTCGCCGAGTCCTTCAGCTTGCCCGCCATGAGCGAGACCGCGGCCCCCGTGAACTCGCCCTCGATGCGGACCGTGGTGGCCGCGCCGTCGGGGATGACCGTGTACCGGTTGGCGACGTTCACGCCCATCGGGCCCTTGCCCTTGACGGCGAACACCCGGCCGGCCTCGAACTCGTCCACGGTCCACGCCACTTCGGCGGGAAAGCCCATCAGCTTCATGTTCTCGGCGTACGTCGCTCCCAGTTCGAGCTTCTCGGGGCCGCCCGCGGGGAAGCTGGTGTGCGTGGCGTTCCACTCACCGTACGAGGAGAAGTCGGTGAGCCGTGCCCAGACCTTCTCGGCCGGAGCCTCGATACGTGCCTCCGCGCTGACCTCGGCCATGCGACCACTCCTTCGTGGGACGGTGACGGGGACCTGTCGCGGAACGTAGCGGGGTGTCGGTGAACATTCAATACTGATGAACCGTCAGATATCTGAACTCCCGGACTCCGGCGCCCAGTCAGATCCGCTGGGGCTCCAGCGCCCAGATCGCGGCGGAGTCGAACAGGTCCGAGGCGCGCGGCCGGTCCGACTCGTCGTGGCAGTGGAACGCGGCCCAGAACAGATCGCCCGGCAGCGCGTCGCGCGGGGCGTACACCCGGTACACGTACTGCATGCCGTCCTGGGCCAGGAGGGCGATCATCCAGCACATCGACGCTCCCTCGGCGGGCGGTGGGGACGGCTGTGTCACGGGAGGAGGACGAGCCGGGGTGGTGGCGCGGTTGCGCCGGCGGCGCGACGCAGGGCGGCACGCGCCGTCGGGTTGCCCTGTCAGGGGAGATTTCCGAGATCTCATCCGTAAGGAGGAGAACCCGGTCATCCGTACCCACCTTCTGCTGGAGAACGAATGCTCCCTCACGGGGATGTTCCGGAACGTGACAGCTGATGGAGTTGAGGGGTGCACAGTCCTATCCAGGGGACCTCTCGCCAGGACCCGTCAGCCGCGGAGCCCGACGCCGCGCTCACCGCTGAGCTCGCCCCGGTGGTCGCGGGCGCTCGCAGGCGTGCCCTGCGCGACGGCGACCGCCAGGTGGACACGGCGCATCTGCTGCACTCGCTGATGGAGAGCGACCCCGAGGTCCGCGCCGCCTTCGAGAGCGGGCCGCGGGTGGCGCGCGTGCTCGGCTATCTGGTGCAGCGCAGCATCGGGTACGGGCTGCGCTGGCAGGGTTCGGTCGAGGACTCGGGTGCCGTGCCGCTGCTGGGCCGGCCCGGCTGGTCGCCGGGTGCGCTGTCCGCCATCGAGTTCGCGCGGCGCCGCGCCTTCGCGCTGCGCGGCCAACAGGTCACCGGGCGGGATCTGCTGGCCGCGCTCGCCGCCGATCCGCGGTGCCGTGCCGTCGAGGTGCTCCGGCACGCCGGGGTGGATCCGGCGGCCCTGAGCGACCGTCTGAACGAGCCGTCCCCGCAGCGCTGAGGGGCCTTGCGGCGAGGTTCTTCGAGGCCGCGAGCCGTACAGCGTCTCGACAGGTGTCATGCGGATGACGCTCCTGACCCGGCCTGTCATCATGTGCCGATGCACGCGTCTCAGGGGAGAAGCGTCGGCCTGGGACTCGCCCTGGCGTCGGCCTTCGCATTCGGTGGTTCAGGTGTGGCGGCCAAGCCGCTCATCGAGGCGGGGCTCGACCCGCTGCACGTGGTGTGGCTGCGGGTGACCGGGGCCGCGCTCGTCATGCTCCCGGTGGCCTGGCGCCACCGCCGCCTGGTGCTGCGCAAACCCGCGCTGCTCGCCGGGTTCGGACTGCTGGCCGTCGCGGGCGTCCAGGCCTGCTACTTCGCGTCCATCTCGCGGATACCCGTCGGCGTCGCCCTGCTCGTCGAATATCTCGCACCCGCGCTCGTCCTGGGGTGGGTGCGCTTCGTCCAGCGCAGGCCGGTGACCCGTGCCGCCGCGGCCGGAGTGGTCCTCGCCGTCGCCGGTCTCGCCTGCGTCGTGGAGGTCTGGTCCGGGCTGAGCTTCGACGCGGTCGGACTGCTGCTCGCGCTCGGCGCCGCCTGCTGCCAGGTCGGCTACTTCGTGCTGTCCGACCACGGCGGCCAGGGCACACAAGCGGCCGACCCGCTCGGCGTGATCGCGTACGGACTGCTGATCGGCGCGCTCGTCCTGACCGGGGTGGCCCGGCCCTGGGACATGAAGTGGTCGGTGCTCGGCGGCAGCGCCGACATGAACGGCGCGCACGTGCCCGCGGTGCTGCTGCTGTGCTGGATCGTGCTGATCGCGACCGTCATCGCGTACGTCACCGGGGTCATCTCCGTGCGCAGACTCTCCCCACAGGTCGCCGGAGTGGTCGCCTGTCTGGAGGCGGTGATCGCGACCGTCTTCGCCTGGGTGCTGCTCGGCGAGCACCTGTCGGCGCCGCAGATCCTGGGCGGCGCGGTGGTTCTGACCGGCGCGTTCATCGCCCAGTCGGCGGCGCCCAAGGCCGCTTCGGGGCCGGTCGCCTCGGGCGGGCCGGCGGCCGCCGAAGGGGAGTTGTCGGCCGGCCGCACCGCCGCATAGGGTGCCGGACATGCACAAGACCGTCCTGCCGCCTCCCGCCGCGTAACGCGGGCGGCCGCACTCCAGACGAAGACCCCGGCTCGGGCAGTCCCCGAGCGGCTCGTCGCTGCCCGCGTACTCCTGTCACGCGACCAGCCAGCCGTCTTCCTCTCCGGAGTACGCACGTGTCGAACCCTTCCACGAGCCTTGCCATGGGCCCGTCCATCACCGCCCTGCCCGTCGGGCGCGGCCTGCTCTACCTCGCCTTCGCCGGGGTCGCCTGGGGCACCGCCGGCGGTGCGGCCGCCCTCGTCTTCGGCGCCAGCGACCTCGGTCCGCTCGCCCTCTCCTTCTGGCGCTGCGCGGGCGGACTCGTCCTGTTGCTCGGCGCGATGGCGCTGCGCCGCCGCCCCGCACCCGTGGCGCCCGAACCGCGCGGCCGCCGGCTGCTGCGCATCATCGGCAGCGGCATCGGCCTGATGATCTTCCAGAGCGCCTACTTCGCGGCCGTCGAGGCGACCGGCCTCGCGGTCGCGACCGTCGTGACACTGGGCGCCGGACCCGTCCTGATCGCACTCGGGGCCCGCCTCACCATGGGCGAGCGGATCGGCTGGGCGGGCGCGGCGGCCGTAGCCGGGGCACTGGCCGGGCTCGCCGTGCTGTGGATCGGCAATGGCGGCGGCACGGTCCGGCCCGCCGGGGTCGTCCTCGCGCTGGTCTCGGCCGCCGGATACGCGGCCATCACGCTGCTGACCAGGTGGCTCGGCCGCAACGGCGGCGCCGCCGATCCCTCGGCGACCACGGCCTGGGCCTTCGGCGTGGCCGCGCTCTGCCTGCTGCCGTTCGCGGGCACCGAAGGCCTGCTGCCGCACACCGCCGAACCGGTGCGGGTGGTGGTCCTGATGCTGTACGTGGCCGCCATACCGACGGCGCTGGCGTACGCCCTCTACTTCGCCGGTGCCGCGGTCGTGCGGGCCGCGACCGTCTCCGTGATCATGCTTCTGGAGCCGGTGAGCGCGGCCGTGATCGCGGTGTCGGTGCTCGGCGAACGGATCACCGCGGCGACCGCGGTGGGCACCACCCTGCTGCTCCTCGCGGTCATCGCACTTGCGGCGACCGAGGCGAGGGACGCCAGGACCCGGCGCGCGGCGATGGCCGCGTAAGGAGCCCCGGGCCCCCGTCGGCAACGTCGTTCTCGGGGGCCCGCCGAGGCCGGATCGGCGTGCCGGGCCCCTCTCTCACAGGGCCGTCAGGTAGTCCGGCACGCCTACCGACGGGTCGAGGTCGTCCGCCGGGATCAGGGCGCCGTGACGCGGGGCGAGCGGCACGACGCCCGCCCAGTGGGGAAGCGCCAGGTCCTCGGCGTCGTCGCTCGGGCCGCCGGTGCGGAGCTTCGCCGAGACCTCGTTCAGATCGAGGCTGATCACGGCGGTCGCGGCCAGCTCCTTGGCGTTGGGGGGTCGCGAGTCGTAGGAGCGTCCCGGCACCACGTGGTCCACCAGCGCGTCCAGCGCGGTGCGCTTCTCCTCGGGGTCGGTGACCTCGTGGGCGATGCCGTGCACCACGACCGAGCGGTAGTTGATCGAGTGGTGGAAGGCGGACCGGGCCAGGACCAGACCGTCGACGTGGGTGACCGTCAGGCACACCGGGAGCCCCGGGTCGGCCTGGCCCGCCGCGCGCAGCGGGCCGGAACCGGTGGAGCCGTGTATGTAGAGCCGCTCGCCGACGCGGCCGTAGAGGGTCGGCAGCACGACCGGCGCGCCGTCGCGGACGAAGCCCAGGTGGCAGACGTACGCCTCGTCGAGGATGCCGTGCACCAGCGCGCGGTCGTACGAGGCGCGTTCGCGGTAGCGGGTGGGTGCGGTGCGGTCGGTCGCCCGGTAGGGGGCCGCGGCGGCAGTGTCCGACATTGCGATCTCCATTGCACTAGTGCATAATGTTGTTTGTGCTAGGAGAATATCGGATTGTTGGGCGGCGCGCATCGGAGATTGCCGAGAGCGTGGAGCGCGCGGTGGGCTCAGGCGGGCTCGAGCCCGGTCAACTACTGCCCCCGCTCAGGGAGTTGGCCACAGAGCTCGGAGTCAATCCCAATACCGTCGCGGCCGCCTACCGGCTGCTGCGCGACCGCGGGGTGATCGAGACGGCGGGCCGGCGAGGCAGCCGGGTGCGCGCGCGGCCCGCGAGCACCGCCCGTGACCTCATCCGTGTGGACGTGCCCCAGGGCGTGCGCGACGTCGCGGACGGCAACCCGGATCCGGCGCTCCTGCCGCCGCTCGCCGACGCGCTCGCGGCCGCCGCCCGCCGCAACGCCGAATCGCCCGGCCGGTACATGTACGGGCAGGACCCCGTGGACGAGGACCTGGCCCGCCTCGCCCGTGCCGCCTTCGACGAAGGGGGCGTGCCGGACGGGCCGATCGGGGTGTTCTCGGGTTCTCTCGATGCCATCGAGCGGGTGCTCACCGCACACCTCCGGCCCGGCGACGCGGTGGCGATCGAGGATCCCGGCTGGGGCGCGGTGCTCGACCTGGTACCGGCGCTCGGACTGCGCCCCGAACCCATGGCCCTGGACGACGAGGGCCCGCTGCCCGAGGGACTGGAGCGCGCCCTGGCCGCGGGTGCCAGGGCAGTGGTCATCACCTGCCGCGCGCAGAACCCGACGGGCGCGGCCGTGAGCGCGGCCCGCGCCCGCGCCCTGCGCGAGGTCCTCAGCGCGCACCCTGGCGTGCTGCTCATCGAGGACGACCACGGGCACGGCATGGTCGATCTGCCGCTGCACCTGGTCTCCCCGGTCACCGAGCGCTGGGCCTTCGTGCGGTCGGTGGCCAAGGCGTACGGTCCGGATCTGCGGCTCGCGGTACTTACTGGTGACGCGGTCACCCTCGACCGGGTGCGCGGGCGCCAGCGCCTCGGCCCCGGCTGGGTCAGCAGACTGCTTCAGCGGGCCGTGGTCGAACTCTGGACGTCGGGTGCCGTCGATCCGGTGAAGGTGGCCCGCTCCTACCGGGAGCGCCGGGAGGGTCTGCTGCGGGCGCTGCGCGAGCGGGGGATCGAGGCCCGTGGGCGCAGCGGCTTCGTGGTCTGGGTGTCGGTGCCCGACGAGACGGGGGCGGTGTCCCGGCTGCTGCACGCCGGGTGGGCGGTGGCGCCTGGCGCCCGCTTCCGGATGGCCTCGGCGCCCGGGGTGCGCATCACGGTCTCAAGTCTGGGCCGCGACGAGATCGGGCCGCTCGCGGACGCCATCGCCTCCGCGGTCGGCCCGGGACCCGGGAACCGCTACGACTACTGAGCCGGGGACTTCGCGGGGGCGGGCCTGGGGGACCGGGACTTCGCGCGCGGGCGGCTCTGGGTCAGGGCCGCGCCCGCGAGCACGATGGCCGCGCCGACCGGGGTGTTCCAGCTGAGGCTCTCGCCGAGGACCGCGACCCCGGCGGCGGTGGCGATCACCGGGATGAAGTAGGTGACCATCTGCGCCGTCGTCGGGCCCACCTCATTGACGAGCCCGTACTGGACGAGCACCGCGAACCCGGTACCGAAGGCGCCAAGCGCCGCGACGGCCAGCAGCGGGACGAGGGGGAACGAGCTCGGGAATCCGGCGAACAGCGGTGTCACCAGGGCCAGTTGGAGCGTGGCGACGCCGAGCTGGGCGCCGATCAGGGACAGGTTCGAGTGCCCGCTGCCCGCCAGCGTGCGGCGGACGTAGATCCAGCCGACCGGATAGCAGAGCGAGGCGAGCAGGGCCATCGCGGTGCCGGTGACGTCCAGACCGTGGAAGCCCTGCCAGGCACCGAGAACCGTGAGCACCCCGAGGAAGCCGAGGCCGAGCCCCGCGACGCGGCGGCGGGTCGGCCGGTCCTCGGAGAGCGCGACCAGCGACAGCGCCATGCCCCACAGTGGCGAGGTCGCGTTGCAGATGCCGGCCAGCGTCGAGGGGATCGTCAGTTCCGAGTACGCGAACAGCGAGAAGGGCGCGGCGTTGAGGAGCAGCGCCGCCACCGTCAGATGCAGCCAGGTGCGGGCTCCGCGCGGCAGTCGCTCGCGCTTGACGGCCATGGCCACGGCGAGCACCACCGTGCCGAAGAGCAGTCGTCCGAAGGTCACCTGGAACGGGGCGTAGCCGTCCGTGCCGACCTTGATGAGCAGGAAGCTGAAGCCCCAGATGAGCGAGAGCGCGGCGAACCGGACGCGCCAGTCAAGGGCGGGACGGCGCGCTGCGGGCGAGGTGGGGGAGGCCGGTGCGGAGAGGGCCCGGGAAGGGGCTGCGGTGCTCATGGCGACCAGGATGGCGCCAGCAATCACGTAGCACAAGCGAGAAAAGGCGAAGGTGATCGGTTAGCATTGCTTATATGTTGAACCTGGAGCGCCTGCGCACCCTCGACGCGGTGGCCCGGCACGGCTCGGTCGGCGGCGCCGCCGACACGCTGCACGTGACCACCTCAGCCGTCTCCCAGCAGCTCGCCAAGCTGGAACGGGAGGCCGGTCAGCCGCTGCTCGCCAAGAACGGGCGCGGGGTGCGGCTCACCGACGCCGGCCGGCTGCTCGCCGAGCACGCCGCCCGCATCCTGTCCCAAGTGCAACTGGCCCAGGCGGAGTTGGAGGCTCAGCGTGGCAGGGTCGTCGGCGACCTCAGGATCGCGGGCTTCGCCACCGCCGCCCGCGGGCTCTTCCCCGCCGCGCTCGCCTCGCTGCGTGCCGAGCACCCGCGGCTCAAGGTCCGCTCCGACGAACTGGAGGCCGACGAATCGGTGCAGGGTGTGCTGCTCGGCGACCTCGACCTCGCGCTCGTACTCGACTGGTACAACAAGCCGCTGCCGCTGCCCGACGGGCTCGCCAAGCGGGCGGTCCTTGACGACCTCGCGGACGTCGCCATGTCCGCCGGTCATCCGCTGGCCGGTCGCGAGACGGTGGGCCTGGAGGAGTTCGCCGAGGACGAGTGGATCACCTGGCCCGAGGGCGAATTCTGCAGCGAGTGGCTGATGTTCACCCTGCGCGGCAAGGGCGTCGAGCCGCGTATCGCCCATGTGGCCCGCGAACACGCCACCCAACTCGCCCTGGTGGAAGCCGGGTTGGGCGTCAGCATCGCCCCGCGCCTGGGCCGGGGTCCGGTGCCGGACGGGGTGCGGGTGGTGCCGGTGCGCGATGCGATGAGCCGCCATGTGTACGCCGTGTGGCGCGCGGACGCCGACCGCAGGCCCTCGATCCGGGCCGCCGTCGACGCCCTGGCCGCGGCGGGCGAGCGGCTCGCCCAGCGGTAGCCCGCGGCCGGGCGACCCCGAACCCCTGAACCGCGACCCGGAAGCCGTTGTCGCCGCACGGAATTCCGGCGCCCGGGTTCTACCGAGCCCTGCCTACCGCCCGAAGTCGCCCCCCAGCTTGCGGAAGTCCCAGGAGACCACCGTGTCCGGCGTCAGCCGCAGCCACGCGTGCCGCCCGTCGTGGAACATCTCCTCCAGGCCGAAGTTCTTCGCCGCGAACAACCGCTCGGGGACGGCGAGTTCGGGGCAGGGCTCGCCCGTGCGCGGGGCCTCGCCGACCGGGACGGCGCTGCCGGTCAGCTCCACCCCGCGCAACTCTCCGTACTCCGTGCCGTCGTCCACCACCACCGCCACCCGCGGATCCTTGCCGAGCTGCGCCCAGCGGCGGCTGCGCGTGATCGAGTACAGCCAGAGCGAGGTGCCGTCCCAGACGTACCAGAGCGGGGCGACGTGCGGACTGCCGTCCGCCGAGACCGTGGCGAGGCGGCAGGTGCGCTGCTCGCCGAGGAAGGCGTCCTGCTCCTCGTCGGTCATCATGATCCGGCGGCCCCGGCGCTGTGTGGCGGTCATCGGCGCCTTCCCTTCCAGTGATGGCAGGCATTCTGACGGTTCGTCAGGAATCATGGCGCGCTCTTCCCTCGTCGCGCAATGGCCGTTAGCCTCCCGCGCCATGGCGACGAAGGAACACCTCGCGGAACAGCTGGCCCCTGCCACGACGGTGCTCATGACCGTCGAGTGCCAACAGGGCGTGGTCGGCAAGGACAGCGCACTGCCCGAACTCGCCACGCAGGCACGGGCTTCGGGGGTGCTGCACAACGTGGCCCGGCTGGTGGCGGGAGCCCATGTGGCGGGCGTCCAGGTGCTGCACGCGGTAGCCGAGCGCCGGCCCGACGGCCGCGGGGCCAGCCGCAACGCCCGACTGTTCCGCGCCGCCGAACGGCTGCCGATCCAGCAGTACTCGGGCTCGCGGGCGGTGCGCGTGGCCGAGCCCATCGAGGTGGCGGACGAGGACATCGTCGTGCGCCGGCTGCACGGCCTGTCGCCGGTGTCCGGCACGGACGTGGACCCGCTGCTGCGCAATCTGGGCTGCCGCACCCTGATCGTTACCGGCGTCTCGGCGAACGTGGCGATCCCCAACGCCGTCTTCGACGCCGTCAACCTCGGCTACACGGCGGTGGTCGCGGCCGATGCCATCGCGGGGGTGCCCGCCGAGTACACCCCCGCAATGATCCGTCACACCCTCGCGCTCGTCGCCACGGTGGCCACCACGGACGAGATCCTGGACTGTCTGAAAGCGCCCCGCCGCGTCACGCGAGCTTGATCGAGCCCCCTTCGACGGAGATCGCGGCGGCGGGCAGCGGGGAGGGCGCGGGCCCACCCTTGACGCTGCCGTCCACAACGTCGAACTTGCTGCCGTGGCAAGGGCAGTTGATGGTGCCGCCGGACACCGACGACACCGCACATCCCTGATGCGTGCACTTCGAGGAGAACGCCTTGAACTGCCCGGCCGTCGGCTGGGTGACCACCACCCCCTGGTCCGCGAAGATCTTCCCGCCGCCCTGCGGAATGTCGGAAGTCTTGCCGAGCACGGTCCCGCCGGCGGCGCCCCCGGCGGGCTTGGCGGAATCGGAACCGGCCGCCTTGTCGGAGCCGCCGCCGCACGCGGTGAGCGCGGCGGCGAGCCCGGTCGCGCCGACCGCCGCGATGACGGTGCGGCGCGCCGGAACCGACGCCGGGCCGGACGGGAGCGATTCGATGCTCATGCTGGCTGTCCTCTCGATCTACGTCACGAAGTTGCGTGCAGTTGTACGGGAACGGGGCGCCCGGTGTTCAGCGGCCCGGCCGGTTGTCCGACCGCGGCCTCCTTCCGGCGGGGAGAAATGGGAGTGGGGACCCGATTGCCGCGAAGTAGCCTGTGGCCATGCTCACTGAAGTCACCGCGACCCGCTATGTCACGCCGTTGCGTGAGGGAGGCTCGCTTCCGGGCATCGTCGAGGCCGACGATCTCGGAACGTACGTCATGAAGTTCACCGGCGCCGGGCAGGGCCGCAAGACGCTCGTCGCGGAGGTCATCTGCGGGGAGCTCGGCCGTCGGCTCGGGCTGCGCGTCCCGGAACTGGTCACCATCCAGCTCGACCCGGTGATCGGCCTCTCCGAGCCGGACCAGGAGGTGCAGGAACTCCTGAAGGCGAGCGGCGGCCTCAACCTCGGGATGGACTACCTGCCCGGCTCGCTCGGCTTCGACCCGCTCGCCTACCAGGTGGACGCGGCCGAGGCCGGCAAGGTCGTCTGGTTCGACGCGCTGATCAACAACGTCGACCGGTCGTGGCGCAACCCCAACATGCTGGTCTGGCACGAGGACCTGTGGCTCATCGACCACGGCGCCACCATGATCTGGCACCACAACTGGCCCGGCGCCCAGGCCTCCGCGGCCAAGCCGTACAACGCATCCGACCATGCGCTGGCGCCGTTCGCTCCCGAGATCGCCGCCGCGGCCGCCGAGCTCGCGCCGCTGGTGACCGAGGAACTCCTGACCGAGGTCGCGGCCCTGGTCCCCGACGAGTGGCTGGTCGACGAGCCCGGTTTCGACACGACCGACGCGCTGCGCCGCGCGTACGTCGAGCCGCTGCTCGCTCGTGCTGGGACGATTCACGAGCGCATCACGCTGGACGCGCCGGCCACCGTCAAGCCCTCGCAGGCCCCCGGCTGGCTGACCGACCACGTCAAGCCCTGGCCGCACCCCACCAAGCAGAGCAAGAAGGACGACGACCGTTGAGCAAGCGCGATGTGTTCGAGTACGCGCTGCTGCGCGTGGTGCCGCGGGTCGAGCGCGGTGAGTGTTTCAACGCGGGCGTGCTGGTGTATTGCCGCGCCCGGTCCTACGTCGCCGCGCGGACATATCTGGACGAGGCGAAGCTGAAGGCGCTTGACCCGCGGGCGGACGTGGTGGGCGTACGGGCCGCCCTGCGCGCCGTCGAAGGCGTCTGTGGCGGCGGCGAGGGGGCCGGGCAGGCGGCGGGCGACGACGCGGGCCGCCGTTTCCGCTGGCTGATCGCGCCGCGCTCCACCGTCGTCCAGCCGGGGCCGGTGCACACCGGTCTGACCCATGACCCGGCGGCCGAGACCGAGCGCCTTCTCGACCTGCTGGTGCGCTGAATCGCGCCCCGGCGGGGGTGTGACATCCGCCAGGGGGATCCGCAGGCCGTTGACACCGGGTGCCAGGGCTTCTAGCGTCACGTCTGCTGAAGCTACTAAGCGGTTGCTCAGTGACTGAGGGCCGCGGATCCCAGGGCGAGGAGAACAGCATGTCCACCACCGAGCAGCGCGTCGCCATCGTGACCGGGGCGGCGCGGGGCATTGGCGCCGCGACCGCCGTCCGGCTTGCGGCCGAGGGCCGGGCCGTCGCCGTACTCGACCTCGACGAGGCGGCCTGCAAGGACACCGTCGACACGATCACCGCGGCGGGCGGGCGAGCCATCGCCGTCGGCTGCGACGTCTCCGACAGCGCCCAGGTGGAGGCGGCCGTCCAGCGCGTCGCCGCGGAACTCGGCGCCCCCACCATCCTCGTCAACAACGCCGGCGTCCTGCGCGACAACCTGCTCTTCAAGATGAGCGAGCTGGACTGGGACACCGTGATGAACGTGCACCTCAAGGGTGCGTTCCTGATGGCCAAGGCCTGTCAGAAGCACATGGTGGACGCCCAGTGGGGCCGGATCGTCTCGCTCTCCTCGTCCTCCGCGCTCGGCAACCGCGGCCAGGCCAACTACTCCGCCGTCAAGGCGGGCCTCCAGGGCTTCACCAAGACCCTCGCCAAGGAACTCGGCAAGTTCGGCGTCACGGCCAATGCGGTGGCCCCCGGCTTCATCGTCACCGAGATGACCGCGCAGACCGCCGCCCGCGTCGGCATGGGCTTCGAGGAGTTCCAGGCCGCGGCCGCCACCCAGATCCCGGTCCAGCGCGTCGGCCACCCCGAGGACATCGCCAACGCCATCGCCTTCTTCACGGGCGACGCCGCCGGATTCGTCTCGGGCCAGGTCATGTACGTGGCCGGCGGCCCGCTCAACTAAGGCCAGGTGCAAGGAACATGACTGAACTTCCTGAACTCTCGGGCAAGGTGGCCCTGGTCACCGGCGCCAGCCGCGGCATCGGCTACGGCATCGCCGAGGCGCTCGTCGCCCGCGGTGATCGCGTGTGCATCACCGGCCGCGGTGAGGACGCCCTCAAGGAGGCCGTCGAGCGGCTCGGCTCCGACCGGGTCATCGCGGTCCCGGGCAAGGCGGCCGACGAGGCCCACCAGGCCACCGCCGTCGAGCGCACCATGGAGGCCTTCGGCCGCGTCGACTTCCTGGTCAACAATGCAGGTACCAACCCGGTGTTCGGCCCGATCGCCGAGCTCGACCTGAACGTCGCGCGCAAGGTCTTCGAGACCAACGTGATCTCCGCCCTCGGCTTCGCCCAGCAGACCTGGAAGGCCTGGCAGCGGGACAACGGCGGAGCGATCGTGAACATCGCCTCCATCGCCGGAGTCTCCGCCTCGCCGTTTATTGGCGCGTACGGCATGAGCAAGGCGGCCATGGTCAATCTGACCCTCCAACTGGCGCACGAGTTCGCGCCCGTGGTCCGGGTCAACGCGATCGCGCCGGCCGTGATCAAGACCAAGTTCGCGCAGGCGCTCTACGAGGGCCGCGAGGCGGAGGCCGCCGCGGCCTATCCGATGGGCCGGCTCGGTGTGCCCTCCGACATCGGCGGCGCGGCCGCGTTCCTCACCTCCGAGCAGTCCGAGTGGGTCACCGGACAGACGCTGGTCGTGGACGGCGGGCTGTTCCTGAACGTCGGAGTGCACTGAGCGGCCGCTTCCGCACCCCACTGTGTCGATTTGTTCCTGAATGTACCAAGCATCCCGCTGAGATGACCGGTTGACTCAGCGGGACGCTGCGGTATGGTCTGCCGATCCACGGCCGACCTAGGAGCGTGCACGTGTTCAAACGGACCATCTGCCGACGCACCACGGCGGCCATGGCGTCCATGTCCCTGCTCGGTGGCTGCGGACTGCTCTCGGCGGGCGGTTCGCAGGCCGGGCAGCAGATCACGGTGGGGACGACGAGCGAGCCGAGCACCCTCGATCCGGCCGCGTCCTGGGACGGCTCGTGGGAGCTGTACCGCAACGTCTTCCAGACGCTGGTGAGCTTCCCGACCGGCAGCAGCGCCCCGCAGCCCGACGCCGCGCAGTCCTGCCGGTTCCAGGACAACTCCAGCCGGACCTTCACGTGCACGCTGCGCAAGGGGCTGACCTTCTCCGACGGAACGACACTCGACGCGAACGCGGTCAAGTACTCCATCGACCGCATCGTGAAGATCAATGTGAAGGCCGGTCCCAAGGGGCTGCTCACCAGCCTGGACCGGGTCACCGCGGACAACGGTCTGACCGTCACCTTCCACCTCAACAAACCCGACGCGACCTTCCCGTTCGTGCTCGGCGCCCCGGCCATGTCGATCGTGGACCCCAAGACGTATCCGGCCGACAAGATCCGCGACGACGGGGGGCTCACCGGCTCGGGCCCCTACACGCTGCAGTCGTACAAGGCCGGCGACCGCGCGGTGCTGAAGAAGAACGCCCATTACGAGGGCTTCGCGGAGCGCCAGAACGACGGCGTGACCATTCGCTACTTCCACGATTCCACCGACATGGTGGACGCCCTCGAACACCATCAGATCGACATCACCTACCGGGGCATAACCGCCGACGAGGTGGAGGACGTCCGCAACCAGAAGGCCGCGGGCAAGCCGCTCCAGCTGATCGAGAACACCGGCACCGAGATCCGCTTCCTGGTGTTCAATCCCAAGGACCCGCAGGCCGCCAACCCGGCGGTGCGCAAGGCCGTCGCCCAGCTCGTGGACCGCGACGCGCTGGTCGCCAGGGTCTACAAGGGCACGGCGGAGCCGCTGTACTCGATGGTCCCCACCGGCGTCACCGGACACACCACCAGCTTCTTCGACACCTACGGATCGCCCAGCGTCCCCAAGGCGAGGGACATCCTGCGCAAGGCCGGCATCACCGGGCCGGTGCCGCTCTCCCTCTGGTACACCACCGACCGCTACGGCTCGTCCATGGCGGCGGAGTTCAAGGAGCTCAAGCGGCAGCTGGATGCCTCGGGACTGTTCCAGGTGACGCTCAACAACCGCCCGTGGAAGACGTACACCGAGGGGTTCCAGGCCGGTGACTTCCCGGTCTTCGGCCGCGGCTGGTTCCCGGACTTCCCCGACCCCGACAACTTCATCGCGCCCTTCGTCGGCAAGGAGAACGCGGTCGGTACGCCCTACGAGCCGCACGAGATCACCACTCAGTTGCTCCCGCAGTCCCGCGAGGTCTCCGACCGGGGTGCCACCAGCAACTTGTTCGAGCGCGCCCAGGACGACCTGGTGGACGACGTGCGGCTGCTGCCGCTGTGGCAGGGCAAGGTCTACCTCGCGGCAAGTGACGACGTCGCGGGCGGCGAGCGCGCCATCGACCAGCAGACCGTCATGCAGATGTGGGAGCTGCACCGCAAGACCAGCTGGTAGGGGCGGGCGCGGGCGGCGTTGTCAGTGGTGGCGGGTAGGTTCGGGAATCTGCGCCGGTGGTGCAGGAACCGAACGTCCCACGGAGGTTGTTGACGTGACCGATATCG